>NZ_JBAGKD010000001.1:0-783749 GCF_037034205.1 Nocardia sp. SSK8
CGAGCATTACCGCTACTGAGCCCTACGCACGCGGCCCTGCCGACCTCCCGGGTCGGCGGGGCCGCGCGCGTTTTCTCAGGGGACGATGCCGGTATCGCAGATCGTCGGGTTGTTCCCGTTGCTCAGCGAGAGCAGCCCGCAGAAGAGCAGGCCCGCCATCTGGGAGGAGCCGGTGTCGGTGGCGGCCGAGCCCTCCGCGGAGGCGGCCGGTGCGGCGAGGGTCGTCAGCGCGGCGGCGAGGACGAGGGCGGTGGTCAGTCTGCGCGTTCTCAAGGTGGCTCCAGCGGGGTCGAGCGGATCGGTCGATAGTGAGCACACCCTGCCCCGGACCGGCCGGTCCACACCAGACCGGAGAAATCGGGGCGCTGTGAAACGGGCTGCGCGGTCGTGGGCTCGCGGAGCGGGTAATCTCACCGGTCATGGGCGTGCTGATTGCGGTGGAGGGCCTCGACGGTGCCGGGAAACGGACGCTGATCGACGGCCTGATCGCGGAGTTGAACGCGAAGGGGCTGCGGGCCGGAAGCCTGGCCTTTCCGCAGTACGGCCGGTCCGTGCACGCCGACCTCGCCGCCGAGGCGCTGCGCGGCGGCAACGGCGACCTGGCGGGCTCGATCAACGCCATGGCCATCCTGTTCGCGCTGGACCGCTCGGCCGCCTCGGCGGAGCTGTCGAACCTGTTGGACGCCAACGACATCGTGATCCTGGACCGCTGGGTGGCCTCCAACGCGGCGTACTCCGCCGCCCGGGCCGACCAGGATGCCGACGGCGAAATCGTCGCCTGGGTCGGCGATCTGGAGTTCGGCAGGCTGGCCCTGCCCCCGGCCGACCTCACCGTGCTGCTCGACGTACCCACCGAGGTGGCCGCCGAACGAGCCCGCCGCCGTGGCGAACTCGACGACACCCGCGCCCTGGACGCCTACGAACGCGACGGCGGGCTGCAGCGGCGCACCGGCGCGGTCTATCGTGAGCTGGCCGACCGCGATTGGTACGGCCGGTGGTGGACATACCGATCCGAGGACGACAGGCCCGCACTACTCACCCTCTGCACGGAAATCTTTGCCGGATAAGGTGGGATACGGCGACGGGTTCACACCATTAATGGCGTGGCGGCCCGATCCTGGCCTGGGAGATGACAACATAGGACTATGAAGCCCAAGATTCTGGTCGTCGACGACGATATGGCACTCGCTGAGATGCTGACCATCGTCTTGCGCGGGGAAGGGTTCGACCCGCACGTGGTCGGCGACGGCACGCAGGCCCTGTCGGCGGTGCGGGAGATCCGCCCCGACCTGGTGTTGCTGGACCTGATGCTGCCCGGCATGAACGGCATCGACGTGTGCCGCGTGCTACGGGCCGATTCCGGCGTCCCGATCGTGATGCTCACCGCCAAGACAGACACGGTCGACGTGGTGCTCGGTCTGGAGTCCGGCGCCGACGATTACATCGTCAAGCCGTTCAAGCCGAAGGAACTCGTCGCCCGCGTGCGCGCGCGCCTGCGCCGCACCGAGGACGAGCCCGCCGAGCTGCTCTCCATCGCCGACATCGTCATCGACGTGCCCGCGCACAAGGTGACCCGCGGCGGCGCGCAGATCTCGCTCACCCCGCTCGAGTTCGACCTGCTGGTCGCGCTGGCGCGCAAGCCGCGTCAGGTGTTCACCCGCGAGGTCCTGCTCGAACAGGTGTGGGGTTACCGGCACGCCGCCGACACCCGCCTGGTGAACGTGCACGTGCAGCGACTACGCGCCAAGGTCGAGAAGGACCCGGAGAACCCGGAGATCGTGCTGACGGTCCGCGGCGTGGGCTACAAGGCCGGACCGCCGTGATCGGTCGCTGTGAGGCGCCGCGGTGACCGAGAGTTCCCCACCGCGCCTACCAGCAGGCGATCCGGCCCAGGGTGGACGCACGCTGTCCGCCGTCGCGCAGGTGCGGCAGTGGGTGGCCCCGGTGCTGGCCTGGTTCCAGACCATCGGGACCGCCCTCGGTCATCTGTGGCGGCGCTCGCTGCAGCTGCGCGTCATCGTGTCCACGTTGACCCTGTCGCTGATCGTCATCACGATCCTCGGGGTCGTGCTCACCGGTCAGATCACCGACCGGCTGCTCGAGGCCAAGATCAACGCGGCCGTCGAGGAGATGGACCGTGCCCGCAGCACGATCGAGAACATGCTCTCCGGCGTGCACGACGCGAACAGCCAGCAGCAACAGCTGGCCGACGCGCGCGCGGCGCTGTCGAGCCGCGGCGGCACCGGCCAGTCGACCGGCGCGGCGGGCAGCTTCAATTCCGCGCTGGCGATGATCGGCGGCACCCCGCCGCAGGAACTCACCACCGGCCCGGTCTCCGAGGTGCCCCCGGAACTGCGCCGGTTCGTGCAGCGCAACCAGGTCTCCTACCAGTTCACCACCGTCGCCGACCCCGACGGCTACCGCGGCCGCGCGCTGATCATCGGCAGCCCCAGCGCCGAGGTGGCGACCCTGGAGATCTACCTGATCTTCCCGCTGGCCAGCGAGGAGTCGAGCCTGTCGCTG
This sequence comes from Nocardia sp. SSK8, assembly GCF_037034205.1. Taxonomy (NCBI): domain Bacteria; kingdom Bacillati; phylum Actinomycetota; class Actinomycetes; order Mycobacteriales; family Nocardiaceae; genus Nocardia; species Nocardia sp. SSK8. The sequence goes on from NZ_JBAGKD010000001.1 coordinate 2,524, forward strand.
ATGCGCGGCACCATGCTCATCGGCGGCGTGGTGCTGCTGGTGCTGCTGGCCGCGATCACCGCGCTGGTGACCCGGCAGGTGGTGCTGCCGATCCGGTCGGCGGCCCGGATCGCGGGCCGCTTCGCCGACGGCAGGCTCAAGGAACGCATGCTCGTGCGCGGCGAGGACGACATGGCCCGGCTGGCGCAGGCGTTCAACGAGATGGCCGAGAGCCTGTCCAACCAGATCACCCAGCTCGAGGAATTCGGCAATCTGCAGCGCCGCTTCACCTCCGATGTCAGCCATGAGCTGCGCACCCCGCTGACCACCGTGCGGATGGCCGCCGACCTCATCCACGGCTCCAGCGACGATCTCGATCCGGCGCTGGCGCGCAGCTCCGAGCTGCTGGTCAACGAGCTCGACCGATTCGAGGGCCTGCTCAACGACCTGCTCGAGATCTCCCGGCACGACGCCGGTGTGGCCGAGCTGCAGGTGGAATCGCTGGACATGCGCATGTGCGCGCGGGCCGCGATCTCCACGGTGCGGCACCTGGCCAAGGAGGCCGGGGTCGAGCTGGTCATCGATCTGCCCGAGGACCCGGTGGTCGCCGAGGTCGACCCGCGCCGGGTCGAGCGGGTGTTGCGCAATCTGCTCGCCAACGCCATCGACCACAGCGAGGGCAAACCGGTGCTCATCCGGATGCGCGGCGACGCCGAGTCCAATGCCGTGGCCACCGTGGTGCGTGACCAGGGTGTGGGCCTGCGGCCGGGCGAGGAGAAGCTGGTCTTCAATCGTTTCTGGCGCTCGGACCCGTCGCGGGTGCGCCGCTCCGGCGGCACCGGCCTCGGCCTGTCGATCAGCGTCGAGGACGCCAATCTGCACGAGGGCAGGCTGGAGGCGTGGGGCGACCCGGGCGTTGGCGCCAGCTTCCGGCTGCTGTTGCCGATGGTGCGTGGCCGTAAACTCGGGCCGAGCCCGCTCGCCCTGGAGCCGATGCTGCGCAAGGTCCCCGCGCTGCCCGAGGCCGAACCCGCCGAGCCGACCGAACCGGACGCGCCGGTCAGCGACACGGCACCCCCCGACCCCGGCGAGCAGGCGAGCGCACCGGCCGACGGACCGGCCGGTGCCGAGTCCGCGGGACCCGATGCCGAGCCGACCTCGACCGAGACCGGAGACCGACCGACATGACGAAGGCGCGTGGTGCGTTCGCGGCCGCCCTGGCCGGGCTGCTGATCCTCACCGGCTGCGCCAGCCTGCCGGAGTCCTCCGCGCCGCAGGCGCTGGGCACGATCAACCGCGCCCCGACCTCGGCGGGCCCGAACCCGCCGACCCCGGGCCGCGACCCCGACCTGCTGGTCGGTGATTTCCTCAGCGCCAGCGCCGACCCGGCCAACCAGCACGCCGCCGCGCGCCAGTACCTGGCCACCGACGCCGCGAGCGAGTGGAACGACGAGGCGAGCATCACCATCGTCGACCGGCCCGACATCCTGCGTGAGTCGCGCTCGGCCGACAAGGCCGGGTATGTCATCCGCGCCCGCAAGGTCGGTGAGCTCGGCAGCGACGGCGGCTACCGCGCGGTGGACGGCATCCTCGAGAACAAGATCGAGATGAGCAAGCTCGACGGCGAGTGGCGCATCACCGACCTGCCCGACGGCGTGGTGACCGACTCGAACTCCTTCGACAAGTCCTACCGCCGCTATGTGCTCAACTATGTCGAGCCCGGCAACTCCGCGCTGGTCCCGGATCCGCGCTGGGTCTCGGCGCCGCGCGGGCAGCTCACCGAGCGGCTGATCGGCCTGCTGCTCGCCGGTCCGCAGGCGGCCATCGCACCGGTCGTGCGCAACAATCTCGCCCCGCCGGTGGCGGTGAACGGCCCGATCACCAAGGCCGACAACGAACCGGGCGAGGTCGGCGTCGGCATCGGCGGGGTGCGCATCGACTTCTCCGGGGTCGGCAATCTGGGCCAGCGCGAGCGCGAGCTGTTCGCCGCCCAGGTGGTGATGACCCTGGCCGGGGCCGACATCCTCGGCCCGTACGTGCTGCTGGCCGACGGCAAACCGCTCGACGAGCGGCACGCCAACGGCTGGTCGGTCGCCGATGTCGACCAGTTCAGCGCCAGCGCGCCCGGGCAGAACCGGGTCGGGCTGCACGCGCTGCGCAACGGCACCCTGGTGCAGGTGACCCCCGACGGCATCATCACCCCGAGCGGGTCCTTCGGCGAGGCCACCAACCTGCAGTCGGTCGGCATCTCCGCCGACGGCCAGTTCGTGGCCGCGGTCGCCGACACCGGCAGGCCCGAATCCGAACCCGGCCGGACACTGCTGATCGGCAATTACGGCGCCAAGGCGTTCGGGGTGGCCGAGGGCATGAGCATCGCCCGCCCGTCCTGGACCGCCGACGGCGGCGCGGCCTGGACGGTGATCGACGGCGAGCGGGTCATCCGGGCGGTCACCGACCGCGCCACCGGCAATGTGTCGGTGGATCCGGTGGACACCGCGGGCCTGTTCGAGGGCACGGGCGCCCCGCGCACGCCGATCAGCGAGATCGCGGTGTCGCGTACGGGGGTGCGGGCGGCGCTGATCGCCGACGGCAAGGTCTACGTGGCGGTGGTGCAGCGACAGCCCGACGGCCGCTTCGCGCTCACCTCGCCGGTACCGGTGGCGGTCGGCCTGAGCAGCCGCGCGGTCTCGCTGAGCTGGGTCACCGGCGACACCCTGATGGTGGCGCGCGAGGGCAATGTCGACCCGGTCTTCACCGTCTCCATCGACGGCTCCCAGTTCACCCCGGTGACCCCGCAGAACCTCACGCCGCCGGTGCGGGTGGTGACCGCGTCGCCGGTCACCCAGTACGTCGCCGATTCGCGCGCGGTGCTGCAACTGCAGACCGCCGACCCCGCGCGCAACGACCGGTTCTGGCGCGAGGTGCCCGGGCTCACCGGCGACAGTGTGGTCCCGGTCCTGCCCAGCTGAAACCTGTCGGACCCCGCGGCCATACTCGTTCGCTATGAGAGTGCTGCTGGATCTGGTGCTGCCCGCCTGCTGCGGCGGCTGCGGTCGCGCGGGCCCGGCCTGGTGCGCGGACTGCGCGCACACGCTGGCTCGGGCCCCGGTACGGGTGCGCCCGCGCACCGATCCGGGCGTCCCGTGCTGGACCCTTGGCCCCTACGCGGGCCCGGGAAGACGCGCTGTGCTCGCCGCCAAGGAACGCGGCAGGCGCGACCTGACCGAACCCCTCGGCGTCGCGCTCGCGCACGCCCTGGCCCGGCTGCGCGCCCCGGACCGCCCCCTGGTGCTGGTCCCCGCGCCCACCAGAGCGGCCGCCGCCCGGCGCCGCGGCGGCGATCCGGTGGCCCGCGCGGCGGCGGTCGCGGCGGGGTGGCTCATCGATTGCCGGAGCGTGCCGCTGCTGGCGCTGCGGCCGGGCGTGCGCGATTCGGTCGGGCTGAGCAGACAGGAGCGAGCCCACAATCTGCGCGGCCGGATCACCGCCGTCGAGCCTCCTGCCACGGCGGGCCCGATCGGGGCGAATGCCGAGGTAGTCCTGGTCGACGATGTGCTCACGACCGGGGCCACCGCACGCGAGTCGGTGCGCGTTCTTGGCCGGATCGGCGTAGTTCCCCGGGCCGTTTTGGTGACCTGTGCGGCTTGACGCGGCGAAATTTGCGTGAACAGTGGCGCACTTGCTCGTGGCGGACTAGCGTCGCGAGCACACACCGATCCACGAGTTCGGGAGGTGGGGCCGCGGATATCTGGTGCCGAGCGATTCCCGATCGGCACAGCTCAATCTCGCCGCACACGAGCGTAAGCGTGCGGCCATATCCGGGAGGTACGCGTGACGACTTCTGCACGGACATCAGTGCGAGATGCTGACCCTATGGCACTGCTGGACGGTGCCGACGAGACGACCCGAGACGAGACACCCCACGCCGAAGTGGTGGTATCCGGCCGGAACGTCGAAATCCCCGACCACTATCGAATCCACGTCGCGGAGAAGCTCGCTCGCCTGGAGCGCTTCGACCCGTCGATCTTCCTGTTCGATGTGGAACTCTTCCATGAACGTAACCGTCGTCAACGCAAGGCCTGTCAACGCGTGGAGATCACCGCGCGCGGCCGTGGACCGATCGTGCGCGCCGAGGCGTGCGCCGACAGCTTCTACGCCGCGCTCGAGTCGGCCACCCAGAAGATCGAGAGCAGGCTGCGCCGCGCCAAGGACAAGCGCCGCGTCGTGCACTACGGGGACAAGACCCCGGTCTCGGTCGCCCAGGCCACCGCGACACTGGTGGACGATTCCCTGTTCACCGCGCCCAACGGCGCCGAGGCACACGCCCACGGCGAGGACGCCGAGGACCAGAGCGGTCCCGGCCATATCGTCCGCACCAAGGTGCACACCGCGACACCGATGTCCGTCGACGACGCGCTCTACCAGATGGAACTGGTCGGGCACGACTTCTTCCTCTTCCACGACCGCGAGACCGACCGTCCCTCGGTCGTCTACCGCAGACACGCCTTCGACTACGGCCTGATCCGGCTGGCCTGACGTCGGCAGCTCGCCGGGCACCCGCCACCGCGGGTGCCCGGTTCGCGTTCAGCCGCCGAAGGTCTCGTAGTGCACGGCCTCGGTGAGCGCCCGGCCGGTACGCCAGCCGAATCGCTCCAGGTCCGGCACCCGCTGGAACTCCCGCACCGGTCCCACGCACAGCCAGGCCACCGGCTCGATCCCGGCGGGCAGCGCGATCAGCTCGCGCAGAATGTCTGGATCGTAGAACGACACCCAGCCCACCCCGACCTGCTCCGCGGTCGCCGCGAGCCACAGGTTCTGGATGGCCAGCACGGTGGAGTACACCCCGGTCGCCGCAACGGTGGCCCGGCCCAGCACCTGCGGGCCGCCGCGCCGGTCGTCGTGAGTGACCACGATGCCGGTACCGCTCTCGACGATGCCCTCGATCTTGATCGGATCGAAGGTCGCGGCCCGGTCGGCGGGCAGCGAGGCGTGGAACTCGGCCCGCTTGTCCGCGACATGGGCGGCGAAGCGGCGCAGGGTGTCGTCCTGGCGGACCACGACGAAATCCCAGGGCTGCGAATTACCGACGCTGGGCGCGCGATGGGCGGCGTCGAGAATCCGCCAGAGCGTGTCGTCGTCGACCGTCTCGCCGGTGTACTCGGCGCGCACATCGCGGCGCAGTCGGATCGCGTCGTAGACGCTCAGTTGATCGGCACACACGCCGATCAGTGAACCAGATCCGCGGGCCTGCTCAGCGGCGGGCCAGCGAGCGCCCGGCGGCCAGCGCGGTGCGCCCACGGCGGCGGCCCTCGGCCAGCGCGGTGCGCAGGCCACGGCGACGGCCGGTCGCCGGATCGATCGTGGCGACGGTGTTGCCGTCGAAGAACCGCTCCGACTTGGTCTCGGGGGCGTTGTCGCTGGTGTGGCGCAGGTACTTGTTGGGCAGCGACAGCTTGAGGATGGTGCGCCAGGACTTGAAGTACTGCACCGGCAGCGAGCCGGTGGTGTAGGGCAGGTCGTACTTCTCGGCCAGCGCGCGCACCCGCACCGCGATGGCGGCGTAGTGGTTGCTGGGCAGATCGGGGAACAGATGGTGCTCGATCTGGTGGCTGAGGTTACCGGTCATGAAGTGCATGACCGGGCCGCCGCTGATGTTGGCGCTGCCCAGCATCTGCCGCAGGTACCACTCGCCCTGGGTCTCGTTCTCGATATCGGCCTTGGTGAACTTCTCGGCGCCGTCGGGGAAGTGACCGCAGAAGATCACCGCGTTGGTCCACACATTGCGCACCACGTTGGCGGCGAAGTTGGCGGTGAGGGTGGAGAAGAACGAGGGGCCGGTCAGCAGCGGGAAGACCAGGTAGTCCTTGAGGGCCTGCTTACCGATCTTCTCGAGCACCAGCTTGCGGTCGGCGTCGAACTGCTTCCACTCGGGGGAGTCCTTGGCCCACTTCTTCTTGGCGACCTTGCCCAGCTCCAGGTGCTGGATGGCCACGCCGTACTCGAACAGCGCCTGCAGCAGGAAGTTGTAGATCGGGTTGCCCAGGTAGAACGGCGACCAGCGCTGATCGCGGGTGACGCGCAGCAGGCCGTAGCCGATGTCGTCGTCCATGCCCAGCACGTTGGTGTACTTGTGGTGCAGGAAGTTGTGGGTGATCTTCCAGTGCGCCGAGGGGCCCGCATTGTCCCATTCCCACGAGGTGGAGTGGATCTCCGGATCGTTCATCCAGTCCCACTGCCCGTGCATGACGTTGTGCCCGATCTCCATGTTCTCGATGATCTTGGCGGTGCCGAGCAGGGCGACGCCCGCCAGCCAGGCCGGGGGCAGGAAGCTGGCGAACAGCACCGTGCGGCCGCTGATCTCCAGCGCGCGCTGCAGCCGGATGACATTGCGGATATACCGCGCGTCCGCCGCGCCCCGGGAGGATTCGATCTCCCGGCGGATCGCGTCGAATTCCGCACCGAGTGCTTCGACATCCGCCGCGGTGAGGTGCGCGTATTCCTTGACATCCGAGATCGCCATGGCGGTTACAGTACCGTAAGTTACGAGAGCGTAGGTTGGCGAATTCGGGCCCGGATTGTGTGATACGTCCTATTGAAAAATCGAGATGGAGATGTTATCTGTCGCTACCGAGCCGCTGGGCCAGCTTGTGCCGCAGCGCGACCCGCTCACCCCGCGCCCGTTCGCCCAGCGCCCGCTTGGCCTCGCGCAACGCCAGCTTCTCCTGCCGCGCCCGCGCCTTGAGCGCCACCTTCGCCTCGCGCAGCACTTCCTTCTCGTGCCGCGCCTTGATCTCCAAGGTCACCTTCGCGTCGTGCAGCGCCGAACGCAGCCCGAAACGCTTACCGGTCTCCGGATCCACCCGCAGCGCGTCCGGCAGGGTGATCCCGGCGAACTTGCGCTCCGACGAGGTCTCCGGAGCGTCATCGGCGGTCCGCTTGAGGAAACGGTCGGGCAGCGCCAGCTTGTGGATGGTGCGGAAGGCCAGCAGATACTGCTTGCCCAGCGAGCCGGTGGTGTAGGGCAAGTCGTACTTGTCGCACAACTCGCGCACCCGCACCGCCACCTCCGGATACCGATTGCTCGGCAGATCCGGGAACAGGTGATGCTCGATCTGGTAGCAGAGATTGCCGCTCATGAACGCCATCACCGGACCGGCCTTGAAATTCGCGCTACCCAGCATCTGGCGCAGATACCACTCGCCCTGGGTCTCCCCGTCGAGCTGCTCGACGGTGAACTTCTCCGCGCCGTCCGGGAAATGCCCACAGAAGATCACCGCGTACGCCCACAGATTGCGCACCAGATTCGCGGTGGTGTTCGCCTTCAGCGTCGACTTCCACGCCGGACCGGTGATCGCCGGATACAGCACGAAATCCTTGACCACCTGGCGGCCCGCCTTGCGGGCGAAATCCTTGTTCGGCTCCGAGAGCAGCTGCGTCGCCGGGACACCGGCCAACTGCTTCTCGATGCTCAGATCGTGCAGCGCGATACCCCACTCGAAGGTCGCCGCCAGCAGCAGATTCGCCGCGGGCTGCACCAGATGCTTGGGATGCCAGGCCTCGTCCCTGGTCATCCGCAGAATGCCGAACCCGAGATCCTCGTCCTTGCCCAGGACATTGGTATAGGTGTGATGGGAGTAGTTGTGCGCCCGGCGCCACTGGGCCGACGTACCGGTCATATCCCACTCCCAGCTGGTGGAATGGATCTCCGGATCGTTCATCCAATCCCACTGCCCGTGGCTCACGTTGTGCCCGAGCTCCATGTTCTCGATGATCTTGGCCACCGAGAGCAGGGCGGTGCCGCCCAGCCAGGCCCAGCGATTGCGGCTGCCGAACAGGATCGCCCGGCCCGCCACCTCCAGCCCGCGCTGCGCGGCGATGGTGCGGCGGATATAGCGCGCGTCGCGCTCGCCACGGGAGGTCTCCACCGAACGGCGGATGGAATCGAGTTCTTTCCCCAGGGTCTCGATGTCGGCCGCCGTCAAATGGGCGAAGGCCTGGATATCGGTGATGGCCACCGGGGTCCTCTCTGTTGGTCGGCGGCTGGCGCCGCGTGTTCTCGGCCCTGGCGGGCCTCGATTCTTCCCTCCCGCCGGGCACTCCTTCGTCGCACCCTCTGGTCAGTCCAGAATCGAGGCGGGCCGAGAACGGGCGGCTACGCCGCTGTTCCCGGCCCGTTTGTCACACGGATGGCGCACGTAAGGCCCAGCCCAGCCATGTCGGCCGTCGTCGGCCGATGCATGGCTTCGAGAGTACCTGCTCACAGACGCGGGCGGGATCCTCAGATGTCGAGTGTGCAATCTCCGGCAGCCGCCGAGATGCAGGTCTGCACCTTGTCCCCCGGCTGACGCTCGTCCCCGTTGCGCAGGTCGCGGGCGTGCCCCGCCGACAGGGTGACCACGCAGGTCTGGCAGATGCCCATGCGGCAGCCGAAGGGCAGTTGCACGCCCACCGACTCGCCCGCCTCGAGCAGGCTGGTGGCGCCGTCGACGGTCAGGGTGCGGCCGGTGGTGCCGAAGGTGACGGTGCCGCCCTCGCCGATGGCGGAGCGCTCCACCTCGAAGCGTTCGATGTGCAGCTTGTCGCCGATTCCGGCGGCCTTCCAATGCTGTTCGATGGCGTCGAGCATCGGGGCCGGGCCGCACGCCCAGGTCTCGCGCTCGCGCCAGTCGGGGTACAGCTCGTCCAGGCTGGCCAGCGCGAACAGGCCCTGGGAATCGGTGAGCTGCAGGTGCGAGACGAAGCTGGGGTGCTTGTCGTGCAGCGCGCGCAGCTCGGCGCCGAACATCACGTCGGCGTCGGTGGGGGCGGAGTGCACGTGCACCACATCGGTGACGCCGTCGCGGCGGTCCATGGTCCGCAGCATCGACATCACCGGGGTGATGCCGCTGCCCGCGGTGAGGAACAACACCTTGGCCGGGGGCGGCTCGGGCAGCACGAACCCGCCCTGCGGCGCGGCCAGGCGCACGATGGTGCCCGCGGCGACACCGTTGACCAGATGACCGGACAGCTTGCCCTCCGGCATGGCCTTCACCGCGATGGAGATCAGCCGCTTGCTGCCCTCGCCGGTCCAGTCCGGCGGGCAGGTCAGCGAGTACGAACGCCAGTTCCACCGGCCGTCGATCAGGATGCCGATGCCGATGTACTGGCCCGGCTGATACTTGAAGTCGAAGCCCCAGCCCGGCTTGATCACCAGGGTCGCCGAGTCGGCGGTCTCCTTCCGCACCTCCACGATGCGCCCGCGCAGCTCACGCGCCGACCACAGCGGATTGGCCAGGTGCAGGTAGTCGTCGGGCAGCAGCGGCGTGGTCACCCGGGCGACCGCGCCACGCAGCACGTTCAGCTTGCCGCCGCGGTCGGCGACCTGCGCGGCCGGTGCCTCGAGCCATTCCCGGAACTTGTTCAGGACCATGCTTGCCGTTGTCTCCCTGTGATGCCTGGCGAGCTTCGGTGGGGCAGCTCGCTCGACGCCAGGTTACGGCATCGTAGGTTCTGTGACACCTGCGGCTGGCGCCGCGGTTCCCGGCCCTGTTCCCCGCCTCTTCCCTCCCTCCGGGCACTCCTTCGTCGCACCCTCCGGTCAGTCCAGAGTCGGGCGGGCCGGGAACAGACTCAGAGCAGGTCCAACAGAAACGACAGCTCCTGGGTGGCGTACCAGGCCAGCTGATGATCCTCGGCGTCCCCGAGGACGAACTCGGCGTCGGGATCGCCCAGGTCGGCGGCGTCGATCACGTCTACGGCCTTGGCGACCTGCGGTTCGGCCTCGGCCAGGTCCACGTGCACCGAGGCCACCTGGTTGAAGCTCACCGGCCCGGCCAGCTTCACCACCGCGTCGTCGAGATCGGGCCGCAGCTTGGCGCCGGTCACGTCGGCGGCGATCACCGCGCGCCGGTAGATCGGGCTGCCCGGCTCGGCGGCCTCGGCGTCGGGCTCGGCGTCGCCGTCGCGTTCGGCGGCGAGCAGGCGCAGCGAGGCGCGGGCGGCCTCCTGCATCGCCACCTCGGCGAGCTCGTCGTCGTCGCCCGCGGCGTAGGCCTCGCGCAGGGCGGGGGTCACCGCGAAGGCGGTCGCGCCCAGCGGAAAGATCTCGCGCTCGTCCACGAGCGCGCGCAGCATCGGGATCGTCGCCGGGATATAGACGCGCAACTTGCCGTTCTCAGAGACAGGCACCGAGCAACTCCTCCATCGATTCGTGCACCGAGGCCGCGAGGACATCGATGTCGGCCATGGCGTCGCGGTCGGCGTTGAGTCCGTAGAAGACCTGACCGTCGTACGAGGTGAGTCCGAAGTTCAACGTCTGATTGCGCAGCAGCGGCGATACCGGATACATCTCCAGCATGCGCGCCCCGCCGATGTACATCGCGGTCTGTGGTCCCGGCGCGTTGGTGATCACCAGGTTGAACGTGTTGTCGGCGAAGGTACTCGCCGCCCGCACACTCATCGCGTGCAGGCTGGCAGGCGCGAATCCGGCCAGGTGCACCAGCGTGCGCGCACGCACCCGTTTGCGCGCGCGGCCCGCGGCGTCGGTGGCGTGCGAGATGTGCGATAGACGCATCGTCGGATTCGGTTCGCCCACCGGCAGATCGATGAGGAACGAGGACACCTCGCTGGCCGGGGTCAGCTGGTTGTCCCCGTCGACATACACCGACATCGGCACCACCGCGCGCAGATTCGTCGACTCCACCAGCGCCTCGTTGCGCGAGAGCAGCCAGTTGCGCAGCGCCCCCGTGACGACCGCCAGCACCGTGTCGTTGATCGAGCAGTCGAAGTGGCGCCGGATGGTGCGGTAGTCCTCGAGATCGGTGCGCACCACATCGAAGCGGCGGCTGCGCGAGGTGCGCGTATTGAGCAAGCTGTCCGGGGCGCCGGAGGTCGCCGCGCGGACCGCGTTGGCCGCGGCCTGCATCGCCATCCGGGTACCGCGGACCACGCCGAACGCGCTCGACCCCGCGTCGCGCACCACCCCGTAGGCCTCGCGCGGCTGCGCGGCCAGCTGCGACAGGGCCCCGGCCAGCAGCTCCACGTCGGTGGGTTCGCGCGGCGCGCGCCAGGCGTCGTCGGCCAGGACCCGCGGCAGCGGGCTGTTGTCGAGGATCACATGCCCGATCTCGAGCGCGGTGTCGCCGTCGACCAGGGCCGAATGCGATTTGGTGAACACCGCCGCGCGCCCGTCGGACAGGCCCTCGATCAGATACATCTCCCACAGCGGACGCCCCTGATCCAGCGGGCGCGAGGCCAGCCGGGCCACCAGGTCGTAGAGCTGTTCGTCGCTGCCCGGACCGGGCAGGGCGGAGCGGCGGATGTGATAGCTGATGTCGAAGCGGCTGTCCTCCACCCAGACCGGGCGGCCCATGGCCAGCGGGATCTCGCGCACCTTGCGGCGGTACCGGGGGACCAGCGGCAGCCGCGATTCGACCAGGTCGATGAGGCGTTCGTAGTCCAGGACCGGACCGTCCACGCCGGGCGCGGTGTTCCGCAGGATCGCGAGAGAGCCGATGTGGATCGGGTTGCTGCTCGATTCGAGCCGGTAGAACGACGCGTCCTGCGGCGTCAATCTCGTGATCACGCGCTCCGCTGCTCCTTCCGGCGCCGTATCCGCAGATCGGGCACGCGCTACATCCTACGTCACCCCAGGTGAATCGCAGTGCCCGGCAATGCCGCTCGGTGGGCGCCGTGACCTGGGCCGATGACAGCCCCCGGTACACCGGGCACCGGTCCACGCCGCCGGGTACGGTGGTCTGCGGACTACCATGGCCCACAACACTGTGGCTCACCAGCCGACCACACTTCGACCAGAGGACTGACGAGACCCGTGCCTGCGCTGACACTGACGAGGTTGCTACGGATTGGTGAAGGCCGCATGGTCAAGCGGCTGTCGAACCTCGCTGACGAGGTCATCGCGTACGGCGACGAGATCGAGCAGCTCACCGACGACGAACTGCGCGCCAAGACCGACGAGTTCAAGCAGCGCTACCTCGACGGCGAGACCCTCGACGACCTGCTGCTCGAGGCCTTCGCGGTGGCCCGCGAGGCGTCCTGGCGGGTGCTGAACCAGAAGCACTACAAGGTGCAGATCATGGGCGGCGCCTCGCTGCACCTGGGCAACATCTCCGAGATGAAGACCGGTGAGGGCAAGACCCTGACCTGTGTGCTGCCCGCCTACCTCAACGCGCTGTCCGGCGAGGGCGTGCACGTCGTCACCGTCAACGACTACCTCGCCAAGCGCGACGCGGAGTGGATGGGCCGCGTGCACCGCTTCCTCGGGCTCGAGGTCGGCGTGATCCTCGGCGGTATGACCCCGGCCGAGCGCCGCGTGGCCTACCACGCCGATGTCACCTACGGCACGAACAACGAGTTCGGCTTCGACTACCTGCGCGACAACATGACCCACTCGCTGGACGATCTCGTCCAGCGCGGCCACAACTTCGCCGTGGTCGACGAGGTCGACTCCATCCTCATCGACGAGGCGCGCACCCCGCTGATCATCTCGGGCCCGGCCGACGCCTCGTCCAAGTGGTACGCCGAGTTCGCGCGCATCGCGCCGCTGCTGAAGAAGGACGTCCACTACGAGGTGGACATCAAGAAGCGCACCATCGGTGTGCACGAGGCGGGCGTGGAGTTCGTCGAGGACCAGCTCGGCATCGACAACCTCTACGAGGCCGCCAACTCGCCGCTGGTGAGCTACCTGAACAACGCCATCAAGGCCAAGGAGCTCTACACCCGCGACAAGGACTACATCGTCCGCGACGGCGAAGTGATCATCGTCGACGAGTTCACCGGCCGCATCCTGGTGGGCCGCCGCTACAACGAGGGCATGCACCAGGCGATCGAGGCCAAGGAGAAGGTCGAGATCCAGCCGGAGAACCAGACCCTGGCCACGATCACCCTGCAGAACTACTTCCGGCTCTACAACAAGCTGTCCGGCATGACCGGTACCGCCGAGACCGAGGCCGCCGAGCTGCACTCGATCTACTCGCTCGGCGTGGTCCCGATCCCGACCAACAAGCCGATGGTCCGCAAGGACCAGGCCGACCTGATCTACAAGTCGGAAGAGGCCAAGTTCAACGCCGTCGTCGACGACGTGGTGGAGCGCCACGAGAAGGGCCAGCCGGTCCTGATCGGTACCACCAGCGTCGAGCGCTCGGAGTACCTGTCCAAGCAGTTCACCAAGCGCGGCGTGGCCCACTCGGTGCTGAACGCGAAGTTCCACGAGCAGGAAGCCCAGATCATCGCCGAGGCCGGTCGGCCCGGCGCGGTCACCGTCGCCACCAATATGGCCGGTCGTGGTACCGATATCGTGCTCGGCGGCAACGCCGACATCATCGCCGACATCCTGCTGCGCAAGCAGGGCCTGGACCCGGTGAACACCCCCGACGAGTACGAGGCCGCCTGGCACTCCGCGCTCGAGCAGGTCAAGCAGCAGACCGAGGCCGACGCCGACAAGGTGCGCGAGGCCGGTGGCCTGTACGTGCTGGGCACCGAGCGGCACGAGTCGCGCCGTATCGACAACCAGCTGCGCGGCCGCTCCGGCCGTCAGGGCGACCCGGGCGAGTCCCGCTTCTACCTGTCGCTGGGTGACGAGCTGATGCGCCGCTTCAACGGTGCCGCGCTCGAGGCCATCATGACCCGCCTGAACCTGCCCGACGACGTGCCGATCGAGGCCAAGATGGTCTCCAAGGCCATCAAGAGCGCGCAGACCCAGGTCGAGCAGCAGAACTTCGAGATCCGCAAGAACGTCTTGAAGTACGACGAGGTGATGAACCAGCAGCGCACCGTCATCTACGGTGAGCGCAACCGGATCCTGCGTGGCGAGGACATGGAGGGCCAGGTCCAGAGCATGATCACCGACGTGACCACCGCTTATGTGGACGGTGCCACGGCCGAGGGCTATGTCGAGGACTGGGATCTGGACAAGCTGTGGGGCGCGCTCAAGACGCTGTACCCGGTGAGCCTGGACGCCAAGGAACTCGCGGGCGAGACCGCCACCGGTGACGCCGGTGAGCTCACCCGCGATGAACTCCGCGAGGCCCTGCTCGACGACGCGCACACCGCCTACGAGAAGCGCGAGCAGGAGATCGACGGCCTGGCAGGCGAGGGCGCCATGCGCAATCTCGAGCGCCAGGTGTTGCTCTCGGTCCTGGACCGCAAGTGGCGCGAGCACCTCTACGAGATGGATTACCTCAAGGAGGGCATCGGCCTGCGTGCCATGGCCCAGCGCGACCCGCTGGTCGAGTACCAGCGCGAGGGCTTCGACATGTTCGCGGCCATGCTCGACGGCCTCAAGGAGGAATCGGTCGGCTTCCTGTTCAACCTCCAGGTCGAGGTCCAGCAGCCACAGCCCGAAGGCGTCTCCATCGACAAGGGCCTGCGCTCCCCGGTCGGCGCCCGCCCCCAGGACGCCCCCGCCCCCACCCAGGCCCCACCGGCCCTGCGCGCCAAGGGCATCGACGAGTCCACCCCCCGCGGCCTGAACTACTCGGGCCCCGCCGAGGACGGCCGCGCCGAATCCCACTCCGACGCCCAGGAATACGGCGGCCGCCAGCAACAGGCCCCCCGCCGCTCCCGCCGCGAAGCCGCCCGCGCCGAATCCAAAGGCAAGCGCCGCCGCTGAGATAGTCCGCTGATCGAACGAAGGCCCCCACTCCGGTGGGGGCCTTCGCCATTCCGTGCCACCATCTGACCCGCGTACAGGTCGCATGTAGCCATGCATGCATGCACTATCGCATGCATGGTTGCCCTGCAGATCCGCGATGTCCCGGAGCCCCTTCGGGCCGTATTCGAGATCTGCCGGGCAACTATCCGAGATCTGCCGGATGGTTATCGGGGATCTGCCGGGCGGCTGACCGTGCTGTGCAGCTGTCCGCCGCCGTCGCCAAGATGCCTCGGGAGCGCTACGGCCGGTGTAGTGCGTCGAGGGTGACGGCCATGGTGACCGGCGTATCCAGTACCAGCGCGGTGCGGTGGACCCGATGCGGCATGTACCGCATTCCGGACCAGTCGAGCCGGTACTCCTCGATCCGGTCGATGCGCTCCCAGCTTTTGTCGAAGTGCACGATCAGATACACCGGAATCCCGGCGCGAGCGTAAAGCTGATACTTCACCCCGGTATCACTGTCGACGGTCGCGCGCGAGGCGACCTCGGCGACCAGCGCTATGTGCTCGCGAACGGTGTTGACGTCGTAGGGTTCACAGTCGCGAACGAAGATATCGGGGTACCGGACATTGAGCCGCCGGTCGGCCGACTTGTCCTCGGCATCGGCGAACCGCACCGCCACATCGGACCCGACCCGCAAACACGGCCCTGCCGGATCGCGTGCGTCTTCGAGCGCGGCCGCCAGCCGCCGCACCACCCGGCTGTGCGCCTCGCTCTGCGCCATGGCGCGCACGACGAGCCCGTCAACGACCTCGAAATCGCCGAAGGTGCTGCTGAGCGAGTCGGGCTCGGCCTCGAGGAACTCCTCGACGGTGATGCGATGTGTGCCATCCGGATGCGCCGCGGTCATAATCAGCTCCTCGTCGTCACAGCGAGCCCGAGCCTACCGCTCGGTGAGACGCGAGCGATCCTGCGCCGCACGTTCAGCTGACTTCACAAAATTCGGACGTCCACTGAGGGGGACACACCTTCGCACCCCACCTCCCACCCTCCCGCTGACGTAGCTGGGATGATCTGCCACATCCATCGTGTGGTAGATGTCGATCGTGATTCAGCAGTGGCGCACGGGGATGATCGTGCTGTGTGTGGGGGCGGCGCTGGTCGGGTGTTCGGGGCGGAGCTCCGGGGTGGGAGACGTGGAAGATATACGGCTGGAGGTATTTTCGGAGGTTCCGGCCGGGTGTGATGTGGTGGAGGAGGCGGTGGGGGTGTCGTTGCGGATGGTCGGTGGGGCGGTGTTCGATCCTGATGCGCGTCTGGGGACGACGCCGGGCGGCGAGAGTCATGATCTGCAGTGCGGGGTGACGTTCGAGGATCCGATTCCCGCCGGTGATGTCGCCGCCGGTAGCCCGATGTCGCGCTCGGTGGCCATTCGGCTCGCGGTGAACAAGACCGGCACGCCGGTGGACGAGCAGAAGGCGCTGGTCGACTACGACCATCTCACGAGTGATGCGGTGGTCGGCCCGGAGACAGTCGCCGGGGTCGGTCAGGACTCGATGGTCTGGACCGAGGTCGAAGACGGTTCGGCCTCGATTCTGACCAAGACCAGGATCGACAACCTGTGGATCGATGTCGCGGTCTCGGGTCGGAATTGGCAGGGCGAGAACGCCTTTCCCACCGGCGACTCACCACAGCTGCGCGCCGACCTGCGCGCCGCGTCCGATACGCTCACCTCCGCCCTCGCCACGACGCTGCCGCCGCAGTTGCCCCGCACCGAACTCGGCCGCTGGGAACAGCTGCCGGATCCGACGCCGCATGCCGAGACGACACCGCCCGACTACGTGGACTGGAATCCCTGCACGCTGGCCGGTCAGCGGGCCGAAGCGGCAGGCCTGCCCGCCGAGCCCCGCGACCGAGATCCCGCCGAATCCTCGTGCAGCTGGCGCACACCGGAGTTCGACCTGATCGTCGAAGCGGATCACCAGGGATTCGTGCTGAGGTACTTCGACCCCGATCACTACCGGGACCCACGGCGCGTCACCGTCGCGGGCCGCGACGCGATGCGGCTGCTCTGGAAAGACAGCGAGGATTACTGCCTCCTGGCCTTCGATACCCCGTTCGGCGCTCGGGACGACGGTCTGCGGATGGGCTCGGTGAAGATCGAGATCTCCGTCGAGGATCCGAAGTCCGTGGACCAGACTTGCGCCACCCTGACCCGCGTCGCGGAAGCCCTGGTGCCCTCACTGCCCGCGGACCGTTAGGACGCCCGGTGGATCGGGTGGACGCGGGAGAGGGCGCGTTTGGCTTCGGCCAGGGAGATCATCTGGTCTTCGTCGTCGAGTTCGGCGACCGCCGCTTCGGCCCATTCGCGTAGCAGGGTGGAGACGCCGACGCGGCGTTCGTCGGCCAGTTCCTTCAGGCGACTGTGCAGGCCGAGGGGGAGGCGGATGGACGTGGTGACCATGATGTCTTCGTTGGCGGGCAGGCGGGGTGGGGCGTCGGTGGGCGCGTCGGAGAAGCTCAGCCGGTCCATGAAATCGGCGAGTTCTTCTTTGCTGGACGGAAGATCGCTCATGATCGGTTCCCACTTTCCCACTGCTCGAATCGCGCCAGTTCCTCGGCGCGCATCGCGCGTGCGCCGATGATCACCCACGTCCAGTCGTCGCGCTGCCGTGTGACCACGATCAGCGGGCGGCCTGCCGTGGTGCGCCCCCACACCGTCAGCACGGCCACCCGGCCGTCGAAGGCCGGGCGCGGCCACCGTTGTGACGCTGCGAGGACCTGCCGAACCTCGCTGGGTTCGATGCCGATCAGGTGAGCGATCGCCCAATCAGGCCACTCGAAACCCATCAGTCCATAATACGCATGTAGTACCAGCAGGCGGAAGCGCCGCCGACCGGCCCGGCGTTACGCTCGCGGGGGATCAGGTTTCCGACGAAGGGGAGGGCCGCGAGGTGCGCACCGAGGTGGTTCGCCCGCTGTCGGCCTCGGAACGGTGGTTCTGGCTCGTCGATCAGCTCTCCCCGGCCAACTGTGTGGTCCGGTTGCGGGTGCGCGGGACGATCGGCCCGTATCGCCTCGAAGACGCCGCCGCCGCGCTGGTCGCGGAGTTCCCGTTGCTGCGCACCGTGGTGGCCGACGGTCCGTGCTTCGTGCCCGCCGCCGACCCGCATCTGCCGGTGCTGCATCGTGTCGTCGCCGAGCCGGGGGAGTGGCACGCGGTATTCGACGAGCAGCTCGCCGAACCGGTCGATCTGGCCACCGCGCCCGGCCGGATCATCGACTTGGCCTGGCGCCCCGGCACTTCCGAGGAACAGCACGACCTGATCCTGGTGCTCTCGCACGTCCTGCTCGACGGCCGTTCGATGGCGGCGCTGGGCTGGCGGCTGCTCGCCTACACCTTCGGCACACCCGCCCCGGCGGCCTCACGTCCGCCGATTCCGCCGCCGGACGACCTGATCCCGGCGCGCCACACCCGCCTGCTGCGCTGCCTGCGCACCAATCTCACCGGCCAGCTCACGGCTGTGGCCCGGCGCGCGGTCGGCGTGCCCGGCATCCCGCCGCCGCTGCCGGTGCGCCGCACCCGCACGGTGATCCGCACGATCGACGGTCCCGAACTCACCGCGCTGCGGGCCCGCTGCCACGAATCGGGTGTCACCGTGAACGCCGCCGTCGCCGCCGCCCTGGCGCAGGCCCTGGGCGAGCTGGCCCGCCCGCACGGTTCCGGCGTGGCTGGGATCGGCATCCCCGTCGACGTGCGCGCCCGCCTGGAACCCACCCCCGCCGACGACGAACCCGGCATGTACACCGCCGTGATCCCCACCTTCGTCCCGTTCGGCCCGGCGCACTCCCTGTGGGACGCGGCCCGCTCCGCGAAAGCCCAGCTGACCCACCGCCTGGACCGCCACGCCGACCTCGCCGCCCTGGCCGCCATCCGCTACGGCTGCCCCCGCTCCCTCGACACCGGCAGGCGCACCATCGAACTCATCGACCGCCGCGCCCCGTGGAACGTCACCCTCAGCAACCTCGGCCGCCTCACCCCACCCGCCACCGTGGACCCGATGGATCTCACCGCCCTCACCGTCGCGGGCACCAACTCCTGCGCGAGCGCCCTCACCGTGGCCGTGGCGACGCTCGGCGACACGCTATCGATGACGTTCTGCTACGTCGCCGACCTGCTGACCCACCCAGCCGCCGAAGCCCTCGCGACGAGCACCCACCACCTGCTCACCACCGAAATCCTGCACCCGGCACCGTGACCGCTCACTCGAGCAACTCGCGCACCATCTCCCGCAACGCCCCCCGATCAGGCTTGTTCGTCCGTCCGCTGACCGGAATCCGGGCGACCACCACGATGTCGTCGGGCACCGCCGACACGTCGATGATCTGCGGCAACCGAGTGCGCAGCAGCCCGGCGACATCACCCGCCCCCGGTTCGGCGACCACCGCCAGCACGATCCGCTCGTCCCCCACCTCGTCGGGCAGCCCGACCATGATCGCCTCGCGCACCCCGTCGAGCGCGGTGATGACCGGCTCGTAGAGACCGGGGTAGATATTGGTCTTGCCCCGGATCATCATGTCCTTCTTGCGTCCGGTGAGGACGAGCTGGTCGCCGTCGAAGCGGGCCAGGTCTCCGGTGGCGACCTCGCGCAGCGGTTCGGCGCCGAGGTAGCCGCGGCAGAGGTTGGGTCCGGCCAGGACGAGTTCGCCGTCATCGGCGATGCGGGCGACCACCCCGCGCACCGGGGTGCCGAGCAGGTCGCCGTCGTGGGCGAGTTTGGCGGCACCGGTGGCGACAGCGACGGGCAGGATCTCCGTCATGCCGTAGATCGCGAGGAATTCGGTGTCGGGCAATGACTTCTGCGCGCGCCGCAGCAGGGCGGTGGTGACCGGCGCGCCGCCGAGGGCGACCTGGCGCAGATGCGGTGGCGCGGTGAGGGTTCCGGCCTCGATCGCGTCGAGGGCGACGGCGAGATCGGCGGGGGTGTAGAAGGCGTGGGTGGCGCTGCGCAGGCGGGCGGTGAAGCGCACCGGGTCGATGTGGGTGCCCAGGCGCGGGTAGCGGGGCAGGGCCCAGCGCGCGCCCGCCATGAGCGCGGGCAGGCCCATCATGAGCTGCTCGGTGTGCAGGAAGGCACCGGGGGCCAGGGTGGTGCGCCCACCCATGGCGGTCAGGCCCGCGCTCAGCGAGGCGCGGGTGTGCACCACGGCTTTCGGGTCGTCGGTGGTGCCGGAGGTGAACACGATCAGCGCCTCGGCGTCGGGGTCGATCGGCGGCAGGGTGACGTCCTCGGTGCCACCGGTGAAGCGGCGCAACGGCGTCGAGCTCACGGGGGTGCCCGGCAGCCAGGGGCCGCTGTGGATGTGGCGCACCGGCAGCGCGCCGAAGCGGGGCAGTTCCAGCCCGCGCCCGCGGCCGAGCCCGGCCAGCGGGCCGCTCACCGCGTACAGCAGCGATTCCGTGGCGGCCCAGCTCGGTTCGACCAGACCCACGCGGGCGGCGAACAGTTGCGGACCGATGCCCGGATCGACGAACACGATGGTGCCGCCCGCCGCGATGGTCCCGAAGATCAGCAGCACCGACGACACCCCGGGCCGGATGGAGAACAGCATCCGGTCACCGGGCCGGAACCCGGCAACGCGCAGATTGTGCGCCACCCGTCCGACGGTCTCCACCAGTTCGCGATAGGTGAGCGCGCGTTTGCCCACGGTCCCCAGGGCCGAGGCGTCGGGCATGCGCTCGGCGTGCGCGCGCAGGCGGGCGAGGAAATCGGTGGTCACTGCGGGTCCCCCTGGTCTCAGCGGATATCGACGATCTCCGGCCGGTAGCGATGGTCGGCGTACCAGGCCAGTGTCCTGCGGATCCCCCAGGCGCGCACCCTCCGGTTCGATCCGTACACCCGCACATCCCTGCGCAGCCCGTAGTCGGTGGTGACGGTCCGCACCGCGTTGACCAGCGCGCGGTCCTCGTGCAGGTCCTCGATGGCGGTGCGCGGGAACCCGCCCGCGGCCTCGTACAGTTCGGCGGTGATCGCCATATTGCAGCCGGGCGTCATCACATACGGACCCAGATACCGGGGATCCCGATTGCCCGAACGCACCTTGCCGAAGGTCGACGCGAGCTCCAGGGCGACCCGGATGATCGTGCGGTCCAGCCAGGACACGCCCTCGTCGGTGCGCGGGATCAGCTGCCCGCTCACCAGCCGCAGACCGGCGTCGAAACCGGCCCGGATCCGCGCGGTCCAGTCGGGGGCGGGCAGGCAGTCGGCGTCGGTGCGGGCCAGCAGGGTGGCGCCGTGCGCGATGGCGTATCGCATGCCGGTGTCGGCGGCGGCACCGGTGCCCTTCTGCGCCTCGGTGATCACCTCGATGCGCGGGACCGGATACCGGGCGGCGAACTTCTCGACGATCTCGACGGTGCGGTCGGTGGAGGTGTTGTCCACGACGACCACCGTGAAATCGGTGTCGTGCTGGGCGGCCACGGCCTCGAGGGTCGCCTCGATGCCGCGTTCCTCGTTGAACGCGGGGATCACCACCCACAGTGCCGTGGTCATCGCGCGCGGACCCGGTCCCTCGGCGGGCCGAGTGGTGCTCGCGGTGTGTTCCGGTGGTCGTTCACAGGTCCTCCAACAGCCGATCGAGTCCGCCTGTCGCGGTGACCCATTGGTGAAACCGATCGAGTCCCTCGGCGAAGGGGACCTGCGGCCGGTAGCCGAGTTCGCGCTCGGCGCGTGAGAGGTCGTAGGTCGCCGAGCGGGTGACCAGCGCGACCGCGTAGCGCGACAGCGGCGGCGTCCACCGCTGGGCCACTGCCGGAATCCGCCACACCGTCTCGATGGCGGCCAGCGCTCCGCCGACCACCGGCGCGGGCAGGGTGAACGCGGGCGCGGACAAGCCGAACCGGTGCGCCACCGCGTCCAGCGTCGGCCATACCGCGATCGGTTCCGCGTCGGCGACGAAATAGGCACGCCCACCGATGTTCTCGGCGTCGAGTGCCCGTGCCACCGCGTCGACGAGATGGTCGATGTAGCACAGCGAGGCCCACACCTCGCGTCCCCCGGACAGATCGGGCAGGCGGCCCGCCCGCAGTTTCGACAGCAGCTGCACCACCGGCCCGCTCCGGTCACCGGGACCCCACACGGCCCGGGGCCGCAGCGAGCAGGTGGTGAACCCGGGGGCGTCGGCCGCGAGCACCAATTGCTCAGCGACAGCTTTGGTTTCGCAGTAGCTGTTGAGGAAGGTCGCCGGATACGGCACCGTCTCGTCGATCCCGAGCTGGTCGCCCCCGTCCGGCGCCATCAGCGCACTCGGGCTGCCCACGAATACGAATCGCGCGACCCCAGCCGCCGCGGCCTCCTGCATCAGCCGGTCGGTCCCGGCCACATTCACCGCGAAGAACTCCGCGGGCCGCCCGAACTCACCGAGCTTGGCCGCCGCGTGCACCACTGCCGTGGCCCCGGACACCGCCCGCGCCAGGGCCGCCGTGTCCCCGAGATCGGCCACCGCCACCTCGACGCCCTCGGGCGCCGTGGCCGCATCGCGCACCATCGCCCGCACCGGCACTCCGCGCCGCACCAGACCGCGCACGACCGCCCCACCGACGAACCCGCTCGCCCCCGTCACCAGCACCGTCATCGCGCCACCCTACGACGCGGTCCGGCCATCGCCCCCGCCCCACCACGCCGACGAGCCCTCGCGCAGCGCCCACTGCGGCACCCCGTGTCGAGGTATCGCGCCGGAGCCGACGACATCCCCTCGGCGATCGCTCGCCCAGAGGTGTTGTCGGTGTCCGGCGTGGTCCTCACCGCTGATCCAGGGTCTTCCACCAGGTCGCGCCGAGCAGCATGGTCATGAGCGTGGCGCGGCCGGGGGCGATGCCGCGGGCGGCGGCCTCGCGGCGGGCGGCGGGCACCTGGGCCGCGTGCACGACGACGCTCAGGAACGCGTCGATCCAGAAGACGATCCGCAGCGGCCGGGACCGGAACGGGCGCACCACGCCGACGGCCAGGAAGATCCACCCGATGATGGGGATCGACCGCAGCGCGAGCACCAGCGTGCGGTCGGGCGCCTGCGCGCGGTGCCGGGCGGTTCCGGTCTGCGCGGGCTGCACCGTCCAGGTGTCGTCGTCCGCCAGGTCGGGGACGGCATGCATCGGTCGGCTCGGCTTGGTCACTGCACTCCTAGTCCTCGATAGGTCACGGCCGCCGCGGTGGGTCCGCCGTCGGCGGCCACGAACAGCAACGGCCGCTCGGTCGCTCCGGCGTCCCTGGCCGCGACGAAGGCGGCGGTGAGCGCGGAGGTGTGGGCGTCACCGGCGAAACCGTCGGTGATCACGGCGCCGACACCCAGCTCGGTGGCCAGCGTCTCGGCGAAATCCGGGGTCGGCTTGCCGCACAGGAGTACGACCCGCGCGGCGTCGAGGCCGTCGGCGGCCAGCGCCTCGCGGGCCGCGGTGGCCGCGTGCTCGACGAGTTCGGCGGTGCCGGTGGCGAGTTCGACGGTGAGCGAGGACCGGCCCTCGGCGCCCATCGCGGAGAGCGTCACATACCCCTGCGGGTCGGGCAGTGTATCGCCCGCGCTCACATGCACACCACCGAAACCGACGGCGTCACTGTGGTTCTCGAGCACCAGTGCGGCACCGACCGGCTCGAAGGCGAACTCCACGTCGGCGCGCTGGGCGGGATGCGCGTCGCCGCTGACCACCACGACGTGCCCGGTGGGTAGATCCGCCAGCAGCGAGGAGGCCACGCCGACGGCGTTCACCAGCCCGCAGGCGCCGTTCATCAGGTCGAACGACAGGCACGGCAGCTCACCGGCGCGATAGTCGAGCCCGATGCCCGCGGCCTGCTGGATCAGCGCCGCGACCGCGGGTTCCACGAGGTTGGCGTCCCGGTAGACCCCGACATTGATGAGCGCGTCGACCTGCTCGGCGGTACAGCCCGCACCGGTCAGCGCGGCCCGCGCGGCCTCGGCCGCCTGACCCACCGAGCTGACGCCGCCGGACTGCGTGACGGCCGAAGAAATGATGATTCCCATACTGTCCTATACCCGAAGTTCGCCGATTGTCACCGACAGGAACCCGGCGACCACCCCGGACGCGGCGGGCACCAGCAGCACTTTGGACCCCGGCGCGATCCGCCCCTGCCGCAACGCGTCGTGCAGCACCACGAAATGCGAGGTCGAGGCGGTGTTGCCGTAGCGGTCGAGCACCGCCAGCTTGGGCGGCATGGCCGAATCGAATTCGCGCTCGGCGATCTTGTCGATCAGTTCCACCGCCGGACCGCTGAATTGGTGATGGATCAGGTAGTCGTAGCCCTCGGCGGCGAAGCTGGTGCCGCGCGCGGCCAGGAACTCGCGCTGCCGGGTGGTCCACAGCAGGTACCGCGACTCGTTGTGCATGGCCCGGTTGTCGGTGTAGAGCGCGACGCCCGGACCCTGATCGCTGGGCATGCCAAGGCACAGTTTCGCGAAGGCGGCGCTGGTGTTGAGTTCGACGTAGTCCAGGCCGGGCCCGTCGGTGCCGTCGAGTACCACCGCCGCGCCCGCGTCACCGACGGTGAGCGAGGCGAACTGCGGGTCGTACTTCTGCGCGATCTCGCGCACCGCGGTGTCGGAGATCGGGGTGATGCACTCGCCGGAGACCACCAGCCCCCGGCGCACCGCGCCGGAACGGATCATCCTGTCCAGCACCAGGACTCCGGTCATCATCCCGGCGCACGCGTTGGAGATGTCGAAGTGGATGGCGCCGCGCGCGCCCAGCGCGTTGCGCAGCATGAGCGCGAAGGACGGTTCCAGGCAGAAGTCCTCGCCGCGGGTGCGGGTGATCGAGCAGGAGATGATCACATCCAGCTCGGCGGCGTCGTAGCGGGAGTTCGCCAGCGCGCTGCGCGCCGCCGCCAGCGCGATGGTGAAGGAGTCCTCGTCCTCGGCGCGGACCCGGCGGGCGCTGACGCCGCTGACCTTCTCCAGATCCAGCGGCGCGTCGACGGCCAGTCGGCTCATCAACTCCGCGGTGGTCACTTCCCGGGTCGGCAGATACGCGCCGACAGCTTCGATTGTCGAGTTCACCATGGCATTCACACTTCTGTCGATGACGCGTGATGGACAGCCCACCATCCGCGCATCCCGCCGATCCTAGTCACAGACCTTCACTATTCGGTCACGGTCAACTACATTCTGCCGGGGTGTGGAGTGCCGCTCGTCGTCAGGAACTCGCCCTTCTCGCCGCAGGTCAGCCGTGGCTACCGGGGTTACTGCTGTTGGGACGGGTCGCGCGCCCGATCCGTAAGGTCCCTGGACTGGGCTGGTTCGTCGCCGATCCGCTGGTGGCCCGCCAGATCTACAACGACAGCACGCACTTCAGCATCGTCTCCGAGGGCGCGGCCGGGCACTGGTGGGCACAGGTGATCGGCGAATGGGTCGAGGACCTGTTCGAGGGCCCCGGCCACACCGAACTGCGGGCCAAGGTGCGCGATCTGTTCACCCTCAGCCACACCGACGCCCTGGTCCAGCGGGTGATCGGGCCCGATCTGGCCGACCTGCGCGAGCGCTTGGTCGCGGGCGAGACCGTCGACATCGCCGCCCGCGCGCAGATCCTGGTCGGCCGCAGCGTCTCGGATCTGGTCGGGATGCGCCCGGTCGATATCGCCGCGGCCATCGGCGGTGACCCCGACGCCGACCAGGACGCGCTGTTCCTGCGGCTGTTCCACCACGTCGAAGAACTTGTCAACCTGGGTTTCGGCACCATGGCCTCGACCACGCTGGACCCGGTCGCGGTGGCGCGGGCCAGGGAGCTGGCCACCCAGCTGGCCGTCAATGTGCCCGACGCCTATGCCCGCGCCGACCCCGACACCACCCTCGGCCGGTGCCGTGAACTGGGTCTCGAGGTCGAGCACGCGGCGGGCCTGGCCATCCTGATGGCCGTGGCGGGCACCGACACCCTGGCCAGCGCCATGACCAGGATGGTGGCGATCCTGCACGACACCGGCGAACAGCGCGCCCTGCTCGTGGCGCCCGACCGGATCGGCGACGCGGTGCGCGAGACCCTGCGCGTCACCAGCCCGGCCTACCTGGTGGGCCGGTCGGTCACCGCCGATGTCCGGGTGGCCGATCGCGACCTGCGCGCCGGGGAGCACGTCAAGATCCTCACCTGGACGATCAACAACGCCGTCGGCGAGTTCCGGGTGGCGCGCGACTACGTGCCAGAGACCCGGCAGCTCTGGTTCGGCGGCGGCAGGCACCTGTGCCTGGGCGCCCAGCTGGTGCATTCGGAACTGACCGCGCTGCTCGCGGCGCTGACCGCGGCGGGCAGGCCGTGGGAGATCGTCGAGCGCCGCTATCGCCGCAAGGTCTTCATCCCCACCTACCGGACCCTGCGCATCCGGCTGACCTGAGCACGCGAAAGCCCCGCCCACCGGAGTGGACGGGGCTGTCGATGCGCGCGGGACTACTGGTTCTCGGGCGCGTTGATGCGGTTGTGGAAGCCGATGCCGACCACGATCGCGGCGGGCACACCGGTCAGCACCAGACCGGCCGCGGCACCCAGCGGGATGCCGATGGCCGCACCGGCCAGGCAACCGGCCACACCGGTGGCGCCACCGAGGTCGAGCACCGGGATGCCGAGGACCAGGCCGCCGATACCGCCGATGACGCAGCCCGCGCCACCGCCGACCAGCGTGCCCACCAGGGTGCCGATCGAGGTGATGATGCCGAACTGGGTGGCCGCGGCGGAGAGGGCGTCGTCGAAGGCGTCCTGGCGCACGACCGGCTTCAGCGCGGCCGGGCGGGCCGCGGCGGCGTCGGTGCGCGGGGTCAGCAGCGCGCGGGTGCCGTCGACGGCGGCGTCGATCGGGTACTCGAGGTCGTCGATGGTGTAGGCCAGCGGCAGCGCGGCCACGACGACGCCCTGGTTGTCGCGCACCTGGAACTGGTTGTTCTCGGTGGTGAGCGAGCCCGCGTCGGTCTCCACGACCACGGCGTCACCCTCGATGCCGGTCTTCCAGTGGATGCCGGGCAGCACCTGGTTCACGCCCTGCTCGACACCGGCGAGGAAGGCGGGGATCGGGGCGGGCGCGGGCGCGGTGGGCTCGGCGTGCGAGGTGCCGGTGGCGATTCCCAGCGCGGCGATGACGAGTGCGGAGGTTGCGGCAACCTTGCTGAACTTCATGAATGCGGTCTTTCCCTCAATGGCGGTGCTCCCTGGGGAGCGCAGGCCCTCGATCGAGCACCCATGAGCAAGTGTCCAACTCAATGTTGCCGAGAAGTAACTTAAAATGTCCTGAGAGGCCGAATCGGACAGTGATCTGCGTCATTGCCGGTGAAAGTCATGTGCTGGGAATGACTTTCGATGACATTTTCGGGATCGTGATCTACGGCACGTCAGGTCAGCCGCAGCCGCCGGGACAGATCCGAGACGAACACTCGTTCGGGATCGACCGCGTCGCGCACCTGCCGCCATTCGCCCAGCCGGGGATACATGGCGGCGATCATCTCCGGTGAGGTGCGCGAGTCCTTGGTGAAGTAGAGCCGCCCGCCCGCGGCCCGCACCCGCTCGTCGAGCGCGGAACACATCCGGTCCAGGCCGTCGGCGAGGGCGAAGTCCAAGCTCAGCATGTATCCGGGGTGCGGCCACGACAGCGGCGCCGGGTTGCTCGCGCCCATCCGCTTGAAGACATTGAGGAACGAGTGGTGCCCCGATTCGGCGACGAAGCGCACGGCCTCGGCGAGCTGGTGCTCGGCGCCGTAGGGCATCGAGAACTGGTATTGCAGGAACCCGCGCCTGCCGTAGGCGCGGTTCCATTCCCCGAGCAGATCCAGCGGGTGATAGAACTGCGTCAGATTCTGGACGCGCCCGCGCGCCCGGCGCGGGAACAGCCGATGCGCGGCCTCGGCGGCGATCCGGGTGGTGACGCTGTTGACCATTCCATTGGGGAAGATATCGGGCACCGTGAACAATTGCGGCGCGTCGAATCCCAGTGGCCGGTGCCGCAGTTTCACCGGCAATTGATCCACCGTCGCCAGCGAGCCCCGGCTGAATCCGGCGCGGCCCAATTTCGCTCCGGTGGAAATGGTGTCGGGCACGGCCATCGAATAGTCGTAGCCGTCGTCGGAGCCGTTGGTGAGCAATTCCATCGTCTCGTCCAGATCGCGGGTGCGGTCGTTGTCGACGAGGAAGTACGCGGTCTCGGTGTGCGTCAACCGGATTCGCGCGCCGGTGACGATGCCGGTGAGCCCCATTCCGCCGATGGTGGCCCAGAACAGCTCCGCCTGCTCGCCCTCGGGTGTCAGGGTGCGCACCGAGCCGTCGGCGGTGAGCAGATCCAGTGACACCACGTGATTGCCGAAGCTGCCCTGCGAATGATGGTTCTTGCCATGGATATCCGAGGCGATGGCCCCGCCCACGGTGACCTGCCGGGTGCCCGGCAGCACCGGCACCCACAGCCCGTACGGCAGGGCGCGGCGCATGAGGGTGTCCAGGCTGACGCCCGCGTCCAGGTCGACGATGCCGCTGTCGGGGTCGATGTGGTGGATGCGGTTCAGCGCGGTCATGTCGACCACCAGGCCGCCGCCGTTCTGCGCGGGATCGCCGTAGCTGCGGCCGAGTCCGCGCGCGATCACCCCGCGCGGTCCCGCGGTGCGCACCCGCTCGGCGATCACCGCCAGGTCGGGGGTGTGCAGCACCTCGGCGACGGTCGGCGCGGTCCGGCACCAGCCGCTCAGGCTGCGCCGGGTGAGGACGGGATTCTCCTGGGCGAAAGTCACAGGGGCTCACGCTAAGAGCGGTTCCTGAGACCCACCTGAGGCATTCGTGGGGTTATTGCGGAGATGTGCGCAGGCTGCCCGCGCGCAGGGTGGTCACCCGGGTGCAGGCGATCTCGAGCAGAGCGTGATCGTGGCTGATCAGGACGACGCCGAGACCGGCGGCGGCCCGCTCCATGATCAGGCGCACGACGGAGGCGGTGGTGGCGGCGTCGAGCATGGCGGTGGCCTCGTCGAGGACGAGATAGCGCGGCTGCTGGGCCAGCGCGCGGGCCACACAGGCGCGTTGCAGCTGGCCGTCGCTGAGCGCGTGCGGGCGGCGGTCGAGCAGGTCGGGGGTGAGGCCGACCTCGGCGGCGAGCGTGGGCAGGTCCGGGCCGGGGGCCCGCCGGATGACGGCGGGTTCGGCGATGATGCGGCCCAGGGTGAACTGGGGATTGGTGGCGGCGCGCGGTGATTGGAAGACCATGGCGACCGCACCGCGCTGCCGCCGCAGGGGCTGCCCGTCGCAGGTGATCCGCCCCGCGCTGGGGGTGAGCAATCCGGCCAGCGCGCGGGCCAGGGTGGTCTTGCCCGAGCCGGAATCGCCGGTGATGCCGACGACCTCGCCCGGCTCGACCCGCAGGTCCACCCCGCGCACGACCGGCGCGCCCGGTTCGTAGCCCACGGTGACGGCGTCGGCGGCGAGCATCAGGACCTCGGTTCGCGGATCAGGCGCTGGTCGCGGCGGGCCAGCGCGGTGGGGGTGCCCGCGTACGGGCAGATCTCGGACAGGTTCGTCAGCGCGCGCGGCGGGTGCGGCAGCGGGCGCAGGCCGCGTTCGGGGAGGGCGGCGAGCAGGTCGCGGGTGTAGTCGTGCCACGGATCGTCGAGGACGTGGGCGGCCGGGCCGACCTCCATCAGCCGCGAGGCGTACATGATGGCGAGGGTGTCGGCGATACCCGCGCGCAGCAGATGACCCAGATCGTGGGTGATGAGCAGGACCGCCGCGCCCCGGTCGGCGCACTCGCGCAGCAGGGCACCGATCTGGTCGGTGCGGGCGCGGTCGAGTCCGGCGGTGGGTTCGTCGGCCACGATCACCGCCGGGTCACCGGCCAGCGCCGCCGCGACCGCCGCCCGCTGAGCCATCCCGCCGGACAGTTCGTGCGGATACCGGGTCAGCGCGGACGGTTCGAGCCCGGCCCGCCGCAGCAGGTCGGCCGGGTCGTGCCCGGTGCCGAGCGCGGCGACGGTCTCGGCGAGCTGGGAGCCGATCGTGCGTACCGGCGTGAAATGGGTGCCCGGTGACTGCGGGACCAGCGCGATATGACGCCCCCGGTACGGCTGCCGCGCGGCGAGCACGTCCAGGCTCTCGTCCGCGAGATCCAGCCGCACCGACCCGGTGGTCACCGCGTTCGGCGGCAACACACCCAGCACAGTGCTCGCGACAATGGACTTCCCACACCCGGATTCGCCTGCCAGCGCGGTCACGGTCCCCGCCGGGATCTCCAGGGAGACCTCGGTGACGGCGTGCACCACCTCGCCCCGGCGCACCGGGATCCGCACGGTCAGTGCCTCGATACGCAGTCCGGTCATCGCGGCATCCTCGACGGTTTCGGCGGTAGCAGCAGGGTGCGCAGCGACGATCCCGCCACCGCCACGGCCACCGTGGTCAGCACCAGGAAACCGGCCGGGAACAGCAGCGTCCACCAGCCGCCCAGCAGCAGGGAGGTGCGGGCCTCGGCGAGCAGCGTGCCCAGGCTCGGTTCGTGCGGCGGCAGTCCGAAGCCCAGGAACGACAGGGTCGATTCGTGCCAGATGGCGTGTGGGAGCAGCAGGACCACCGCGATCAGCGCCTGCGGGGCGACCGCGGGCAGCAGGTGGGCGCGCAGCAGATGGGTGCGGCGCGCGCCCGCCAGCACGGCCGCGGCGACATAGTCGCGTTCGCGCAGGCTCAGGCTCTCGGCGCGCACGATCCGCGCCACCTGCACCCAGTGGGTGAGCCCGATCGACAACACCACCGCCGCCACATTCCCCCGGAACAGCGCCACGATGACAATGCCCAGCAGCAGATGCGGCAGCGCGTTGGCGGTATCGGCGAACCGCATGATCACCCGGTCCACCCGGCCACCGGCCAGCGCCGACACCGCCCCGACCAGCACCCCGAGCGCCGTCGACACCGCCGCCGCGCAGGCGGCCACGAGCAGCGAGGTGCGCAGCGCCGCCGCGATCCGGACGAACAGCGAGCGCCCGGCGGCATCGGTGCCGAACCACCACTGCCCCGAGGGCGCCCGGCGGGCGGTGGCGAAATCGGTCAGCCGGTCGTCGACCCCGGCCAGCCAGGGCACCAGCACCGCGTAGGCGATCACCGCCAGCAGGACGGCGAGCGCGGCGTAGAGCCGCCGCCGCTCAGCCATCGGCCCGCACCCGCGGATCCAGCAGCACCACCGCGACATCGGCGAGCAGCGAGCCGAGCATGACCGCACAGGTGGTGCCGACGGTCAGCACCGCCAGCAGCGCCATGTCCAGATCCTGGGCCGAACGCACGAACGCCCCGGCGATGCCCGGCCAGGAGAAGATCTCCTCCACCAGCACCGCGCCCACCACGACCTCGGGCAGCCGGACGCCGAGAATGGTGACGAACGGCGCCAGCGAGGTGGGCAGGATGTGCCTGCGGGTGATGGTCTCGGTGTCGATACCCCGGGTCGCCGCCCCGACGACGAAATCCTCGGCGCGATTACCCGCCACCGATTCGCGCACCGCCAGCAGCAGCCACGGCACTTGCGACAGGGCCAGCGCGGCGGCGGGCAGCACGAGATGCCGCGCCACCTGGGCGAGATCCGGGTCGGCGCCCGCGTCGGTGAGCCCGGCGGGCGGTAGCCAGCCCAGCCCCACCGCGAACAGCGCGATGGCGGCCAGCGACACCACGAACGGCGGCAGCCCCTGGAGCACCACGCACGTCGTCGCGACCGCCCGGTCCACCAGCCCGCCCCGGTGCATACCCGCCCACGCGCCCACACTCAGCGCCAGCGCGATGGCGACGGCCATCGACACCGTCACCAGCAGCATCGTCCACGGAAGGCGTTGGGCGAGCAGCTCACTCACCGGTTGGGCGAACCCGCGCGAGCTGCCCAGGTCACCGTGGACCAGGTCGGACAGCCAGTGCCCGTACAGTTGATACCAGGGGGCGTCCAGGCCGAGCCGATCGGCGAGCAGGGCCCGGTCGGCCGCGCTGGTCGACTCGTAGCGCGCGCCCAGATACCCGACCAGCGGATCGAACGGCGACACCGCCGCCGCCGCGAACAGCGCCGCCGAGACCACCACCAGCACCGGTACCAGCACCAGCACCCGCCTGCCGACCATGGCCGCGATCCCGCGCCCGCGCCACCGGCTGCGTGTCACCGGCGCGACCAGGTCCGCAACGACCACCACGGACCCCAGGTGACGCCGTGCGCGTGCGGCTCGAGAATCGGGCCGGAGGTGGTCCAGGCGGAGTCCTTCAGCACATAGGTGTGGTCCAGGTGCACCAGGAAGACATGGCTCGGGTCCTGCACGTAGCGCTGCTGCACGGCCCGGTAGGCGTCGGCGCGCACCGCCGGATCGGTGCTGCGGCGGGCGGTGTCGAGCTCGGCGTCGATCACCGGATCGGAACTGCGGCTCGCGTTGTCGTAGGGACTGCCCGCGCCGGGGTCGGCGGAGGGGGAGTGCAGGGTGTTGTAGACCTGGGTGTCGGGATCGTAGGGCTCGTCGCCGCCGCCGAGCAGAATGCCGTCGCGGGCGATGCGCGGCTCGATCCGGTCCCAGGACAGCGCCGCCAGATCGACCTCCACGCCGACCCGGCGGGCATCGGAGACGAAGGCCAGCGCGAGATCGCGGCGCAAGGTGTCGGTGGAGTTGTACATCACCGTGAACCGGGCGCGCACACCGTCTTTCGCGCGGACGCCGTCGGCGCCCGGCCGCCAGCCCGCGGTGTCGAGGATCCGCTCGGCGCGGGCGCGGTCGAAGGGGAAGACGGCGGTCGGGTCGTGCGCGTCGCCGTAGACCTCGGGCAGCGGGGTGTAGGCCGGTCGGCCGTAGCCGCCGAGGATATTGTCGATCATGGCCTGGCGGTCCACCGCGTGATTGAGGGCGAGCCGGATGGCCGGATCGCCCGCGACCGGATCGGCAGCAGGCATGGAGACCCCGCGCCAGTCGGCGGAGGTGTTGGCGCGCACCGACATTCCGGCACGGTCGGCGAATCCGGCGGCCAGCAGCGGGGGCAGCGAGGTGCCGTCGAGTTCGCCCGTGGCCATGCGCTGGGCGCGGGTGTTGTCGTCGGGGACGTAGAGCAGGGTCAGGCGTTTGACCGAAGGCGCTCCGCCCCAATAGTTCTCGTTCGCCTCGAAGATCGCGCGGGTCGGCTCGAGGGTGGTCAGCCGGTAGGGGCCGGTGCCGATCGGATGGGTGTTGAGCGGGGATTCGGTGGCGGGGCCGGGTGTCGCGACCGATTCCGAGGGCACGATGCCGATCAGCAGCTTGGTGGGGAAGGCGGCGTACGGGTGGCGCAGGGTGAAGCGCACCGATCGCGCGTCGACGGCCTCGACCCGCTCGATCATCGAGAACGAGGACCGGACTTCCGAGGCGGAGGCCGGGTCGAGGATGGCCCGGTAGGTGGCCACCACATCGGCCGCGTCGAACTCCGAGCCGTCGCTGAAGCGCACCCCTGCGCGCAACGGCGCGGTCCACACCGTGGCGTCGGCATTGGGCGACGGCAGCTCGGTGGCCAGCGCCGGGGTGAACCCGGGCATGCCGGTGCCGCCGCTCAGGCGCAGCAGCCCGTCGTAGACCTTGGCCTCCCCGGCCGCGCCGTACCCGGCCACCGGGTTGTATCCGCCCAGCTCGAAGGCGTCGGCCAGCACGATCGAATCCGGCGACCCACTCTGCGGCGCCCCACACGCGGACAGTGAGATCGCCAGCGCGAGCGCCGCTCCCAGCGTGCGCGGCCGCCTGACCCGAAGCATTCCCACTCGTCCCAACTCCTGTTTATCTGAACAGATGGACAGATGATAGGGGAGTTACACTGAACCTCGCCATGGGAGAGCCACGCACGCTGGACGGATCGCCGGTCGAACTCGGCCGCCGGGCGATCGGTGACGTCGAGATCCGGGCCTGGGCGCAGCGTTTCGACCTGCTCTCCGATCCCAGCCGCCTGGAGATCCTGCTGTGCCTGCACCGGGCGCCGGGCATCAGCGTGGGCGAACTGGCCGCCGCGCTCGGACGCAACGAGAACGCCATCTCCCAGGCGCTGCGGGTGCTGCGTCAGGAGGGCTGTGTCACCTCCACCCGCGCGGGCCGCACGGTGACCAACCGGCTGACCGACCCGATCATCCACGAGATCCTGCACACCATCGGCGCCCGGCACGCCTGAACAGCGCCGCGGTTCAAACGGATCCGGGCCGCACGATCATCAGCACCACCACGGCGGTCCACAGGAGGTTGTAGATCCGGGCCAGCATCGACAGCTGACGCAGGCGCTTGCCATCGTCGGGCTCGTCGAGGGCCTGGGTTCATCCGGCCCTGGATCGTGGCCAGGACGATGCCGATCACCGGAACGATGATCGCCAGCTCGGCGTAGCTGCCGGTGTGCGGCCCGGCGTGGATCGCTGGGCCGCACGGTCGTTCGGGCTACTTCAGGGCGACGCGTACGCCGTTGGAGAAGGCGGAGTCGTGGAATTCCACGGCGGCGGGGACGGTGCCCGGCGGGACGTCGAAGACCAGGACCATGGAGATCTTGTTGCCGGGGTTGATCTCGGCGGAGAGCTGGTCGTTGACATTGATCTCGGCGGTGGTGTCGTTGGCGAACTCGCGGCCCTGGTCGTCGATCAGCTTCTGGTTGGAGCCGAAGTAGTGCTGGGCCTCGGACGAGGTGTTGACGACGTCGACGTAGACCAGGATGAACTCGCCCTGGGCGGTCTTCTGCAGGAACTGGTTGTCGCCGACCGTGGTGACCGGCGGGTCCACCTTGGTGACCGTGAAGCCGAACTTGCCGTCGCGGACCTCGGTGCCCGCGGGGGCGGCCGAGGCCCGGCTCGCCTCGTTCTCGGCGACCTCCTCGGCGGCACTGCCGATCAGCGCGGCGCATCCGCCGAACAGGACGAGCACGGCCAGGACGAAGCCGCCCAGCACCCACGGCCAGACCTTCCGCTTGCGCGGGGGCTGCGGGTAGTAGGGCTGCTGCGGGGCGGCGGGGTACTGGGGGTTGGTCATGACATTTCTCCTTGGACGCGGGCACGGCTCATCGCGGCCGCTGTGGGCCGTCGAATGCGGGTGCTCGATGACGGAACTGACAGCGAAAGAGGTTGGCTAGCAGCATCTTTCGGTGCTGTTGAAGGCGCTTCCCGGTGGTTGGCGCGCCGTTGAGAAGGACGCTACACCGCCCACAACGAGAACGCAACAGAACAACAATGTTTTCATTGTGAATAGTGAAAACATGTGTACTGGTGTCGAGGGGAAGTCAATGAAGGTGTGTAGAGTTCGACCTCGACCCGAGGAGACGCATGCCAGACTCGACGCCCACCGTCGCCGCCGCCGAGATCTCCCGGCTGGCCGGTGTCACCCGCGCGACCGTCAGCAACTGGCGGCGCAGGCACGCCGACTTCCCCGCCCCCGTCCCGGGCGGCTCGGAATCCCGGCCGCTGTTCGACCTCGCCGAGGTGCAGCAGTGGTTGCGCGGGCACGGGGTAACCGCCGCCGACTCGCCGGTGCAGCGGCTGCGCACCCTGCTGCGCGCCGAGGTCGCGCCCGAGGAGGTCGCCGCGCTGATGAGCTTCGTCGCCGATCCCGGCGGTCCGGCGGGCGATGCCGTGCGCGAGGCCGTGCGGGCCGCGATCGAGGAGGTCGGGGTGCGGCAGACGTTGTCGGTGCTGGCCGAACGCGGACTCGACGGGCCCAGTACCGGTGTGTATCCCACCGATCAACCGGTGGCCGCGCTGATGGCCGACCTGCTCGCCGTCACCGGGACGCCCGCGTCGGTCCTCGACCCGTCCTGCGGTGGCGGCACGCTGCTGCTCGAGGCCGCCCGGACCGGCGCCACCCGGCTGGCGGGCCAGGACATCCTGCCCGTGCAGGCCGCCCGTGCCGCCGCGCTGCTCGGCACGCTGGCGCCGCGGGCCACCGCCGATATCCGCGCGGGTGACGCGCTGCTCGCCGACGCCTTCCCCGACCTCGAGGTCGACGGTGTCCTCGCCAATCCGCCCTACACGCAACGGGATTGGGGTGCGGACGAGCTGGCTCTGGACCCACGCTGGGTGTACTCGGTGCCCCCGCGCGGGGAGTCCGAGCTGGCCTGGGTTCAGCACGCGCTCGCGCATCTGCGTCCGGGCGGGACCGCGGTGCTGCTGTTGCCGCCCGCCGTGGCGGCGCGGTCCTCGGGGCGGCGGATCCGCATGGAACTCCTGCGCGGCGGGGCCCTGCGCGCGGTGATCGCGCTGCCGCCGGGTGCCTCGACGCCGCGTCAGGTGGGTCTGCAACTGTGGGTGTTGCGCAGGCCGGAACCGGGTCAGGTCATCGATACGCTGCTGTTCGCCGACACCACCCGGCTGCCGAATCCCGGTGGCGACCAGTCGAATTGGCAGGTCCTCGCCGACACCGTGGTCGAGGCGTGGCGGGCCTACGACGCCGGTGACGCGACCGGCGCGACCGTGGCCGAGGTGACCGCCGTGGTCCGGGTGATGGATCTGCTCGACGACGATGTCGACCTGACGCCCGCCCGTCAGGTGCGCGCCGCCGTCGATCCGGGCAGTGCCTCCGCCGCGGCGCACACCGCCATCGAGCTGCTCGGCGCGAACCTGACCGCGCTGCACGAGGTCGCCGACGCGGTGCGCGACTGGACGCCCGCGCCCGGCACGGCGTGGCGGCACGTGGCCGTGGGCAATCTGATCGCGGGCAAGGCGGTGCGCATCGTCACCGGCGCCGCCGACGCCCCCGCCGACGCCGCGCCACGCCCCATCCTCACCGGCCACGACCTGCTCGACAGCCGTCCACCCTCCGGCCTCACCACCCCCGGCGCCCCGGCCGGTGAACCGATCGAAGCCGGTGACGTGCTGGTCTCGCGCCTGCGCGACGACCACGGCGCCGCCCAGGGCGCCCGCGTCGCCGAGGACGCCGATATCGGCGCCGTCCCCGGCCCCGGCGTGCTCGTCTTCCGCACCGACCCCGACCGCGTCGACCCCTGGTTCTTCGCCGGTTTCATCGGCAGCCCCGACAATGCCGCCGCCACCTACGGCACCACCACCATCCGCCTCGACCCCGCCCGCCTCCGCATCCCCCTGCTCCCGCTCGCCGACCAGCAGCACTACGGCGCCGCCTTCCGCCGTCTCCACCAACTCCGCGTCACCGCCCGCGTCACCGCCGAGGCCGCCCGCTCCGCCGCCGACCTCATCGCCACCGGCCTCACCGCCGCCGCGCTGGAGCCACCCCGGGACTGACCTCGCCGCTGCCACCGGTCTCACCCGGTTGGGTGGGCGAGCCGGTGTGGTGCGCGCGGCTTACCGGTGGTTTCGGGGGTGGGAGGCAGTATCGTGCTCTGGTCCGTAGGAGGCGTCGGTCCGGGGGTTGCTGGGTGCGCGAGATCATCGACGGTCGGTACGAGATCACCGGGGCTCTCGGGGCCGGGGGGATGGGGCAGGTGCTGCTCGGGTACGACACCGTGCTGGACCGGGCGGTGGCGGTGAAGCGGATCGCGGTGCGGCAGTTCGCGTCCCGGGACGATCTGGCCGCGGAGTTCGTGGCGCGGTTCCGGCGCGAGGCCAGGGTGACCGCGCGCATCCGGCACCACGGGGTGCCGCAGGTCTATGACGCGGTGCTCGACGCGCAGGCCGACAGCGTGTATCTGGTGCTCGAGCACATCGACGGGACGACCTTGCGCGACTACCTCGCCGGGGCCGCCGCCCTGCCGGTGGAGGTCGCGGTCGCGATCGGCGCGCAGCTCGCGACGGTGCTGTCCTACGCGCACGCGCTGCCGGTGGTACACCGCGATCTCAAACCGGCGAATGTGCTGCTCACCCGCGACGGGGTGGTGAAGGTGATCGATTTCGGGATCGCCGCGCTGCTCGACGGGAGCACCAGCCGCATCACCCGCACCGGCTCGGTACTCGGCACGGCGGCGTACATGTCACCGGAGCTGGTGAACGGGCAGGAGGTCGGGCCGCGCGCCGACCTGTACGCGCTGGGCTGCATCCTGCACGAGATGTGCAGTGGGCGAAAGGTGTTCGAGGCACGCTCGGACTTCGACGCCTACAACCGCCACCTCACCGACACGCCCACCCCGCTGCGCACCCTGCGTCCCGAGGTGCCCGCCGCGCTCGAGGAACTCGTCCTCGGCCTGCTCGCCAAGAACCCGTCCGACCGGCCAGTCACCGCCCAGGACGTCTACCGGCGGCTGCTGCCGTACCTGCCTCGACCCGGCGCCCCCGCCCCCATCCTCCCGCCCGGCCAGCCGGACCCCACCCGCATCTACCGCTCCCCGAATCCCCCCGCCGACCTCGAATCCGCGCCCCCGGTCCCCGCCCGCCCGGCCGCCCGCCAGGCCGTGACCGAGGCGGGCTCCCTCGGCGACGCCGCCGCCCGCTATCGCGAACTGTGCGCCCTCGGCCGGTACGCCCAGGCCGCCCAGGCCCTGCTCGCCGTGGTCGAGGAGGTAGCCCGCCGCTACGGCCCCGACGGCACCGAAGCCGGTGACCTGCACCGCGATATCGCCCTCGCGCTAGCGCAGAGCGGGGAACAGCGCCGTGCCCTGACCGAATGGGAGCGGGTGGAAGCCATCGAACTGCGCGTCGGCGGCCCGAAGAGCCCGCGCCTGCGCCGCGCCCGCGTCGCCGCCATCGGCTGCCGCGCCGTCCTCGGCGAACTCACCGCCTCCGCCGCCGTCGACGAGCTGTATCGCCTCTTCGGCGAAATCCGCGGCACCGACGCCGAAACCGCCGAAGACGGCCTCCGCCTGCGCCTGGCCATCGCCGAATGGCTCCCCGCCACCGGCGACCACACCCGCGCCGAACGCTTCCTGACCCAACTCCGCACCGACCTCGCGATGCTCCGCCCCGCCGACGACCCCGTCCGCCGCCGCGTCGAAGAACTGGCCGCCGAACTCCGCCACTGACCCCGATCGGCTCGCCCACCGGCGGCCGAGGAGGGCACGCTGACTCCGCGGCGCTGATCCCAGGGCCGAAGGGGAAGTGGCGGCGGCTGGATGCGGCGTGCTGACGGGTCGGGATCGGTAGGTGCCGGGCATAGTTCGGGCTACGGACAGTGTCGGGGTGCCGGAGTAAGCTCCTCGCATCGCCGACGGGGGAGTGCGTCGGCCGTCGGTGCGGCCGTGTGGGTGCGGCGCGCGGAAGTGGAGTGCGTGCGGTGCGGCAGTGGATGGGCAAACTCGGCTGGCTGGTCGCCTTGCTGGTGGGGTTGTTCTGTGTGCTGATGGGAGTGGTCGGGTACTTCTCCGGGATCGGCAACAGCGACACGTTCGAGATCACGTTGGCGGTGGGCTTCTTCGTGTTCGGGACCGGCATCGCGGGCACGGCGATCTGGCAGCTCGCGGTCGGCGACCGGCGCAAACGGCGCGTCTACGGCCCCCACCCGGCCCCGTCACCCAGGCCGCAGGACGCCCCGGCACCGGTTACCCCGGCCCGCCCGATCCCGCACGCCCCCTACACCCCACCCCCGGCGCCGCTCGCCGCGGAAACCGTGGCGCAGACCCCGGATTGGGTGCGGCAGACCCGCAGCGCCCAGCACTGGCTGCCCTCCGGGATCCCGTACGCGAGTGCGCCGACCGGCATCCTCGGTGCCCCGGCGGATCTCGATCGCGACAGCGCCGCCACCATCCCGGTCCGGATCAGGGAGGCGGTGCGCGAGACCATCGCGATCGAGGGGCCGATCGAGCGGGCGGTGCTGGTGGCGCGGGTCGCGCAGCGGTTCGGGGTGCGCGCGCCCTCGGACAAACAGCAGATCCGGGTGCTCGGCGAGGTGCCGGAGAACCTGATGCGGGCCACCTCGCTGGGGGTGTTCGCCTGGCCCTCGGACCTGGATCCGGGTACGTGGCGCGGCTTCCGGTTCACCCCGCCCACCGTCGCCCGGCCGATCGAGACCATCTGCGCCGAGGAGATCGTCAACGCGATCACCCAGGTGGCGCAGCGGGATCGGCACAGTTTCGACGACATCGTCTGGGCCACCCTCACCCAGTTCGGCCACGACCGCACCGGGGCGGCCGAGGACCGGATCGAGGCCTGCCTCACCCAGGCCGTGCGCCGCGGCCGCCTGGCGCGTGATCCCGACGGCCGCTATCGCGCACTGGGTTAGGCGGGCAGAGCCGGTCTGGTGCGGGCGTGTACGACCTCGGGGGAGACGGTGACGATGTCGCACACGGCCAGCAGCCGCTCGGGCAGATCCTGCTCGAAGTGGGCCAGGCCCGCGGTGACCACGGCGGCGGCCCCGGTACTGGCGACGACATCGAGCAGCTTCCCGATCGGATCGGCGGTGCGATCACTGAAGACCACGGTCTTGGTACAGCGGTAGCCCATGCGCTCGGCTAGCGAACGGATCTGCGTTTCGTCCCAGGATTGGGCGACACCCGAGATGTCGCGGCGCAGATAACCGATCGCCGGTGGCTTCATGGGCATGACGGTACCGGCGCGCGGTGTCCGCATCGTGAACGCGAGCGAACGCGAGTCGAATTCGCAAT
This sequence comes from Nocardia sp. SSK8, assembly GCF_037034205.1. Lineage (NCBI taxonomy): Bacteria > Bacillati > Actinomycetota > Actinomycetes > Mycobacteriales > Nocardiaceae > Nocardia > Nocardia sp. SSK8. The sequence continues at coordinate 42,543 of NZ_JBAGKD010000001.1, forward strand.
CTGACCGATGCTCATTTCTGAATTCCCTCCGGCGGGGTGCCCACGCGTGATCTACTGCTGCCACCTCGGGCGGATCGACGCCTCGACGACGTGGTCGAGGGCGCCCGAACCTATCTGGAGACAACGATGGTGAACACAACAGTGCAGCGTGCGGCCGGATCGCTGGCCGCGATCGCGGTCGCGGCGGGCTTCGCGGTGGCGGCGGTGCCGGGGACCGCGGCGGCCGCGCCCGGTTCGATCAGCTGGAGCGACGGCAACAGCAAATTCACCAGGACGGTGTCGAACACCAACCCCGTCGTCGGCGACACGGTGACGGTGACGACCAAGTTCGAGCGCACCGGCATCCCGGTCGAGTACATCTACTCGATCAAGGACCTGCACCCCGCCTGCCTGACCCCCGTCCCGGGCTCGGCCAAGATGTCGGGCGACGCGGTGGCGATCGACACCTCGTCCTCGGACTGGATCCGCGCCGAGTTCGGCATCACCAAATACCCGGTGTACCCGAACATCTCGCCGAAGTCGCAGACCTTCGAGATCCAGTACACCGTCGGCGTGAACTGCGCCCGCGACACCCCGCTGCCGACCTCCATGCACTACGGCGGCTCGCTCGGTGACGGCACCTACCAGGGCAAGGGCCCGGCCATCACGGTCTCCAGCGACGCGGTGTCGAGCACGTCGATCACCGAGGTGACCGGCGCCCAGGTCGGCAAGGCGGTGACACTCGAGGCGAGCGTGTCCCCGGCCGCGGCGGGCGGGACCGTGCAGTTCAAGGCGGGCGACAATGTCCTCGGCGACATCCCGGTCGGCGCGAACGGCAAGGCGTCGATCGTCTGGACCCCCGGCGCGCCCGGCGCGTACACGATCGGCGCGACCTTCTCCGGCCGCAGCGGCGTGGCCAGTTCCTCGACCACCAAGGTGGTCACCGTGGCCGAGCTGCCCACCGATCCCGACCCGGGCGACGGCGGCGGCACCGGCACCGGCTCGTTCGGCTTCTAGCCGCGGGCCCCGGCACGGAACCGGTTGCTACCAGGTCTCGTTGGAGATCAGCGCGGTGAGCAGCTGACGGATCGCGGCGACGCGACGTTCCGTGCCGGGGAGCTGGTCCAGCGCGCACTCCGGGTCCGCGGGCGGGCCCAGGTGGGTGCAGCCGCGCGGGCAGTCCTCGATGGCGTCGGCCAGGTCGGTGAACGAGGCGATCACGTCGTCGGGGGTGATGTGGGCCAGGCCGAACGAGCGCACGCCGGGGGTGTCGATCACCCAGCCGCCGTCGGGCAGCGGCAGCGCCACCGACTGGGTGGAGGTGTGCTTGCCCTTGCCCACGCCGGACACCTCGCCCACGGCCCGATAGGCATCGGGCACAAGACGATTCACCATCGTCGACTTGCCGACCCCGGAGTGCCCGATGAGCGCGGAGAGCCGGTCGTCGAGGATCTCGCGCACCGGCTCGATCGGGTCGTCGATGCCCGCGTAGATGATCTTCAGATCCAGACCGTCGAAGGCGGCGGCGAATGCGGACTCCGCCACCAGATCCCGCTTGGTGAGTACCAAGATCGGTTCCAGCCCACCGGCGTACGCGGCGACCATCGCCCGCTCCACGAAACCGGTGCGCGGCGGGGGATCGGCCAGCGCCACCACGATGAACAGCTGTTCGGCATTGGCGACCACGATGCGCTCGAACGGGTCGGTGTCATCGGCGGTGCGGCGCAACACGGTCCGGCGGTCGGCGACCCGCACGATCCGGGCCAGGGTGTCGGGCTTACCGGTCAGATCGCCGACGACATCGACCTGATCGCCCACCACGATCGGGGTGCGGCCCAGTTCCCTGGCCCGCATGGCGACGATGCGGCGCTCGGCGTCCCCGTCGAGCACACAGCCCCAGCGGCCGCGATCCACCGAGACCACCATGGCGGACTCGGCGTCGCTGTGCTGCGGGCGGGTCTTGGTGCGCGGGCGCGAGGCTTTGCCCGGACGCACCCGCACATCGGATTCGTCGTAGCTGGCTGCGCTGCGGCCGCGGCGGCTCAGCGCACCGCTCCCTCACCCGATAACGCGGGGGCCAGCATCTGCTCCCACAGCGCCACGAAGGTCGGCAGGGTCTTGGCGGTGGTGCCGATGTCCTCGATCTCCACGCCCGGTACGCGCAGGCCGAGAATCGCACCCGCGGTGGCCATCCGGTGGTCGGCGTAGGAGTGCCACTGCCCGCCGTGCAGCGGGGCGGGCACGATCTCGAGGCCGTCCTCGGTCTCGGTGACATCGCCGCCGAGCTTGTTGATCTCGGTGGACAGCGCGGCGAGCCGGTCGGTCTCGTGGCCGCGCAGGTGCGCGATGCCGCGCAGGTAGGACGGCGAATCGGCCAGCGCCGCCAGCGCGGCGACGGTGGGGGTGAGCTCGCCGACATCGTGCAGGTCGATGTCGATCCCGGCCAGGCGCTCCGGGCCGCGCACGGTGAGGACGTTGTCGAACACGCGCGCCTCGGCGCCCATCCGGACCAGGATCTCGCGGATCACGTCACCGGGCTGAGTGGTGCCGCGCGGCCACATCGGCACGCTCACCTCGCCGCCGGTCACCGCGGCCGCGGCCAGGAACGGGGTGGCGTTGGACAGGTCGGGCTCGATCTCCCAGTCCACCGCGCGGATCGGGCCGGGCGAGACGGTCCAGGTCTGCGCGCTGCGCGAATCGGCCGGGGTGGACACCGCCACATCGGCGCGGCGCAGCATCTCCACCGTCATCTCGATGTGCGGCATCGAGGGCAGCTGCTTGCCGTCGTGGTGGACGGTGATGCCCTGCTCGAAGCGGGCCGCCGAGAGCAGTAGACCGGAGACGAACTGCGAGGAGCCGGAGGCGTCGATGGTGACGGTGCCGCCGCGCAGGCTGCCGGTGCCGTGCACGACGAACGGCAGGGCGTCGCCGTCGACATCGAGGCCGAGGGCGCGCAGCGCGTCGAGGATGGTGGACAGCGGGCGGTGGCGGGCCTGCTCGTCACCGAAGAAGGCGACATCGCCGGTGGCCAGGGCCGCGGCGGGCGGCAGGAACCGCATGATGGTGCCCGCCAGGCCGCAGTCCACGGCCGCGCTGCGCAGCGGAGCGGGGGTGACCTCGAGGGTCTCGGCGTCCCCGGTGATCCCGGTGCCCAGCGCGCGCAGGGCCGCGATCATCAGGTCGGTGTCGCGGCTGCGCAGGGCGCCGGTGAGGGTGGAGGGCCCGTCGGCGAGCGCGGCCAGGATCAGCGCGCGGTTGGTGATGGATTTCGAACCGGGCAGGGTCACGGTCGCGTGGACGGGGACCTCGATATGGGGCGCAGGCCAGAAACTCACCCGCCCATCCTCTCTCATGTGCGCCGCGGATACACCAGTGGTGGGCAAATCGGCGTGCCCGCGTGCGCTGCGTCACGTGAGGTTGTCGGACCCCGGTGCCAAGATGGGGTCATGTGTGGACGATATGCGACGACCACCAATCCGGCCCGGCTCGCCGCGGATCTCGACGCCGTCGACGAGACCGGCCTCGACTCCGCGCAGCCCGACGCGGGCGTCAGCTACAACGTCGCCCCCACCACCCAGGTGCTGACCGTGGTCGAGCGCCATGAGCACGGGGAGCCCGACGACGACCCCCGGTTACGCCTGCGCCAGATGCGCTGGGGACTGATCCCGACCTGGACCAAGGCGGCCGAACCGGGCGTCCCCGCCAAGGGCAGACCGCTGTTCAACGCCCGCGCCGACAAGGCCACCACCGCGCCCTCCTTCCGCGATTCGGCCAAGCGCAGGCGCTGCCTGGTGCCGATGGACGGCTGGTACGAATGGCTGGTCGAGCCCGCGCCGACCGAGCAGGGCAAGGCGGTCAAGCGCCCCTTCTACATGTCGCACGCCGACGGCTCGCCGCTCTACATGGCCGGGCTGTGGTCGGTGTGGCGCGATCACGACCAGCCCGACGCGACCCCGCTGCTGTCGTGCACGATCCTCACCACCGACGCGGTGGGCGCTCTAGCCGATATCCACGACCGCATGCCGCTGCCCATGCCCCGCGAACACTGGGACGCCTGGCTCGACCCCGACCACCCGGCCCCGGCCGAACTGCTGCTGCCGCCGTCGGCGGCCGAGGTCGCGACCATCACGGCGCGCCCGGTCTCCACGCTGGTCAACAATGTCCGCAACAACGGGCCCGAACTGCTAGCCCCGGAGTCCGTCGACGGCGGCGGGCACCCCGCCCTGTTCTGACCGCACCGCATCGATGCGGGCCGCACCGCGCCGGTAGCCTCGATCGCCGGTGCCGCCCGCGCGCCGGGCCCGGAGCGAGAGGAGCTGCCATGACCGTCGACGGCGGCCGCCTCGCCCGATGAGCCCGCTCACCGCGCGCCGCTTCGCGATCGATCTCGAACCGCTGCGGACCAGTCCGGCGTTCCGCACCCTCTTCGTGGCCCGCACGATCTCGGTGTTCGGCATCGGATTCCTGGTGGTGGCGTTGCCGATCCAGGTGTATCAGCTCACCGGGTCCACCGCGACCGTCGCGGCGGTGGCGACCGTCATCGGGGTCTCGGCCTTTCTCGGCACGCTGATCGGCGGGACCGCGGCCGACCACTTCGACCGGCGCACCGTCATCGTGGCCTCGCGCGCCGGGGCGACCCTGGGATTCGCCGTGCTCGCGGTGAACGCGATGCTGCCCGAACCCCGGCTGTGGGTGATCCTGCTGTGCGCCGTCGTCGACGGGCTGACCGGCGGCATCTCCGAAACGGCGCTGGTCGCGGCCATGCCCGGACTGATCCCGGCCGACAAACTGGCCGCGGGCGCGGCGCTCATGGCGCTCACCGCCGACCTCGGCTCGATGGCCGCGCCCGCACTGGCCGGGGTGCTCATCGCCTGGCTCGATGTCGCCGCCAACTACTGGCTGGCGGCCGTCGCGAGCCTGATCACCACGGTGCTCATCGCCCGGCTGGGCCGGATGATCGCCGAACGTGGGCACGACGAGTCACCGTGGCGGGCGGTGCTGTCGGGGTTCCGGTTCGTGCTCGGTCACCGGATCGTCGGCGCGGTGCTGCTGACGGGGTGCGTCACCATGCTGCTGTCGGGCTGGAATGTGCTCGTCCCGGCCTATGTGCACGAGGTGCTGCACGGCGGGGAGGCCACCGTGGGTCTGCTGTTCGCCGCGCCCGCGGTGGGCGCGGTGCTGGGTTCGCTCACCTCGGGCTGGACCGGCGCGATCCGCCGCGGCGGCCAGGTGATCTTCGTGGCCACCTTCGTCTCGGCGGCGGGCATCCTGGGCGCCGGGCTGGCCGGGACCACCGCGGTGGTGTTCGCCGGGCTGCTCGCGCACGGCGCGGGCCGGGTGGTCAGCGATATCACCCGCTTCGCCGTGGTGCAGGCCGAGACACCCGACGCGTTCCGCGGCCGGGTCTCGGGCCTGTGGACCGCCCAGCTGACCATCGCGCTCTCGCTGGGCGCGGTCCTCGCCGGGGTGGTGGCCGAGGCGGTGCCCACCCGCGCGGTCTTCCTGGTCTACGGCGGGGGCGGCTGTGTGCTCACCGTGCTGCTGTGGTGCCTGCTCGGCGGTCTGCGAGGGCACCACAGCGCGGCGGCGGTCAGCGCGCGGCCGTGATGGCCGCCAGCTGCGGGGTGATCCGTTCCAGCGCGAAGGCCAGCGACTTCGGGGTGCCCGCCGACAGCGCCAGGATCGCCGGATCGGCCTCGGGCAGCATCAGCGACCGCCCGTCGCGCACCACGGCCAGCGAGTTGATCAGGGTGTCGTCCTCCAGCGCGGTGAACGGCAGGGTGATGGTGGTGAACAGCGCGGCCTGGGCGTCCAGGTCACCGACCCGCTCCACCGGTACCTGCGCGAAGAACCCCGAGCTCTGCAACTGGGTCACCGGCGGATTGGGGACGAACCCGAGCTCACCGAAGAAGTCGAAGCGGGCGTCGCCGGGCAGGTAGGCGCCGTAGGCGGTGCCGTACTTGGCCGCGTAGACGAAGGTCTTGCCGTCGAACTCCGGATGCCCGGCCTTCACGGTCTGCTGGGCGGTCGTGGTCTCGCTGATCAGCCGGTCCGCCTCGGCGCGCTTGCCCAGCGCGGCGCCGATGAGCCGGGCCTGGGTCTGCCAGTTCACCGCGTAGTCGCCGGTGTCCTCGGGCGCGGTGACCACCGGCGCGATCTTGCTCAGATTCGTGGTGATGTCGTCGTCGTTCTTGGCCCGCACGTTCAGGATCAGATCCGGCTTCAGCTCCTCGATCTGCTGCATATTGAACTCGCCCGCGCTCTGCGAGGACAGTAGTTCCGGTGTGCTGCTCCCGAAATCGGCCACATCCCATTCGCCGACGCCCTTGGTGTCGGGCCCGAAGTTCATCCAGTCGTAGATGGCCACCGGCGGCACCCCCAGCTCCACCGCGACCGCGCCGTCCGACCAGCCCAGCGCGACCACCCGTGGCTGCGCGGGCAGGGTGAACCCCGGCGTGGCGTCCGGATCGTTGAACACCTCGTGGGTGTCGTTGTCGGATTTCACGCACGCGGTCGAAGCCAGGAGCATGCTCGCCACCACCGCAACGAGCACACCGATACGCCGTCTCGACATGGTTCTCCTCTTCCCGGTTGGGTGCCCGGCAGGCACGGTTCAGGTCTCCTCGACCCGGACCGCACCCTGGGCCAGTGGCACCACCAGCGGGGTTCCGGTCTGCGGATCGTCGATGACCTGCGAATACACGCCGAAGACCTGGTCGACCAGCTCGGCGGTGATGATCTCGCCCGGCGGGCCGACGGCGATGATCTCCCCGGCGCGCATGGCGATGATGTGCGAGGCGTAGCGGGCGGCCTGATTGAGATCGTGCAGCACCGCCACCAACGTGGTGCCCCGGCGATTGAGTTCGGTGCACAGCTCGAGCACCTCGATCTGGTGCCCGAGATCCAGATAGGTGGTCGGCTCGTCGAGCAGCAGGATCGGCGTCTCCTGGGCCAGCGCCATCGCGATCCACACCCGCTGCCGCTGCCCACCCGAGAGCGCCTCCACTCGCCGGGTGGACAGCTCGGTGAGCCGGGTGACCTGCAAGGCGAAGTCGACCGCGTGCTGATCGGCGTCGGTCCACTGCCGGAACATCGTCTGATACGGGAACCGCCCGCGCGAGACCAGATCGATGATGGTGATGCCCTCCGGCGCGATCGACTGCTGCGGCAGCAGGCCCACCTCCCGGGCGAACTCCTTGCCGCCGTACCCGGCGACCGCGCGCCCGTCGAGCAGGACCGTGCCGTGCTCGGGCCGCAGCAGCCGCGACAAGGTGCGCAGCAGCGTCGACTTGCCACACGCGTTGGGCCCCACGATGACGGTGAACGACCCGTCCGGCACCACCACGTCCAGATCGGCGATCACGGTGCGATCGCCATAGCCCACCCGCAGCCCGCTGCCGGTGAGCCGCCCGTCGCCGATCGTCGTTTCGCTGGTCACGGTCGTGCCTTTCGGGACTGGGCGAGCAGGAGGAACAGCAGATACAGCCCACCCAGCGAGGTGGTGACCACCCCGACCGGCAGCTGGGTCTCCGGCGCGAGGACCGTGCGGGCCACCGCCTCGCTGGAGACCAGCAGCGTCGCCCCGACCGCCGCCGAGGTGACCAGCGGAATCCCCGCGCTGGGCGTGATCCGCGCCGCCACCTGCGGGGCGACCAGCGCGACGAAGGCGATCGGCCCGGCGATGGCGGTGGTGGCCGCGGCGAAACCCACGCCGATCACCAGCAGCAGCACCTGGGTGCGGGCGGTGTCGACGCCCTTGCTCGCCGCCGAATCGGTGCCCAGCTCGAACATCCGCATCCGCGGCGCCACCACGATCAGCGCGGGCACCAGCACCGCCAGCGTGACGAAGACCGGGACGGTGTCGGTCATTGTGAGATTGCGCAGATTGCCCATGCCCCAGGCCGCCGCGACCCCGGCGTTCTGCACGTCCGAGGTGGCGATCAGATAGCCGTTGAACGACAGCAGCATCGCCGAGACGCCGATGCCGACGATGATGAACCGGTAGTTGCCGGTCCCGCCGCGCATGCCGAGGAAATACACCACCAGCGCGGTCGCCAGACAGCCGAGCAGCGCGCCGATCGTCGCCCCGCCCGAGCCGAGCCCGAGCACCAGCATGGCCACCAGCGCGCCGGTATTGGCGCCGGTGGTGAAGCCGATGATGTCCGGGCTGCCCAGCGGATTGCGGGTGATGGTCTGGAAGATCGCGCCCGACAGCGCCAGCGAGGCCCCGCCGAGAATCGCGGTGACCACCACGGGCAGCCAGGTGGCGACATGATTGGCCGGGGCGCCGGAGACCTGCCCGGTGAGCACCCGCAGCACCTCGACGAACCCCAGCCCGGGCGCGCGGGTGGTACTCGCGCCCAGCGACCAGACCCCCACCACGGCCGTGACCAGCACCAGCACCACGGTGATCAGCGCCGCCGTCAGGTCCACCCGCAGGCTCAGCCCGAGCCGGGGCACCCGCACGAAACGCACCCGGCTCGGCCAGCGGGCCCGGGTCGGCGTGCTCGCGGTGGTCACCATTGCGAGCCCTTCTCCTCGCGGGCCAGCCAGATCAGCACGGGCGCGCCGAGAAAGGCCGTCACCATGCCGACCGGCAGTTCGCTCGCGGTCGCGACGCGAGCCAGCAGATCCGAGCCGACCAGCACGATCGGCCCGACCACCAGGCACAGCGGGATCATCCAGCGATGGTCCGGGCCGACCACCATCCGCACCGCGTGCGGCACCATCAGCCCGACGAAGGTGATCGGCCCGATCGCCGCGGTGGCCGCGCCGCACAGCACGGTGACCACCACGAACCCGGCCGCGCGCACCGCTGTCACCGGCACCCCGAGCGCGTTGGCGCGATCGTCACCGAGGGCCAGCGCGTTGAGATACCCGGCCAGCGCCACCGCCCCGGCCAGCCCGAGCAGCACCAGCGGCCAGGTGGCCGAGAGCTGCGGCCAGCCACGCCCGTCGAGGGTCCCGATGAGTAGGCCGCGGATGGCGTCGAAGGTGCGCGGATGGATCATGGTGAGCGCGAAGGCGAGTCCGCTCAGCATCGAGGCGATGGCCACGCCGGTGAGCACCAGCTTGGCCGGGCTGGCCCCGCCGACCCCGCGCGAACCCACGAAGTAGACCAGCACCGAGGCGGCGAACGCCCCGCCCAGCGCCCACCAGAGGTAGTCGGTGCCCGCGGCCCCCACCATGACCGAGCCGAGCACCATGGCGAAGTACGCGCCGGAGTTCACGCCCAGGATGCCGGGGTCGGCCAGCGGATTGCGGGTGAGGCCCTGCATCACCGCCCCGGCCACGCCGAGCGCGGCGCCGACCAGCGCGGCCAGCAGGGTGCGGGGGATTCGCTGCTCCCGGATGACACCCAGCGTGGTCGGGCCGCCCTCGTTGAACAGCGCCGACCACGCCTCGTGCACGGTGAAATCGCCACTGCCCACGAACAGTCCACCCGCCAGCAGCGCGATCAGGAGCACTACCAGCAGTATGAGCGCACCGGACCGGGACAGCGTGGTCCGCGGTGCGGTCTGGGTGGCTCGGGACACAGCGATGGATCCTCGCTTCGCAACGCTCCGGTCTGGTGGCCGAGAACGCTGCTGCCACCGCTCGCAGTTAGTTTAGCCTCAGATTAACTGGCGGTGGCGGAGCCGCGCGGGGGAGTCAGAGGGGGCAGGGCACCGAGTCGGTGGCGATGTTCAAGCCGCACTTGATGATGCCGGTGGCCAGGTCGAGGAGTTCGGTGGCGACGCCGCCGCCGAGCTTCTCGGCCTTGTCGGCCTGTTCGTTCTGTTCCGGGGCGGCCTGCGGTGAGTTCTTCGGGGTGCCTTGCCCGTTGAGCGGGTAGTCGCCCGGCTCGGTCGGCGCGGACGGGGCCACCGGCGGGATCGCGGTGGCCGGTGCCGCGAAGGCGACGGCGCCGAACGTGAGGACCAGGGCACCGGACAGGGTGGCGATCGTCGAACGAGTGGACATCTCTCGCATCACATCCTCGGGTCGAATCGGTCGTACCGGGCGCGGAATGCGTCGCGAGGCATTCGGAACGAGACCCCCGACCGGATGGCTAGCCGGTGATCGCGGCGGTGACCGCGCCGCTCGCGCGCACCAGATCCGCCGGGGCCAGCTCGATTTCGAGCCCGCGCCTGCCCGCGCTGCACAGCACCCGATCCCAGCCCAGCGCGGACTCGTCGAGCACCGTCGGCAGCGTCTTGCGCTGACCCAGCGGCGAGACCCCGCCCAGCACATAGCCGGTGGTGCGCTCGGCCTTGGTCTTGTCGGCCATCGCCGCCTTCGGCGCGCCCAGCGCCGCCGCGGCCGCCTTGAGCGCCAGCTTGGCGGGCACCGGCAGCACCGCCACCGCGAGCGCGCCGGTGGACAGCTCGATCACCAGCGTCTTGAAGATCTGCTCCGGACGCACGCCCAGCGCGGTACCCAGGGCGTCCACGGCCTCCTCGCCGTAGGACGCCGCGCGCGGGTCGTGGGCGTAGGAGTGGACCCGGTGCGCGATGCCCGCGCTGGTGAGGGCCTTGATCGCGGGCGTGGACGCGGCTGCCATGTTCGTCACCCTAGTGGCGCACGCAACCAGATTTCGCCGCCGAACGGGAACACCGGCGCGGGGGTGCCTGTTGTAGTCGGGTGAACGAGCCCACCCGCCGAGCGACGCGAAGGAGAGATAGTGACAGTGCTGCTCGAGGAGCGTCCCAGCGCCGTGCGGGGTGCGCGATTGCCGTCCGATTCCGCCGAGCCGGTAGATTTGCCTACTACGGCGATCGAAGGGATTGGTGTGACGAGCGACGACGACGTGGAGTCCGGCGCAGAAGTCGACGAAGCCGAGCTGGCGGCGCGGTTCGAGCGCGACGCGCTCCCGATGCTGGACCAGCTCTACGGTGCCGCCCTGCGGATGACCAGGAACCCGGCCGACGCCGAGGACCTGGTGCAGGAGACATACGTCAAGGCATTCCAGGGGTTCAAGTCCTTCAAGGAGGGCACCAACCTGCGGGCCTGGCTGTACCGCATCCTGACCAACACCTACATCAACTCCTATCGCAAGAAGCAGCGTCAGCCCGCGCAGTACCCGACCGACGAGATCACCGACTGGCAGCTCGCGGCCACCGCCGAACACTCCTCGACGGGCCTGCGCTCGGCCGAGGTGGAGGCCCTGGACGCGCTGCCCGACGACGAGATCAAGGCCGCGCTGCAGCAGCTGCCCGAAGAGTTCCGGATGGCGGTGTACTACGCCGACGTCGAGGGCTTCCCGTATAAGGAAATCGCCGACATCATGGGCACCCCGATCGGTACCGTGATGTCCCGGCTGCACCGCGGCCGCAAGCAACTCAAGAGTTTGCTCGCCGATGTGGCGCGCGAACGGGGATTCGACCGTGGGGAACGCCAGGAGGTTACGAAGTGAGCGACCCCGATATGGAGATGGACTGCACCGCGGTACTCGCCGATGTGTGGCTCATGCTCGACGGCGAATGCGATCAGGCCACCCGGGAGCGCCTGCAGCAGCACATGGACCACTGCAGTCCGTGCATCGAGGCCTACGGCATCGAGGAGAAGATCAAGGGCCTGCTCAGCCGCAAATGCGGTGGTGAGCACGCCCCCGAGGGGCTGCGCGACCGGCTGAAGCTGGAGATCCACCGCTCGATCACGGTCACCAGGATCGAGACCACCGAGGGCTGACACCCCCGGCACAGACACGGAAAAGGGGCACCCATCGGGTGCCCCTTTTCCGTATCCGAACCAAGCTCAGGCGTTGGGCCGCTTGCCGTGGTTGGCTGCGTTGCCCTTACGGCTGCGCTTCTTACGTCCACGCTTACCCATCGGTAGCTCCCTTCTGTGGGTCCTCCCCGCCGGAGCGCGGAGCACAATCTGATCGACAGCCATTGTTTCATGTGTGATTGGCTGTAGCTTCGGCGGATACGGCCATCGCCTCTCGCGGTGGCCGAACGACTAACGAACGGGGTGTCATGCCTGAAGAAGTGCGCGCGGAGATGGTCTCGACCGTGCTCGCTGTCGAGGTGGCGGTGGGTGAGCATGTCCAGGTCGACCAGACGCTGGTGCTGCTCGAGTCGATGAAGATGGAGATCCCGGTGCTCACCGAGATCGAGGGCGACATCACCTCGGTCGACGTCGCGCCGGGCCAGGTGCTACAGGCGGGCGACCTGATCGCCACGATCGCCTAGCACCGGAGAGGGAACAAGCGGTAGATCCCCGTGGCAACACTGAGCGAGCTCCTGGCCGAACACACCGACCTTCCCGGCATGGCCGTGGACCATCTGCAACGGGTGGTGGGCGATTGGCAGTTGCTCGCCGACCTCTCGTTCTCGGATCTGCTGCTCTGGGTCGGGGCGGGACCGGTCGCCGAGGGCGCCGACGTCGTGTGTGTCGCCCAGATCCGTCCGACGACGGCGCCCACCGTCCATCTCGACGACAAGGTGGGCACCACCGCCTCGCGCACCGATTTCCCGCAGGTGTTCGACGCGCTGCTCGCCGGTGAGCCGGTGCGCACCGACACCGAGGTCGAGGTGAGCGGGGTCTATCACCCCAGTCCGATGCACGCGGTGCGGGAGGCCATTCCGGTGCGCTGCGGGGAGGACGTGATCGCGGTGCTCAGCCGCGACTCGGACCTGCAGCGCTCGCGGGTGCGCAGCACCCTGGAGACGGCCTACGTCTCCTGCGCCGACGACCTGTGCCGGATGATCGCCGACGGCAGTTTCCCCACCCCGGAGGATCGCGCGGCCACGCATTCCAGCCCGCGCGCGGGCGACGGTTTCATCCGGCTCGACACCGACGGCATCGTGGTCTACGCCAGCCCCAACGCGCTGTCGGCCTATCACCGGATGGGCATGCAGGCCGATCTGGTCGGCCAGGACCTGGCTGTCACCACCCGCTCGCTGATCACCGATCCGTTCGACGCGCAGGAGGTCGTCGCCGATATCCAGGCCGCGCTGGCCGGGCGCACCGGCAGGCGGATGGAGGTCGAGGCCCGCGGCGCGACGGTGCTGCTGCGCACGCTGGTGATGCGCCCCGGCGGCGAGCTGGCCGGGCCCGCGGTGCTGGTGCGCGACGTCACCGAGGTGAAGCGGCGCGACCGCGCGCTGCTCAGCAAGGACGCCACCATCCGCGAGATCCACCACCGGGTGAAGAACAATCTGCAGACCGTGGCGGCGCTGCTACGCCTGCAGGCGCGCCGCACCGAGAACCCGGAAGCCCAAGTGGCACTGACGGAATCGGTGCGCCGGGTCACCTCCATCGCCTCGGTGCACGAGATGCTGTCGATGTCGGTGGACGAAGAGGTCGATCTCGACGAGGTGGTCGACCGGTTGCTGCCGATCATGGCCGATGTGGCCACCGTGCACACCGCGCGGATCAAGGTGCGCCGCGCGGGCTCGCTCGGGGTGTTCTCCGCCGAACGGGCCACGCCGCTGGTGATGGTGCTGACGGAGCTGGTGCAGAACGCGATCGAGCACGCCTTCGACCCTGGCCAGAACGGCACCGTGACGATTCGCTCCGAGCGCTCGGCGCGCTGGCTCGACGTGATCATCAGCGACGACGGCCGCGGCCTGCCCGCGGGCTTCAGCCTGGAGAGTTCCGACCGGCTGGGGCTGCAGATCGTGCGCACGCTGGTGACCTCGGAACTGGGTGGCTCGATCGGGCTGCATCCCGGTGCCGAGGTGGGGACCGACGCGGTGTTGCGGGTGCCGCTGGGGCGCCGGTCCGCGCGCTGAAAACCGCTGTAGGGCAACAATAAACCCGGCACCGCGAGGTGCCGGGTTCTCACATGCGTTACCGGGCCGAGGCTGGATGGCCCGGCAACGCCTCCTCGTCGACTAGACGGAGGTGCGCGTACGGGTGCGCGCGTTACGCCGCTTGAGCGCGCGACGCTCGTCTTCGCTCATTCCACCCCACACGCCGGCATCCTGCCCGGACTTCAGGGCCCACGACAGGCAATCGGCGGTGACGGGGCAGCGGGCGCAGACCAGCTTGGCATCGGCAATCTGCGCGAGCGCAGGACCACTGTTACCCACCGGGAAGAACAGCTCGGGGTCCTCATCGCGACAGATGGCCTTGTGGCGCCAGTCCATTCCTCTGCTCCTTTGCGCGGGCACCCCAAAGGGCACCTCTGGTTAGTGGATCGTTCACTTGTGCGACTCGAATGTTTCCGCACGGTTGCTTGTGAATGCTTTCACGAACACCGTAGATGTCAATAGGTGTCCGGCGCACCGTGGGGGAGATCACGCTCTAGCGGACCCGCGAGGGGAACCTGCCCGGTCCTTTGTACTCGCGTGTTCTGGTTTTCGCAGCGCAACCGGGAGATTTTTCTCCGCGCTCGAAGCTCAACGGGGCTTGGGAGCAACCACATCCAGTACCCCGGGTACCGATGTGAAATGCACCATCTTGCGTTTTCCGATGTAGTCGCCATCGATTTGCAGGCCGATCTCGGTGGCGGTCTCGACGCGCACCGACGGCACGTCGTCGGCCCGAAAGAGCGCGGGCGACTGGGGGTTTCCGTTCTCGGCCAGCAACTGCCGGGCAAGCAGCAGGGTGCGGGTCACACTCATCGATCGCATGGCGAACACTCCGAGCCCGGATTCGAAGGTTGTTGCGGGATTGGTACGGACCGGCTTGTCCTCGAGATAGGTCCACGGACTCGAATTCGTGACAAAGGCGTAATGCACCTGCTCGACCGGATCGTGGCCGGGCGCGGAGACGACGAGTTCCGGGTCGCGGCGCCGGGCGCGGAAGAACTGGCGCACGGTGGTCCGCAGATAGCGCGCGGGCGTGGCCTTGCGGCCCTTGGCGCGGGCGGCGTCGATCGCCTCGCAGACATCGGCGTCGAGCCCGACGCCCGCGCTGAAGGTGAACCAGCGGTCGTCGGCCAGGCCGAGCCCGATGCGCCGGTCGGCGTCGCGGCCGAGCAGGTCGATCAGCTGGTTGGTGGCCGTCACCGGATCGGGGGAGATGCCCAGCGCGCGGGCGAACACATTGGCCGAGCCGCCCGGGATGACGCCCAGCCGCGGCCGCCACACCTGGTCGTCGTCCACCTGGGGCAGCGGCAGGAACCCGTTGATGGTCTCGTTGACCGTCCCATCGCCTCCGTGCACGACGATCAGGTCCATTTCCTGGGTGGATGCCCACTGGGCCAATTCGGCCGCGTGGCCGCGATGCTGGGTGTGCGCAACCGTCAGCTGGGTCCGGCTCTCCAGCGCGTGCGCGAGCAGATCACGCGTCGCGGGAGTGGTGGAAGTGGCATTCGGATTGACGATGAGCAGCGTCCGCACTGTGTCATTTTGCCGCGCCTGCGGCGCGGCGTGTTCGCGGCCCCCTGGGGGCCCGCCGCTCAGGCGCCGCGGCTTGCTCCTTCGTCGCCTACGCCGCGGCACCTGAGCGGCGGGCCGGGCCGCGAACGGCCCCTCCCTAGGGGTCGGGGGTGCGGGGTTGCGAGGGTCGTAGTCTGAGCGGGTGGCTGAGCCGGATATGACCAAGGGTGATGAGCAGCAGGACGACCGTCAGGTGGGTGGCGGGATTCCGGCGACCGTGCGGGCGGCGGGCGCGTTGGTCACCTTCGAGGGGCTGGCCGGGGTCGGCACCGCGATCGTGCTGATCGTGCGGGCGGCGACCGGGCACGACCAGTCGGTCGCCAGCGGCATCGGGACCGCGATGTGGTTCGCGGTGCTGTTCGGTGGCGTGCTGGCCGCGGGCATCGGGTTGCTGCGTGGCAAGCGCTGGGGGCGGGCCATCGCGGTCATCGCGCAGGTGCTGCTGTTGCCGGTCGCGTGGTCGTTGCTGACCGACTCGCATCAGCCGCTGTGGGGCAGCCTGCTGGCGATCCTGGTGCTGGCCACCCTCGGGTGCCTGTTCGCGCCCGCGACCAGCCGGTTCATGGCCCTCGATTACGGCGAGCTCCCCGACGAGGACGAGCACCGCGCCTGATCAGGCCGTGGCCGCCCGCAGTGCCTGACGGCACAGGTGATCGGCCCGGCGGGTGGTCTCGGGCTGCCGGAAGCCCTGCGTGAGAGCCAGGACCTGCGCGCACGCGGTGTCGAGATCGATGAGATGGCCGACCGAGACGAACAGCGGTTTCACCCCGTCCCTGGTGCGCAGCGCGCGCCCGACGATCTCCCCGTCGAGGGTGACCTCGGTGGCGTCGCCGCGGCGCGGGCCCGGTTCGGGGTAATCGCCCCACACCGATTTGGCCACACCGATGGTCGGGAGCCCGGTCAGCAACCCGATATGACAGGCCAGCCCGAACCGGCGCGGATGCGCGATTCCCTGGGCATCGCAGACGAGCAGATCCGGAGTCGCCGCGAGCAATTCCAGTGCCGCGACGGTGGCCGGGAGTTCCCGGAAGGCGAGTAGCCCCGGCACATACGGAAATGTCGAAATTCCGTGCGCGACGGCCGATTCCACCGTTTCCATCGTGGCCGTATCGACAATGACGGCAGCGGTCGCGACGGTGCCGTCTTCGTGATAGGCCGAATCAATTCCGGCGGCGGTGCGGAATTGCGGTGGCGCCGGATTCTCCGCGCGCACCAGCGGGCGCAGGGCGTCCTGCAGGGCGACGGCCTCCTCGGCGGTGCGGGGCCACGCGTCCGGGGTCTCGATCCGCATCTCAGTCCGCCGTCGCCGCCAGCGCGGCCAGTTCCGGCCCGGCCAGGCGGTAGCCGATCCACTCGTCCTGCGCGGCCGCGCCGAGCGTCTCGTAGAAGGCGATCGAGGGGGTGTTCCAGGTGAGCACCGACCAGGAGACGCGGCTGTAGCCGCGGCGCACCGCCTCGGCGGCCAGCGCCGCCACCAGCGCGCGGCCCAGCCCGCTGCCGCGCAGCCCCGGCCGCACGTACAGGTCCTCCAGGTAGATCCCGTGCACGCCGTCCCAGGTGGAGTAGTTCAGGAACCAGATCGCGCAGCCCACCACGGCGCCCTCGTGCTCGGCGACATGGGCGAACAGCGCGGGACTCGGGCCGAACAGTGCGGTGTGCAGCTGCTCGGTGGTGAGCGTGCACTGCTCGGGCGCCTTCTCGTAGGCGGCCAGTTCGTGCACGAGGTCGACCAGGGCGGCCACATCGGCCGGGGTAGCGCGGCGCACGCTCATCGGGTGCCCTCCTCGAGCGGTTCGGTGCGGGCGGTGAGATTGTGCCCCCAGATGCTGCGGGCGTCGTGGTCGAAGCCGAGCACGCTCAGCGCGCCGGTGGACAGCGCGAAGCGGCGGCCCTCGCGCACCGGGAACTCCGCCCAGCGCGCGATCAGTACCCGGGAGAAGTGCCCGTGCCCGACGAACACCACATCGCGTTCGGCCAGGATCGGTTCGGCCCGGCTCAGCGCCCGGTCGGCCCGGGCGCCCACCTGCTCGGCGGTCTCGCCGCCGGGGACCGGATGGGTCCACACCGTCCAGCCGGGGACGCTCTCGCGGATCTGTGCGGTGGTGATGCCCTCGTACTCGCCGTAGTCCCATTCGACCAGGTCGTCGTCGATGCGCGCGGGGGCGAGCCCGGCCAGTTCGGCGGTCTGCCGGGCGCGCAGCCGTGGGCTGGTGAACACCAGCGGATCGCGCAGGTCGAGGGATTTCAGGACCGGCGCGGCCGCGCGGGCCTGGGCCTCGCCCGCGGGGGTCAGCGGCAGATCGGTGCGGCTGGTGTGCCGTCGCTGACGCGACCAGGTGGTTTCGCCGTGGCGCAGCAGGACAAGTCGGGCCTCGGGTACGGACATGGGTCCATCATGGGCGATGGCTCAGCCGAGCGCGTAGAGCACCCCGTCGCGTCGCTCGAACACGGTCTGGCCGAGCACCGCGGAGGTGATGGTGCCGCCGGTGTAATCGCTGCGCTGGACCGCGATCCGCTCGACCGTTGACCCGTCACCGGCATCCACGGCGAGCACCGCGTCGGGCACCGGGACCAGCAGCCTGCCCGCCATCAGCGCGGGCGTGCCGAGCGCGTCGGGAACCGTCCACACCGGCTGTAAGGTGCTGGTGTGCAAGGCGATCAGGCTGTCGCCGGTGAAAACGTAGACGGCCGAACCGATCCGGGTGAGCGTGGTCTGGTCGGTCCACGGGGCCGCCAGCGGATAGGTGGCGAGCTCGTTGCCGTTGCCGTCGTGCACGACCAGCCGCGCGGGCAGACCCAGGCCGGTGGCGGTGGGTTCGGTCGGCGGGTAGTACACCGCGACCTTGTTGTCCGACACCGCGACCACCCGCACCTCGGGCGACTCGGCGCCGGGCGCGGTGAGTACGTGCGAGCCGTACTCCTCGGGATCGGTCGCCTCCTTGGGCGCCGGATTGAGCACGGTCAGCCGCTCGGTGGTGTCACCCGGGCAGCGCTCGAGCACCGCCAGCCGCGAGGAGCTCGACGCCGCCGAATGTAGCGCGCAGCCGGTGCGGGGCTGGGTGTCGGGGTTCACCGGGGCGTCGACATAGCCGTATTCGAGCGTGCGGACCAGATCCGAACGCCACATCTCCAGCCGCTCGGGGCCCAGCGCGAGCAGATAGGTGCCGTCCCCGGTGACCCGGATCGCGTCGTCCATGTAGCTGCTGCGCGCCACCCGCCGCTGCCCGGTATCGGCCTCGAGCATCACGCTCTGACTGCAGCCGCGCTGGTCCCGATAGGTGGCGATGACCGCGCCGTACTGCGACTGCACCGCGCACAACGGCATATCCCGGCGATACCACCACAGCTGCTCACCGGTGCGCGGATCACGCCCGCTCACGGTCCCGTCGTCACCGGTGACCGCCACGTTCCCGGACACCAGTGCCCGGCTGCTGGAACCGTCGGCCGCGTGCCACAACTCCCGCAGCCCCGTGGGCAGCGTGGTCGCGGCGGTGACCGACGGCGCGGCGGCCGTGGCGACCACGGAATCGGTCCCGGTGGCATCGGCCCTGGCCCATACCACGATCGCCGCCACCACAACGGTGACGGCGATCGCTACTGCGGCAAAGATATCGGCGCGCGTCCGCCGCTCAGGTGCGAGCACGCAAGGGAGACTAGCCGATGGACGGGTCTAGACGGAGGCCGCCGTCGCGGGCTCCGCGGCCGCACCGGCGGTGTTCTCGCCCTCGGCCGCGCCCCCACCAGCGGGCTTGCGGCGGCGCCTGCGACGGGCGGGCTTGGCCTCGGCGGAGTCCTCGCCCGACTCGGCCGGGGCCGATTCGCCTGCCGGTGAATCCGTGCTGGCGGACTCGTTCGCCTCGCCCGGCTGGTCGGCGGGCTTGCGGCGGCGGCGACGCCTGCGGGCGGGCTTGTCGGCCTCGGTGGTGTCCTCGGCCGGGGTCTCGGCGGTGGCCTCGGTGGGTTCGGTCGAGGTGGCCTCGGTTGCGGGGACGTCGGCCTTGCCGCCGCGGGTGCGGCGGCGGTTGCGGGTCGACTTGGGACGCTCCGGGCGCTCCTCGACCACGTCGCCTTCCTCGCGGACCGGCTTGGGCTTACGGATCACGCCGGTGACGCCCTCGGGGATGCCGAGGTCGGAGTACAGGTGCGGGGAGCGCGAGTAGGTCTCGGCGGGGTCGGGGATGCCCAGGCCCAGCGCCTTGTCGATCGAAGCCCAGCGATGCAGCTCGTCCCAGTCGATCAGGGTGATCGCGACACCGGTGCGCCCGGCGCGGCCGGTGCGGCCGATCCGGTGGACGTAGGTCTTCTCGTCCTCGGGGCACTGGTAGTTGATGACGTGGGTGACGTCGTCGATGTCGATACCGCGCGCGGCCACATCGGTGGCCACCAGCACGTCGATGGTGCCCTTGCGGAACTTGGTCAGCGCCTTCTCGCGGGCGATCTGGCCCAGGTCGCCGTGCACCGCGCCGACCGCGAAACCGCGCTCGGCCAGGTCGTCGGCCACCTTCTGCGCGGTGCGCTTGGTGCGGGTGAAGATCATCGTGGCGCCACGGCTCTCGGCCTGCAGCACGCGCGCGACCAGCTCGCTCTTGTCCAGCGCGTGCGCGCGGTAGACGAACTGCTTGGTGCGGTCGTGCACCGCCGAGTCGCTGGGCTCCTCGGCCCGGATGTGGGTCGGGCGGGTGAGGAAGGTGCGGGCCAGGGTGATGATCGGGCCGGGCATGGTCGCCGAGAACAGCATGGTCTGGCGGGCGTCGGGCACCATCGACAGGATGCGCTCGATATCGGGCAGGAAGCCCAGGTCGAGCATCTCGTCGGCCTCGTCGAGGACAAGCACGCCGATCTTGCCGAGGATGAGGTGGTTCTGGTTGGCCAGGTCCAGTAGTCGGCCCGGGGTGCCGACGACCACGTCGACGCCCTCGCGCAGCGCGGCGATCTGGGTGTCGTAGGGGCGACCACCGTAGATGGCGGCGACCTGCAGCGAACCCTGGTGGTTGCTCAGGTACTTGCTCGCGTTCTCCAGGTCCTTGGTGACCTGGATGCACAGCTCGCGCGTCGGCACGATGACCAGCGCGCGCGGGGTGCCGTCGAGCGGGGTGGTTCCGGTGTCGGCGGTGGCGATGCGGTGCAGCAGCGGCACACCGAAACCGAAGGTCTTGCCCATACCGGTGCGGGCCTGACCGATGAGATCCTCACCGGCCAGTGCCAGCGGCAGGGTGAGTTCCTGAATCGCGAAGGTGCGTTCGATACCGATCTCGCCGAGCGCGCGCACGATTTCTTCGCGCACGCCCAATTCGGCGAAACTCGGGGGAACGTGGGTGTTGTCCAGTTCGGCCGTCAGGAGGGTGTCGGTCAGACCGGGTTCCTGTTCGACAGTGATCTTGCTCAGGGTTCGTGCCTTCCTCGTCATCGCATCTCGCACGCACGAGGTGGGGCGGGCCGGTCGGCCCGCGACGACCACATATCCGCCTGTGATACTCGCCGGGCCGGCGCCGGACGACCGTGTGGAAACGGTGTCATCGGCGCGGCACGCCGGCGATGCGGATTCGGTGCGCGCACATTTTCGGTGGACATCGCCGCTGTCCACCGCGCTGTGGCCGGTGGCGCGCCGCGCCCGTGGAGTGCGCCGGGGCGGCGAATTTAGCGTTGTCCACGGAGATTGTAGCGTGATAATGTGCGCAATCCGAATTACGACGTGGCTGAATGCCGCGCGAAAACGGTGTGATCGCAGGTGGAACCCGGTAGCGATGGTGTGTCGCAGCGCAATTCACCGGGCCCGGATTTCGCGCGTGTCCAGGGTTGTAATGGAGCTCACTTGGTACCGCCGGTACCGGGTGTGAGACATTTCTAGGTGTGAGCATCACCGACACCGTGACCACTGCCGCCCGCAACGCGTGGGCGCTGAGCTTCGGCTCCGGCATCGAGCCCGTCGACCCGGCGCCCTCGACCGTGCTGTGGGACGAGCCGCATCGTCTGCTGCGCCGCTACGACATCGAATACCGCAGCGCCGCAAGCGATTCCGCCGTGCTGCTGGTGCCGCCGCTGGCCGCCCCGGCCACCTGCTTCGACCTGCGCCGCGACCAGAGCCTGGCCCGCTACCTGGTGGAGACCGGGCGCGCGCCGTACCTGGTCGACTACGGCGACATCACCTTCGCCGACCGCCGCATGGGCTTCGAGGACTGGATTCTCGACATCCTGCCCGAGGCGATCCTGCGCACCAGCGCCGACCGCGGCGGCGCCCCCGTCGACCTCATCGGCTGGTCGGTCGGCGGCATGTTCTCCCTGCTCACCGCCGCCGCGAACACCGCGCTGCCGATCCGCTCGATCACCGCCGTCGGCGCCCCGCTCGACTACGACAAGATGCTGGGTATCCCGCAGCTGCGCGCGGTCGCGAACCTGACCGGCGGCAAGGCCACCACCGCCTTCGTGCGGGCCGCGGGCGGTATCCCGGCCCCGCTCACCCGGATCGGCTACCGGCTGGCCGCCTTCGAGCGCGAGCTGCAGCGGCCGATGTTCATCGCGAACAACATCACCAACACCGAGACGCTGGCCAAGATGGAATCCATCGACCGCTTCCAGTCGTCGATGCCTGGCTACCCCGGCCGCTTCTACAACCAGCTGTGGGGCCGGATGATGCTGGCCAACGACATTGGCAACGGCAAGCTCGAACTGAGCGACCGCACCGTCGAGCTGTCGCGGGTGCGCGTGCCGGTGCTGCTGATCGGCGGCGGCTCCGACGTGATCACCCCCAAGGCCGCCGTCGAGGCCGGGCTGCGCACGCTCAGCGGCTCGCCGTCGGTGACCTACGAGGTGTGCCCGGGCAGCCACCTGGGCATCCTCACCGGTCCCGACGCGCGCGAGACCACCTGGGCGCACCTGGACAAGTTCCTGGCCGAACGCGACTGAGCGCCGATCGGGACTAAGGTGAAGCGCATGGGAGCCCAGACCTCTGCCGCGCCGGATGTTGCCTCGACCGAACCGCTCGCCGCGGACCACCAGGGGGTGACCGAGCTGTTCGCGGTGCTCGCCTACGGTGAGATCTCCGCGTTCTACCGGCTCGCCGAGGAGGCCAAGCTCGCCCCCGCCCTGCGCGGCCGGGTGGCCGTGGCCAAGATGGCCGCCGCCGAGCTCGCGCACTTCGAGACGCTGGAGGCGGCGCTGAGCGCCCGCGGCGCCGATCCCGAGACGGCGATGAGCCAGTACCAGGGCGCGCTGGACTCCTACCACGCCTCCACCGATCCCTCGACCTGGCTCGAGTCGATGGTGAAGTTCTACGTCGGTGACGGCCTGGCCGCCGACTTCTACACCGAGATCGCCGGCGCGCTCCCCGCCGAGGTGGCCGAGGTGGTCCGCGATGTGCTGGCCGAGACCGGGCACTCGCAGTTCGTCGTCGACGAGGTGCGCAGCGCGGTGGCCGCCAGCCGTTCCGAGCGCGACCGCCTCACCCTGTGGGGCCGCCGCCTGCTCGGTGAGGCGATCACCCAGGCCCAGTACGTGATGGCCCAGCGCGACGAGCTGGCCGAGCTGGTGCTGGCCGCCACCGGCGACCTCAACGGCATCGCCACCCTCTTCGACCGCATGCAGGAGCGGCACGCGGCCCGGATGGCCGAACTCGGGCTGTAGGTCGCGCCGCGGTCACGTGCCCGTGCGGTCGCCGACCCCCTGATCCGGGACCAGGCGCAGCGCTGGCGTGTGCGCGACCGCCTGGCGCGGAAGCCAGATCACCACTTCCTGATCGCGGTCGGCGGTCAGGGTCTGCACGGTGAAGGTGAGCGCGCCCAGGGTGGGGTGCTCGACGCCGAGCAGGCTCGGGATCTCCTCGGCCAGCCGGTGCGGGCGCCAGCGGCGGGCGAATTCCGGTTCGGCGCACAGGTTTTCGATGACGGCGGCGATGCGTTCGTCGTCGGGGCGGCGCAGCCGGGTGCGGGCGAGCTGGTCGGCCAGCCGGTCGGCCAGTTGCGGCCAGTCGGTGACGCTGGTGCGGGCCAGTGGGTGCCGGAAGGTCCAGACGGCCAGATTGATCTCGCCTTGATCTCGCCGGGTTCGTCGAGCAGGCCCAGCGGCGCGGCCAGTTCGGCCCACGCGCTGTTGTAGGCCAGCACCGCGGCGCGCGGGCCGAGTACGAACGCCGGGGTGGGGGCGAGCGCGTCGACCACGGCCATCGAGGGGTTGGTGTCGCGGCCCTGTTCGAGCCGGGCCAGATAGTCCGCGCTCACTCCGGCCAGCACCGCGACCTCCTCGCGGCGCAGTCCGGGGGTGCGGCGACGCCCGCCCGCGGGCAGGCCGACGTCCTCGGGACGCAGCTCCCCGCGCCGGGCCACCAGCAGCTCCCCGAAGCGGGAACGCTTCGGCACCGAGTTCGTCGTCGATGAGACCGGCGCGGCCGCCCTGTCGGCCACCATCGAGCTGGACTCCTTCGACACCGGCAACCCCGACCGCGACGCCCACGTGCGCAATGCCGACTTCCTCGACGTCGCCAACCGCCCCACCCTGAGCTTCCGCTCCACCGAGCCGGTGCGGATCGGCGAGACCTTCACCGTCGCCGGGGAGGCCACTCTCGGCACCGTCACCCGGCCGCTGTCCCTCGACGTCGAGTGGGGCGGCATCGCGGATTTCCCCGACGGCACCCGGCACGCGGGCTTCTCGGCCACCGGCGCGATCAAGCGCACCGACTTCGGGGTCGGCGGGCCGATGCCGGGCATGCTCTCGGACACGGTCAAGATCGAACTCGAGATCGAACTGGTCGAGCCCGCCTGAGCCGTTCGCTCACAGCGCAGATAGGCGTGCCACCGGCCCGGCGTCCCTGCATTAGCCTGGGAGACGACAACACAGGACTCTTACGTTCGGAGGTTGGCCGTGGAGGTCAAGATCGGTATTTCGGATAGCCCGCGCGAGCTCGTCATCAACAGCGCGCAGAGCCCTGACGAGATCGAGGCGCTGGTGTCCGAGGCGCTGAGCGGCGCCGGTGGCGTCGTCTCGCTCACCGACGAGAAGGGGCGCAAGTTCCTGATCCAGTCCGCGAAGGTCGCCTACGTGGAGATCGGCTCGCCCGCCGCAGGCCGCGTCGGCTTCGCCACGGTCTGAGCCGTTACGCCGAAAAGCCCCGCACCGGAATCGGTGCGGGGCTTTTCGCTGTCCGGGGGCCTTACTGGCCGATGGGGTGCAACGGTACGTGCTTGAGGCCGCCCCAGGCGAGGGCGACGGTGGTGTCGACGGCCTCGTCCTTGGGGATCGGGCGGTCGGCCTCCAGCCAGTAGCGGGCGGTGAACTGGCTCGCGCCCACCAGGCCGACGGCCAGGATGCGGGCGCGGTAGGGGTCCAGGCCGGAGTCGTGGGCGACCAGGTCGAAGACCGCGTCCACGCACGCCTCGGTGGCCTGCTCGACGCGGCGCTGCACCTGCGGCTCGGAGGTGAGATCGGATTCGAAGACGAGGCGGAAACCCTGCATCTCGTTGTCGACGAAATCGAAGTACGCGGCGACGGCGGCCCGCACGCGCTGCTTGTTGTCGGTGGTGGAGCGCAGCGCCTGGCGCACGCTCGACACCAGGATGTCGACGTAGTTCTGCAGCACTGCCAGGTACAGCTCCAGCTTGCTGGCGAAGTGCTGGTAGAGCACCGGCTTGCTGACGCCGGCCACCTGGGAGATCTCGTCCATGCCCGCGGCGTGGTAGCCCCGCTGCACGAAGACCTCGCTGGCCGCGAGCAGCAGCTGCTGACGCCGTTCGTCCCTGGGCATCCGGGTGCCGCGCTTGGACGGGACCGTCTCCGGCACCGATCGGCGCGAGGTCATGCGGTCCACGAGGTCAGTCATCTCGGCTCTCTTTGTCGTTGCCCCCGGGCCGAGGGTGTGCGGTCCAGGTTTCCCACGAACGATACTCGCCCGGTGTTCCCACGGAGTTTCGCCCTGGAAATGTAGTACCAGCCCACGCGGTTCGCCGGGCCGTAACCGCGGGATCTGGTCCGGGCGCCCGACGAGCCGGGTTGCGGGCTGTGAGAATCTGGTGTGGTGACCGACCGACCGGAACAACCGTCCGGCGGCGGGCGCG
The DNA here is from genome assembly GCF_037034205.1 of Nocardia sp. SSK8. Taxonomy (NCBI): domain Bacteria; kingdom Bacillati; phylum Actinomycetota; class Actinomycetes; order Mycobacteriales; family Nocardiaceae; genus Nocardia; species Nocardia sp. SSK8. Next base: position 67,876 of record NZ_JBAGKD010000001.1, read on the forward strand.
ATGTCGCTCGCCCCCCGCAACCCACCGAGTCCGGTTCCGAGACGTCGGCGTCAGAGGGGCGGGAACTGCAGGTCTACGACCCGCTCGGGCTGTATCAGCCCGCCGACCGGTCCCGCCAGCCCCTGCGGGCCCGCTGGGACCCCACCCAGCCCGACAACGGCAGGCCGCGCAGCCCGCAACGCGACGCCAAGAAGCAGAGCGCGATCGGCCGGTTCGTCTCCACCTACGGCTGGCGCGCCTACGCATTGCCGGTGCTGCTGGCGGTGACCGTGCTGGTGATCGTCGACGCCGTGCGCGCGGTGCCGATGCCCGCCCCCGCCGACCCCGGCTTCGGCGCGCTGAGCCCGGACAAGGCCGAGTCCGGCATCATCGGCGCGCCCCCGGCCGGGGACGGGAAGTTCCCCGCGGACCTGCCGCTGGGCGCGCTGCCCGACGGCGGCGCCTACGTCGAACGCGCGGCGGGCACCTGGCGCGTCGTCCCGGGAACCAGCCCCCAGGTCGGCGCCGGGACCGAACGGGTCTTCCGCTACACGGTCGAGGTCGAGGACGGCATCGACACCGCCCCCTTCGGCGGTGACGCCGCGGTGGCCACCATGGTCGAGACCACCCTGGCCAACCCCAAGAGCTGGACCCACGACACCCGCTTCGGCTTCCAGCGCATCGACACCGGCGAACCCGATTTCCGGCTCTCGCTCACCTCCCGCGACACCACCCGCAACGCCTGCGGCTTCGAGATCCCGATCGACTCCTCTTGCTACAACGCCGGACTGGATCGGGTGGTGCTCTCGGAGGTGCGCTGGGTGCGCGGCGCGCTGGCCTTCGACGGCGACATCGGCTCCTACCGCCAGTACCAGATCAACCACGAGGTCGGCCACGCCATCGGCTACCACAGCCACCAGCCGTGCGAGACCGACGGCGGCCTGGCGCCGATCATGATGCAGCAGACCTTCGGCACCAGGAACAACGACATCGCGCTGCTCGATCCACACGGCGTCGTCCCCGCCGACGGCAAGACCTGCCGCTTCAACCCCTGGCCCTACCCGAGGGGCTGACATCGCGACCGATACGTCACCATGGTGGGGAAGAACCGGGCGGTCGGCGACGTTGTCACCACTGCCAACCCCACGGTTTTCGGCCGCCTCGCCGCCGAGGGCCGAGACGTAACGGCGAAGCCGGAGAATCGGTCCTCGGCGGCGAGGTCACGAGGCCGAAAACCCGCGGCGCCAGCCGCACATCAACACAGGAGCTTGTGACGTGTCTACAAACGGGTCTCTCCCGCCGCTGGTCGAACCGGCCGCGGAGCTGACCAAGGACGAGGTCGCCCGCTACAGCCGCCACCTGATCATTCCCGATCTCGGTGTCGACGGGCAGAAGCGGCTCAAGAACGCCAAGGTGCTGGTGATCGGCGCGGGCGGGCTCGGCTCCCCGGCGCTGCTGTACCTGGCCGCGGCCGGGGTCGGCACCCTGGGCATCGTCGAGTTCGACGAGGTCGACATGTCGAACCTGCAGCGTCAGGTCATCCACGGTGAGTCCGATATCGGCCGCTCCAAGGCCGACAGCGCCCGCGACTCGATCACCGAGATCAACTCCGGGATCGACGTGCGCCTGCACAAGATCCGGCTCGAGCCGGACAACGCGGTGGAGCTGTTCCGCGAGTACGACCTGATCGTCGACGGCACCGACAACTTCGCCACCCGCTACCTGGTCAACGACGCCGCCGTACTGGCGGGCAAGCCGTACGTGTGGGGCTCGATCTACCGCTTCGAGGGCCAGGTCTCGGTCTTCTGGGAGGACGCCCCCGACGGCCGCGGCATCAACTACCGCGACCTGTACCCGGAGGCCCCGCCGCCGGGCATGGTCCCCTCCTGCGCCGAGGGCGGCGTGCTGGGCGTGCTGTGCGCCTCGATCGGCTCGATCATGGTGACCGAGGCGATCAAGCTCATCACCGGCATCGGCGAGACGCTGCTGGGTCGGCTCATGGTCTACGACGCACTGGACATGAACTATCGCACCATCAAGCTGCGTCGCGATCCGGAACGTCAGCCGATCACCGAACTGATCGACTACGAGGCGTTCTGCGGTGTGGTCTCGGACGAGGGCATGGCCGCCGCGGCCGGGTCGACGATCACCGCCGCCGAGCTCGAGGAGCTGCTCGGCGCGGACAAGGTCGTGCTGATCGACGTGCGTGAGCCGGTCGAGTGGGACATCGTGCACATCGAGGGCGCGACGCTGATCCCCAAGGACCGCATCCTCTCCGGTGAGGCGCTCTCCGAGCTGCCCCAGCACAAGCCGATCGTGCTGCACTGCAAGACCGGTATCCGTTCGGCGGAGGCGCTGGCGGCGCTCAAGCGCGCCGGTTTCGCCGATGCCACCCATCTGCAGGGCGGGGTCGTGGCCTGGGCCAAACAGGTCGATCCCTCGCTGCCGGTCTACTGATCCACCGCCGGGCCTCGCCGCTGGTTGCGGCGAGGTCGCAAAGTGGAGTGTGCCAGCGTGGCTTCGGGCACCCCGGGCTAACCTGGGGTTACGGTACGGCCGTGACCTCAGTCGAACCCCCCGATCATGTGCGCGCCACATTCGGACTTCGCGAAGTGACACCGGTCCCGCTCGGTGACTGGGACGGTGGCTGGCGCTTCGGTGATGTGGTGCTGAGCCCGGTGGCCGATCACGCGCGGGCCGCGTGGTCGGCGAAGGTCCGGGAGACGCTCGCGGTCGACGGGCTGCGGGTGGCGCGCCCGGTGCGGGCCACCGACGGCCGGTATGTGGTGTCGGGCTGGCGGGCCGACACCTATGTGGACGGGGCGCCCGAGCCGCGCCACGACGAGGTCGTCTCGGTCTCGCTGCGCCTGCACAAGGCGACCGCGGAGCTGGACCGTCCCCGGTTCCTGGTGCAGCCGCCGGTCGCGCCGTGGGTGGACGTCGATGTGTTCGTCGCCGCCGACCGCGCGGCCTGGGAGACGGTGCCGCTGCGCAGCCTGCGCGCCGGTGGGGTGCCCATCGCGGCGACCGCCGACGGGCAGCGCAGCCTGGAACTGATCGGTCAGCTCTCCACCCTGCGCAAGCCGATCCGCACGCCGAACCAGCTCGTGCACGGCGATCTGTTCGGCACCGTGCTCTTCGCCGGGGCGCACACCCCGGGTCTCACCGACATCACCCCGTACTGGCGCCCGGCCGCCTGGGCCGCGGGCGTGGTGGTGGTCGACGCGCTGGCCTGGGGCGGCGGCGACGACGGCCTGCTCGAACGCTGGTCGACGCTGCCGGAGTGGCCGCAGATGCTGTTGCGCGCGTTGATGTTCCGGCTGGCGGTGCACGCGCTGCATCCGCGCTCCACGCCGGAGGCGTTCCCCGGCCTGGCCCGCACGGCCGACATGGTCCGTTTGGCGCTGTAAGGGCGAAATGCGCGCATCGTGACCGATGGGTCGGATGTTGTTTCAAAACCGTTGAGACCCAAGGCTTCCTGGTGCACGGCGTGCTATCTTCATCGGGCATCGCCGCCATGAGTCCTGCGCTGGACCCGGGGGACCCGCGCGGCCCGTCACGAGCGGTGAGGATTGCTGCGGGTGAGAATCCAGCCCAGACAACAGATTCTGGATATTTGGAGCGCCATGCTCTCGGCCTGTTACCGGGACGAGAAATGGCACTGGGACGGCGTGCTCGGCGCGAACTCGATCAGTGATTCCGAACAGCTGCTGTGCCTGCTGTATCCGGCGACCGAGATCGAGAGCTTCTCGCTGGACCGGCCGGAATCGATGTCGGACGACGTGCGCGAGGTGCTCGGCGCCTTCGGCGGGCCCACCAAGATCGGCATCACCATGATCGGCCTGCTCGAGGAATACCTGCGGCGCAACACCGACGCCGAGGGCACCCCGCGCTTCGACGCGGGCAGCTACCTGCGCCCCACCGGCGGCGCCGCGCCCACCGAGGAACAGCTCGCCATCGAAGTGGTGGACAGCTATTCCATGGCGGTCACGCTGTGCCTGGCCGGGCTCGGCTTCGCGCGGGTCTTCGACCGCTGGGCCGACACCGAACGCCGCACCGACATCAACGACCGCATCGAGGCGCTGAATGCGGGGCTCTCGGACCGGCTCACCCTCGCGATGACCGGCCTGATCCGCAGTTTCGTGGTCAACACCGTCTCGGTGCGCTCGCCATCGGGCCGGGCCATGCTGGCCATGCTCAACCAGTCCGGCGCCCCGGAACGCACCGTGGTCGAGGCGGCGCGGGTCAGCCTGGACCGGGTGCGCTCGCGGCTGCGCACCGACGTGAAGCTGGGCCGCACACCGCATACCGACTTCGCCGACGACGATCAGCTCTTCGAATGCGGCTGGAGCTGGGGCGTGGTGCAGGACGCCGACCCGGTGGCCTTCGAGGATCGCGAGGTCGCCCAGGTCACCGGGATCGCCGATCCGCGCCCGTACCTGTACTTCACCGTCGTGGCCCTGGACGGCATCAACGACATCCTGTCCCAGCGCACCAGAGAGCTCGACCTGCTCAATCCCGAGCAGCAGCGCCTGGCCGAGGCCCTGCGCCTGCGCTGGGACCTGACCCAGCGCTACTGGTCCACGGTGGCCCGCTTCGGTTCCGGGCGCTGGCCGCTCGAGGACATCCCGTGGCGCACCTCCGACGGCGAGGAGTCCGACTACTTCTCGCTGATCGTGTCCGCGGTGCTGATCCAGGAACTCATCGCCCGCACCGCCTCCGACGACGACCTCACCCGCGCGGTCGCCATCTTCGACGAGCTGTCGCGGCGCGGCCGGATCAAGAGCAGGCCGACCAAGGCCGATCCGGCGGTGGCCCTGCACGATCCGGGTGTCCGGATGGTGCTGCGCGGCACCGAGAAGGTCGACGGCGGTGGGCCGCAACTGGAATGGATCGTCTCCGATTTCGCCACCGTGCTGCTCAAGCGCGCGCTGCAGGCCGCCCAGCTCTCGGGCAATATCGCCGCGCGCGATCAGCTGATGGAACTGGCCAAGACCGTGATGGACCATCTCGACCGCCGGGTGATCGCCGAGGGCGACGCGCGTGGGCTCTGGGACGACCCGGCCGTGATCTTCGGCGGCACGCACCGCGACCGGCCGTCCTGGTACCTCACCGAGCGCATGGTGGAGTGCCTGGTGGCCGCCGACCGCACCTTCCGGGAGACCCCGCTGCGCTCGCTGGCCATGGTCAACCGCGCCGTCGAGATCCTCAACGAGGCAGAGCATCTGCTCAATCAGGAGATGCTCGAGGTGAGCATCTCCGACTCCTCGGCCAACCGGCTCTCGCTGGACCTGATCGAGCAGCAGCTCGGCCGGGCCCGCGCGCTGATCAACACCCAGCCGGGCACCTCCTTCACGCTGGCCTCGGCGGCCCTGATCGAGCTGGACCGCCTGGCCTTCGCGCGCTCCGACGCCATGAGGAGTATCTGAACCGATGATCGTGTTCGCCACGTCCGACAAGGGCGGGACCGGCCGGTCGGTCACCAGCTGCAACCTGGCCTATCGGCTGGGCATGCGCGGGATGAGCACCGCCTACGTGGATTTCGACTTCGGTTCGCCGACCGCGGGCGCGCTGTTCGAGATCAGCGCGGTGGAGCGCGGCGCCACCCACGGCCGGGGCCTGCACGCGTATCTGCGCGGCGAGATCAGCGATCCGCAGCGCCTGGACGTGCGCACCAGCACCGACCGCGACGCGCTGCGCAGCCAGCGTTCGCGCGGCGGCAAACTGGTGCTGCTGCCCGGCGACGAGGGCGGCGGCGAGGCCATGGAGGCCAACAATCCGGCGGTGGTGCGCCGGTGCGTGGATCTGCTGCTCGAGCTGGACGCGGCGTTCAAGGTGGTGATCGTCGACCTGAGTTCCGGCCGTTCGGTGGCGATGCAGATCGCGCTCGAGGCCACCGCGCCCAAGTACATGCCGGACAAGCAGGTGTGCTGGCTGCTGTTCCACCGCTGGACGCGGCAGCACATCGTGGCCGCGCACGGCCTGGTCCGCGGGCCCAAGGGCCTGCTGCGCTCGGCGACCACCGATCTGGGCGGGCGCCCGCTCTACACCGAAGACGAACTGCTGCAACGCATCCGGTTCGTGCGCACGGCGGTGCCCGCGCTGCTGGACCAGTCCGCGGCGGCCAGCGGACCGCAGGCCGCGTGGCTGCTGCGCCAGGACGCGGCGCTGCGCTCGCTCGCGGCGGAGTACCGGCTGGGCCAGGGTTCGCTGCTCGGTGACACCCCGGTCGAGCCGGTGCTGCAGTGGCGCGAGCAGATCATCCTCGACGCCGATGTCAGCGCGGGCATCGCCAACCGGGAGACCGTCGACGCGTTCGAGGGGCTGGCCAGGAAACTGGTCGACCCCGACACCTGGGTACCGATCGACAGGCGGGGCTGATGGACTCGATGTTCCAGGAGGCGACCGCGGCCACCCGGGTGGAATCGGTGGCCATGTCGCATGTCTCGCTCGAGGTCGGGCACTTCTCGATGGACGAGCTGGCCAATCGTCCCGCGGCCGTCCGCGCCCAGTTCCAGCGGGTCGCGCCGCTGGTGCACGCGTTCACCGAGATCGCCCGTGACGAATTCGCCGAGCGCGCCGGTGGGCGCGGGCGGGTGCGGGTGAGCACCTGCTTCCTCATCGACGACTACTTCCGCGGCACCACCGACCCGCGCGAGATCCTGCCCGGCTTCCTCGGCATCGCCGAGGAGTGCGGCATCCGGATCGACTACCTCGGCCGCGAATCCGGCTGCGCGGTGGTGCCGCGCCGCGACGGCAGCGGCAGCGCGATCGACCTGGCCCAGGTGGTGGCCGACATGGTGGTCGCCGAACCGCTGGAGGACTACACCGGCCGCAGGCCGCCCACCAGCGAACTCGGCTGGCTGGCCAACGGCCGCCGCTCCAGCGACGACGAACAGCGCGCCGCCATGGACCTGCGCGACTACGTGCCGCCGCAAGAACTGAGCAGACGCAACCACTCGATCTTCCTCGATGTGGAGATGTGGCGGCGCGAGCCCGACCGCGAGGACCCGTACTGGTCCTGCCCGTTCCTGGCCTCGGTCTGGCAGCTGCTGCGCCTGGGCATGGTCCGGTTCGAGGGCAGGCGGGTGGCCGAACCGGCCGACTTCCGCGACTGGCGCACCCAGCAGTGGCCCGACACCTGGGCGCTGCTGCCCTCGGTCATGCAGCTGCACGACGCGGCGCCCTTCGCGGCCTTCCGCTCGATGTCGGTGCTGCCGAAACGCTATCTGGGCATCGAGCATTCGGTGCAGCAGATCCTGGACCACCTCGATATCGACGCGGGCGTCACCGCCGTCTACACCCAGCGCGCGCAGGAGAACCGGATCACGCCGACCGACCGGATCAGCGAACGGCTCGCGCACTATTTCCTCTGCGCCGATTGACCGGCCAGTACGCTGCAACGATGGAACCGCACCCTCCGGTGTCGGCGGTGCTCGGTGAGGTCCGCACCGCCCTGCTGCCCGAATCCGCCGCGCTGAGCCGGGGTTCGGCGGCCGAGCTGATGGCCCTGGTGCACGGGCGGCCGGTGCGTTCGCGGGAACGTCCGGTCATCTGGGCACAGTCGCCGACGGTGGTGGAGGGCATCGACTGCCGCTTCGCCACCCCGGATCAGCGCCGGGTCAGGGCGGTCGGCACCGTCGCCGCGCGGGCCGCGGTGGTGGGTGGGCGGATCATGCAGAGCTCGGCGCACAGCACCGTGCTGCCCGCCGCCTCGGACCGCCGCCAGAAATGGGTGCACTACCTGGGCAGACCCGGTGTCGCCGAGGTACTCACCCGGGCGCCCGCCGGGCTGGGCGCTGAGCTGACCGCGGGCTTTCTCGCGGTGCGGGATTCGGCCACCGACACCTTCGACCCGGGCGCGGTCGCGGCCCGGCTGGCCACCCGGGTCCGGCGCAACCCGATGCTCGACCAGAACCCGCCGCTGCACACCCCGACCACCCGGCTGCGCTGGGCGGCACGGGTCGAGGCGGGCACCCCGGCCACCATGACCATGACGCTGCACCCCGGCGAACTGCGCACCGCCGATTTCGTCGTCGGCGATCTCGCCGAACTGGCCGCGGTGCAGGCCTTCTGCGACGACCTCGCGCTGCACGACTGGCTGCTCACCGTGCTCACCGAGGTGATCGACGAGGCCGAGATGTACGAGCTCTCCCGGACGCCGGTGGACCAGGTGATCAGCCCGCTGCTCGAGCACCTGGTCTACCTGTGGATGCCGGGCTCGGCCACGCCGCCGCCGCTGCGTGGGCTGTGGGAGGTGCTCGAGGCCGATCCCGGATTCAGCAGGCAGTGGCACGCGCGGGTCGGTCAGCTGCGCGACCGGCTCGCGGTGGCTACCCTGGCCGCGCTGAACCGGGTCAGCACGGTCTGGTGATCACAGCCGGAACAGCTGACGCACCAGCAGCGCGAAGAACACCGAGATCGACACGATGCCGGTGTAGGCCTCCACGGTGAGAATGACCCGCGCCAGCGTGCCGGTGGTCTCCACGTCCTGGTAGCCCAGCGGGTTGAGGAAACTGATGAACCCGAGATACATCGCGATCCCCACGCTGGTCTGCGAGGTGGCCACCACCGCGAGAGTGAACACCGCGATCTGCGCGGCGATCCAGCCCAGCAGCCGGAACGGGCGATACCCGTAGCCGCACAGCAGATCCGAGGTGCGGCCCAGGATCCGGCCGCGCCTGCTCGGGTCGGCCAGGGTGCGCGCCCTGGCCTGGCTCAGGCCGCAGCGGTCCTGGCCGCGGAAGTCCTCGTTCACCGTGTGCAGCCGATAGGCCTGGCGGTAGGCCAGGGCCGCGTGCGCGGGCAGCCGGGCGCGCAGCAGGTGCTCGCCGAGCTCCTCGTAGACCTCGGCGAGCAGGGTGTCCTGGGTGCGGCTCAGACGCAGCGGCCCGCGTATCTCGACTTCGGCGGCGAACAGCGCGCTCAGGGTAGTGGTCAGGTGCAGGTCCTCGCCCGCGGTGCGCAGCCGGGACGGATCGGCGGCGCCGTAGAGGTGGTCGAAGACCAGGCTGTCACCGGCGCGGCGGCTCGTGGGTGGGGTGTAGCTGAGCAGGATGGATTCGACCTGGTGGTTGAAGTCGTCGAGCAGCTCGTGTTCGCCGTCCGGGCCCTCGCCGCGCCGGAACTCGGCGATCTCGGCGGCGAAGGCGTCGGCGTGGCGGTGGATCAGGTTCGTCTTGGCGGCGACGAAATCACTGAGTTGTCGCTGTTCGGCGTATTCCATGGCTGTTCCCCCGATTCCGTCCGCGCGCTATCCGCCGGGCGGCGCGTGGCCGCCCTTGCGCCAACGCGGATCCCAGCGGTCCACCGGCGGCCAGCGGTCGGGGGCTTGCGCGAGCCAGCGCACCAGCAGCTCACGGGGCTCGCCCGCGCCGAAGTACTGGTCCTCGTACCCGGCCCAGGTGAACCCCGATTCCTTATACAGATTCGCCGCGGGCGCGTTGGACGGGCGCACGGTGATGAACACCGCGTCCACCTCGCCGGAACGACAGGCCGCCACCGCGCGATCGAGCAGCAACCGACCCAGCCCGCGGCCCCGGCAGTGCGCCGCCACGGCCAGCCCGATCAGCCAGGCGCTGCGCGCGGGCCCGACCGCGACCAGCGCGTACCCGCTCACCACCCCGCCCAGTTCGGCCACCACCCAGTGCGAGCCGTGCACGTCGAACAGCTGGCGCAGGGCGAAGTACGGGTAGGCGAGCGGCTCGAATTCGCTGGACTCCAGTTCGGCGATGGCGGGCAGGTCATCCACGACGGCAGACCGGAACACCGGTTCGGTCAACCTGTCCGAGATGTCCAACGATCCGCTCACCTCTGCCGCCCCGATGCGATGTCCACCTCCCAGAGTAAGGGCAGCGTCGGTGGCGAGGCCACAAACCACCGCGAAAAGCGTTGGCCCACAGCGCTGTACTGTCCGGACAGCCGAAAGCCACGTCCGGCGAGGAGGTTCCGGACGTGGCTTGTCGGGGGAGGGGTTGGTCAGACTCCGGCGTAGGCCAGCGAGGGCACCCGGTCGGTGGCGAAGCTGGCGCGCAGGTAGCACCACCAGGTGACCGCCGCCATCACCAGGAACACCGCCGCGTAGGCCCAGAAGGCGGGAACCATGGTGTGCAGGTGGACATTCGACAGCCGCAGCGCCTGCTGCACCACGAAGCCGCCCGCCGCGCCGACCGCGCCGATCACCCCGATCGCCGCACCGGCCTGGCGCTTGGCCGAGATGAGCGCCTCGGCCGCGTCCATGCCGTGCTCGGCGGCGTACTTCTTGGCGGTGGCGTTGAAGATCGACGGGATCATCCGGTAGGTCGAGCCGTTGCCGATGCCCGCCAGCACGAACAGCGCCAGGAACCCGGCCAGATACAGCGGGAAGCTCTTCAGCTCGACCGCCGCGACGATGATGGCCACCGAGACGGCCATCCCGCCGAAGACGTAGACGGTGATCTTGGCGCCGCCGCCGACCTTGTCGGCCACCCAGCCACCGAAGGGCCTGCTGAACGAGCCGACCAGCGCGCCGAGGAAGGCCAGGTTACCGAGGGTGGTGATCCAGCCGATCGAGGCCAGCTCGGGGAAGGTGGCCTTGATCAGGGTGGGGAAGGCGAAGGAGAAGCCGATGAACGAACCGAAGGTGCCGATGTAGAGGAAGGCCATGATCCAGGTGTGGCGGTTGGTCAGGGCCAGCTTGTAGGAGCGGCCGTCGGACTTGGCCTCGGCGACGGAGTCCATGAAGTACAGCGCGCCCAGGGTCGCCACGGCGATGAACGGCAGCCAGAACAGCACCGCCAGGGTGATGCCGAAGCGGTAACCGCCCGCGTCCTTGGCCATGATGTGCGTGCCCAGGGTGATCAGCAGCGGCACGATCAGCTGGGTCTGCGCCACACCGAGATTGCCGCCCGCGGCATTGAGGCCCAGCGCGGCGCCCTTCTTGCCCTCCGGGAAGAAGAACGAGATATTGGCCATCGACGAGGAGAAGTTGCCGCCGCCGACACCGGCCAGCGAGGCCAGCACCAGGAACACCCACAGCGGAGTACCGGGCTGGTTGACGAAGTAGAGGATGCCCAGCGCCGGGATGAACAGCATGGCCGCGCTGAAGGCGGTGAACGCGCGGCCACCGAACTTGGGCACCGCGAAGGTGTAGGGGATGCGCAGGGCGGCACCGACCAGGGTGGGCACCGAGGTCAGCAGCAGGGCATTGCCGACGGCGGTCGGATTGCCCTTGCCCAGCCCCTCCAGGAACACGAACCCGGCCGAGCCCATGGCGGTGACGATGGAACCCCAGATCACCCAGATGCTGAAGCCCAGATTCTCGGCGAACACCGAGAACCACAGGTTCTTGCGGGCCGTCTGTTTCCCGCCCGCCTCCCAGAACGCGGGGTCGTCGGGGTGCCACTGGGTGAGCCAGCGGCCCTTGCGCTGATAGTCGAAGGACGGGGTTTCCGTCACTGTGCCGGTGGCGGCGATCGCGGTCATCGGCTTCCTCTCGATCGGGCTCGACAGCGCCACATCGCTTTTCGGGGGAGTGCGATGCCGCTGTCTGCGGGGTCGAGTCAAACGGTAGGAGCCGGTTGTTGCGTGCCCGTGGCCTCAGGTGACGTTCCCGCCAACTCGACCTCACCGCGCGATCCGCACGCGGTGACCGATCGGTTACCTGTCGGGGTACTCGGCCAGCAGCGAGCCGAGGAAGCAGCGGGTGGCCTGCATGGCCCGTTCGGCGTCGCCGTCGATGACGGCCTGCACCAGTTCGGCGTGCTCGGTGTCGAAGGCGTCGTCGGAGCGCGCGGTCCGCGCGTGGATGGCCTGCTCGATGATCGGCAGCAGCGAATCGTAGAACTCCAGATACACCGCGTTGTGGCTGGCGACCACGATCGCGCGGTGCAGTTCCACATCGGCGGCGATGGCCACCGGGTCCGGCGCGGACCAGTCGCGATCGCTGCGCTCGGCCAGCAGGCGGCGCAGGGTGGCGATATCGGTGTCGTCGCGGCGGCGCGCGGCCAGCCCGGCGGCGGTGGTGTCGAGGGCCTGGCGCAGCTCGAGGATGTCGCGTTCTTGGGCGTCGGCGAAGTACTTGGCCAGGGTGCCGCCCACCTCGGAGGTGGCGATCACATAGGTGCCCGAGCCCTGGCGGCGTTCGAGCATGCCCGCGTGCACAAGGGCCTGTACGGCCTCGCGCACGGTATTGCGACCGGTCCCGGTGAGCTCGGTGAGCTCCGGTTCGGTGGGGATCCGCTGGCCCACCGGCCAACGGCCGGAACGGATTTCGGCCCGAAGTTGTTCGGTGACCTGGGCGATGAGGCTGGTTCGCCGGACGGGTTGCACGTCAGCAAGCGTACTGGCCCGCCGCGCCGCGTTCTTTTGCTCACAGCCGCTTGGCTTTGGTCATCGGGTCATCCTATGATTTCCCGGTGCCGCCACTCCACGAATCCGCTACCGCCCCGCACCCGCGCGACCTCGAGCCGGAGGTCGTGGTCGACGAGGGGCGGATCAGTCGTCGATCGTTGATCGAGGGGCGGCTGCTGGTACTCGCGGCGATCGTCATGTCGGCGCTGACCCTGCGGTCGGCGGTCACGGCGTTCAGTCCGCTGGCCGAGAGCATCGGGGCCGATATCGGGTACGGGACCGCGATCGTCGGGGTGTTCGGCATGTTGCCGACCGTCATGTTCGGGTTTGCGGGGCTGCTCACGCCGGTGCTGGTGCGCCGGTTCGGGCTAGAGCGCACGGTGCTGATCGCCATGCTGCTGGCCGGGACTGGATCGCTGGTGCGCGCGTTCGCGCACGGCACGGGGGAGCTGCTGGGCTTCTCCGCGGTGGTGCTGCTGGGCATGGGCGTCGGCAATGTGGTGATCCCGCCGCTGGTCAAGCGGTATTTCGCCGATCGGCTGGCCGCGATCAGCTCGCTCTACATCGTCATGGTGCAGCTGAGCACCGTCATTCCCGCCTTCATCGCGGTGCCGCTCGAGCAGGCGCACGGCTGGCGGATCTCGCTGGGCGTGTGGGCGCTGGTCGGCTTCGCGGCCGCGGTGCCGTGGCTGTTCGTGCTGCGCGACCGGGAGGGCCGGGACAAGCATGATGTCACCGCGCTGCCCGCCGAGTCGCACACCACCACCGCGATCTGGCGCTCGCCGCTGGCCTGGGGCATGGCCGCCATGTTCGGCATGACCTCGCTGACCACCTATGCCATCTTCGCCTGGCTGCCCAAGATCCTGGCCGACGCGGGCGCGAGCGCGGCCTTCGGCGGCAGCATGGTCGGGCTGTTCGCGCTCATGGGCCTGATCCCGGCGCTGGGCGCGCCCACCGTGGTCTCCCGCATGCGCAACCCGTTCCCCGTGGTCGTCGGCTGTGTGGCGCTGTTCGTCGCGGCCTTCGCCGGGCTGCTGATCGCGCCGATGGGCGCCCCGGTGCTCTGGGTGATCCTGCTCGGCCTCGGCCCGAGCACCTTCCCGATGGCGCTGACCCTGATCAACCTGCGCACCCGCACCCCGCAGGGTTCGGCCGCGCTGTCGGGCTTCACCCAGGGCGTCGGGTACGCGCTGGCCAGTGTGGGCCCGCTGCTGTTCGGCATGCTGCACAGCTGGACCGGCGGCTGGCTGATCCCGTTCGAGATGCTCGGCGTCGCGCTGGTGATCCTGCTGATCGGCGCCTGGCAGGCGTGCAAGCCACGCATGCTCGAGGACTGCCCGCCGTTCCGGTTCGGCGCGCGCGCGAAGTAATAACGCCACACAACCCGGCAACTCACCTTTCGAGTTGCCGGGTTGTGCGTTCCGGGTAATGCTGTGTAGGTCACACCCTCACGTAGGCCGTGCGCGAAATTCCGCTGCTTCCTTACCTGTGGAAATCGTTGTGTCACATGCCGGAAACAAACGGCCCGATCTCACCCCGTTTCGGCGCGAATGGTGAGAAACCGTTGATTCGCGCGACATTTCCCGCAGCATTTCGGCAATACCGATTTCCTACCGTTGGGCCATCGCACTTTTGGGAGGCCCAACTTGAGCACGCTGAAGCGTAACCACGACATCGAGCACTGGGATGCCGAAGATGTCGCGGCCTGGGAGGCCGGCGGCAAGGACATCGCCAAGCGCAACCTGATCTGGTCGGTCATCGCCGAGCACGTCGGGTTCTCGGTGTGGTCGATCTGGTCGGTGATGGTGCTGTTCATGCCCACCGACAAGTTCGGCATCGACGCGGCGGGCAAGTTCTTCCTGGTCGCCATGCCGACGCTGATCGGCGGTTTCCTGCGGATCCCCTACACCGTGGCCACCGCCCGCTTCGGCGGCCGCAACTGGACGATCTTCAGCGCGCTGCTGCTGATGGTGCCGCTGCTGCTGACGCTGTACTTCGTCACCCAGCCGGGCACCTCGTACACGACCTTCCTGATCGTGGCCGCGTTCGCCGGTGTCGGTGGTGGCAACTTCGCCTCGTCGATGACCAACATCAACGCCTTCTACCCGCAGCGGCTCAAGGGCTGGGCGCTGGGTATGAACGCGGGCGGCGGCAATGTCGGCGTGCCGGTGATCCAGCTGCTCGGCCTGCTGGTGCTGGTCACCCTGGGCGGCGACTACGCCTACCTCATCTGCGCGATCTACCTGGTCCTCGTCGGTCTCACCGCGGTCGGCGCGGCGCTGTACATGGACAACCTGACCAACCAGAAGGCTGACCTGTCCTCGATGGGCCAGGCCCTGCGGGTGCCGCAGTCGTGGGTCATCGCGTTCCTCTACATCGGCACCTTCGGTTCGTTCATCGGCTACAGCTTCGCCTTCGCGCAGATTCTGCAGATCAGCTTCAAGGCCGGTGGCGACACCGCCGCCCAGGCCGCCGTCCACGCCGCCTCGATCGCCTTCATCGGCCCGCTGCTCGGTTCGCTGGCCCGCCCCTACGGCGGCAAGATGGCCGACCGTATCGGCGGCAGCCGGGTCGCGCTGGGCACCTTCGGCGCCATGATGGCCGCCACGCTGGTCGTGATCGCCGCCTCTACCATGGCCGACCGCAACAGTGGGGTCGCCTCCGGTGCCACCATGACGATCCTGGTCGTCGGCTTCATCGCCCTGTTCGTGCTCTCCGGTTTCGGCAACGGCGCCGTCACCAAGATCATCCCGTCGGTGTTCGAGGCCAAGTCCAAGAGCCTGCCGGTCTCCCGCGCTGAACAGGCGGCCTGGTCGCAGAACGCCGGTGGCGCGCTGATCGGCTTCGTCGGCGCGATCGGCTCGCTCGGCGGCGTCGGCATCAACATGGTGCTGCGCAGCTCCTACGCCTCCACCAACTCCGCGACCACCGCGTTCTGGGTGTTCCTCGCCTTCTACGTGGTCTGCGCGGTCGTCACCTGGGCGGTGTTCCTGCGCCGTCCCCGTCCGTCCACCGTGTCCTCCGACTCCGCTGTCGTGGTCGAGGCCGAATCCCTGGTCCTCGAGGCCGAAAACAACGCTTCGTCGGCCAAGACGTCGGCTCGCCGCTGACAACCGACCATCACAAGGAGGTCCCTCTCATGAACAGCACTCGCAAGACAGTCGTCGTGGTCGGCCACGGCATGGTCGGACACCGTTTCGTCGAAGCCCTGCGCGCCCGCGACGAGGCCGGTCAGTGGCAGGTCGTCATCCTGTCCGAGGAGAAGCTGCCCGCCTACGACCGGGTCGGCCTGTCCTACTACGTCGGCGCCTGGGACCCGTCCGCCTTGGCGCTGCCGGGCAACGAGTACGCCGGTGACGACCTGGTCGACCTGCGGTTGGGCCAGCGCGGCGCCTCGATCGACCGCGCGGCCAAGACCGTCACCACCTCCACCGGCGATGTCGTGGCCTACGACGCGCTGGTCATGGCGACCGGCTCCTACGCCTTCGTGCCGCCGGTGCCCGGCCACGACCTGCCCGAATGCTTCGTCTACCGCACCATCGACGACCTCGACGGCATCCGGGCCGCGGCCGAGGCCGCCGGTCCCGGCGCGCACGGTGTGGTCGTCGGCGGTGGTCTGCTCGGTCTGGAGGCGGCCAACGCGCTGCGCCTGATGGGCATGACCCCGCACGTGGTCGAGTTCGCGCCCCGCCTGATGCCCGCCCAGATCGACGACGGCGGCAGCTCGGTGCTGGAGAAGCTCGTCGCCGACCTCGGCCTGAACGTGCACACCGGCGTGGGCACCGCCAATATCGAGCAGGCCGACGGCGGGCTCAAGGTGACCCTGTCCGACGAGTCCGTGATCGACGCGTCGCTGCTGGTCTTCTCCGCCGGTGTCCGCCCGCACGACGCGGTCGCCAAGGACGCGGGCCTCGAGCTCGGCGCGCGTGGCGGCATCCTCACCGACCTGTCCATGGTCACCTCCGACCCCGACATCTACGCCGTCGGTGAGTGCGCGGCCATCGAGGGCGTCTGCTACGGCCTGGTCGCCCCGGGCTACACCACCGCCGAGATCGTCGCCGACCGCCTGCTGGGCGGCGAGGGCGAGTTCCCCGGCGCCGACATGTCCACCAAGCTCAAGCTGATGGGCGTGGACGTCGCCTCGTTCGGTGACGCGCACGGCACCACCGAGGGCGCGCTGTCGGTGGTCCTGCACGACGCGGCCAAGGGCACCTACGCCAAGCTGGTCGTCTCCGACGACGCGCAGACCCTGCTCGGCGGCATCCTGGTCGGCGACGCCACCGCCTACGCGGCGCTGCGCCCGCTGGTCGGGCGCCCGCTGCCCGCCGACCCGGCCTCGCTGATCTCCCCGGCCGGTGCCGAGCTCGGCGCCGACGCGCTGCCCGACGACGCCCAGATCTGCTCGTGCAACAACGTCGACAAGGGTTCGATCTGCGGCGCGATCGCCGAGGGCGCCTGCGATATCGCCCAGGTCAAGAGCTGCACCAACGCCGGTACCTCCTGCGGTGGCTGTGTGCCGATGATCAAGAAGCTGCTCGAGCAGTCCGGCGTGGCGATGTCCAAGGCGCTGTGCGAGCACTTCGAGCAGTCGCGCGCCGAACTGTTCGATATCGTCGCCGTCACCGGTATCCGCACCTTCTCCGAGCTGATCGCCAAGCACGGCAAGGGCACCGGCTGCGATATCTGCAAGCCGACCGTCGCCTCCATCCTGGCGTCCACCTCGAGCGACCACATCCTCGAGGGCGAGCAGGCCGCGCTGCAGGACACCAACGACCACTTCCTGGCCAACTTGCAGAAGAACGGCACCTACTCGGTGGTGCCGCGGATGCCCGGTGGTGAGGTCACCGCCGAGCAGCTGATCGTGATCGGCGAGGTCGCCAAGGAGTTCGGCCTCTACGTCAAGGTCACCGGTGGTCAGCGCATCGACCTGTTCGGCGCCACCGTCGACCAGCTGCCCCCGATCTGGCAGCGCCTGGTCGACGCGGGCATGGAGTCCGGCCACGCGTACGGCAAGTCGCTGCGCACGGTCAAGAGCTGCGTCGGGTCCACCTGGTGCCGCTACGGCCAGCAGGACTCGGTCGGCATGGCCGTGCTGCTGGAGAAGCGCTACCGCGGTCTGCGCTCGCCGCACAAGCTGAAGCTGGCCGTGTCGGGTTGCGCGCGCGAATGCGCCGAGGCTCGCGGCAAGGACGTCGGCGTGATCGCGACCGAGAACGGCTGGAACCTCTACGTCGGCGGCAACGGCGGCCTGACGCCCAAGCACGCGGTGCTGCTGGCCGGTGAGCTCGACGACGAGACGCTGATCAAGTACATCGACCGCTACCTGATGTTCTACATCCGCACCGCCGACCGCCTGCAGCGCACCGCGCCGTGGCAGGAGGCCCTCGAGGGCGGCATGGACTACCTCAAGGCCGTGGTCTGCGAGGACAGCCTGGGCATCGCCGCCGACCTGGAGGCCGCCATGGCCAAGCACGTCGACGGCTACCGGGACGAGTGGGCCGCCGTGCTCGAGGACGAGAACAAGCTCTCGCGCTTCGTCTCCTTCGTCAATGCCCCTGACGAAACCGACCCGACCATCTCGTTCGACGACAGCGGCGAGCGCAAGGTTCCGGTGCTCCTGGGCCTGCCCCCCATGCCGGTGGGTGTTGGCTCCGACACAGCAGCAGCCGGGAAATAAGCGCTTAACCGTGCGGAAACAGGGCGCCTGTACCAATGAGTAAGGCGTTCGGAGGAGGAACCCGATGACCTTAATCGATACACCCACCATCACCTCGGAGACGACCACAGGCTGGACCCAGGCCTGCCGGCTCGACTTCCTGATCCCGGGCCGCGGCGTTGCTGTCCTGCTCAAGAGCGGCAAGCAGGCCGCCCTGTTCCTGCTCCCCGACGGCACACTGGCCGCCGTCGGCAATATCGATCCGTTCGGCCGGGCCGCGGTCATGTCGCGCGGCATCGTGGGCGACCGCGGCGGGCAGCCCGTCGTGGCCTCACCGCTGCTCAAGCAGGCGTTCTCGCTGCTCGACGGCCAGTGCCTCGACGACGCGACCCAGTCGCTGCCGGTGTACGGCGTGCGGCTCGACGGTGGCGTGGTCTCGGTGTCGAACGAACCGGTGACTCCATGACCTCTCCGACCGACAGCGGCCCCTGCCTGGCCGGCTTCACCATCGGCGTCACCGCCGCCCGCCGGGCCGAGGAGTTCGGCACCCTGCTCACCCGCAAGGGCGCGACCGTGGTCTCGGCCCCGGCCATCCGGATCATCCCGCTGGCCGACGACACCGAACTCGAGCGCGTCACCGAACAGCTCATCGCCGATCCGCCGCAGATCACCGTCGCCACCACCGGCATCGGCTTCCGCGGCTGGATGGAAGCGGCCGAAGGCTGGGGGCTGGCCGAGGTCCTGCGCGACACCCTCGCCGCTACCCGGATGCTGGCCCGCGGCCCCAAGGCCAAGGGCGCCATCCGCGCCGCCGAACTGCGCGAGGAATGGTCGCCCGCCTCGGAGTCCTCGGCCGAGGTGCTCGACCACCTGCTCGCCGAGGGCGTCGAAGGCGTGCGCATCGCGGTGCAGTTGCACGGCGCCACCACCGAGTGGGAGCCGGTGCCGGACTTCTGCGAGGTGCTGCGCTGCGCGGGCGCCGATGTGGTTCCGGTGCCGGTCTACCGGTGGGAGCCGCCCGCCGATCGCGGGCCGATGGACACCATGATCGAGTCGATCGTGGCGGGCAGCCTGGACTGCGTCACCTTCACCAGCGCGCCCGCGGTGGCCTCGATGCTGATGCGGGCCAAGGAGACCGGCCTGCTCGAATCGGTGCTGCACGCGCTGCGCGGCCGGGTGCTGGCCGCCTGCGTCGGCCCGATCACCGCCGCCCCGCTCGAAGAACTCGGCGTGCCGACCACCATGCCGGGCCGCGCCCGCCTCGGTGCGCTGGCCCGCCACGTCGCCGAGGAACTGCCGCGCCGGGCCAGCCGCATCTACGCGGCCGGTCATCTGATCAGCGTGCGCGGTGGCTGCGTGGTCGTCGACGGTGAGGTGCGCTCGCTGGCGCCCGCGCCGATGGCGCTGATGCGCTCGCTGGCCCGCCAGCCCGGCCGGGTCGTCTCCCGCGAGGACCTGCTGGCCGCGCTGCCCGGTGGCGGCGACGACACGCACGCCGTGGAGACCGCCATCGCCCGCCTGCGGGCCGGGCTCGGCACCCCCAAAGCCATCCAGACCGTGGTCAAGCGCGGCTACCGGCTCGCGCTCGACGCCGCCGACTGCGCCGACACCCCCGTGCGTCCGCCGGTGCAGCCGCCGCACGCGGCGGGCATCGGCACCCCCGCCCGCTCCCCGCGCGCGGTGCAGCCGATCGGGGTGTGGTGAGTACCGCGCGGCCGGGTGATCCGGCCCTGGTGCTCGTCGCGCACGGCACCCGCAGCGCGCGCGGCGTGGAGATGATCGCCGCGCTCGCCGAAGCGGTCGCCGTGGAGCTGGACGCGCAGGCCGAGGGCGGCGCGCCCAACGCGGCCCTGCGCACCGCCTTCGTCGACGTGCTCGGCCCGTCGCCCGCGGAGGTGCTGCGCGATCTGGACGGCCCTGCCGTGGTGGTCCCGGCCTTCCTGGCCTCGGGATACCACGTCTACCAGGATGTTCCGCGCGAGGTCGCCGAGAGCGGGCACGGCTCGGTCGCGGTGACCGCCGCGATGGGTCCCGATCCGGCGCTGGCCGCCATCATGGCCGTGCGGTTGCGCGCGGCGGGCTGGCAGCCGGGTGACGCGGTGGTCTTCGCGGCCGCCGGGTCCTCCGACGCGCGGGCGCGCCAGGATGTCCGCCGCGCCGCGGGCATGCTCGCCGAGCAGATCGGCGCCCCGGTGCGCATCGCCTACGTGGCCACCGGCTCGCCCCGGGTGCCCGAGGTCGTCGCGGCGCTGCGTGCGTCGGGCGCGCGCAAGGTCTTCATCGCGTCCTATCTGCTGGCCCACGGCCTGTTCCACCAGCGTCTGCACGACGCGGGTGCCGACGGTGTCGCCGAGCCGATCGGCGTGCATCCCGAGGTGGTCCGCCTCATCGCCGACCGCTACCGCACCGCCGCCCGTGCGCTGGTGCGCGCCCGGGTGCGCTGAACCCTCGGTGAACCCCGGGTTCACCGCTCGGCCGCTGTCGGTCCCGGCCGATAGAGTGGGCCCGACGCACCAGGAGGGGGCACCGTGTCGGATCCGACCGCAAAACCTGAGCAACCGCTCTCGAAGGACGTTCCGACGTCGCACTCCGACGCGGTTCCGCCGCCCGCGGCACCGGTCGCGCACGATGTGACGACGTCGTATCCCGACATGGTTCCGCCGCCCGCGGCACCGGTCGCGCACGATGCGACGACGTCCTATCCCGACGCGATCCCGCCGCACGCGGCACACGAGGAGCTGACGTCGTACCCCGATGCGGTTCCACCGCCCGCGGTCCCACCGGTTCCAGCCGTCGGGGTGCCGCCGTACCCGGCGGCGGCCCCGGCACAACCACCCGTCGCGGCGCCGACGCCGTACGGCGGCGCAGGGGCTCCGTATGCGGCCGGGGTTCCGCCCTACGTCGCCGGGGGTTCGCCGTATCCGGCCGGGTCCTATCCGCCGGGTGCGCCCTATCCGGGGCAGCCGGGCGTACCCACCGGCCCGCGTGCGGTGCCGCCGAGTGTGCAGAACGCCTTCTACCTGATGCTCGCCGGTGCCTGCGTCACCCTGCTGGCCATGATCTACTCGTTCACCGTCATCGACCAGACCCGCAGCGAGGTGCTCGACGCTTCGGGTGGTGTGCTGCGCGGGGCCGATCTGGATCTGGTCATGTCGGTGAGCATGGGGATCGGGGTGGGTACCTCGCTGATCACCGCGGGCCTGTGGGTGTGGATGGCCTTCGCCAGCCGCGCGGGCAAGAACTGGGCCAGGATCACCGGCACCACCTTCTTCGGCATCAACGCGGTGATGTTCCTGTTCGGCATCCTCGCCGCGACCTTCAGCAGCGGCCTCGTTCTGGGCCATCTGTTCGGCGCCGTCGGCGTCGCCATCGGCCTCGCGACGGTGATCCTGCTGTGGACCGGCCGTTCCAAGGAGTTCTTCGCGCCCGCCCCCGTCGGCTACGCCCCCTATCCGGGCTACCCCGCTACCGGGCCGTGGTGACGTTCGCCCGGTAGGTGCTCGGCGGCACCCCCACTGGCGAGCCATGTGCTGACGCAGCGATTCCGCCGACCCGATCCCGACGCGCCGAAAAAGATGTCGAAGATGTCCGGCGGATGTGTCGAGAACGCGGAATCGGCTCCGACCGAAGGGTGACAGTCAGTCCGAACTCACCCAGGAGCACATCATGTCCGTCACCACCTTCCTCTGGTTCGACACCGACGCCGAGGCGGCCGCCCAGCTCTACACCGCCGCGGTGCCGAACGCGCGTATCACCGAGATCACCCGGCAGGGCGACGGATCGGCCTTCGTCGTCGAGCTCGACCTCGACGGCCACGCCGTCACCCTGATGAACGGCGGCCCGGGGCATCCGCACAGCGATGCCGCGTCGCTGCAGGTCATCGTGGATTCCCAGGCCGAGCTCGACCGGATCTGGACCGCGCTCACCGAGGGCGGCGAGCCGGGTCCGTGCGGCTGGCTCACCGACCGCTTCGGCGTCTCCTGGCAGGTCGTGCCCGCCGTGCTGCCGAAGCTGCTGAACTCCGATCCCGAGCGGGTCATCGCCGTCGGCACCGCGCTGCGCACGATGTCCAAGCTCGATATCGCCGCCCTGCAGCAGGCGCATGACCGGGCCTGACCCCGGAAACGACGACGGCCGCCGCGGATCGGTAGTCCGCGGCGGCCGTTTCGGCGGGGGTGGGGAGTCAGCCCGCCGAGCCGGTCAGCAGTCCGCCCAGGTCGGCCGAGCCGGTGCCGCCGCCACCGGGGGTGGTCGGCTGCTCCGAGACCTCGACGGTCACCGTCTTGGAGCTGATCAGCTCCTGCACGGCCTTGATCTCGTGGGTCCCGGCGGTGGTCGGGGTCCAGGAGATGGTGGCCTTGCCGTTGGACACCGAGACCGGCTCGCCGATCTGGGTGCCGTTGTCGGTGAAGGTCACCTTGAACAGGAACGAGGTCGCGGTGACATCGGCGGTCACGGTGTAGGCCGTGCCCACGTAGTGGGTGCTGCCGCTGACCGCGATGCTCTGGACGAGGGCCGAGGCCTGCGGTGCGGTGAGAACCGCCGCCGCGGCGACGGCGGTGAATGCCGTGAGACCGAAACCGGCCCGGCGCGCCTGGTAGATCTTCATATCCGTACTCCTGTTTCGCGCTGACCACTGCTGTGGTGTCGCGACAGTAGCGAGCCGATTCCCCGGCTGTCCCGGAAACAGAAAAACGCATGTTTAAAATATTTCCGGCGAGAGAGGCGCAGGTGACACCCGATTTCACCCGGAGGGGGTGAGGTGTGCGATCCGACCGGCGCCGACACTGAGGATCATGTCGACGTCCGGACCTCTCCGCTACCAGTTCGTCGTCGAGGGCGAACTCACCGAGCGCGTCCTCGCGGCATTCCCGGAGCTGCGCCGAAGTTCGCATTCGCCGACCGGTACCACCACCCTCTACGGCGTCGTCGCCGACGCCACCGCCATGCGCGGCGTGCTCGCGCGCCTGGACACCCTCGGTCTGACGCTGCTCGGCATGTCCCAACTGCCCGACTGAGCGGTAAACGCGGCGATGGCGTCGATCTGATAACGAGCCCCGTCTCCGCCGCTTTCGGGCAAACGCTCAGCCGCCGTTTCGCCTACCGTCGAGCTCGGTGAGTTCTCGAGCGCCGCGCGGTGAACAGCGAGTTCAGGAGGGTGCGGATGACTACATCGTCGAGTTCGCTGGATCTTCGCGGTGACAGCCCGGCGGTAGCTGTGAGCGGCGCGAGCATCCCGGAACTGTCGTTCGCGCCGGTGCGCTGCCCGGCCGCCTGCACCCGCCTGGACCGCGCGCTGGCGGGTACCGGGCACACCGTGCTGCTGTGCGGTCCGGCGGGCAGCGGCAAGACCGTGGCCCTGGTCGACTGGGTCACCCGGGCGCAGCGCAAGCGCGCGCTGCCGGTCGCCTGGCTGTCGGTGCTCGACCACCCCGACGACCTGCTCGCCGCCCTGGCGGGCCTGCTCGACCGCTCGCTGGTACCCGACGGTGCCCCGCGCAGCCCGGCCGACCGCGCCGCCGACCTGGTCGCCGCGTTGGCCGCCGCCGAACCGACCGTGCTGGTCATCGACGACGCCCACCTGCTCACCGACCCGCTGGAACTGGCCGGGCTGGAATACCTGCTCGCGCACCTGCCCGCCCACGTCACCGCGCTGGTCGCGGGCCGTTTCGACCCGCCGCTGCGCTGGCACACCCTCGAGCTGGCCGGGCGGCTCACCCGCATCGGCGGCCCGGAGCTGGCGCTCTCGCCCGAGCGGGTTGCCCAGCTGCTGGCCCAGCACGGCTGCCACCTCGACGACGCCGAACTGGCCGTGGTGCACACCCTCACCCGCGGCTGGGCCGCGCTGGTGCGCATCGCCGCGATCTACCTGTCCGCCCACGCCGAGGACCGCGACACCGCGCTGACCGCGCTGGCCCGCCCCTCGCACGCGGTCGCCGACTTCCTCGTCGCCGAACTGCTCGGTTCGCTGCCGCCCGCCACCCTCCACTTCCTGCTCGCCACCGCGGTACCGGCGCAGTTCTGCCTGCCGCTGGCCGAGGACCTCGCCGGAGACGACGCGGCCCGCATCCTCGACGACCTGCTGCGCGCGAACTTCCCGCTGCACACCGTTGCCCACGACGGCGAGCTCTGGCACACCTACCACCCGCTGCTGCGCGCCTACCTGCTCGCCGAGGGCGCGCACACCCGCCCGGAGCGCACACCCGGCCTGCACCGGCGGGTGGCCGAGTGGTTCGCCGCGGCCGCCCTGCCCGCGCCCGCGCTCGACCACGTGCTGGCCGAACCCGGTGCGCCCGGGCTGGTCACCTTCCTGCGCGAGTGGGGCCTGCGGATGGTCCTCGACGGCACCGGCCACCTGCTGCTCGCCGCCGCCGACCACCTGCCCGAGCTGTCCGAGGACGCCTACGTGCGGCTGCTGCGGGCCGCGGTCGCGGTGGAGGCGGGCGATATCGCCACCGCCGAGGTGTATCTGGAGGCCGCCCATGTCGGGGCAGGTCCGGAGTCGCGGGTCGTGCCCACCGCGTGGCTCGCGGCCCTGGATGTCGCGGTGAGCGCGGGAGTCGCGGTGCTGGTGGGTGATTCGTCCTCGACCAGCTGGCCGCTGCCCGCCGCGACCGGTCAGCCGGATCTGGACTGCTACGCCGGATTGCACTGCGGCACCGCCGAAGTCAGCGCCCGCGCGATCGAGAGCGGCGCCGCGGCCCTGCGGCACGCGCTCGTGCACGCCGAGGCGGCCGGGCTGGGCCGGGTGGTGGTGCGCGCCAGGACCGGGCTCGCGCTGGCGGCGGGCATCGCGGGACGGATCGGCGAATTGCGGCTCCTGGCCGGGCAGGCCATCGAGAGCGCCGCCCGCTACGAGCTGTCCGGCGAGGCCGGGCTCGCGCGCGTGGTCGCCGCCTACGGCGCCTACCAGCAGGGCGCGGACTTCCCGCGGCCGCTGCCCGGCGCCCGCACCGCCGAACACGAGACCTGCCTGCCCGCCCCGCTGCGCCAGGCGGGCATCGTCACCGCCCTGCTCACCTTCGACGACGCACCCGACCGCGCCGCCGCCGCGACGGCGCTGAGCAGGCAGCTGCACCGGCTGCTCGACGAATCCCCGGCCCTGCTCGGCAACGGCCGCACCGTCCTCGACGTGCTGTGGCTGCTGCTGCGCCTGCAGGCCCGGTCCGAGGCCCTGCATCTGGTCGAGCACGCCACCCGGGTCCTCGGGGTGACCCCGGAGACCACGCTCGCCGAGGCCGGGCTCGCCGTCTACACCCACCGGCCCGCGGCCGCGCTGCCGCTGGTCGAACCGCTGGTCGTCCGGGTGCCGTCCGGGCTGTCCGCCGGGGCCGTGGTCACCGGCTGGCTGCTGGTCGCCGTCGCCGCCGACCGGCTCGACCGGCCGCGCAAGGCCGACGAGGCCGTCGAACAGGCCCTCACCCACGCCTGCGCCGAACGCTGGGTGCGCCCGTTCCTCGACGTGCCCGGCGCGCTGGAGGTCCTCGACCGGCTCGGTGGCCGGTTCGGCCGCTTCGACGCGTTCGTCGATCTGGTGCGTGCCCAGCGCGGCACCGCCGACGGCGCCCCCCAGCTCACCGAGACCGAACTCGTCGTCCTGCGCCAGCTGCCCTCCGGCATGACCGCCATCAATATCGCGAGCGACCTTGGCGTCTCGGTGAACACCGTGAAGACCCACCTGCGCGGCATCTACCAGAAGCTCGGCGTGAACGCCCGCGCCGAGGCCATCGCCACGGCCAGGGGGCTCGGCCTGCTCTGAGCCCACCTATCCGGACCACTCCCCGGAAACACGGTTACCGATTGCGCTACGCTGTGGCTCACGTCACTCGGGCCGCTGCCGTGGACTCGGGCGACGCCGCGCGACCCCGATGGAGCAGAGCATGACCGATGTCGTTGACCCGCAGCAGCTGGCGGCCCAGGTCGCCGCGGGCCTGACCGCGCCGGGCGCTCCCTTCGAACTCACCGTCGAACCCGTACTCGGCGTGCCGATCCCGGTGCTCGCGCACCGCCGTCACAGCCTGCGTGAACTGCTCGAGCACTCGCTGCGCTGGGGCGATCGCGACTACCTGGTCACCGAGGACCGCCGCCTGTCCTTCGCCGAGCACGCCGCCGCGGCCGGGGCCATGGCCACCGCGCTGGCCGAGCGCTACGGCGTCGGCAAGGGCGACCGGGTGGGCATTCTGGCCGCCAACGGCCCGGACTGGGTGATCGCCTTCTGGGCCGCGCAGTGCCTCGGCGCGATCCCGGTCGGCTACAACGCCTGGTGGGCGCCGCCGGAAATCGCCTACGGCCTCGACCACACCACCCCCACCGTGGTGATCGCCGACGCGAAAAGGGCTGCGCGACTGGCTGATACCGGCACTACGATCCTGGTCCTGACCATGGCTGATGACCTGCCCGCGCTGATCGCCGAATTCGCCGGTGCCGAGATCCCGAATACGCCGGTGGCCGAAGACGATCCGGCTGTGATCCTCTACACCAGCGGCACCAGCGGCCGACCCAAGGGCGTGGTGCACTCGCAGCGGAACATGGTGGCCGTCAGCGACTATCACCGTTTCACCGACGCCCTGCTGGCCGCCTTCGCCGGACAGCCGCTCGGCGACGGGCCGAGCGAGCGCCGCTACCTGGTCACCGCGCCGCTGTTCCACATCGCCAGCCTGCACAACCTGGTCGTGCCGCGCCTGGTGACCGGCGCGGCGGCGGTGTTCCCACACGGCGCGTTCGAGGTCGGCAGGGTGCTGGAACTGGTCGAGCGCGAGCGCGTCACCAACTGGGCCGCGGTGCCGACGATGGCCTCGCGCCTGCTGGAACATGATGTCACCCAGCATGATCTGTCCTCGCTGACCGCGCTCTCGCTCAATTCCGCGCCGACCTCGCCCGCCCTGCTGGCCGCCCTGCGCGCGAAACTCCCTGCGCTGAACCTCTCGCTCACCACCAGCTACGGCCTCACCGAGAGCGGCACGGCCGCCACCGTCGCCACCCCACTGGACCTGGCCGCCGACGACGCGTCGGTCGGCAGACCGATCTTCGGGGTCGAGGTGCGGATCCGCGACGCCGACGGCACCGTGCTGCCCGACGGCGCCGAGGGCGAGATCTGTATCCGCAGCCCGTATGTCATGCTCGGCTACTGGAACGACGAGGACGCCACCGCCCGCGCGATCGACGGCGAACGCTGGTTGCGCTCCGGCGATTTCGGCACCCTCACCGACGGCAGGCTCACCGTCTCCGGCCGCCGCACCGACCTGATCCTGCGTGGCGGCGAGAACGTCTACCCGGTCGAGATCGAGAACGTCCTGTGCGAGCACCCGGCGGTGACCGAATGCGCGGTCTTCGGCGTCGCCCACCCCGACCTCGGCCAGGAGGTCGCGGCCGTCGTCGTCACCGAGCCCGGCGCTGTCGACCCCGCCGACCTGCGTACCTTCGTCGCCGCCCGCCTCGCACACTTCAAGGTCCCCGTCCACTGGCGCCTCACCGCTGACCCGTTGCCGCGCAACGCGACCGGCAAGGTGACCCGCCGCGACCTGGCGGTCTGACCGCACCGATCACTATCCGCGGGTGCGCATGTGTGCGTACTCGGTCCCCGGACGCCAGGTGGCGATGACGATCCGCCGGGCTGCGCGTGCGTGCACGCCGCAGGCTGACACCGAGCGCTGACGACCACGCTGCGCGGCCGGTGCACGCCGCTTCCCGGCGCCCGGGTGCCGGTGCCCCGCGGCCAGTGCGGGACGGCCCCGTGCGCCCACCCGCACTGTGATCTGCCACGCTCACCGGTGACCCTTGTCCACCGCCGAGAGGACGCGACATGCCGGACGCGAACCGGATCACCTGGGGCAAACCCCGCAAGCCCACCGACGCCGACCGTGACGCCCTGCGCGCCGACCTGCTCGCCAAGGCGCGGGTGGTGCGCGCCGACGGCTGGGCCACCCACCGCGATGCCTGGCCCGCCGGTCGGCTCGCCGTCGTCGCCTACCTGCTCGGCGACACCGAGATGCTCACCCAACTCGAGGAGACCGACGCGACCGTGCTGAGCCGCTTCGCCGCCGACCTGTTCGGTTTCGTCGGCGGCCGCAAGGACAACGAGAAAGGCCTACCCGACACTCAGGCGTGGTTCACCGCCGTCCGGAAGGAGCTCGGCTGACGGTCGCCGCGACGTTCACTCCGGCATTTTCGTGCATTAGCCGCGTCACCAGTCAGAAAACTGTTCGACGCGAGCCCGAATGCACGAGAACGCCGGGTATTCACTCGGTCCGCAGCACGCACCGGGTGGTCGAATAGATCGTGGGAACGCACTCGTTGCAGTGCGTGCACAGCGAGCGCGTGTCCGCGTCGGTCTGCCAGCGCCGGATCAGATCCGGCTCGCGCAGCAACGCCCGGCCCATGGCCACGAAATCGAACCCGTCGTCGACAGCCCGCTGGGCGGCCTGCCGGTCGGTGATCCCGCCGAGCAGGATCAGCGGCAGCGTGAGCTCCGCCCGGAACTGTGCGGCCTTCTCCGCGAGATAGGCCGGGCGATAAGGATATTCGCGCAGGAACTGCTTGCCGACCAGCCGGAAACCCCAGCGCACCGGCACCGGCAGGGTCTTGGCGAAGTTCGCGCGCGGGGCGTCCCCACGGAAGATCGCCATCGGATTGAGCAGCGAACTGCCCGCGGTGAGTTCGAGGGCGTCGATCGCGCCGTCGTCCTGCAACCAGCTCGCCACCTGCAGCGACTCCTCGATCGGGAAGCCGCCGCGCACACCGTCTTCCATGGTGAGCTTGGCCGTCACCGCCATGGTGTCGCCGACCGCGTCGCGCACCGCGCGCACCACCTCCCTGGCCATCCGCGCCCGGTTGACCAGCGCTCCGCCGTACTCGTCCGTGCGCCGGTTGAGCATCGGGCTCAGGAACGAACTCGCCAGATAGTTGTGCCCGAGATGCACCTCGACCGCGTCGAACCCCGACTCCTTCGCGAACCGGGCCGCCCGCGCGTGCGCCGCGACCACCTCCGCGATCCCGAGCGCGTCCGGCGTCTTGGTGAACCGCATCCCGAGCGGATTGAACATCCGGCTCGGCGCCAGCGCGGGCGCCCGATTGGACTTGGCGTTGGCCACCGGCCCCGCATGCCCCAGCTGCGCGCTGACCGCCGCCCCCTCCGCGTGCACCGCGTCGGTGAGCCTGCGCAACCCCGGCACCGCCTCCGCCCGCATCCAGATCTGATGCCGATCGGTCCGCCCACCCGGCGCCACCGCACAATAGGCGACAGTGGTCATCCCGACCCCGCCCGCCGCGACCTCCCGATGGAACGCGATCAGCTCCTCGGTCACCAGTGCGTCGGGCGTACGCCCCTCGAACGTCGCCGCCTTGATCACCCGGTTACGCAGGGTGAGGGGTCCGAGAGCAGCCGGAGCCAGCACATCACTCATGCCCAAAGTGAAACACGTTACAGTTCTGCGGGCAATGGGTCGGCGCCGAGAATTCCGTGACAGGCCGGGGATTGCTCGGCATCATGGAGTCTCGCGATCGCACAGGCAGGATTTGCGATCGGTTTCTTGCTCGGGGGCAGGATGGACGACGGGCTGTATCCGCGAATGGAACGGGCGATCGGTGGCCGGTGGGGCCGATGGATGCTCACGCTGGACCGCGAGGATCCGCGGTCGTTCCTGCAAGAGCTGGTGCGTTCGCTGCGTGGCGACCCCTCCCTGGGCTATGCGGGCAAACGGGTCCAGAACAAGCACCGCTATATCGGGCTGGTGCCGACCATCGCCTGGATGCAGACCTCGAAGGACCCCGCCTATCCCTTGACCTACGAAAGCATGAGCGCTTTCGGGCGGAACTGGGACGAGCTGCTACCCGCCCTTGGCGCTCAGCGTTACCACTACGTCAGCCTGGGCGTGGGGACCGGCGACAAGGATCGGCACATTCTCGATCGCCTCCAGCGCACGGACGCGGGGCGGGCGCGGTTCTACGTCGCCGTCGACATCAGCACGGCGATGCTGAACCTGGGTACTCAGGAGACCCGCGAGCGCATGCCCGGTCGGGTACTGCTGGTGGAGATGGATTTCGAGGACGAGGACAGCCTCGAGGCCCTGCGCGAGTTCGTCGACTCCTTCGCTGGCGACGAACCGATCCTGTTCAGCCTGCTCGGCGGCAGCCTCGGCAATGTCGATGACGATGCCACCTTCCTGCGGAATCTCGCGGCGGTACTGCGACCCGATGACCGCCTGATCCTGGAGGTGGCCACGACGGCTCGCCTGGACGAGACCGCGGTGCGCACCGTCGAGCGGGAACGAGGCGGGAGCCGCAGCTACAACGAGTTCGTCACCGCCGCGCTGGCGGTGTACACGAACCTGACCATCGATACGAACTGGCTCGACTTCTCGGCGTCGGTGGTGAACGACGGAATCCGCGTGGACGGCGGCTACTACAACCGGGGCGACCGCGACATCCAGCTCATGCTGCCGAATCGGGAGTTCGTGCCGTTCCGGGTCGGTGAGCAGATCGAAGTGCTCGTCGGCCGCCGATACACGGCTCAGCGCATCGTGCGCTTGCTCGATGCCGCGCAGCTGATCGATGCGGGTGAGGAATCCGGGCTCCGTGCCATCGGCCACCGAATCGGGGCCGACCGCCGAGGCTTCGCGAATCTGCTGATGCTGCTGCGCCACAACGGAAGCGACAACCCGATTCGCAGCCCGTTGCAGCGGCTGTGGGGCGAATCCGGTCAGTCCGGTGCCGGGTGACGCGCGATGAACCTGATCATCTTGCGTTTCGTCACCGGCGCGCTACTGGTCTCGGTGCTGGTGCAGAGCGTGGCGTGGTGTTTCGACCCCGATCGTTCGGTGATGCAGCCGATCAACGCCGTGCTGTTGATCGCGGCGGCGATCAGTGGAATTCCGGCCGACCGCGTAGCGGCGGCGGCGGAGAGCAGGCGGCAGGCACTGTTGGCGATGGCCCACGACGTGACGCGCAGCGAAGCACTGCTGCGCCGGGCCCGTGAACTCGCCGCCCGGCCGAGGCAGGGACAGATCTATCCCCGGCTGCGGCTGCCGACACTCGACACGGCGGTGCTCATGAACGCGCTCAGTCGACGCCGTGATCAGCACGTCCTCGAGCGCGCGCTGGACGCGCAGACCATGGCGTTCGAGCTGAACCGGCGACTGGAGATCACCGAATTCCGGCTGTGCACCGCCGACGACATCCAGCGCGCCGAGATCGACTACCTCGTGGCGAGCGCCGTGCGTGACGACGGTCCCTTCGCGGGCACGGCGGCGTCGTTGACCGCGTTGCGGGAGGCGGTCGACGACGCGCTGCGCCCGGTCCGTCCGTGGTACCGCGCGCTCACCAGCGGTCAGGGGTGACCGGGGCGTCCCAGGCCTTGGCGAAGCGGGTCTTGTCCTTGGTTTCGACTTCCTTGCGGCGGTAGACGATGTAGGGGCGGGTGAGGTAGCCGATGGGGGCGCTGAACATGTGGACCAGGCGGGTGTAGGGCCAGGCGAAGACCAGGGCCAGCACGACCAGGCCGTGCAGCTGGAAGGTCCACGGGACGCCGACCATCAGGCCGGGTTCGGGGCTGATCGAGAACAGGCTGCGGAACCAGGGGGAGACGGTCTCGCGGTAGTTGTAGGTGCCCCACAGCAGGTTGGCGCCCCAGGTGTTGAGCAGGCCGGTGACCAGCGCCAGCGTGAGCAGCGTGTACATCAGGACATCGTTGCGGCTGGTGTTGGTACGCACCGAGGGAATGGCGATGCGCCGGTAGCACAGGATCGCCACCCCGGCGACCACCATCAGACCCGCCACCGACCCGGCCCCGACGGCCACCACGTGATAGGCGTGCTCGGAGATGCCGACCGCGCTCGTCCACGCCTCCGGGATGAGCAACCCCATCACGTGCCCGAAGAACACCCCGAGCATGCCGAAGTGGAACAGCGGACTGCCCAGCTGCAACAGCTTGGACTCGTAGATCTGCGAGGACCGCGTCGTCCACCCGAACTGATCGAACCGGTAGCGCCAGACATGGCCCAGCACAAAGGATGTCGCGGCGATATAGGGCAGGATCAGCCACAGGCCTTCGGGAATCGGGATGGTGGCGTTCATCGGCGGCCTTCCGTGGCGTCGAACAACGAGGGGTCCATGGCGAAGGGTTCGAGCCCGACCTCTTCCTCGGGCGGACCCTGCGCGGCGAGTTCGGTGATGCGGCGGCGGTCGGCGGTGGTCACCGGGGGCAGGGTGGTGAGCACCGCGGCGAGGACACCGGCGTAGGGAGAGTCGTTGTCGCCCAGCGACAGTCGCAGCAGTTCCAGCACCGGAACGTGCTCGCCGAGCAGGCGCTCGCCGCCGATCGGGTCGACGGTGGCGGCGAATTCCAGCAGCACCGGCAGGTGGTCGGGCAGTTCCTCGTCGCCGAGTTCCACCCCCGCCTGGCGGTAGGCGTGCTTGAACCGCAGCAGCGCCATGCCGCGCTTGCGGGTGTCGCCGTAGGCGTAGAAGGTCAGGTGCAGGCTGGCACGGCGGCGCAGGTCGAAGGTCTCGACATAGCGCTGGGCCACCTCGATCGAGGGGGTGTCGCGCAGGTAGGCCAGCAGTTCGGCGAAGTGCGCGCGCACCTCCTCGGGCAGCTGGGCCGCCGCCTCGGACACCCGGTCGAGCAGCGCGAGGGTCTGCTCGCCGGGGTAGTCCAGCAGCAGCGCCGCCAGCCGCCACACCATCCGCCGATCGTGCTCGGCCATTACCGCGACCGGCTGCGGCCGCCTGCGGATCGAGAGCAGGCTCATGGCGCCACTCCGCTGACCGAGGGGTCGGCCACGGCGGCGCCGTTGCCGCCGGTGCCGTTGCTCGCGGCGCCGTTGCCGCTGCTCCCGTTCCCGTTGTGCCCGTTGCCGTTCGCGGTGGGCACCAGTCCGCTGGTGTTGCGGCCGTCCCAGTTGAGCAGGTTGATCCGCCCCGACTTGTCCTCGGGCGCGGCCTGATTCGTATCGGCCAGCGAGAACTTCTCCACCACCTGGTCGAACGCGGTCATGCCCGGCCCGCCGTCGGTGTCCAGGCTGCACCCGGTCGCCAGCGAATCCAGTTCGTGCGCACGGGAAGTCGCGCCCGTCGGGATGACGTAGCGGTGCTCGTACTTGGCGATGGCCAGCAGCCGGTACATCGCCTCGATCTCCTCGGGCTCGAGCCCGATCGAGGGCGCGATGCCCTCCTCGGGCTCCTCACCGAGGTTCACCGACCGCATGAACGCCCGCATGCCAGCCAGGCGTTGCAGCGACGCGCGCACCGGCCCGATCTCCCCGGCTGTGAACAGCTCGGCCAGGTACTCGATCGGGATGCGCAGCGCGTCGATGGCGCCGAACAGGTTGCCCGCGTCCTCGCCGTCGTGCCCGGTCTCGGTGAGCACGTCCACCACCGGCGACAGCGGCGGCACGTACCAGACCATCGGCATGGTGCGGTATTCCGGATGCAGCGGCAGCGCCAGCTGGTAATCCACGATCAGCTTGTAGACCGGCGAATCCTGCGCGGCGGCGATCCATTCCGGCGAGATGCCAGCCTTCTCCGCCTCGGCGATCACGCGCGGGTCGTGCGGGTTGAGGAATACCCCGAGCTGCGAGGGGTACAGGTCCTTCGGGTCGGTCACCTGGGCCGCCTCGAGCACCGCGTCGGCGTCGTAGAGCATCACGCCGATGTAGCGCAGGCGTCCCACGCAGGTCTCCGAGCACACGGTCGGGATGCCGACCTCCACGCGCGGGTAGCAGAAGGTGCACTTCTCCGCCTTGCCCGTCTTGTGGTTGAAGTAGATCTTCTTGTACGGGCAGCCGGTGATGCACTGGCGCCAGCCACGGCACTTGTCCTGGTCGACGAGCACGATGCCGTCTTCCTCGCGCTTGTAGATCGCGCCCGAGGGGCACGACGCGGCGCAGGACGGATTGAGGCAGTGCTCGCAGATGCGCGGCAGGTAGAACATGAAGGTCTCTTCGAACTCCAGTTTCACCTTGTCCTCGAGCTTGCCGAGCAAGGGGTCCTTGCCGACCGCCTCGGGACCGGAGCCGAGATCGTCATCCCAGTTGGCGCCCCAGGTGACCTTGGTGTCCTGCCCGGTGATCAGCGACTTGGGCCGCGCGACCGGGGTGGTGTCGGTGGGCGGGGAGGCCAGCAGGTTGTCGTAGTCGTAGCTCCACGGCTCGTAGTAGTCCTCGACCGTAGGCAGGTCCGGGTTGGCGAAGATGTTCATCAGGCGCTTGAACCGCGAGCCCGACTTGAGGGTGAGCTTGCCGCGCTTGTTGAGCGTCCAGCCACCCTTCCACTTCTCCTGATCCTGGTACTGGCGCGGATAACCCTGTCCGGGACGGGTTTCCACATTGTTGAACCAGACGTATTCGGTGCCGCCACGGTTGGTCCAGGCCTGCTTACAGGTCACCGAGCAGGTGTGACAGCCGATGCACTTGTCCAGGTTCATCACCATGGCGAGCTGAGCCATTACACGCATGTCAGTACTCCACGTTCTGGTTACGTCGACGGATGGTCGTGACCTCGTCGCGCTGGTTTCCGGTGGGCCCGTGATAGTTCAGGGCGAAGGACTGCTGGGCGTAGCCGCCGATCAGGTGCGAGGGCTTGATCAGCACCCGGGTCAGCGCGTTGTGGATACCGCCGCGCTTGCCCTTGGCTTCCTTGGTGGTCGCCTCGGTGCCCTCGATGCGCGGCACGTCCACCGCGCGGTCCTGCGCGTGGTACATGAACACGGTGCCCTCGGGCATGCGGTGCGAGACGATCGCGCGGGCCACCACGATGCCGTTGCGGTTGGTCGCCTCGATCCAGTCGTTGTCGGCCACGCCGATCTTGGCGGCGTCGCGATCCGACATCCAGATCGTCTGCCCGCCGCGCGAGAGCGTCAGCATGTGCAGGTTGTCCTGATAGGCGGAGTGGATCGACCACTTGGAGTGCGGGGTCAGGTACCGCACGGTGACCCCGCCACCGGCCACATCGCCGATCGACGGTTCGCTGAACAGCGCGGTCATGTCCAGGGGTGGCCGGAAGATCGGCAGCTGTTCGCCGAGCTCGATCATCCAGTCGTGGTCGAGGTAGAAGTGCTGACGGCCGGTGAGGGTGTGCCAGGGCTTGCTGCGCTCGACATTGATGGTGAACGGCGAGTACCGGCGGCCGCCGGACTCGCTGCCCGACCATTCCGGCGAGGTGATCACCGGGACGGGTCGCGCCTGGGTGTCGGCGAAGGTGATCTGCTTGCCCTCGGCTTCGGCGGCGAGGTCGGCCAGTTCGGTGCCGGTGCGGCGCTCGAGCTCGTGGAACCCCTCGACCGCGAGGCGGCCGTTGGTGGTGCCCGACAGCGCCAGGATGGTCTCCGCGGCGAAGGTGTCCTTGGCCAGCGACGGGCGTCCGGCCGCGACGCCGGAGACGACGGTGCCGTTCTTGCCCGCGAGGTAGGCCACCTCTTTGTCGGGGTAGGTGGTGATGCCCTTGGTGGTCACGCCGAGGGTGTCGACCAGCGGGCCCAGCGCCGCGAGCTTCTCGGCGATCTTGGTGTAATCGCGTTCGATCTGCACGATCTTGGGCATGGTCTTGCCCGGAATCGGCTCGCACTCACCGGCTTTCCAGTCCAGCACCTTGCCGCCCGCCTGCGCCAGCGCGTCGGGGGAGTCGTGCTGCAACGGCACCGCGACGATGTCCTTGCGGGTACCGAGGTGCTTCTCGGCCAGCCAGGAGAAGCCGCGCGCGATCCGGTGGAACGCCTCGAAGTCGGTCTTGGCCTCCCACGGCGGGGAGATGGCGGGGGAGAAGGCGTGCACGAAGGGGTGCATGTCGGTGGAGGACAGGTCGTGCTTCTCGTACCAGGTGGCGGCGGGCAGCACGATATCGGCGAACAGCGTGGTGCTGGTCATGCGGAAATCCAGGGCCAGCAGCAGATCCAGCTTGCCCTCGGCGCCCTCCTCGCGCCATTCCAGTTCCTGCGGGCGCACGCCGGTGGCATCGGTGGTCTGCAGGTTGGACCCGCAGCCGAGCAGATGCTTCTGGAAGTACTCGTTGCCCTTACCCGAGGAGCCGAGCAGGTTGGCCCGCCAGACGGTGAGCACGCGCGGGAAGTTCTCCGGGGCGTCGGGGTCCTCGCAGGCGAAGCGCAGGTCGCCGGACTTCAGGCCGTCGACCACGTGCTCGCCCGGCGTCTTGCCCGCCGCGGCGGCCTCGTCGGCGAGGTCGAGGGGGTTGCGGTTGAAGGTGGGGTAGCTCGGCATCCAGCCCAGGCGCGAGGCCAGGGCGATATTGTCGGCCGCGGTGCGCCCGGCGAAGGTGCCCTTGCCCAGCGGCGAGGCGAAGGAGTCGGAGGTGAACGGGTCGTAGCGCCACTGGTCGTTGGTCAGGTACCAGAACACGGTGCCCTGCATCTGCCGCGGCGGACGCTGCCAGTCCGCGGCCGAAGCCAGTGTGGCCCAACCCGTTACGGGACGGCACTTCTCCTGGCCGACATAGTGCGCCCAGCCGCCGCCGTTCTTGCCCTGGCAGCCGGTGAGCAGCGTCAGGGTGAAGAAGGCGCGGTAGATCTGGTCGGAGTGGAACCAGTGGTTGGTGCCCGCGCCCATCAGGATCATCGAGCGACCGCCGGAACGTTCCGCGTTGTCGGCGAATTCGCGGCCGATCCGCGCGGCCTGCACGGCAGGCACGCCGGTGATACGTTCCTGCCAGGCCGGGGTGTAGGGGGAGTCGGCGTCGTCGTAACCCTTGGCCCACTCGCCCGGCAGGCCGTCACGGCCCAGGCCGTACTGCGCCAGCAACAGGTCGAAGACAGTCGTAACGCGCTTGCCCGCCACGGTTTTCGTCGGCACGCCGCGCAGGATGGTCTCGGCAGTGTCGGTGTCGAAACGCGGCAGCGCGATGGTGGCCGGTGCCTCGTCGGTGTGCCCGAGCAGGGTGAGCAGCGGGTCGACGCCCTCGAGGTCGAGGTTCCACTTGCCCGCGTCCTCGGGGCCGAAACGGTGCCCCAGAGAACCGTTGGGCACCACCGGGTTTCCGGCCTGATCCAGCAGCACGGGCTTGTGCTCGACACTCTCGCCCGTGTGGCCCAGATCGGCCGCCGTCAGGAACTTGCCGGGAAGAGCGCCGTCCTGATCCGCCGCCTCGTCGAGGCAGATCAGGTACGGCAGATCGGTGAAACGCTTGATGTAGTCGGTGAACATCGGCGTCTGCTTGTCGAGGAAGAACTCCTTGAGCACCACGTGCCCCATCGACATCGCCAGTGCCGCATCGGTGCCCGGCCGCGCGGCCACCCACTCGTCGGCGAACTTGGTGTTGTCGGCGTAGTCGGGGGAGACCACCACGACCTTCTGGCCGCGGTAGCGCGCCTCGGTCATGTAGTGCGCGTCGGGGGTTCGGGTCACCGGGACATTGGAGCCCCACATGATCAGATAGCCCGCGTCGAACCAGTCGGCCGATTCCGGCACGTCGGTCTGGTCACCGAATACCTGCGGCGAGGCCACCGGCAGGTCGGCGTACCAGTCGTAGAAGGAGAGCATGTAGCCGCCGAGCAGCGAGACGAACCGCGCGCCGGTGGCGTGGCTGACCATCGACATGGCCGGGATCGGCGAGAAGCCCGCGACGCGGTCGGGCCCATACTGCTTGATGGTGTAGACGTGCGCGGCCGCGGCGATCTCGGCGGCTTCCCACCACTCGGCCCGGACGAAACCGCCCTTACCGCGCGCGTTCTTGTAGGTCTTGGCCTTGACCGGGTCCTCGACGATCGACTCCCAGGCCAGCACCGGGTCCTTGAGCTCGGTCTTGGCCTTGCGGTACAGATCCAGCAGGGCGCCGCGCACGTACGGGTAGCGCACCCGGGTGGGGGAGTAGGTGTACCAGGAGAACGAGGCGCCACGCGGGCAGCCGCGCGGTTCGTACTCGGGCTTGTCCGAGCCCACCGACGGATAGTCGGTCTGCTGCGATTCCCAGGTGATCACGCCGTCCTTGACGTAGATCTTCCAGGAACACGAGCCGGTGCAGTTGACGCCGTGGGTCGAGCGCACCACCTTGTCGTGCGACCAGCGGTCACGGTAGAAGGCGTCGGCGTCGCGGCCGCCCACCTTGTGCACCGACCGGTGGTCGGCGGAGACCTCGCCGCGCTGGAAGTACTTACCGAGGTTCAGCAATGTGTCGCCGAAATCGGTGGGCGACGGACCATGAGTGCGCGAATTAACCACGACGCCCCCTTCGAGCTGTGCAAATCGGGCTGTTAGGGGCAACTGTAAAGAGGGGCGACGATCCCGGCAAAACCAACTTTTCACATCCTCGTTCGGGCCGCTGTGAGGTGTGAGGTCGGCGAAATCTGGTGGTCACGGGCCGTCCGCGGCGCCGCGGCGGCGAATCGGGGCCGACCTGGGTGAATGGGCGGCGAGCAGGCGCGACGCGCGGGCCGGGGAGCATGGCCGGGGCTATGCGGTGATGCTTCGGAAACGCTTGCTTCTCGGGCGGTTTACATTTGTTTACACAGCCGGGAGGCCCGCTGAACAGGCCCGATGTGACGGCCCGCACATCCGGGCGGCCGGTGGGACGGGGTGCGTCCGTCGCCGTCGACCCCCGCTG
The DNA here is from genome assembly GCF_037034205.1 of Nocardia sp. SSK8. Taxonomy (NCBI): domain Bacteria; kingdom Bacillati; phylum Actinomycetota; class Actinomycetes; order Mycobacteriales; family Nocardiaceae; genus Nocardia; species Nocardia sp. SSK8. The sequence continues at coordinate 106,385 of NZ_JBAGKD010000001.1, forward strand.
CCGGGCTGCGGCGCGGAAGTCTATAGCATTACAGGACGGAAAGAATTGAAATCCTTTTAATTCGGTCTGGCTCACCACTTTTCGTGATCGCGACCACAGTTGCCCGCCGTTAACTACCCAAATGACGAGGCGTCAATATAAAGAAACTGCATCTTTTCCGTTCGGCACGTGGATCATGGTTGAACCGTCATTCAGGATTGGCCCGTGCAGACAGGGAGGGTTGGGGTGATACCGAAGTCGATGTCCGACGGTCCGGCGGGTCCACCGAGGCCGCCGACGCTCGGGGGGTTGCTGCGGCGACTTCGCGACGACCGGCGGATTTCGCGGGAGAAACTGGCGTTCGCCGCCGGGGTCAGTTCGAGCTACATCACGCATCTGGAAAGCGGCGACCGCGACCGGCCGACCCGCGCGGTCGTCGACGCGCTGGTGCGCTATCTCGACCGGATCACGCCGGTCAGCGATATCGAACGCCGACATCTGTTCGACCTGGCCGGGCTCGCCCCGGTGGACAACCCCACCGTCGAGGATCTGCGCGCCGAGATCAGCGCCGAGATGCGCCGCACGCTGGCCCTGCAGGAACCGGATCTGGCGGCCTATGTCGACACCCGGTGGAATGTGCTCGCGGGCAACGAATCCTACGATCGCGCGTTCCCCGGCCTCGTCGGCGATGTGAACATCCTGCGCTGGTTCTTCGGTAACCCGCTCTCGCGCAAGGTGATGGTGGAGTGGGAGAAGGAATCCACCCTCACCGTGCACTGGCTGCGCGGGCTGATCGGTCAGCAGGGCGGCGGCGAGTGGGCCACCGATCTGCTCGACGAGCTGGCCCAGTACCCCGACTTCCGCCGCATCTGGGACGACGGTGACACCGTCTACGGCCGCGAGCACACCGCCATGCGGCTGTGCGATCTGCACACCGGCGAGTACTACACCGTCGACGTGCAGCTGTTCCGGCTCGACTCGGTCGCCTACCCCGGCCGCATCCAGTACTACCTGGGCGTTCGCGGCCCCGACCACTAGATCCCGGCGACGGCCACCGGCTGCGTCTCGTGCGGCACACACGCCGAGACCAGCCCGGCCAGCATGGTGGCGACCTGTTCGGGATGGGTCAGCGCGGCGCCGTGGCCCGCGCCGGTGACGGTGCGCACCGGACCCGCGCCGGGCAGCCCGGTCGCCAGCAGGGCGCACTTGTCCGCGGTGCTGTTGTGGTCGTGCTCGCCGCGCAGCACCAGCGCGGGCGCGGTGATCTCGCCGAGGCGTTCGAGCACCGAGTCGCGCTCGATCAGGCAGCGCGCCGCCGGGCGGATCGCGGTGCGGTCGGCGGCGAGCCAGCGCTCGATCCACGGCCGCCACACCGCCGGGTCCGCGCCGCCGATCAGCCGGGCCGCGAGCCCCTCGGCCAGGGGCGTCAAGGTGGTCGTCCCGCACCACGCGTCGAAGAAACTCTCGTAGTCGGCGACCTCGTCGGGCGTGCACGCGCCCGCCTCGGTGTCGAGCAGGGCGAGCCCGGCCACCCGCTCGGGCGCCAGCAGCGCCAGCCGCAGCGCGGCGTAACCGCCCTGGCTCATGCCGCCGACGATCGCGCGCTCGATGCCGAGCGCGTCCAGCACGCGCACCCCGTCGGCGGCCAGATCCCAATAGTCGAAACGGGGCGCGTCGCCGTATCCGGTGCGGCCGTGTCCGCGCGCGTCCCAGGTGACGACATTGATATCGGTGTGCGCCAGGATCTTTCGGATCGGATCGAACATGGATTCGTTCATCAGGAATCCGTGGGCCAGCAGCACGGTCGGACCGTGCGTCGCGCCCGTGCGGAAATGGATGTTCACCGAATCGGCGTGCACGAAAGGCATGGCCGAAACATACAAGGCCGCCGGGGCGTGCAGGCGGGTTGCGGAGAAATATGTGACCGCCTGTCGCGTGTACCGCCGGGCGGGTGATTTCACTGGCCAGTGGTGGTACCTCACCGGGGGACGACGGATTCCGGGTCCCGGTGGACAAGCCTGTTCCCCGTCGTTTGGATGAGAAGCGCACCGAAATTCATCTCGATCGAAAACGGGGAACACAGATGAGGGTGACCGAGCAGGGGCGCGACGCTCACATAAGTCTGGCGGCGGCGGGTGACAGCGTGTCGGACACATTCGCGGTCTGCGACGCGGAGGGGAGGGCGCTCTGGTACGGCCCCTTCGTCGAGGCCGATACCGACCATCCACGCGGCGACCGCTTCGCCGCCACCATGGGGGCCGCGGGGCGGGCGATCTGGCTCGCCGGGCGGGCCCGCGAAGATCTCGCGCTGGCGGGCGCGACCTTACATCTGACGGTGAGCGAGCCGGGACTGGATGTGATCACCCTGGCCTGCACCGCCTCGATGGCCGGGCTGGCCCTCGAACTCGTTGTCACCCAGGACAATCCGGCGCTGGACTGGTGCCACGCCTTCGGCAGGCTCGACTGGACCGCGGGCCCGCTGGCCGAGCTGGTCGATCCCGCCGCCGAGCCGCCGTCCGCGCCCGCCCTCCGCTCGATCTCCGGCGGACTGGACCAGCAGACCGAACCACAGGAAAGGCCTGTCATGCCCGAACAAGCTCGTGACCCCTGGACGGAACTGCGCTCGGCCCTGGAGAGCCTGCTGCTGCACGACGCGATCGGCATGGACGCGAAGATGCGGCACGCCGTCGCCGCGGTGGTCCATCTCGCCGTCGACACCCCGCACGGCCCGCCCGAGGACGCCGAGGAATTCCTCGGCCGCCTCGACGCCTCCTGGCTGGTCGCCGCCTGGCTCGGTCACGACACCGAACTCTCCCTCATCGCCACCCTCGCCGCGGGCGAGGTCCCCGCCCTGTCCTGGTGCGAACTCATGTTCACCACCACCCTGGCCCCCTGGTCGACCAGTCCCGTCGCTGTCCACGCCCGCCGCGTCTTCAGCACGGTCCAGCGCGGCACCCTCGGCCCGGTCCGTGCCCAGGTCGGCTGAGCACGAATATCACCGTTCGATGAGCGCGCCGATCACCATCGACGGGGGCTCGCTCAGCCGCTGTGATTTCCTGGGTCGAGGGGGAGTCCGAGGGTGCGCAAGCGGGTGGCGACCTCGTCGGGGAGGAGGGGGCGGGGGAGGACGGTGCGGCCGCTGAGGTGGGTGATGACGGCGGTGTCGGGGCGCAGGGTGATGGCGCGGATGTCGGGGTAGCGGATGCGCAGCAGGTGGGTGCGGGTTTGGTAGACGAGCGCGTCGGCGCCGAATTGGGTGGCCAGGACGGCGCCGGGGGTGGCGTGGCGGATGATGCGCGTCGCTTCGGGGCCGGGGTGGCGGATCGCGCGGACGGTGGCGTAGGCCATGAGGGCGAACATGCCGATCGGGAGGATCATCCACAGCGGTCCGAGGAACCAGCCGATCACCCCGGTCATGACGACCGCGCCGACGCCGAACCGGATCAGCACTCCCTGTCGCAGCAGCGGTTCGCGGATCTCCGCGCCGAACAGGGTACGGGCGGTGGCGTCGTCGGCGACCAGGGTCGCCTGCGGGTGCAGCAGGGTGGGCAGCTCGGGCAGGGGTGCCGGTGCGCCCGGCTGTGGGTTGTCGCGGTGCCAGATCAGGTGACGCAGCTGTTCGGCCAGCGGCGCGGGGAACAGTTCGCGTGGGAAGTTCAGCCGCAGATGGTTGTCCACGTGCAGCACCACGATGGCCCCGGCCGTGCGGATCGCGCTGATCCGCCCGTAGGCCACCCGCACATAGGAGTGCACATCGCCGATATCCAGCGCGTCGGGCCCGAGCTGCACCGCCATGGTCGCGCCGGGCGCGCAGATCACATCGAACGACCGGCGCAACCGCCGCCGGGTGACCGTGTACGCGAGCGTGGGCCCACCGACCCCGATCACGACCGCCCCGGCGGCCTGCCACCACAACCCCAGCAGCACCGACATCGGCAGCAGGATGAGCATCGCCGCGAGCAGCGGGATCAGCGCGGACGGCCGCAGCGCGACCCGCAGCGCACCCCGGTGCGCCAGCCGTGCCGAGGTATCGGGCACGGCGGTGAACACGGTGTCCGGGCGCGGCGGCAGGGGCAGCGCCGGTGCCGGGTGCGTGAACGGATCGGCCCACTGCCCGCCGGTGGGCGGGGTCGGCGCCACCTGAGCGAACTGGGCATCAGCGAACTGCGCGTCGTCGGGGAGGACCGGGCCGGGGTGGCTCATCCGTGGCGTCCGGCGAGGGGGACGTCGGCGAACGAACTCACCCAATGATGGGGTGGTCGTGGCTGATTCGGCTCGCCGGGACGGTGGACGCCGATGACCTGCCAGCCCGCGGTGACCGCGGCGTCGAGTTCGTCGGGGTGGTCGGACAGGAACAGGATCTCCGCGGCGGGCACCACGATGCGCTCGGCGATCAGGTCGTAGGACGAGGGCTCGCGTTTGGGGCCCGCGCTCACCAGGTCGAAGTGGCCCGAGATCAGCCCGGACAGGTCGCCGGGCTCGGCGAAGGTGAACCAATCCCGTTGATTGCGTTCCGATCCCGAGGAGTACACGTACAGCGCGAATCCGGCGTCGTGCCAGGCGGCCAGCGCGGGCGCCACATCGGCGAAGAAGCGTCCGTGCAGCGCGCCCGCCCGGAAACCCTGCGCGCAGATGGCGCCCTGGGCGGCCTTGAGCGGTTCGGCCTTGACATCGGATTCCAGCCAGCCGCGCAGGATCTCGGCGACCCGATCGGTCCCGGCCTCGGGTTCCGCGGCGAGCTCGCGGGTGGCGGCGAGCACCGGATCGGCGGTGCCGCCGGTGTTCTCGGCCAGCCAGGCGGGCAGCCGGGCCGCGGTGTAGCCGTAGAGATCGGTGCGGACCGAATCGGTGGGGCTGGTGGTGCCCTCGATGTCGAGGACGATCGCCCGGGTCACGAGGCGGCGAGCAGGTCGTCGAGGGTGGGGAAGCCCGCGCTGATCGTGTCGCCGGTGAAGTCGCCGATCCAGCCGTCGGCCTCCTCGAAGAAGCGGAGGGCGATGAAGTCGGGGGTGGTGCCCATGTCGAACCAGTGCAGCGTGCCCGCGGGCACCGAGAGCAGGTCACCGGCCTCGCAGACAGTGGCCAGCACGGCATCGCCCAGGTGCAGGTAGAAGCAGCCGCGACCGGCGGCGAAGAAGCGCACCTCGTCCTCGGCGTGGCGGTGCTCGTCGAGGAACTTGGCGCGCGCGCCCGCGGCGGTGGCGGGCCAGTCCGGGTTGTCGGCGTCAGGGTGGATGCGAGCGACATCGATGTGCCGGTAGCGGCCCGAGGCATTGAGCTCGGCGATCTGCGGGGCGTAGTGGGCCAGCAGGGTCTCGGAATCGGTGGTGGCGGCGTCGTCGAGGACGGGCCAGTGCGCATAGGCGATGCCGTGCTTCGCCAGTTCGGTGCCGATCTCGGCGGTGTCGGTGGTGCGCACGCGCACGTCGGTCGCGTCGGCGGCGGACATTACTTGCAGCAGGGTCATGATGTCTGTCCGATCTCGGGTGACTGAGCGGTGGTGCGTCCGGTGCGGGCGATCAACTCGCACAGGGCTTCCAGGCATTCGGCGCGATCCCGCGCCTGGGACAGCGTCGCACCCCAGGTGGTGATCCCGTGCCCGGTGATACACAGAATCGGTGGGGCGGTAGGGTTCTCGCGCAGAAACGTCTCGATATCGTCCCCGATCCGCGGCACCTCCGGCCAGTTGGGGAACACGGGGATGTCGATGGACGACGGATCGGCCACCCCGAATCCCTTGAGCAGCTCGAACCCGCTGACCGGCACGATGTGCACCTTCTCGGCCGACGGCACGGCCGTGGTGGCGAAAGCGGTGGCGAAAGGGGAGTGCACATGCACCACGGCCCGCGCGTCGGTGGTGCGATAGACGGCGGTGTGAATGCTGGTCTCGGCGGAGGGTTTCCGGGCCTGGCCCGGGTGCGCGGTGGTGTCGGCGACCCGCACAAGCACCGTATCGCGTTCGCTCAGTTCACCTTTGGACAATCCACTCGCGGTGATCATGGCATCGTCCTCGACGCGCACCGAGATGTTCCCCGCCGTCCCCGGCATCCACCCACGCCCGTAGAGCTGTCGCGCGATCGCGGCGATCGCCCTGGCTTGCGCGGTATCCGGTGCTGCGGCGTCGGTGCTCGGGGTTGTCGTGACACCGGTGCCAGGCTGTGCGATGTCGGCGGCCGCGACTTCGTTCGCCCCGGCCCGCGCGGTGTCCAGGGTTACGGCGGCGGTGGTCGATGCGATGGCGACTGGTGCGGCGGGTCGCGCGGGGGTGACGGCGCGTCCGGACGTGTCGAATACGTCCGAATTGCGGTAGATCACACCGGATTCGGTGACGACGGCGGTGACCAGGTCGGCGGGGGTCACGTCGAAGGCGGGGTTGAAGACCGCGGTGCCGGTCGGGGCCGTCTCGATGCCGCCGAATCCGGTGACCTCGTCGGCCGCGCGCTGTTCGACCACGATGGTCTCGCCGGTGAGCATCGATGTGTCGCGGGTGGATTCCGGGGCGACGACGAGGAACGGCAGGCCGTGATGGCGGGCGGCCAGGGCCAGGGCGAAGGTGCCGATCTTGTTGGCGACATCGCCATTGGCGGTGATCCGGTCGGCGCCGACCAGGACCGCGTCGACCTGGCCGGTGGCCATGGCCCAGGCGGCGGCGGAGTCGATGGTGAGCCGGTGCGGGATGCCCGCCTCGGCGAGTTCCCAGGCGGTGAGCCGGGCGCCCTGGAGCAGCGGCCGCGTCTCGTCCACGATCACCTCGGCGACCGCACCCCGATCGTGCAGCACCCGTAGCGCGCCGATCGCGGTGCCCACCGCGCTGGTGGCCAGCCGGCCGGTATTGCAGTGCGTGAGCAGGCGCAGCGGCCGGTCGCCACACAGGCTCTGGACGAGGTCGGCGGCATGGGTGGCGGCGGCGAGGTTCACCCGCCCGTCCTCGGCGAGCAGATCCAGCGTCTCGGCCAGGACGGCGTCCGCGCCCTCGGCGATCCGGCTCCGCACGCGCTCCACCGCCCACGCGAGATTCACCGCCGTCGGCCGGGCCGCCGCGATCCGATCGGCCTCGGCCTGCGCCGCGGCCACATCGACAACGCCCCCGACACCCGCGCCCACCACGCTCGCGACCACGTCGCCGTCCGCCGGGCCCTGGCCCGCGTCCAGCTCAGCCGTGCCGCCCGCGGCGCCCACGCCCGCCTGGCCCTGGTTCGTCGCGCTCTCGCCCAGCGGTCGAGTGTGGGCCCTGGTCGCGATCACCACGCCGAACGCCCCCGCGATCCCGATCGCCGGAGCGCCGCGAATCGCGAGTGTGGAGATCGCCTCGATCACCTGATCCACGGTCTCCAGGCGCAGCTCCCGCACCTCGTGCGGTAGCCCACGCTGGTCGATCGTGAGCAAGGCTCCGTCGTCCCAGGTGAGTGAGCTGTCGTCCATCATCGTCCTTACCTAGAGTCCACCATCACGCCTGGTCAACGGTATCCGACCGGCGCCAGCCCCGAAGCCCGGGCCCAACTCGTGGACGGGCGGTCACCACGCTGTGGTGGCGGTGGCTCGTCAGGCCGTCGCCGCCGGGACAGCGTGGTGCACGCCGGGCCGACGTGGCTGGTCTATTCGGCGACGTACTCGGCTTCGCGTTCGACCGCGTCGATGGTGGCTCGCGGGACCTGGATGGGGCCGGGGGTGTAGGTGACGGCGCGGAGGGCACCGGTGTAGCGGAACGGTCCGCGGCGTTCGCGCAGATCCCACGACACGGGACCGCGCGCGTCGACACCGACCGAGATGCCGGTCCACGGCGCCATGCCGACGAGCTGCACCTGATCGGTGAGCTCGGCCACCGCCACTGCGTCGATCTCGATCACGAAGTCCCAGCGCAGATGCGGCCGGATCACCGCCCGCACGGTGATCTCCCTGGCGCCGCTGGGCACCGGCGCGGCCACCGACGCATAGCGCCCATAGCTGTTGACCCCGAACACTACCTCGCCGTCCTCGACATAGAGCAGGTAGCCACCGAGCGGATCACCGTGCGCCACGAGCACGCCCTCGTCCCCGTCGCGGAAACCCGTGCGCGGTGCTGGGGAGTCGGCCCGGCTCGGCGTGTCCGGGCCGGACGCACTGGTGTGCCCGTCGGCATGCGCGCTCGCCCCAGTAGGTGTGCCGAGGGTGTCTTCGGGGCGGCGGCCGGTGAGGTCGGCGGTGATGGTGAAGTCGCGGTAGGCGATGAGGCGTTGGGAGCGGTAGCGCTCCAGGGTGGGAGTGCCGGGCAGGAGGCGGACCGGGGTCGCGAACCGGGCTTCCTCGGGTCGGCGGCGGAACAGGTCCGCGCGGGTGAGGAGGGGGAATACCGTGTTGGCCCAGGCGGATTCGTCCCAGGCAGCGGCAAGCTCCGCCGCCTTCTCGGGGAATCGCGCCGCGAGATCGCGCAGTTCGGTGGGGTCGGCGCGCACGTCGAACAGCTGCCAGTGCGGGGCGTCGATATCCGCGTCGGCCTCGTGCAGCGAGAGCAGCTTCCAGCCGTCGCGGTAGAAGCCGCGATGGCCGGTCATCTCCGAGTACTGCTCGGTGTGCCGGGTGGCGGCGGCGGGATCGCGCAGCAGATCGGTGGCCGAGACGCCGTCGAAGTCCTTGGCGGGCAGACCGTGACGGACGGAGGGCCGGTCGAGCCCGGCCAGCTCCAGGAGGGTGGGCGCCAGGTCGGTGACGTAGGCGTACTCGTGCCGGATGCCCGTGTCGCCCTCGGCGCGCGGCAGCCCCTTCGGCCACGACACGATCAGCGGCACCCGCACCCCACCGGCGAAGGTCTGGCCCTTGTAGAACCGGAACGGGGTATTGGATGCCTGGCCCCAGCCGCGCGGATAGTGCACGCCCAGCTTCGCGGTGCCGATCAGGTCCTCGTCGTGCGGCACGTCGCCGATCCACTCCGGGTCGTCGATATGGGCGAACTCGGCGAAATAGGAGCGGGTGCCCTCCGGCCCGCCCTCGGCGGTGCCGCCGTTGTCGGAGGTGAACACGATGATGGTGTTGTCGAGTTCGCCGAGATCTTCGAGGAGGTCGACGATGCGGCCCAGGCTCTGGTCGATGCTGTCGACCATGCCCGCGTACACCTCCATGTATTTGGCGTAGCGGCGCTGCTCGTCGGCGGAGAGCGAATCCCACTCCGCGGCTTCGTAACCCGGCTCGGTATTGCGCGGCTTCTGCTGGGTGCCGGGCGGGAACAGGCCCTGCGCGAGCTGCTCGGCGAAGCGCTTGCGGCGCAACTCGTCCCAGCCCTCGGCGTAGCGGCCCCGGTACTTGGCCTGGTCCTCGGGCTTGGCCTGGAGCGGGCCGTGCATGGCCACGTGCGCGAAGTACAGGAAGAACGGCTTGGTGGCGTCGTGCGCGCGCAGGTCCTTGATATAGGACAGTGCCCTGTCGGTGAGATCGTCGGTGAGGTAGTAGCCCTCCGGGTACTCCTCGACATCGACCACCGAGCTGTCGGAGACCAGCTGGTTCGGGTAGTAGAAGGAGTTCAGGCCCTCGAGCGAGCCGTAGTAGCGATCGAAACCACGCTGGGTCGGCCAGGAATCGCGGTGCGCCGCCGGGTTCATCGTGGCATCGCGGACCAGATGCCACTTGCCCACCGCGTAGGTGGCATAGCCGTTGCCGCGCAGGATCTCCGGCAGGGTGAGCACGTCGTCGGCCAGCTCCAGACGCAGGCCGGGATAGCCGGGATCGGCATTGGCGACGAAGCCGAAACCCGCACGGTGGGAATTGATCCCGGTCAGCAGCGCCGCGCGTGAGGGCGAGCACAGCGGGGTGGTGTGGTAGTTCGACAGCCGCACGCCCTGCGCCGCGAGGCGGTCCAGGGTGGGTGTCTCGATCTCGGAACCGAACGGGCCGATATCGCTGTAGCCCATGTCGTCGACGAGGACGACGACGATATTCGGCGCACCGGCGGGCGCGCTCGGCGGCGAGGTCCACCGCGGGGACGACTCGGCCGACGTGCGACCGGCCGTGCCGCCGAAGGATTCGTAACCACGGGCATGGGAGGGGACTGGCATACTCGCAGTAAATGCGGAATCCCCGCAGGTCACCAGGGTTATATGCACCGTGCGCGCAATCGGTGACCGCCCCGGGCACACCTTGTTAGCGTGCAGCCATGCCCACGAACCAGCGCACGCAGGACCCGTCCCGCTGCTGTTCGTGTCGCGTCCCGCGCGGCTGACCCGCCGCTGGTGTGCGGCCGTGCCGAGCCGATATTTCCCCTGCCCTGACGGTGCGCGAGCGTGCGCCGAATCCTCGAGGAACCTCACGATGAGCTCTACCCCCGGCGGCTTCGACCGCCGTAACTTCTTGCGCGCCAGCGGCATCGCCGCGGCCGCCATCTTCGGTGGCGCGGCGCTGGCGGCGTGCACCTCGGCCGTCCAGGAACAGAAGGCGGGCGGTGACGACGCCACCCCCGTGCGCGGCGGCACACTGAAGGTGGGCATCCGCGACGACCTCGCCCCCGCGAACCTGCTCACCAATACCGGCGCCACTCCGGTGCTGATCGGCCTGGTCTACGAATCGCTGATCCGCTACCCCAACGACTCGCTGGAACCGCGACCGCTGCTGGCGACGTCGTGGCAGCTGGCCGCCGACGGCCGCTCGCTGACCCTGGACCTGCGCGACGACGTCACCTTCCACTCCGGCCGCCGGTTCACCGCCGAGGACGTGGAGTTCTCGATCCGCACCTACGCCGACGCCAAGTGGTCGGCCCAGCTGCGCAGCAGCGCCGCGGCGGTCACCGGCTTCGACATCGTCTCGCCGACCCGGATCGTGCTCCGGCTCGCCCACCCGCTCAGCAATATCTACGACCTGCTCGACACCGTGCCGATCCTCGACAGCGAGAGCATCGACCAGCTCGGCAGCGGCGAGAAGTACATCGGCACCGGGCCGTTCAAGTACGTGCAGCGAATCCCCAACTCGCAGATCGTCTTCGAGAAGAACCCGGCCTACCGCGTGCCGGACCGGCCGTATCTGGACCGGGTGGAGGTCTCGATCATCCCCGATTCGCAGGCGCTGCTCAGTGCGCTCAAGTCCGGCCAGATCGCGCTGGCCAGGGAACTCAACTACCGCGATACCGAGAACCTGGCCAAGTCCGGCGGGTACCGGGTGCACGATCTCGAGGGCGCCGAACTGCAGGCGTATGTGGGCGTGAATGTCACCGAGCCCGCGCTGGCCGATGTGCGTGTGCGCCAGGCCATCGCCTTCGCGCTGGACCGCGAGCGCGTCATCGCCGAGGTGTTCCGCGGCTCGGGGTACCCGCTCAATGTGCCGTGGCCGAAGAACTCGCCCGCCTACGACGAAGCGCGCAACACTCGCTACAGCCGCGATATCGGCAAGGCGAAAGAGCTTGTCGCGCAGGCGGGCAAGCCGCCGACGCTGCCGCTCACCTTCGCCCCCGGCTACGACGAGCTCGCCCAGATCGTGCAGGCCAACCTGGCCGAGGCGGGCATCGAGGTCACCCTCGACCCGGTCGACGGCGCCACCTTCATCAAGCAGCTCACCGGCCAGCAGTTCCGTGGCCTGTGGGTCACCGACCATTCCTGGGCCCAGTTCGTGCCCTCGACCCTGACGGTGAGCGCCTACCCGTTCAATGCCCGGCGCAATGCCTCCCGCTACGACTCGCCCGCCTACACCGCCGCCGCCGACGCGGCCTGGCAGCTGCCGCAGGGCACCGGCCCCGAGGCGGTGCGGGCCTTCCACGCGGTGAGCGATCAGCTGCTCGAAGGGCTGTTCCTGATCGAGATCGGCGTGCGGTACCAGCAATTCGCCGGATCGAACAAGGTGCACGGTTTCGGCTGGACCAAACGCCGCGAAACCCTGCTCACCGACACCTTTCTGTCATGACGCGCTACGTGCTGCGCCGCCTGCCCTCGGCACTACTGGTGCTGTTCGGCGCCTCGGTGCTGATCTTCCTGCTGCTGCGCCTGGTCCCCGGCGACCCGGCCACCACCCTCGCGGGCACCGACGCGAGCCCGGAATCGATCGCGGCCATCCGGCACCAGCTCGGCCTGGACCGGTCGATCCCGGTGCAGTACCTGAGCTGGCTGGGCGACCTGTTCACCCTCGATCTGGGCCGCTCCTACATCATCGGCGGGCAGATCACCGACCTGGTCGGCCGTGGCCTGACCAATACGCTCGTGCTCACGGTGAGCGCGCTGGTGCTGGCCGTGGTGGTGAGCCTGGCGGTGTCGCTGGCCTCGGTGCTCTGGCCGAGCCAGTTTCTCAATAGCGTTGTGGCAGCAGCCAATACGGTCGCGGTCGCGTTGCCGACCTTCGTGGTCGGGCCGCTGCTGGTGCTCGTGTTCGCGGTGGCGATTCCGGTGCTGCCCGCCGGTGGGGTGCCGCCGGACGGGTTCATCGCCCGGCCCGATATCGCCGTGCAGTACCTGCTGCTGCCCGCGCTCTGCCTGGCGCTGCCGGTGGCGGCCGCGCTGACCCGCTTCCTCACCGAATCGCTGCGCACCGAACTGGGCAAACAGTATGTGCTGACGGCCCGTTCGCTCGGTGTCGGGCACCGCGAGATCGTCACCCGGGGCGCGCTGCGCAATGCCCTGCCGACCATGCTCACCGTGCTCGGCCTGCAGACCGGGCAGCTGCTCGGCGGGGCCGTGCTGGTGGAGGCGGCCTTCGTCTGGCCCGGTATCGGGCAGCTCATCGAACAGGGCATCAGCCGTCGCGACTACCCGGTGGTGCAGGTGCTGTTGCTGCTGTCGGTGGCGGTGTTCGTGACCATCCAGCTGCTCACCGATATCGCCCACGCCTGGCTGGACCCGCGTGTCCGGATCGGAGGACGGGCATGACCGCCACGAAAACCGCGCCGGTCCAGGCGGATTCGTTCCGGCGCTCAGGTCTGCTCGCTGCCCTGAGCAAGGGGCAGGGCCGCGCCGGTGTGCTGCTGATCGCGGTGATCGCGCTGCTGGGTGTCTTCGCCGGACTCCTCAACTCCCACGACCCGCTCACCCAGATCCCCGGCGCCAACCTCCTCGGCCCCAGCGCCGACCACTGGCTCGGCACCGACCATCTCAACCGGGACGTGGCCGCCCGGGTCCTCGCGGGCATCCGCGTCGACCTGCTGATCGTGCTGCTCGCGGTGCCGGTCGGCGCGGTGATCGGCTCGCTGGCCGGGCTGCTCGCCACGGTGAATCCGTGGGCCGACGTCACCGTGCAGCGTGTCTTCGACCTGATCCTGGCCTTCCCGGCGCTCATCTTCGCCATCGCGCTGGCCGCGATTACCGGGCCCGGCTGGCACGCGGTGGTGATCGTCATCGTGGCCACCGAGATCCCGCTGTTCGGGCGCCAGATCCGCACGGCCGTGCTCGCGGTGCGCGAACAGCCCTTCGTCGAGGCGTCCGAGGTGATCGGCGCCGACACCTGGTGGACCCTGCGCAAACACGTGCTGCCCAATGTGCTCGAGCCGCTGGGCGTGCAGTTCGCGCTGTCGCTATCGATGGCGGTGTTCATCGAGGGCGCGATGAGTTTCATCGGCATCGGGGTGCGGCCGCCGCAGCCCTCGCTGGGCGCGCTCATCGGCGAATCGATCGCCAATCTCGACGCCAATCCGTGGATGGCCATCGGGCCGCTGACCGTGGTGGCCGGGCTGACCCTCGGCTTCCTGTTGATCGCTCAGGCGCTGGGCCGGGCAAGGAGAACCGCATGAGCACCGCGCCGGAACCGGTACTCGCTATCGAAGAACTGTCCGTGCTGTTCGGCACGCGCACCGTGGTCGACCGGGTGAGCCTGCGGGTGAACCGGGGCGAGGTGGTGGCGCTGGTCGGTGAGTCCGGGTCGGGCAAGTCGCTCACCGCGCGCTCGGTGCTGGGTCTGCTGCCCGAGACCGCGCACGCCACCGGTTCGGTGCGGCTGGCGGGCACCGAGATCGTGGGTGCCACCGAATCCGCGCTGCGCGCACTGCGCGGCACCGGGGCGGCCATGGTGTTCCAGGAACCGCAGACCGCGCTGAACCCGGTCCAGAAGATCGGCACCCAGCTCAGGCAGGCCCTGCGCGCCCACGGCATCACCGACAAGGCGGCCGCCCGGACCCGCGCGATCGAACTGCTGACCGCCGTCGACCTGCCCGAACCCGAACAGCGCCTGGACTGGTACCCACACCAGCTCTCGGGCGGCCAGAAACAGCGCGTGGTCATCGCCCTGGCCCTGTCCGGCGACCCGGCCCTGCTCATCGCCGACGAACCCACCACCGCCCTGGACGTGACAGTCCAGGCCGAGATCCTCGACCTGCTGCGCACCCTGCAACGCGAGCGCGGCACCGCGACCCTGTTCATCACCCACAATCTCGGCGTGGTGGCGGAGATCGCGGACCGCGTGGTGGTGATGAACGCGGGGCGCGTGGTCGAGGAGCAGACGGTCTTCGGGCTGTTCGCCGAGCCGGGCGAGGAATACACGCGCACCTTGCTCGCTGCGGTACCCCGATTGCCCGTGGTGTCGGTGCGGGGTGGGGTTCGCGCGGTCGATTCCGTGCGGCCGGTCGAGATCGAGAAAGTCGACGCGTCTGCGGGGAGCTTCGGTGACTCCCCGGAACCGGCCGACGCGGAACCGGAGCGTACCGAGCACGTCGGAAGCCGCGAGAGCGACGGGGTGGTCGCCGATGCTGGATCGCTGACCGACGGCCGGGCGAATGGCGCTGCTACGAATGGCGCGGGACCCGCTGGCGGTCGGGCGGACGACGCGGTGGAGCCCCGTGGCCGGGTGGACGGCGCGGTGGGGGACGGTGGCGCGGCTGTGGGCGGTGGCGTGGGTGCTGATGATGCGGCGGGGACCGGTGCCCGGGTGGGCGGCGGCGTGACGGCGGGTAGTGCGGCGTCGACCGGCGGGACGGCGGACGGCGCCGTGGGGGTCGGTGATCGGGCGGATGCCGATGGTGTGGTGGCGGGTGGCGCCGGAGAGACTGAGGGTGCCGCTGCTGACGCGGGAGGTCCTGATCGTGTGGCGCAGGAGGATTCGGTAGGCGAGGGTTCGGCGGCGGGCGGGGCGGTTCCCGGGGTGCGGGGTTTGTTGCGGCGGGTGGTGTTGCGGGGGCCCGCGGTGGTCGCGGAGAAGGGTGGGGGGACCGGGGAGCGCGAGTATGCCGATGTCTTGCGGATCGACGAGTTGTCGGTGGTGTACCCGGGGAGTCGGGGTGGCGCGGAATTCACTGCGCTACAGGATGTCTCGCTGAGTCTCGGGCCGCGGGAAGTGCTCGGCGTGGTGGGGGAGTCCGGGTCGGGGAAGTCGACGCTCGGGCGCACGGCGCTCGGGCTGGTGGCCGCCACCTCGGGATCGGTGACCCTGCAAGGAGTTTCGCTGGCGGGACTCTCACCACGGGAGCTGCGGGGGCTGCGTAAGCATGTCGCGCTGGTGCATCAGGATGTGAGCGCCTCGCTCGATCCGCGACGCAGTGTCGAGGACGCCATCGGTGAACCGCTGCGCGTGCACCGGGTGGCCTCGGGTGCGCTGCTGCGCTCGCGCGTCGGGGACCTACTCGAATCGGTCCGGCTGCCACGGGATTACGCGCAGCGTAGGCCGGGGGAGCTGTCCGGTGGGCAGCGTCAGCGGGTGGCGCTGGCGCGGGCACTGGCCCTGGCGCCGCGGCTGCTGGTGGCCGACGAGCCGACCAGCGCGCTCGATGTCTCCGTGCAGGCGCAGGTGCTCGACCTGTTCGCCGATCTACGTGCCGAATACGGCTTCGCGAGCCTGTTCATCAGCCACGATCTGGCGGTTGTGCATCAGGTCGCCGACCGGGTTGTGGTGCTGCGGCAGGGCCGGATCGTCGAAACCGGCGAGGTGCGCGCCGTGTTCGCCGCACCGGCTCAGGAGTACACCCGCCGCCTGCTCGACGCGGTGCCGGTCCCCGATCCGGCCACGGCTCGGCGGGGGCGCGACGGATCCGGGGCGAACGCGCTGACAACGGTCGGGGCCTGACGTGGACGAGCCGCCGGACACAGTTCCGGCGGCTCGTCGACACACGGATATCAGAGATGGCCGGGGCGGCGCGGTTCACGCCGGTCGTCCTGGCCGGCTCGCGTGCCGCCCTGCATGTTCTCGCCCTGCTCCTGCCGCTGTTGCTGCTGCTGGCGCGGCATCTGCTTGGGCATCTTCTTAGGCGTCTTCTTCGACTTGTCAGCCATTCTCCACACGGTCCTTTCCGAGGGATGAGTAATTCGCCTAATGCACGTCCGACGCAATCCGTCTCGTGGTGCAGGGCGGGCTACGCCTGACTCGATCCACGATAGGCATCGATACGGTGCAGGGGAACAGCTGGCGTCGAAATAGCATCCTGACCTGCGGGAAAGCGGCGTGTCCAGACGCTCGGGGCGGGTCTCAGCAGGGCAGCGGGAGGAATTCGACGCGGTCGCCGTCGGCGGCGTCGGGGCCTACGATCACCAGACCGTCGTAGTCGATCAGCCCGGCCAGATGTGCGGTGCGCACCCGCGCCTCACCGAGCCAGCCGCCCTCGGGGGCGTAGCGGGCGGGCGTGATGCGCTGGACCGGGCCCGCGATGGCCGCCGCGTTGTGCAGCGGGCCGAGGATCGGGCGCGGCAGGGGCGCGCCGGTGCGGCCCGCCACGACGGCCGGGGTGAGCGCGAGCAGGATCGCCACGGCGGCGAAAGGGTTGCCCGGCAGGCCGAGAACGGTAGGGCCGGTGGGTAATTCGGCGACGATCGTCGAACCACCCGGCCGCAGTGCGAGTCTCGGCACCAGGATGTGGGCGTCGACGCGGGCGAGGGCGGCGCGCAGCTGATCGGCGGCGCCACCGCCGGTCGCGCCGACCACCACCAGCAGATCGAAACCCTCGGTGGCGGTGAGCATCTCGTCGAAACCGTGCGCGGTGTCGCGCAGGTGCACGCGATCGATCACCCGCACGCCGAGGCCGGTGAGCAGGTCGGGTAGCACCGGGCCGATCGAGTCGCGGGTCTGGCCGGTCTGCAGGGGGCCGGTGGCGCGGATCTCGTCACCGGTCATCACCACGCGGGCCCGCACCGGACCGCGGACGCGCGCGGCGGTGACCTCCACCGAGGCCGCCGCCGAGCGCAGCGCCGCGCTCACCCGGGTGCCCGCGGGGGCGACCACGTCGCCGGGCAGCTGGTCCTCGCCGCGGGTGCGGATATCGCCGCGGACCGGGGTGTCGGGGCGGCGCGCGAGGTGCTCGCCGGTGAGCATGGCGAATTCGTCGCGCAGTACCGAGGTGGTGCCGTCGGGGACGTGCGCGCCGGTGGCGATGCGCACCGCCTCGCCTGCGCCGAGCCCCGCCGGGCGGGCGCCACCGGCGAAGCCGATATCGCGGCGCAGCACCCACGGGCCGTCCCCGGCGACGGCGTAGCCGTCCATCGCGGAGACGTCGAAGCGCGGCAGGGCGCCCGCGGCGATGAGCGGGGCGGCCAGGGCAGCTCCGGGGACCTCGCCCAGCGCGGCCTCGTAGGCGACCAGCGGGGTGGACTCGGCACCGAGCACGGCCCTGGCCTCGGTGAGATCCAGGCGGGTGGGGGCCCGTTCGGCGGCCAGGCGGGCCCGGGCGCGGCGGACTTCGTCCTCGGTATCGCAGTCGCCGGTGTCGGGCAGCTCGACCAGCAGGGGTTCGGCGGGCACGATCGCCTTCATCGGCTGGTTCACCGGGGATTCCAGCGTGGCCAGCGCGGCGTCGAGGGCGCTGCGCCGCCACGCGCCGACCAGGTACTGCGGGCGGCCCGCGGCGTCGATGGCGAAGACGGCGTCGGCGGTGGAACCGGCGGCGCGGCGCAGCAATTCGTCGATCGCGTCCGGGGTGAGGAACGGCATGTCGGCGGCGAGCACCACGACCCACGGCGCGCCCTCGCGGGGGAGCGCGGCCAGCCCACTCGCGATCGCGGCCACCGGCCCCGAACCCGGCGGCACCTCGCGCACCTGCCCGATCCGTCCGTCCAGCTCCGGGCGATGCGGTCCGACCACGACGATCGCCCCGCACTTGTCCACCGCCGCGAGCGCCACCTCGAGCATCGACCGCCCGCCGACCACGATGGCGGGCTTGTCCACCCCACCCATCCGGCTGGCGCGCCCACCGGCGAGCACGATCGCCTCGGCGGTCGTCATCGGCGGGGAAGGAATCGCAGGATCAGCACGTCTTCGATGCTAATCGCGTCCGCCCCCGATACCTCGCCGCGCACCCCGCCCCGCGCGGCGACCGCCGTTGCCGTGCGGGGCGCTGCCGGATTCGGTCCGCGACAGTCGTGGCGTGGCCGCGGCGTCGCGGCGCGGTGACCCCGCTGCCGTGACGGCGCCCGCCCCGGGTTCGGTCTGCGTCGGTCCTGGCGGTCAGGGCCGCCGCCCGGGGTCAGGGTGGTCACACAGCCGGACGGCGCGGAGGTCGACGCGGCCGTCGGTGATGGGGACGCCCTCGTCGGCGAGGAGACGGAGCTGGCGGGCGGCCAGGTGGGCGGCGGGGCGGCCGGAGGCGCCGAGGACGCGATGCCAGGGGAGGTCGGCGGAGTCGGTGCGCATGATCCAGCCGACCGTGCGGGCCGAGGACAGGCCGACGGCGGCCGCGATATCGCCGTAGGTGGCCACGCGGCCGGGCGGGATGGCGGCGACGAACGCGCGCACCCGCTCGACCTGTTCCTCCGTCGTGGCGGCCATCGCCTCAGAGCACCGCGGCGATGAGGGCTGCGGTCTCGGCGGGGCGGGCCTGGGCGACCATGTGGTCGCACTCCCAGTCGTAGGCGGTGAGCCGGTCACCGAGATGGGCGGCCAGGGCGGTGCGGAACTCGGCGGTCACGTACGGCGGGGTCACCTTGGCCGCGCGCACCAGGACCGTCGGCAGCTCGGCGGGCGGGAGCACGGCCGGGCGCGCGAGCTGACCCCAGTACGAGGTGATCGCGGGCTGGAACATCCGCCAGCCGACCCGGCCGCCGCTCGTCGGCACCAGGTGTTCGGCGAGTTCGCGTTCCAGCAGCGCCGGGTCCACCTCGTCCGGGCCCCAGGCGCTGACCTGTTTGTCGGAGCGGGCCTCGGCGATGTCGGTGTAGTCGGGGGAGGCGAGGTTGGCCGCGGCGATCTGTTCGAGCAGTTTCGGGTCGATGCCCTGGGCCGGATCGAGCAGCACCAGCGCGCGCACCAGCTCGGGGTGCCGCCGGGCCAGGCGGATGCCGGCCGCGCCGCCGAAGGAATGCCCGACGACCACCACGGGGTCGGTGGTCTCGGCGCGCAGGAGCTCGGCGAGATCGTCGACGATCGTCTCGAAATCCCACGGGGGCAGCGAGGGGGAGCGGCCGTGTCCGCGCAGGTCGGGGGCGAGGACACGGGCCTGGGGCAGGTATTCGGTGGCGAGGGTTTCCCAGCGGTTGCCGTGCCCGGTCAGACCGTGCAGGGCGAGGACGACGGGACCGTCGGCGGGGCCGAACCGGTGCACATGAAGCGACGACACGACAGCCATTCTGGCCGGTCGGGCCGGGTCGCGCAGCACGTCCCCCGCGTGGGGTGGCGGCGGCGTGTCGGAGGGGTCTGTTGCAATAGCCGATGTGGTGCGATCGGATAGCTCGGTGCGACTAGTGCGCCGAACGACACGGGCGCCCCGGCCGCGGGCCTGGGGCGCCGCTGTGCGCGCGCTGTTCGACGAGCAGGCCCAGCCCGCCCCGCCGCGGCCCGGCTGGTTGCCGTGGCAGGTGCTCGGCGGCCCGGGCACCGGCAAGACCGCGCTGCTCGTGGACCTGGTGACCGCCCGGATCCGCGCAGATGCCGACACCGAATCGGTGCTGGTCCTCACCCACACCAAGCACGCGGCCGCGGCCCTGCGCGACGCCATCACCACCCAGCTCGGTCCGCACGCGGGCGGCATTCCCGGCGCGAGCCGCGAGCCGATGGTGCGCACCCTGCACTCCTACGCCTTCTCGGTGCTGCGCCGCCACGCCGACCTGCACGGCAATCCGCCGCCCCGGCTGCTCACCGGCGCCGAACAGGACGCGGTGCTGCGCGAGATGCTGCGCGGCGACCTCGCCGATATCGACGCGGGCGCCACCGGCCTGTGGCCCCCGCGCCTGCACCCCGCGCTCACCCTCGGCGGCTTCGCCGAGCAACTGCGCGACCTCATGCTGCGGGCCACCGAACGCGGCCTCGGCCCCGAGGACCTGATGGCCCTGGGTCGCGAGCACGACAACGACGCCTGGGTGGCCGCGGGCCGGTTCTTCGAACGCTACGAACAGGCATCCCTGCTGCGCTGGTCGGTCGGCGTGGCCGCCCCCGAGGCCACCGCCCCCGCCCTCGACGCCGCCGAATTGGTCGGCGCGGCCCTCGACGCCTTGGCCGGTGACCGCAACCTGCTCGCCGCCGAACGCGACCGCATCCGCTACCTGCTCGTCGACGACGCCCAGCACCTGGACCCGCAGGCCGCCATGCTGGTGCGCGCGATCGGCAGCGGCACCGCGAGCACTGTGGTCACCGGCGACCCCGACCAGAGCGTGTTCACTTTCCGCGGCGCCGACCCAGCCTTCCTCACCGACCTGGAGACCAGCCCGCGACGCCGGATCATCCTGCGCCACAACCACCGCAGCGGCGATCCGATCCGCCTCACCACGGCCCGGATCGCGGCCCGGCTGCCGGGCAGTGCGCGGCACCGGGTCCTGCCGGGTCAGCGGACCGAAGCGCCTGATGACACGGAACACGCTGTCGGCGAGACGAATTCGGCCACCTCCGCGGGGCTGTTCGACATGGGCGCCGAGCCTGCGCGGTCGGCGGCGCCGGACGACATCGACACGCACGCACGGTCTGCGGCACCGGAGGTGGACGACGTCGACGCGCGCACGCCGCCCCCGGAACTGGCTGAGGCGAGTGTGCGGGTGCGGGTGCTCGGGACCGCCGCCAAAGAAGCGGCGCTGATCGCTGACCATCTGCGGCGGGCGCATCTGACCGATGGGGTGCCGTGGTCGGAGATGGCGGTGATCGTGCGGTCGGTGCCGTTGTCGCTGGCGCCGTTGCGGCGGGCGTTGCTGGCGGCGGGGGTGCCGGTGCGCAGGCCCGCGGTGCACGAACCGCTGGCTCGCAGGCGGGGGGCGGCGTGGATGGTGCTGGCGTTGCGGGTGCTGCTGGCGGGGGATCCGTCGCGGCCCGGGTCGCGGCGGGCGATCGATGCGGTGTTCTCCCCGGAGGACGCCATGGACCTGCTGTCCGGTCCACTCGGCGGCGCCGACCAGATCGCGCTGCGCCGGTTGCGCCGGGGCGTGCGCCGCGGTGTGCTCGACCTCGAACGCGCCGGGCTGACCCACGCCGATCCGCACACCGACGACACCGAACAGTTCCTCCTGTGGGACGAGACACCGCCGCCGCCACCGGAACTGCCCGATCCCGACCCCCTCGACGACGACTGGCTCCCCCCCGAACCCGATCCGGACGACCCTCTGCGCCCGGAACCCGAACCCGCCTGGGACCGCGCCGAGGACCTCCCCGACGACATCGACCTCCTCGACACCGAAACCCCACCCGCCGCGCCACCGCCGCTCGCCGGACCGCCCCGCCCCGAACCGGAACCGCCGGTGGTCCCGCTGATCGACCAGTCCTCGGCGGAGGTCCTGCGCGACCTCATCGTCGGGATCGGCGAGGAACGCCTGCTCGACCGGCTCACCGAGGTGGAGGCCGCGCCCTTGCAGCGGGTGCTGCGCGCGGTCCGCAAGGCCGAGGAGACCCGGGCCAGGGGCCAGGGACTCGAAGACGTGCTGTGGACCCTGTGGACGAGTTCTCGGCTGGAGCGGCGCTGGTTCCGGCAGTCCCGGCGCGGTGGCGCGGCGGGTATGCAGGCCGACCGCGATCTCGACGCGTCCGTCGAATTGTTCGACGCGGCAGCGGGATACGTCGACCGGCTGCCCCGCGCCAGCATCGAGGGCTTCGTCGAATACCTGCTGCACCAGCAGATTCCGCAACAGGGCAGGCCGCTGACCGCCGAGGGCGAGGCCGTCTCGCTGCTCAGCGCGCACGCGGCGGCGGGCCGGGAGTGGGATGTGGTGGCGGTGGCCGCCGTGCAGGAAGGCATCTGGCCCAACCCGCGCGCCCGCGGCACCCTGCTGCACACCGAGGACCTCGTCGATCTGGTAGCCGGAGTCGACCCGGGCGCCACCACCAGCCGGGCCGCGCCGATCCTCGCCGAGGAGCGGCGGCTGCTGCTGGTGGCGTGCAGCCGGGCGCGCCGCTCGCTGCTCGTGACCGCCGTCGAATCGGCGGTGGGTGACCAGGATCTGGTGCCTTCGCGCTTCCTCACCGAACTCCTCGGCGACGACGACACCGGCGAACCCGGCGCCCTGCCCGTCGCCGATCCCGGTCGCGCGCTGGTCATGCACGCGCTGGTCGCCGAACTGCGCGGGGTGGTGTGCGATCCCGCGGCCGCGCCCGAACGCCGCGACCGCGCCGCCCACCAGCTGGCCCGCCTCGCCGACGCGGGCGTGCCCGGCACCGACCCCGACGACTGGTACGGCACCGCCGAACTCAGTTCCCGGCGCGAACTCTGGGACGACGACGATTCCCCCGTCGGCCTCTCACCGTCCACGGTCGAGTTGCTGCGCACCTGTCCGCTGCGCTGGGCGCTGGAACGGCACGGCGGCACCGACGGCGACAACCCGCACGCCCTCAAGGGCAATCTCGTGCACACCCTGGTGCAGGCGCTGGCCGGTGACGTGCCCGAAGCCCAGGTGCGCGCCGCGCTCGACCAGGCATGGAAGACGATCGACCCGGCCGCAGGCTGGCATTCGCGCCAGGAACTACGCCGCACCGAGGCCATGCTGGAGACCTTCCTCGCCTGGGTGCGGACCACCCGCGGCGAACTCACCCAGGCCGGGGTGGAGGTGCCGGTGGACTGCGTGCTGCCCGCCCGCGCCGAGGGCGAGCGCGCGGTGCGCATCCGCGGGCGGATCGACCGGCTGGAGCGGGATGCGCAGGGGCGCTTCGTGATCGTCGACGTGAAGACCGGCAAGACGCCGGTCAGCGCCAAGGACGTCGCCGAGCACGCCCAGCTGGCCACCTATCAGGTCGCCGCCGCGGCGGGCGCCCTGGACGAGGACGAGGAGGCGGCCACCGAGCCCGGCGGCGCCCGCCTGGTCTATGTCGCCAAGCGGCACAAGCAGACCGGCGCCACCGAACGCGAACAGAGCGCCCTCGACGGCGAGGGACTGGACAAGTGGCGCGGCACCATTCACGATGCCGCCGCCGCGACACGCGGACCGGAATACCTGGCGGTCCGCAACGACGGGTGCAGGCACTGCCCGGTCGCGGGCAGCTGCCCGGTGCAGGACACCGGACGGCAGGTGACCGACGAGTGAGCGGCGTGCGCGTCACCCCGCAGCGGCTGGCCGACGCGCTCGGTCTCCCGGCGCCCACCGACGAACAGGCGGCCGTCATCGCGGCCCCGCCCGGACCGACACTGGTGGTGGCCGGGGCCGGGGCGGGCAAGACCGAGACCATGGCCGCGCGCGTGGTGTGGATGGTGGCCAACCAGCTGGTGTCCCCCGACGAGGTGCTCGGCCTCACCTTCACCCGCAAGGCCGCCCAGCAGCTCACCGCCCGCATCCGCACCCGGCTCGCCCGGCTGGCGGGCGCGCCGCTGCTGCGCGAGATCGACCCGAGCGGCGCGCTGCGCACGGTGATCGCCGGGGCGGAACCCGAGATCAGCACCTATCACTCCTACGCGGGCAGGCTGCTCACCGCGCACGGCCTGCTGCTGCCGGTGGAACCCTCGGCCGCGCTGCTCACCCAGACCCAGCTCTGGCAGCTCGCGCACGAGGTGGTGCGCTCCTGGGACGGCGATCTCGACACCGATCGCACGCCGGTCTCGGTGACCGAGGCGGTGCTCGCACTGGCCGGTCAGCTCGCCGAACACCTGGTGGAACCCGAACAGCTGGCCGAGGCGCACGCGGAACTCGAGAAGCTGGTCTTCACGCTGCCGCCCGGTCCCCGTCAGCGCGGCGGGCCGAAACAGGAACTCCAGAACATCGTGACCGCGCAGCGCGACCGCGTGGCCCTGCTCCCGCTGGTCCGCCAGCTCGACGAGGCCCTCAACCGCCGTGGCGCCCTGGATTTCGGCTCCCAGATGTCCCTGGCCGCCCGCCTGGCCGTCGACCACCCCGAGGTCGCCGCCGCCGAACGCGCCCGCTTCGCACTCGTCCTGCTCGACGAATACCAGGACACCGGCCACGCCCAGCGCGTCCTGCTCTCGGCCCTGTTCGGCGACGCCGACGCCGCCCAACCCCACCGCACCTCACCACCGACGCGGCGCCGCAACACCGAGCCGAGTCCGCCACCCCCGGTCAATGCCCTGTGGGCAATGGATGAGCCGGAGACGCCCGACCAGGCGACCCGTGGCGCGACCGCGCCCGGCACGGAGGTGGGCCTCCGGGACGGGCGCGATCACGCCGCCGCGACGCGCGGTGTGGGCGATGCCGCCGGGCGAGAGTCGCAGGGAGACAGCAGATCCGGACACACACCGGGCATCTGTGAACGGGGAAACGGCGCGCCCGCGCTTGATATAGGGGAGCGGGACGCCGATCCCGGTGATGGGCGAGCGGGCGGCGGGCGCGGGGCGCTCGCGGTGACCGCGGTCGGCGATCCGATGCAGTCCATCTACGGCTGGCGCGGTGCCTCGGCGGCCAATCTGCCCCGGTTCGCGACCGATTTCCCCGCGGCGCCGGGAGTTCCGGCGCCGGTGCTGCCGCTGTTGACGAGCTGGCGCAATCCGCCCGAGGCGCTGGCGCTGGCGAATCTGGTGGCCGATCCGCTGCGCGTGCGGGCGCGGGCCGCCGGGGGTGCGACGGTGGACGCGTTGCGGGCCAAGCCCGCGGCGGAAACGGGCACCGTCGAGTTCGCCGTCACCGAAACGATTGCGCAGGAACGGGACTGGGTCGCCGAGCGAATCGCCCGGGAGTGGGCGGCGGCCCGCGAAGCGGAGGCCGAGCCGCCCACCTCGGCGGTGCTGATCCGGCGCAATGCCGATGCGGCGCCGCTCGCGGAAGCCTTGCGCGAGCAGGGCTTACCGGTGGAGATCGTCGGGCTCGGTGGGCTGCTTGCCACGCCGGAGGTCGCCGATATCGTCGCCACGCTGCGGCTGATCGCCGAGCCGGGGACGGGCAGCGCGGCCGTGCGGATCCTGACCGGTGCCCGTTGGCGGATCGGGGTCGCGGATCTGGCGGCCCTGGCCAAACGGGCGCGGATGCTCTCGATCGGCAGCCTGTCCGGGGACACCGCCACCGCCATCACCGATGCCGCGGGCCTGGCCAGCGCCCTGCGCGAGGTCGCCCCCGAACCCACCGAACAGGCGGGCCTGGCCGACGCCATCGCCGATCCCGGTGCGCCGGACCAGTATTCGGAGGCGGGTTACACGCGCATCGTCGCGTTGAGCGAGGAACTCGCGGCGCTGCGTGAGCGCAGTGGTCAGCCGCTGGTCGAGCTCGTCGCCGATGTCGAGCGCACCATCGGCGTCGGGGTGGAGACCCAGGCCCGCCGGGCCATCGCGGGTGGGGGCGCGGGGCGGGAGCACCTGGACGCGTTCGCCGATGTCGTGGCGGGATACGCGGCCGATACCCGGGCCTCGCTGAGCGGGCTGCTCGCCTTCTTCACCGCCGCCGAATCCGTCGAGAACGGTTTGGAGCCGGGCGAAGTGGAGGTCGCGCGTGACCGGGTGCAGATTCTCACCGTGCACGCGGCCAAGGGACTGGAGTGGGAGGTCGTCGCGGTGCCGCACGTGAGCGCGTCGGTGTTCCCGTCGAGCACGGCGCTGAGCACCTGGCTCGGCGCGCTCGCCGAACTCCCCACCACCCTGCGCGGCGACCGCGCCCAGCCCGACGCCGCCGAAGGCGTACCGGTCCTGGACCTGACCGGGCTGGCCGACCGCGCCGAACTCGAGCGCGCCATCGTCGCCCACAAGTCCGCGCTCAAGGCCCGCAGGCTCGACGAGGAACGCCGCCTGTTCTATGTCGCGCTCACCAGAACCGAACGGGTGCTGCTGGTCTCGGCCTACCACTGGCCCGAGACCGGCACTTCGCCGCGCGGTCCGTCGGAGTTCCTGCTCGAACTCAAACAGGCCGTCGACGACCCCGGCAGCGCCGCCTTCGGGACGGCCACCGTCGCCCGCTGGGACGACCCGCCCGCCCCCGACGCCGTCAACCCCTTCGCCGACAACCCGCCGACCGCCCAGTGGCCGCGCGACCCCCTCGGCGCCCGCCGCGACCCGATCGAACAGGGCGCCGCCCTGGTCCGCACGGCCCTCGACCAGCTGCGCGGCAGCCCGGCCGAACCCACCCCCGACGACGCCGAGGACCCCGACGGCTGGGCCACCGACGTCGACGCCCTGCTGGCCGAGTTCACCGCCGCCGAACGCGCCGACCAGCAGGTGGAACTGCCCGGCCAGCTCCCCGCCACCGCCCTGGTCGAACTGCGCGCCGACCCCGCCCGCCTCGCCGCCCGCCTGCGCCGCCCGCTGCCGTACCCGCCCAACCCGATGGCCCGGCGCGGCACCGCCTTCCACGCCTGGGTGCAGCAGTGGTTCGGCACCGACCAGCTGCTGGGCATGGACGAACTGCCCGGCGCCGCCGACGGTGCCGCCGAACTCGGCCGCGCCGACCAGGAACTGGCCGCCATGCAGTCCGCCTTCCGCCGCTCCCCGTGGGCGCACCGCAACCCGATCGACGTCGAGGTCCCGTTCGAGACCAGCATCGCGGGCACCGTGATCCGCGGCCGGATGGACGCGGTCTTCGCCGAACCCGGCGGCCGCTGGATCGTGGTCGACTGGAAGACCGGCGCCGAACCCGGCCCCGCCGACGAACCCGCCGTCGCCGTCCAGCTCGCCGTCTACCGCCTGGCCTGGGCCCGCCTGATGGCCGCGAGCACCGGCGCCACCGAGGCCACGATGCTCGAACGCGTAGGCGCCGCCTTCCATTACGTGCGCTCCGGCCGCACCATCGCCCCGAAGAACCTGGCAGGCCCGGCCGAACTGGCCCGCCTGATCCACGACGCGGCCCCGGAAAACACCGACGCCGATCGCCGCGAACAGCCTTGAGCCGATACGCTGACCACACCGACCGGCAAAGCTGGTCGGTCTTCTCTGGAGCCGCTATTAGACACAGGAGCGCTGGATGTTCGGTGACACGCGCACCCAGGTCGGGTTGGGTAGCAGTCCCGACTACGCGCTGGTGGGTCTGCTGCGGATTCCGGCCACCCAATCCAGTCCCTGGATCTCGCTGACCCGCCGCGTGCTCTTCGCCATCGGGTTGCTGTTCACCGCCGCGACCGTGGTGTACATCGGCCGCGACGGCTATCACGACAACAGCGGCGACGAGCTGTCGTTCCTCGACGCCATGTATTACGCCACCGTCTCGCTGTCGACCACCGGCTACGGCGATATCGCCCCGGTCACCCCGTCCGCGCGCCTGGTGAACACGATCGTCATCACCCCCCTGCGCATCCTGTTCCTGATCGTGCTGGTCGGCACCACGCTCAGTGTGCTGACCGAACGGTCGCGGCAGGCGTTCAAGATTCAGCGATGGAGGCACACCGTGCGCAACCACACCGTCGTCGTCGGTTATGGCACCAAGGGACGCACCGCGATCGACGCGATGGTCGCCGACGGGGTCCAGCTCTCCGACATCGTCGTCGTCGATACCGATGCCGTGGCGCTGGAGGCGGCAGCCGGGGTCGGCCTGGTCACCGTGCACGGTTCGGCGACCAAGTCCGATGTGCTGCGGCTGACCGGCGTGCAGCGCGCCGCGGCGGTGGTGGTGGCCACCAACCGCGACGACACCGCCGTGCTGGTGACGCTGACCGCGCGTGAGCTGAACAAGACCGCCAAGATCTCCGTCGCCATCCGCGAGGCGGAGAACACCCACCTGGTGCGCCAGTCCGGCGCGGATTCGGTGGTGGTGTCGTCGGAGACGGCGGGCCGGTTGCTCGGCATCTCCACCACCACCCCGACCGTGGTGGAGATGATGGAGGACCTGCTCACCCCGGAGCAGGGTTTCGCGGTGGCCGAGCGCGAGGTGGAGCCGGGGGAGGTCGGCGGTTCGCCGCGGCACCTGAGCGACATCGTGCTGGGTGTGGTGCGTGCCGGGGAGCTGATCCGGGTGGGCGACGCGCAGGTCGACGCGCTGGAGAACGGCGACAAGCTGCTCTACATCCGGCACACCGGCAAATAACGCGCCGGGGCCGGACCGGCTAGGCTCGACAGTGTGTCGTTCCGGCTGAAAGACGTTCCGCTGCTGTCGCGTTCCACCATCGATCGTGCCGAGCACGTGCGGCTCGACCCCGACGCCTTGCGCGAGGGGTGGGGCAAGGCCCGGGTGCTGCGCGTCGACCTGCGCGGAAAGGTACGGGTCGAGAGTTCGGGCGTGGTGCTCGACGCGGCGCTGACGGTGGCCGCGGAGCCGGGTCCGGGCGCGGTGTTCCTGGGTGTCGCCGAGGGCGCGCACCTGTGGGCGGTGCGCGAACCCGAGCTCGACGGCACACTGAAGGATCTGCGGGCGCTGGGCGCGGTGGACGATTTCACCGCCGACTTGCTCGCCACCGCCTACGCGCTGCTGAACTGGCACGACCGTGCCGGTTTCCACGGCGGCGACGGCACCACCACCATCTCCTCACGCGGCGGCTGGTCGCGGCTGACCGCGGCGGGCGAGGAGGAGTTCCCGCGCATCGATCCCGCGGTGATCTGCCTGGTCCACGATGGTGCCGACCGGGTGCTGCTGGCGCGTCAGCACACCTGGCCCGCCACCATGTTCTCGCTGCTGGCCGGGTTCGTGGAGGCGGGCGAGTCGCTCGAGCACTGCGTGGAACGCGAGGTCCGCGAGGAGGTCGGCGTCGACCTGCGCGAGATCGAATACCTCGGCAGTCAGCCGTGGCCGTTCCCGCGCTCGCTCATGCTCGGCTTCGCCGCGGTCGGCGACCCGGCCCAGGAACTGGTGTTCTCCGACGGCGAGATCGCCGAGGCGCACTGGTTCACCCGCGACGAGGTCCGCGCGGCCCTGCGACTCGGCGACTGGTCGGCCCGCGCGGCCGACGCCCGCCTCCTCGTCCCCGGATCGATCTCGATCGCCCGCACCATCATCGAATCCTGGGCGGAGCGGTGATCAGCTCTGCGCGGCCAGGGCCTTCTTGACGGCGGCCAGCGACGGGTTGGTGGCGGTGGAGCCGTCGCGGTACTTGATCGTGGGGACCACGTGGTTGCCGTTGTTGACGCTGCCGACGAACTCGGCCGAGGCGGGGTCCTCTTCGATGTCGATCACCTGATAGGTGATGCCCGCTTCGTCGAGCTGGGTCTTGAGGCGGCGGCAGTAGCCGCACCAGGTGGTCGAGTACATCGTCAGATCAGGGGTTGCTTCAGTCACGCGATGTGCAACGCGTGCGGTGGTCGTGGTGTTCCTGACCGGGCGCGCGGGCCGGTGACCAGGCGCGGCGGCGAGTTGTCGGCGGGCGCTGTCATGATGGTGCGCGTGCCAGCACTCGATCTCAGCGCCCTCGACCCGGAACAGGCCGCCGCGGTGCGGGCGCCCCGGGGGCCGGTGTGTGTGCTCGCCGGTGCGGGCACCGGCAAGACCAGGACCATCACCCATCGCATCGCGCACCTGATCGCGGGCGGGCACGTCAAGCCCGATCAGGTCCTCGCCGTCACCTTCACCGCGCGGGCGGCGGGGGAGATGCGCGGCAGGCTGCGCGCGATGGGGCTCGGCGGGGAGGCCGGGCAGGTGCAGGCGCGCACCTTCCACGCCGCCGCGCTGCGTCAGCTGCGCTATTTCTGGCCGCAGGTGGTCGGCGATGTGCCCTGGCAGCTGCTCGACAGCAAGTTCCCGGTGGTCGCCCAGGCCGCGCACCGCGCCGGGCTCGGCACCGCCACCGAGATGATCCGCGACCTGCTCAGCGAGATCGAATGGGCCAAGGCCTCGCTCATCGCCCCCGAGGACTATCCGGCCGCCGCCGCGCGCCACCACCGCGACGCCCCGGCCGAGGTCACCCGGGTCGCCCAGGTCTACGCGGGCTACGAATCGGCCAAGACCTCCGCCGACGGCCTGCTGCTCGACTTCGACGACCTGCTGCTGCACACCGCGGCCGCGCTCGAGGACTTCCCGGCGGTGGCCGACGAGTTCCGCGGCCGCTACCGCAGCTTCGTCGTCGACGAGTACCAGGACGTCACCCCGCTACAGCAGCGGGTGCTCGACGCCTGGCTGGGCGAGCGCGACGATCTGACCGTCGTCGGCGACGCCAACCAGACCATCTACTCCTTCACCGGCGCCAGCCCCAACCACCTGCTCGACTTCTCCCGCCGTTTCCCCGACGCCACCGTCATCCGGCTCGAGCGCGACTACCGCTCCACCCCGCAGGTGGTGTCGCTGGCCAACCGGGTGATCGGCGCGGCCCGTGGCCGGATCGCGGGCACCCGGCTGGCGCTGATCGGCCAGCGCCCCGACGGCCCGGAACCGGAGTTCGCCGAGTACCCCGACGTGCCCGCCGAGGCCGCCGATGTCGCCGCGAAGATCAAGAAGCTGATCGCGGCGGGCACCCCCGCCGCCGAGATCGCGGTGCTCTACCGCATCAACGCCCAGTCCGAGCCCTTCGAGCAGGCCCTGAGCGCGCGCGACATCCCGTTCCAGGTGCGTGGCGGCGAGGGCTTCTTCCAGCGACCGGAGGTGCGCCAGGCGGTGCTCGCGCTGCGCCAGGTCGACGCGCGTGACGATCTGCCCGACGAGGCGCGCAGCGGGTCCGAGCTGATTACGCTGGTCCGGGCCGCGCTGGCCCCGGTCGGGCTCACCGCCGAGGAACCGGCGGGCGCCCAGGCCAGGGAGCGCTGGTCCTCGCTGCTGGCGCTGGTGCAGCTCACCGAGGAACTCGTCGGCCACGACGCGGAGATCGACCTCACCGGCCTGCTGCGCGAACTGGCCACCCGCGCCGAGGCCAAGCATCCGCCCACCGTCGACGGCGTCACCCTGGCCTCGCTGCACGCGGCCAAGGGGCTGGAGTGGGACGCCGTGTTCCTGGTGGGTGTCAGCGACGGCACGCTGCCCATCCAGCATGTCCTCGGTGATGACGGCAAGGCCAGCGACCAGGCGGCGCTGGAGGAGGAACGCAGGCTGCTCTATGTGGGTGTCACCCGGGCGCGCGAGCACCTCACCATCTCCTGGGCGCTGGCGCGCACCGAGGGCAGGCGCCGGGTGCGCAGGCGCTCGCGCTTCCTGACGGGGCTGGTTCCCGACGAATCACCGGCCTCGCGGATCGCCGCGGCGACCGGGCCCAAGGACGTCGACGGCAAGCGCCCACTGTGCCGGGTCTGCGCCAAACCGCTGATCGGCACCTACGCCACCATGCTGGGCCGATGCAGGCGCTGCCCGGCCGAACTCGACCAGGAACTGCTCGACGCGCTGAAGGAATGGCGGGCCGAGAAGGCCGAGGCGCTGCGGGTGCGCGAGTTCGTCGTGTTCACCGACACCACGCTCACCGCCGTCGCCGAACAGCTGCCCACCGACGACGCCGCGCTGGCCTCGATCGCGGGCATCGGCCCGAAGAAGATCGAGCAGTACGGCGCCGACGTGCTGGCCATCGTGGCGTCGCGGATGCGGGCAACAACACAAAACCGCAGGTAGAAAATAGGTTGTTCGGTTCTCGATCATTGCCTATGGTGGAGAACACGCACCGAGAGTGATCTCGGTGCGCGGTAATTATCAGCACACGAGTTCAGGAGGGAGGCAGTCAGATGAAC
Organism: Nocardia sp. SSK8; assembly: GCF_037034205.1. Taxonomy (NCBI): domain Bacteria; kingdom Bacillati; phylum Actinomycetota; class Actinomycetes; order Mycobacteriales; family Nocardiaceae; genus Nocardia; species Nocardia sp. SSK8. Next base: position 138,051 of record NZ_JBAGKD010000001.1, read on the forward strand.
AGCAACACCGCAATGTTCGCGATGGGCAATCGCGCGCTGGTGAACGCGTCCATGGTTTCCGCCTCCCGGGGGGTCCTCGCTCTGCAGGGGACCGGTCTGTCCGGCGTCGATACCACCGCTGTGCCGATGACTCTCGTGCATCAGCACACCTCGATTCGTCTCCAGGGCAAGCCCAGCGTGGGTTGGCAGCCGACCGCCGTTCCGGCGTCGGCAGCTCCGGCCGATGAATTCGGGTACGCACCCGAGTTCGCCGGCGCAATCCGCCTCCGTGTCCACCCAGCGACCGTGCTCAGGTCTCGACAGAAATGTCGAACTAGGTAGGGAACTCCTCCCAGACCTCCTGGCCACGGATCGCGAGAAGCGAATTCCGTGGCCTTTTTCTTTCGGCTCTCCCGCCGCAGGCCCCGGGTTCGCACACCGAACACCACGACTGCAAACGAGCTGAAGGAGAACGACGTGTTCACCGCCCAGGACTGGCCGAGCGCCACTACTGACGTGACATGCCGAACCGTGGCGTCCCTGCCCTGCCGCGCCGGAAACCCCGATCTGTGGTTCGCCGAGAGCCCCACCGATCTCGAGCAGGCCAAGGCCCTGTGCGCCGCCTGCCCGATCCGTAAGGGCTGCCTGACCGCGGCCATCGACCGTGCCGAGCCGTGGGGTGTGTGGGGCGGTGAGATCTTCGACCAGGGTGTCGTGATCGCCCGCAAGCGCCCCCGTGGCCGCCCGCGCAAGGTCGCGATCCCGGCATGAACCCCGGAGAAGGGTTGTACCGCAAGCGAACCGCTCACCGAGTTCTGGTGGGCGGTTCGTTTGTCTTCCGGATGGCCGAGGCGGCGTTGGCCACGTCACCCTCCCGCCGCGGAAACTCTACCCTCCCGTAAGGGTAGAGTTCTGAGGCTCGTGGCGTCTCCACGCCTCGGGGTCTGTGGTGAGGGAAGGAAGAGCGAGAGTGTCGATGACACAGCGCACCGCCGACGACGGCGCGGTGCTGACGGCGTTGCGCAGTCCGAAGCGGCTGCGGATCGAGGTGCTGGGTGGTCTGGTGGTGGCACTCGCGCTGATCCCGGAGGCTATTTCGTTCTCGATCATCGCCGGGGTCGACCCGAGTGTCGGGCTGTTCGCCTCGTTCACCATGGCGGTGACGATCGCCGTCGTGGGCGGACGCCGGGCGATGATCTCGGCCGCGACCGGAGCCGTCGCGCTGGTCGTCGCGCCGGTGGTCGCCGACCACGGCCTGGACTATCTGATCGCCACCGTCATCCTGGCCGGTGTGCTGCAGATCGTGCTCAGCGTGATCGGGGTCGCGCGGCTGATGCGGTTCATCCCGCGCAGCGTGATGGTCGGCTTCGTGAACGCGCTGGCCATCCTCATCTTCACCGCCCAGATCCCGCATCTGCTCGGTGTGCCGTGGCTGGTCTATCCGATGGTCGCGATCGGCATCGTGATCATGGTGTTCCTGCCGAGACTGTCCACCGTGGTTCCGGCGCCGCTGGTGGCGATCGTGCTGCTGACCGCGGCGACCATCGCGTTCGCGCTGAACGTGCCCGACGTCGGCGACGAGGGCGAGCTGCCGTCGAGCCTGCCGTCCTGGCTGATCCCGGACGTCCCGTTCACCCTCGACACGCTCGAGATCATCGCCCCCTACGCCCTGGCGATGGCCTTGGTCGGGCTGCTCGAGTCGCTGATGACCGCGAAACTGGTCGATGACATCACCGATACCCACTCCGACAAGACCCGCGAAGGCTGGGGACAGGGCGTGGCGAATATCGTGACCGGATTCTTCGGCGGCATGGGCGGTTGCGCCATGATCGGCCAGACCATGATCAACGTGAAGTCCTCCGGTGCCCGTACCCGGATCTCGACGTTCCTGGCCGGTGCGTTCCTGCTGATCCTGGTGGTCGGGCTCGGGGATGTGGTCGCGTTGATCCCGATGGCGGCGCTGGTCGCGGTGATGACGATGGTCGCGGTCGGCACCTTCGATTGGCACTCGATCGCCCCGAAGACCTTGCGGCGCATGCCGATCGCCGAAACCGCCGTCATGGCGGTGACCGTCGCGGTGACCGTGGCGACGCACAACCTGGCCTACGGCGTGATCGCCGGTGTGCTGACCGCGATGGTCGCCTTCGCCCACCGCGTCGCGCACTTCACCGAGGTGGACAAGGTCTCCGAGTCCGACACCGACCACGACGGCGCGATCGACACCCGCGTCTACAAGGTGCGTGGCGAGCTGTTCTTCGCCTCCAGCAACGACCTGGTCTACCAATTCGACTACGTCGGTGACCCGGCCAATATCGTGATCGACATGTCGGACGCACACATCTGGGACGCCTCGACCGTGGCGACCCTGGACGCGATCACCACCAAATACGCCGCCAAGGGCAAACACGTGGAGATCATCGGGTTGAACGCGGCCTCGGAAGCTCGGCACGACCGGTTGTCCGGGCATCTGGCCGGTGGGCACTGACGTGGGTTCCGAGCCCGGCGGCTACTTGCAGATCGGGCAGGTCGCCGAGCGGACCGAGCTGTCGCTGAAGTCGATCCGGCACTGGGACGAGGTCGGGCTGGTGCAACCGTCGGCCCGTTCGGCGGGCGGGTTCCGGCTCTACACCGAGGCCGATGTGGACCGGATGCTGGTGATCCGCCGCATGAAGCCGCTCGGCTTCACCCTGGCACAGATGAAGCAGCTGCTCGATGCCGTCGATGTCCTCGCCGACCCGGCGGCCGACCCCGCCGCGCGAGCCGCCGCCCAGGCGGACCTGCTCGCGTTCCGGAGCATGGCCGCCGACAGCGCCGACCGGCTCCGGCGGCAGCTGGCCTACGCCGAGGAGTTCACCGGCCTGCTCGCCACGCTGACCTCCGAATCCCCGGCCTGAGCCACCACAACCGCGCACCGGCGGGTGCGGTACCTCAGGACGCCTGTTCGGTGCGGAAGCCGGGGACCCAGGTGCGGACCAGGTTCATGAAGCCGAGTTCCGCGTCGAGCTGGGCGAGGATGCCGACCGAGCCGCCGAGTACCCGGAAGATCATCAGGTACTGCGGTGGGAGTTGCAGGGCCCGTGCGGTTTTCATCTCCGGGCTGGAGAACTCCGAGGCCTTGCCCGCCACCCGCTGCATCCAGCGGCGGGTGAAGTGGAAGGTATCGGTGCGGATCGGATCGCTGAACGGGCGCAGATACGCCTCGATCTCCTCGTGGGTCACCGTGCGGCCCGGAATCACCCAGCCGTGCTCGTAGAGCAGCTCGGTGAGCGCCTCGTGCTGCTCGTCGACGGCCAGCGCCAGCATCCGGCCCAGGATGTCGGGGAAGCCGTCGGGCATGGGCGCGCACGCGCCGTAGTCGAGCACCGCCAGCCTGCCGTCGGCCAGGATCAGGAAGTTGCCGGGATGCGGGTCGCTGTGCAGCAGCCCGGCCAGCTCGGGGGAGGAGAAGTGGAAGGTGCCCATGAGCTCGGCGATCCGGTTGCGCTGGGCCCTGGTGCCCTCCGGGTCCTCGGCACCGGCCTTGATCAGCGCGGAGACCGGGGTGCCGTCGAGCCACTCGGTGACGATCACCTTCGGCGCGCCCGCCACCACCTTGGGCACCACGATGTGCGGGTGCCCGTCGAAGGCGGCGGCGAAGCGGCGCTGGTTGGCGGCCTCGGTGCGGTAGTCGAGCTCCTCCTCGGTGCGTTCGGTGATCTCGGCCAGCAGCGGCTTCACATCGGCGCCCGGGATGACCGAGGACAGCAGGCCGGTCATCCGCGACAGCGTCTTGAGATCGGCGCGCAGCGCCTCGTCGGCACCGGGGTACTGCACCTTCACCGCCACCGCGCGCCCGTCGGACCAGACCGCCCGGTGCACCTGACCGATGCTGGCCGAGGCCGCGGGGGTGTCGTCGAAGGACTGGAACCGTTCGCGCCACTTGGTGCCCAGCTGCTGGTCGAGCACCCGGTGCACGGTCGCGGCGGGCATCGGCGGCGCGGCGGCCTGCAGCTTGGTGAGCGCCTCGCGGTAGTGCTCGCCGAACTCCTCCGGGACCGCGGCCTCCATCACGCTCAGGGCCTGGCCGAACTTCATCGCCCCGCCCTTGAGCTCACCGAGCACGGCGAACAACTGCTCGGCGGCCTTCTGGTTCAGCGTCGCGTTGATCTCCTGCTTGTCACCGCCGACGAGCTTCTTGCCGAAACCGACGGCGGCTCGTCCGGCGATGCCGAGGGGAATTTTGGCCAACTTGGCATTGCGGCTGGAACTGCGGCGCACGATCTCGGACACATCACCCATCATGGCCGAACCGGTGCCCTGTGTGCCATGGGAATGCTCACACCTCATGACCGCGCCCCCGTTTCCCTGGTAGCGAGCGCGCGGCAGCCGCACTCCGGATGTGGTGACCACGGCCGCCGATGCACCTGGTGGGTGTCCAGATCCAGTTCGAGGGTGGCGTCGAGGGTGCCGGGGCGCCGCTGCGGGGAACACGCGACGATCGCCTCCAGCTCGTTCATGGTCAGCGCCGTGGTGGCGGCGATGCCCGCGGGGGAGGCGTGGCCGGTGCGCCCGAGCAGCTGGGCGGCCAGATGCGGCCAGTCCGCGTCGAATCCGGTGCGGGTCAAATCGGCGCAGCGCAGGCAGCTGGTCTCGCCCGGCAGCACCAGCGGCCCGACCACGCCGACCCCGTCACGCACCCGCACCTGCAGGTGCGGCACCCGGCGCAGCACCAGGTCCACCGCCAGCCGCGGGTCGACCATCAGCGCGTCGGTGAGGACCACCAGGTCGCAGCCGGTGGCCCCGACCGGACGATCGGACCGGTATTCGCGGGAACGGGTGGGCCGCAGACCCATTCGCCGCAGCCCCATCGCCACCGCGTCGGAGAGCGGGCCGAGCCCGTGCACCGTGATCTCGCGGATCCTGGCCTGTTTTCGTTCCGGTCGCAGCAGCAGGCCCGCGCGCTCGATCGCGGCGAGCAGGGTGCCTGCCTGGGCCGCACTGATGCCGAATTCGCCTGCCCGCCAGATGATCTGTGGCCGGGACTGCATCCCGTCGAGCAGGCGCAGGAACGCGAGCACGGTGCCGGTGTCGAGTTCGGTGGTCTCGAGCAGCAGCGCGCGTTCGGGGTCCCAGCCCAGCTGGACGGTGCCCGACGGTCGAACCAGGGTGGTGACGCGGGGGTGGAGCATCGGCCCGCGCAGCGGCGTCGTGGTGGTCATGCCTCGAAGTATCGGCACCCGCCCGTCGCCGGACGGTCGCCGAAGGCGAAGTTATCCACAGGTTTTCGGCGTGTCGAGCCACCGGGGGACGACTGTGGACAACTCGCGTCACTGCTGCTCACGACCGCGATTCGGTATCACCCGCGAGACCGGGAACCGTGTCGCGGCACCGGATGACGAAGATTTTTCGCGAAGGCGGTTGCCTCAGCGCTCGTCGGTGCCCGGCTCCGGGTCGTCGCCGGACTTACCGCGCTCGGCCTCGTCGCGCTCACGCGCCTCGGTCTCGGCCAGCTGGGCCAGCGGATCGTCGAAAGCGCCGGTGCCGCCGCCGATCACGGAATCGATGAACCCGGCCGGGGCGTCCAGATCGCTGGAGTCCGGCAGCAGGTCGGGGTGCGCCCAGACGCCGTCGCGGCGGTCCACACCCGCGTCGACGGTGAGCCTGCGCCACAGTGCCGCGGCCTCGCGGACCTTGCGCGGGCGCAGCTCCAGCCCGACCAGGGTGGCGAAGGTCTGCTCTGCCGGACCGCCGGTCGCGCGGCGGCGGCGCAGCGTCTCCGACAGCGCGTTCGCGCCCGGCAGCCGCTCACCGACCGCGTCGATGACCACCACGTCGACCCAGCCCTCGATCAGCGCCAGCAGGGTCTCCAGGCGCTCGAGCGCCTGCTTCTGCTCGGGCGTGGTCTGCGGTTCGAAGGTGCCCTGCGACAGCAGCTCCTCGAGCTTGGACGGATCGCTCAGCGACATCGGGTCGATGCCCTGGGCGGCCTCCTCCAGCGCGGAGAAGTCCATCTTGATCCCGCGCGCGTAGTCCTCGACCGCGCCGAGCACCTGCTGACGCAGCCACGGCACATGCGCGAAGAGGCGCTGGTGAGCGGCCTCGCGGGCGGCCAGGAACACCATGATCTCGCTCTCGGGCTGCTCGAGACCCGCACTGAACGCCGAGATCGCCGTGGGCAGCAGGGCCGCGGTCCCGGCCGGGCCGAGCGGCAGCCCGATATCGGTGGAGGTCAGCACCTCCTTGGCCAGCTGACCCAGCGCCTGCCCGAGCTGCGAGCCGAACGCCAGCCCGCCCATCTGGCCGAGCATGCCCACCATCGGCCCGGCGAACTGCTTGGCCTCCTCCGGCAGCTGCGCGGTCCACATCCCCGAGATCGACTCCGCGACCGGGTCGCACAGGCGCTTCCAGGTGGGCAGCGTCTCCTCGATCCAGTCGTTGGCGGTCCAGGCCACCGTCTTCGTGGCGCCCGCGGGCAGCACGGTCGCGCCGTCGAGCCACAGTTCGGCGAGGTGCGCGGCGTCGGTGACCGCCGTGGAGGTGCCCGACGCGATCGGGGCGACCGAGGCGCCGAGCTGCTGGCGGGCCAGCCGCTTGGCCACGTCGTAGTTGACCGGGCCGGACTGGCCGCCGCCGGGGCCCATGCCCTGGCCCATGCCGCTGATCATCTGCCCCAGCTGGGTCAGCATCTGACCCAGCTGCGAGGGGTCGAACCCGCCCGCGCCCGCGGCACCGAACCCGAACGGGTCGGATCCGCCGGGGCCGTTGCCCTCGTCGCGACGCTTGCCGGACTCGTCGTCGTCGCGGTTCGAGAAGCCGAAGGGGAGATCGCTCATACCTCTTACGTTACGCGGACCCCCCTGGGCCTCGGTGTTCGCGGATCGCGAAATCGCGCCACACGCGGAGGGCGCAAATGCGTGCCACTGCCGTCGGTCACCCCGGTCGATCATTACTGTGGGCGGAGTGAATCGCCGGATCCTCACCCTGATCGTCGCCCTGGTGCCCGTCCTCGTCCTCGGCGTGGTCGGCAGTGTGGTCACCGTCCCGTTCGTGGCGCTGGGCCCGGGCCCGACCTTCGACACGCTCGGCGAGGTCGACGGCAAACAGGTGGTGGACATCACCGGCGCACCCGTGGACCCGACCACCGGCCACCTCAACATGACGACGGTGTCGGTGCGCGACGGGCTCAACCTGTTCGAGGCGTTCGGGTTCTGGGCCAGCGGTGAGCACGGCCTGGTGCCGCGCTCGGAGGTCTATCCGCCCGATGTCACGCGCGAGCAGGTCGACAAGTCCAACCAGCAGCAGTTCAAGAACTCCGAGAGCAATGCCGAGGTCGCCGCGCTGCACTTCCTGAAGATGCCGACCGCCGTGGTGGTGCGCTCGGTCCTCGAGGAGGGCCCGGCCAACGGCGTACTGGCCGACGGCGACGAGCTGATCAGCATCGACGGCACCCCGGTCACCGACCCCCAGCAGGTGGTCGACCACGTCGCGGCCAAGCGCCCCGGCGACACCGTCTCGGTGGTCTACCGCCGCGGCGACGGCGAGCACACCGCCGCGATCGTGCTGGCACCGCTCCCGGATGAGCCGGAAAAGCCCTACATGGGCGTCGGCGTCGGCGAGGGCGGGCGCCCGCCGCTGCGGGTGGAGTTCAATCTCGCCGACATCGGCGGACCCTCGGCGGGCCTGATGTTCAGCCTGGCGCTGATCGACAAGCTCTCACCCGGTGAACTCAACGGCGGCCGGTTCGTCGCCGGGACCGGCACCATCGACCAGGACGGCAAGGTCGGCCCGATCGGTGGCATTCAATACAAGATGATCGCCGCGCGCGAGGCGGGCGCGGAGACCTTCCTGGTCCCCGCCGACAACTGCAACGAAGCCCGTCAGCGCGTGCCCGAGGGTCTGCGCCTGGTCAAGGTCGACACCCTGGACAGCGCCGTCGCCTCGCTCGCCGACATCGACGCGGGCCGCGAGGCGGTCAGCTGCGGTTGACACGGCGGCTGGCGCCGCGGTTGATCACTCCAGGGTGTGGTGCAGGGCCTCGACCAGGCCCGGCGCCAGATTCGGGTAGGTGCGCAGGTCCAGGTCGCCGAAGCCGTCGTCGTCCTCGGGGCGGATCTGCAGCAGCACCAGCGAGGAGCCCTGGCGCAACACGCCCGCGATGAGCCGCGCGTCGCGGCGGCCCGGGTGGGCGTGGGCGGCGGCGCGCCCGGCCGCGTCGGCGGCGTCGTCGTCGGCCAGTAGCGGCACCAGTGCCTCGTCCAGGTCGCTCTCGGCGTCCGGCGGCAGCACCACGATCTCCTGCACCAGCACGCAGCCCTCGACCGCGGGCGGCCAGGTGGTGGTGGCCAGGAACTCGTCGAGGGCCATCGAGCCGCCGGTGATGTCGTCCGGGAAGGCCTCCTGGGCGATGGGGGTGAGCTCGCTGCCCTCGTCGAGCTGATCCTGCAGATCGGGTTCGGCCGCGGCCAGCTCGGCGGTCGGTACCAACGCGAACATCTGCGGCGGATTGCCCCAGCCCTCGGCGTCGGTGAACTCGACGACCTCGCGCACGCAGCGGGCGAGGAGAACTTCGGCGTGCTCGTCTTCGGTCACCCGCCCATCCAATCATTTTCGGCCCTGACACTTGCACGGTGTCCGATTTCCGTAGAGTGGGCGCCAACGGCCCGGCATCGGGCCATCCGCAACATCGGACTGCGGTGTCTGCGCCGATCACCGGCGCGCACACCGCCGGAGCAGGAGAGTGGCACCGTGGGCATGCGGCCCCCCACCGGCTTACCTTCGTTGTCCCGACGCAGCCGTGTGCTGCTGGTGACGGCAGTCGTCCTGGCGGCACTGCTGCTGCTCGGGCCACGGCTCGTCGACGCCTACACCAACTGGTTGTGGTTCGGCGAGGTCGGCTATCGCAGTGTGTATCTGGGCGTGCTGCGCACGCGCCTGATCCTGTTCGTCGTCGTGGCGCTGTTCGTCGGGCTGGTGGTGTGGGCGGCGCTGCTGCTGGCCTACCGGTCGCGGCCGGTATTCGTGCCCGTCGCCGGGCCCAACGACCCGATCGCGCGCTATCGCACCACCGTGATGAGCAAGCTGCGCCTGTTCGGCGTCGGCATCCCGGTGCTGCTGGGCCTGCTCTCCGGGCTGGTCGCGCAGTCGAACTGGGCCACGGTGCAGATGTTCCTGCACGGCGGCGACTTCGGCGAGCAGGACCCGCAGTTCCACCTCGACGTGGGCTTCTACGCCTTCGACCTGCCGTTCTACCGGATGGTGCTGAACTGGCTGTTCGTGGCCGTGGTGATCGCCTTCTTCGCGAACCTGGTGACCCACTACGTCTTCGGCGGGCTGCGCCTGGCCGGGCGCGAGGGCACGCTGACCAGGGCCGCGCGTGTGCAGCTGGCGGTGCTGGCTGGCGTCTTCGTGCTGCTCAAGGCGGTGGCCTACTGGTTCGACCGCTACGACCTGCTCTCGAGCACCCGCAAGGAACCGACCTTCGGCGGTCCGTCGTTCACCGATATCAACGCGGTGCTGCCCGCCAAGCTGATCCTGCTCTCGATCGCGGTGATCTGCGCGGTCGCGTTCTTCGCCGGTATCGTGCTGCGCGATCTGCGGGTGCCCGCGATGGCGGCGGCGCTGCTGGTGCTGTCGTCGATCCTGGTCGGCGCCGTGTGGCCGATGGTGGTCGAGCAGTTCTCGGTGCGCCCCAACGCCGCCGACAAGGAGAGCCCGTACATCGAGCGCAACATCATGGCCACGCGCCAGGCGTACGGGATCACCGACGACAAGGTCGAGTATCAGGACTACGCGGGCCAGTCGAGCAAGAGCCCGCTCGAGGTCCCGGCCGACGCGGTGACCATCGGCAACGCGCGTCTGCTCGACCCCAACATCCTCTCGCCCACCTTCACCCAGCTGCAGCAGCGCAAGAACTTCTACGGCTTCCCGGAGTCGCTCGACATCGACCGTTACACCATCAACGGGTCGGTGCAGGACTTCATCGTCGCCGCGCGTGAGCTGAATCCCGCGGCGTTGTCGGGCAACCAGAAGGACTGGATCAACCAGCACACCGTCTACACCCACGGCAACGGCTTCGTCGCCGCGCCCGCCAACCGGGTGAACAAGCCGCAGTCCGACGCGCAGAGCGCCGCGGGCGGCAGCGACTCGGGCTACCCGCTGTTCACGGTGAGCGACCTGTTCACCAAGCAGGAAGACCAGAAGATCGAGGTCGACCAGCCGCGCATCTACTTCGGTGAGCTGATCGCGCAGTCCGATCCCGACTACGCGATCGTCGGCGCGACCGAGGGCCAGGATGCCCGCGAGTACGACTCCGACCAGGCCTCGTTCACCTACGACGGCAGCGGTGGCGTCTCGGTGGGCAACTGGTTCAACCGGCTGGCCTTCGCGGCCAAGTACGCCGAGCGCAACATCCTGTTCTCCTCGGCCATCGGTGACGAGTCCAAGATCCTGTTCAACCGTGGTCCGCGCGAGCGCGTGCAGAAGGTCGCCCCCTGGCTGACCACCGACGGCAACGCCTACCCGGCTGTCGTCGACAAGCGCATCGTCTGGATCGTCGACGCCTACACCACGCTGGACAAGTACCCCTACGCCCAGCCGACCTCGCTCGACGGCGCGGTCGAGGACAGCATCGACAAGAAGACCGGGCGCGTCATCCCGCGCAAGGAGGTCAGCTACATCCGCAACTCGGTGAAGGCCACCGTCGACGCCTACGACGGCACCGTCACCCTGTACGAGACCGACTCCACCGACCCGGTCCTCAAGGCCTGGCGCGGGGTGTTCCCGGACGCGGTGAAGCCCGAGAGCGAGATCTCGCCGGAGCTGCGCTCGCACTTCCGCTACCCGGAGGACCTGTTCAAGGTCCAGCGCGACATGCTGACCAAGTACCACGTGGACAACCCGCGTGAGTTCTTCACCAACAACGCGTTCTGGTCGGTGCCCAGCGATCCCACGATCGAGGGCGGCACCTTCAACCAGCCGCCGTACTACGTGCTGCTCGGCGACCCGAAGACCAACAAGCCGGTGTTCAACCTGACCTCGGCCATGGTCGGCTACAACCGCCAGTTCCTCTCGGCCTACATCTCGGTGCGCTCCGATCCGGAGGGCTACGGCAAGTTCACCGTGTTGCAGCTGCCGGTGGAGACGCAAACCCAGGGTCCGCAGCAGACCCAGAACTCGATGACCACCGCCGACGCGGTGTCCCGGGAGAAGACCCTGCTGTCGAACTCGAACAAGATCCGCTACGGCAATCTGCTCACCCTGCCGGTGGCCGACGGCGGCATCCTGTACGTGGAGCCGTTCTACAACGAACGCAATACCGGTTCCTCGACCTTCCCGCAGCTGCTGCGTGTGCTGGTGAGCTATCGCGACGCGGCGGGCAGCGTGAAGGTCGGTTACGCGGCGACGCTGGCCGAGGCGCTCAACCAGGTGATGCCGGGCGCGGGCGCGCTGGCCACGCCGTTCGGTGGTGATCCGGCGCTCAAGCCGAAGCCGGGCACCCTGCCGCCGGTCGACCCGGGCTCGCCCGAGCCCAATGGCGAGACCACCCCGCCTGCCGGGACGACCACCCCGCCCGCGGGCTCGACGGCCCAGGAGGCGGCGGCCGCCGAGCTCAACCGCAAGATCGACGCGGTGCGCGCGGCCATGCGGTCGGGCAACTTCAGCGATTTCGGTCAGGCGCTCGAGGAACTCGACGCCGCGGTCCAGGCCTACCAGGACGCGGGTGGTCGCTGACCCCGCACACACGAAGGGCCCCGCCGGATGGCGGGGCCCTTCGCGTGCAGGGGGAGAGGTGGATCAGCCGCCGATCTGCGCGATCAGCGGGGCACTGGCGTCGAGCAGGTCCTGGTACTGCCCGGCGACACCGTACTGTTCGGCCAGCCCGCGCCCGGCGGTGGTGGCCTGGTCGACGGCGGCCTGCAGCTGGCTCGGAGCCGCGGCGGGCAGCTCGACGGCGGGGGCTTCCTCGATCACGGCGGGCACGTTCTCCGGCTCGGAGACACCGGCCTGCAGGTACTGACCGCAGTGCGGCCAGGCGCCGATGCCCTGGCTGGCGAGCACGTTCTCCGCGACGCGGATCTGCTCTTCCTTGCTGGCGGTGTGCGCCGAGCCCTGGCCGCCGTTGGCCGCCCAGGTGCTCTGCGAGAACTGCAGGCCACCGTAGTAGCCGTTGCCGGTGTTGATGCCCCAGTTGCCGCCGCTCTCGCACTGGGCGACGCCGTCCCAGTTGTGGTTCGCGGCGGACGCGGTACCGGTGGCGAGGCTGAACGGAACGGCAACCAGCGCGCCGGTCACGGCGGCGACGCCGAGGGCTCGGGTGCGGAATTTCCGGGTCTCAGTCATGGGGGAGACGCTAACCAACAAATCCTCGCCGATCACATCTTGATAACGGCGCGATTCTGTGAATGGAACAGGCGTCTTTTCAATGTTTGCGCTGGATATCCCGTGGGAAAGGTTGGATCCCGGTCGGTCTGTTATCTCGTCGTTATGTGCGCGAGATCACCGAGAAATAGTGACCCCGGTCACCGAAATTCCCGCACCGATCGCCGTGGGCGACCCGTGGGTGAGGTACGTCACATCTGCTGGCGCGCAAGCGCTGTCGAGGCCGCCCAAGATCGCGTTCGGGTGCCGAAAAATGCTGCCTGACCGGGCGATTTGGCATCAGCGCTCACCCGTGTGTAATGTTGTATTCACCGACGCGGGGTGGAGCAGCTCGGTAGCTCGCTGGGCTCATAACCCAGAGGTCGCAGGTTCAAATCCTGTCCCCGCTACAAAGACAAGGCCCCGGAACCTCTGGTTCCGGGGCCTTCGTCTTGTCACCGGCCGGTCAAGAGCGCCGCAGCGTCACCTCGAAGCCTTCGGTCGTGCGCAAGGTGAATTCGGCGGTGTTCGACGTGGCCATGATGTTGGCGGCCCGGTCGTCGCCGGTGATCCGCTCGACCACCGCGCGCAAGGCGGGCGAGAGCGCTTTCCACTGGTCCTCGGGGGATTGCAGCAGGCCGTGGTAGACGCGCGGGGTGTCCGACAGGCCCTCGGGCTGCCAGCCGAAACGGGGCGTGCTCGCCAGGAACATGCTCAGCTCGGTGCATTCGCCGCCCAGGCACAGCCGCATCGGCATCACATCGTCGGCGTAGTCGTAGTCGCGCAGGCTCACTGTCCAGCCCGCCGGGTCGCGATGGTCGTAGCCGACGCCGGTCGGCGGGGCCAGGGTCAGGGCGGAGGTGTCGCCGGGGCGGTTGTCGAGCAGGTCGGTGGTCAGTGGGCGGTCGGTGGGGGTGAAGGCCCAGGTGTCGTCCTCGATGGGCTTGTGCCAGTACCCGGTGCGCCCGTCCTGACGGCCCTCCACCCGCAGTTCGCGCTGTTCGGAACGCCCGCCGGTGGTGTGCACGCTGATCGTCGAGGTGATCTCGCCGGGAATCTTCGGCTGCCGCACCCAGGACGGTGGCGGCAGATGGATGCCGGTGTACTGCGGGAAGAACGGGCGCAGGAATTCGAATTGCCCCACCCAGGCATCGAAATTGGTCGGTGCCTCGGCGAGATCGGGTTCGTCGCCATAGGTATAGGAGAAGAACAGGGTGTCGGCGCCGGAGATGTCGAAATCCCAGAGCCGGGTGTACATGTCGCCGTAGTCGTTGATCAGGAAGGTCTGCGAGCCCGACGCGCTCAGATTCACCGCCTGGAACCGGCCGTCGAGCGGGCCGGGCAGCTCGTAGCTGTAGTCGTCGGCGAACTCGGGCTGGTTCGGGCGCAGCGGATCGCTGCCGGGCAGCCACGGATCGAGGATGTGGATGCGATTGCCCTCGGGCGAGAGGACGAACACCGTGGTGACCCCGGCCCCACCGACCGGCTGCTGCTTACCGGTGGGATCGGTCCAGAAACCCTGCTGACGGAACGGGATCAGCTGCACGTACTCCGGGTCCAGCCAGGACAGGCTCCACGCGCGCGAGGCCGGTCGCACCTGGGTGCCGGTGGGATCGAGCCAGATGGGCGAGCCGAAACGGGCCGTCCACCACCACAGTTCGGGGGTCTGGTCGGCCAGATCCATGGTGAACACCCGGCCGCCCGGCACCACCGCGACCAGCCTGCTGCGATCCACCGAGATCGAGCTGACCTGTCCGCGCAGGCAGTTGGGCATCGGCGCCACCCGCCATCCCGATTCGCCCTCGAACGCCTTCACATAGAGGTTCCCGTCCAGCAGCGCGTACTGCCAGGCCTCGTTGAAACCACCGGTGGGGGTGCGCATCTCGATGCGCGCTGGCAGCCGTTCGACGACGCCCGCGGGCGCGAACGGCATGGTCAGCAGGCCGATGCCGGTATTGGGGAAGTGCATCGGCAGCGGCCAGGCGCCCGCGCGGCCGGGCAGGGTGAGCGCGGCGCAGCTCAGTGGTTCGGGCAGCACGCCGAAGGGCCACCATTCGTCGGCCACCGCCGGGCCGCTCGCTGCCAGGGTCGCCGCGGTGAGTGCGGTGGCGACCAGTCCGGACATGCCTCGACGCATCGACGATCACACCTTTCGATCACCCGGGTGCCGACACCCGGGTACTCGGGTCACGCGCGAATGAGGGGGGTGAACGCAAGATCTGGAGCGGTCGAACGCTATCAGCACCGGCCCGGCCGCCGACCACGACGGGCCCGGACGCGACACAGCCGCCCGGGAGAAACCGGGCGGCTGTGCCGGTCGGTGCTCAGGCGTCGAGGTCGCTGGCGACGAGTTCGGTGATCTTGTCCAGGGTCGGCTGGTCGTCGCTGGTGACGACCACCTCGGCGCCCTGGCCCGCGCCGAGGGTCATGATCATCAGCGCCGAACCCGCGTCGACCGGGTCGCCGCCGACCAGGCCGATGGTGACGGGAACGCCTGCCGCGCCGACGGCCTCGGCGATCAGCGCGGCGGGACGGGCGTGCAGGCCGACCGAGGAACCGACGGTGACGGTGGTGCTTGGCATGGGACTTCTCCTTGGGTGCGAAGGGACTACGCGGGGACGGGGGACGAGCTACGGACGAATTCCTTGGCGAGGGTGACGCAGACGGCGGCCACCACGGTGCCCACCAGCAGCGAGACCACGAACCAGCCGACATGGCCCATGGCGAAGAAGACGAAGATCCCGCCGTGCGGCGCGCTCAGCGTGACCTCGGTGGCCATCACCAGCCCGCCGGTGACCGCGCCGCCGAGCATCATCGACGGCAGCACCCGCAGTGGGTCGGCCGCGGCGAACGGAATGGCGCCCTCGGAGATGAACGAGGCGCCCAGCAGCCAGGCGGCCTTGCCGTTCTCGCGTTCGGCCGCGGTGTAGAGGCGCGGGCGCAGCAGCGTCGACAGCGCCATCGCCAGCGGCGGCACCATGCCCGCGGCCATGACGGCGGCCATGATCCGCAGCGTCGCCGGATCGGTCACCGACAGCCCGGCCACGGCGAACGAGTACGCCGCCTTGTTCACCGGACCGCCGAGGTCGAAGCACATCATCACGCCCAGGATGACACCGAGCGCGATGGCGGAGGTGCCGGACAGGCCGTTGAGCCAGTCGGTGAGCCCGTTGGTCACCGCCGCGAGCGGCTTGCCCAACAGCACGAACATGGCCACACCGACCACCAGCGAGGCGAGCAACGGAATCACTACCACCGGCATCAATCCGCGCGCCCACACCGGCACCGGCAGCTTGGCCACCCCCAGCGCCGCGAACCCGGCCACCAGACCACCCACCAGGCCGCCGAGGAAGCCCGCGCCGACGAACACCGCGACGGCACCGGCGGTGAAGCCCGGCGCCAGCCCGGGACGATCGGCGATCGCGAAGGCGATATACCCCGCCAGGGCCGGGACCAGGAAGGCGAAGGCGAGCGCGCCGATCTGATACAGCACGGCGCCGAAGTAGGTGGCCAGGCCGCCGTCGGAGAGATCGGTGAGGGAGTTGTCCAGCACGATCGTCTTGGCGGTATCGGCGATCTCGTAGCCACCGAGCAGGAAACTCAGCGCGATGAGCAGACCACCCGCGGCGACGAACGGGATCATGTAGCTCACGCCGGTCAGCAGGATCTGCCGCAGGCGGGTACCCCAGCCGATGCCGGTGGCCGCCTGGGCGGCGTCCGGTGCCGCGCCCGTGACGGTGGCGGCCCCCGGCGTGCTGCTCGCGGTGACCGCCTCGGCGATCATGACGTCGGGCTCGTTGATGGCGCGTTTGACGCCGGACTCGACGACCGGCTTGCCCGCGAACCGGCCGCGCTCCTTCACACCCACATCGGTGGCGAAGATGACCGCGTCGGCCGCGGCGATGACGGCGGGATCGAGAGTGGTGCCGCCGCTGGAACCCTGCGTCTCGACGGTCACCTCGATCCCGGCCCGTTCCCCGGCGGCGACCAGGGAATCGGCGGCCATATAGGTATGGGCGATGCCGGTCGGACAGGCGGTGACGGCGACGATCCTGCGTCGAGCTGCGGGAGATTTGTCTCCCGCGCCGGGCTGCTCGGCGGTGCGGCCGTCCTGCGTCCCTTCCGCCTCGGCACCCGAGGCGTCGTTCGCGTCGGAACCCGTGGTGGAACCGCGGGATTCGAGGTCGTGCCCAGCGCTTTCGCTCGCAGCACGTGGTCCGGCGCCCCCGGAGCTCGCCGCGGTCGCACCGCCAGGCGCAGCTACGGCGGGACTATGGCCGCCGGTACCCCCACCCCCTGCTGGCGCAGTGTTGCCTGCCCCAGCGGATCCCGTGTCCGCTGAGGCGGGCGCGATGACGCCGTCGACGAGCGCCACGACCTCGGCCGGAGTGGCAGCCGACCGCAGGCTCGCGACGAAGTCCGGGCGGACGAGCGCGCGAGCCAGTGCGGACAGCAGTTTCATGTGTTCGGCGCCCGCGCCCTCCGGGGCGGCGATCAGGAAGACGAGGTCGGCGGGGCCGTCGGGGGCGCCGAAGTCGACCTTCGGGGCGAGCCGGGCGAAGGCCAGGGACGCGGTGGTGACGGCGGCGACGCGGCAGTGCGGGATGGCGATCCCGCCGGGCAGACCGGTGGCCGACTGCGACTCCCGCGCCAGCGCGGCGTCGCTCACCGCGGCGGCATCGCTCGCGCGTCCCGTGTCCGCGAGCAGGCCCGCGAGCGCGGTGATGACCGCGTCCTTGTCGGCGCCGAGGTTGGTGTCGAGGGTGATCAGGTCGGTGGTGATGATCGAAGCGGCCATCGTGGTGTCTTTCGGGAGTGGGGTGTGGCGAGGTCGGCGGGATTCAGTCGGCGTGGGATGCCGGGCGTGTGCCAGGTCGGGGTGGGGTCCTATCGGGGTCGCCAGTACCGGCGCGATCGTCTCGGCGCAACCGGTCTTCGAGGCCGGGCCCCGCGTCGGCAGGTCGGTAGGGGGTACCCCGAGTCGGTGGCCCGGCGCTGTCCTCGTCCGGGGTGCTGACGGTGTCGGGCGGTTCGGTGCCGCGAGGCAGTGATTCGGCGGTGACCTCCGCCAGGGCGATGTCAGCGGTGGTGGGTAACTCGGTGCCGGGTAGGGCCGTTGCGGCGCTGCCGTAGGCGACCGCGTATCGGAGGCGATCGGCCGGGCCCGCGCCGGTGCGGTCGGCGAGCAGGTACCCGGCCAGTGCCGAATCGCCCGCGCCGACGGTGCTGCGCGGGACGATCGGTGGTGCGGCGGCGAACCAGGCGCCCGCGCCGGTCACCAGGACCGCGCCCGCCGCGCCGAGCGTGGCCAGCACCGCGCCGACCCCGCGCTCGAGCAGCAGGGTCGCGGCATCGGCCGCGGCCGTGGGGTTTTCGAGGTCGGCGGGGGAGCGGCCGGTGAGCTGGGCGAGTTCTTCGGTGTTCGGCTTGACCAGATCGGGTGCGGCGCCGAGGGATTCGTCGAACAGCGCGAGCAGAGGTGCGTCGGAGGTGTCCACCGCGATGCGGGGACGGGCCGCTCCGCCGGTGGCCAGGGTGACGACGAGCCGGGCGTACCAGTCGTCGGGGACGCCCGGCGGCAGCGAGCCCGACAGCACGATCCACTCCGCCCCGGCGGTCGCCTCGACCAGTAGCGCGGTGAGCGCGTCGAGGTCCGGCACCGTCAGCGGGCGGCCGGGCTCGTTGATCTTGGTGGTGGTGCCGTCGGTTTCGGCGATGGTCAGATTGGTGCGGGGCTGTCCGGCCACCGGCACGGTGCGGCAGCCGATGCCGGTGGCCCGCAGCCCGGACACCACCGGGTCGTCGTCGGCGCCGGGCAGCACGGCCAGGACCGGCGCGCCACCGGCCCCGATCACCCGCGCCACATTGACGCCCTTGCCGCCGGGCTGGGAGGTGACGCCCGTCGCCCGGTGCACCTGCCCCCGGCGCAGCGGCTCGGTGAGCGTCACCGTGCGGTCGACACTCGGATTCACGGTCAGCGTGACGATCATGCGAGCACCACCTCGAGGCCAGCGGCGGCCAGGTCCCGATGCGCGGCCTCCGGTAGATCGGTGTCGGTGATCAGCACGTCGATATCGTCGACAGCGCCGAACCGGACGAAGTCCTCCCGGCCGATCTTGCTCGCGTCGGCCACCACGACCACCCGATCGGCGGCGGCGATCATCGCGCGTTTCACCGCGGCCTCCTCGGGGTCGGGGGTGGACAGTCCGTGCCGGACGGTGAGCGCGTTGGTCCCGACGACCGCCACGTCCACCCGCAGCTCACCCAGCAGACGCAGGGTCTCGGCGCCGACCGCGGCCTGGGTGACACCGCGCACCCGCCCACCCAGCAGGTGCAGCCGCACCCCGGGAAAGCCGGTGAGCCGGGTGGCGATGGGCAGCGAATGGGTGACGGCCACCAGGTCGAGATCGGTCGCCAGCGCGGCCGCCACCCGGGCGGTGGTCGTGCCCGCGTCGAAGAGCACGCTGCCGCCGGACGCGGGCAGGAACCGCTGGGCCAGCTCGGCGATGCGGTCCTTCTCGGCGGCGCGCGTGCTGTCGCGCTCCGCCGTGCCGACCTCGATCGTGGTGAGCGCCCCGGCCCCGACCGCGCCGCCGTGCACCCGCCGGATCACACCGAGCCGGTCCAGCACGGCCAGATCCCGCCGCACGGTCTCGGTGGTGACCCCGTACTGCTCGGCGAGCTCGGCGACGGACACCCGCCCGCGCTGTCCGACCAGCGCCGCGATCGCCTGCTGCCGTTCCTCGGCGTACATGGGTGCCTCCCGCTCGGTGAATCTGTACTTATGTTGTTTTATGCCCATTCGTGTGGCTTTGTCAACGGGTTTTCGTGATTCGAGTCACTCTTGTTGCCGCTCGCTATCGAGGTGGTGCGGTGCTCGTGATCGCAGGTGACTGCCCTCCGCGGGTGGCGTCACGCGGAGAAGCAGTGCGGAGCAAGGGATTTCACGCGAATCGTCACGTCGTTGTCGCGCGTCTCGCGGGAGATCGGCGCGGACGCGGGTGCGGCAGGCCCGCATGAGCGGATTCGGCGTGCGGCCCCGTGTCACGGCGGCCGCCGCACGGCCAGGAGCTATGGCAGCGCCGGATCGACGAGTGTGGTGGATGTTCGGCAGGTGCGAAACTGCTCGGGGCGCGCTACCCGGCGCCCGGTGTCGTGGAATCGGGGGACGGCACGGTGCTCGCGCACCGCCCGGCAGCGCTGCGGCTCAGTCGAATCCGAGGTCGGCGGTGAGGGGATCGCGCAGGGCGCCTTCGGCGGCGCGTAGCCGGTCGGTGACGGAGGTGAGCAGGTCCATCGAGTCCTGGGACAGGCCGAGGGCGAGGCGGGTCAGCCGACGGGTGGCGGCGCACTTGATGCGCTCGGCCAGGAGGACGTCCGGGTCGGCGGGTGCGGCCGAGTGTTCGACGACGGTCACGACAGGGGCACTCACAATCTCGGAACGCGCGGGGAGGATACCCGGCTGCCTACTTTCGAGTATGACGCACCTTACATCCCCCCTGCGGTCCGTGGACCCCGGCTGGCATGGGAAAGTTCAGCGATGAGTCAGTTCGCCGACTATCAGAACGAGATCTACCTGGCCGCGCTGGGCGGGATCCTGCCGGATTTCCCCATGGACTACGCCACTCTCGAGCGCAAGGCCGCCGCCGCGCTGCCCGACACCCTGCTCAACTACATCGCCGGCGGCGCCGGTGACGAGCTCACCCAGCGCCGCAACGCCGAGGCGTTCGCCGACTGGGGTCTGGTGCCGCGCATGCTGGTCGGCGCCACCGAACGAGATCTGACCGTCACCGCGTTCGGCCACACCTTCGCCAGTCCGCTGTTCCTGGCGCCGGTCGGGGTGATCGGCCTGGTCGGCGAGAACGGGCACGGCGATATCGCGGTGGCGAAGGCGTCGGCGGAAACCGGTGTGCCCGCGATGTATTCGACGCTGATGGAGGACCCGCTCGAGGACGTGCGCCCGCACGCCGGGGACACCCCCTCCTTCTTCCAGCTCTACACCCCGAAGAACCGCGAGCTGGCCGAGAGCCTGGTGCGTCGCGCCGAGGCCGCGGGCTACGCGGGCATCACCGTCACCCTCGACACCTGGGTGCCCGGCTGGCGCCCGCGCGACCTGTCCAGCGGCAACTTCCCGCAGCTGCGCGGCCACGTGCTGAAGAACTACACCAGCGACCCGGTGTTTCAGCGAATGGTCGGCTCCGACGATCCCAAGCTGATTGTGCTGCACTGGATCGCGACCTTCGGCAACTCGCTGACCTGGGACGACCTCACCTGGCTGCGCTCGCTGACCGACCTGCCGATCATTCTCAAGGGCATCTCGCATCCCGAGGACGCGCGCAAGGCCATCGATTTCGGCGCCGACGGCATCTACTGCTCCAATCACGGTGGTCGCCAGGCCAACGGCGGGCTCAGCGCGCTGGAGACCCTGCCCGCGGTGGTCGCCGCCTGTGACGACCGGGTGCCGGTGCTGTTCGACTCCGGCGTGCGCTCCGGCGCCGATGTGGTGAAGGCGCTGGGTCTGGGCGCGACCATGGTCGGGCTCGGCAGGCCGTATGTGTACGGGCTGGCACTGGGCGGAGTGCGCGGGCTGGTGCACGTGCTGCGCGGCTACGCCGCCGAGGCCGATCTGCTGATGGCGGTCAACGGGTACCCGGATGTCGCCGCGGTGCGCGCGAACATCCGCCCGACCACCCGGGGCAACGCCGCGCGCGGCTGAGCCCGCGGGTCCGGTCTCCCGTGGCGGGAGCGGTTTTCGGGCTCGGCGGCGGACTCGGGGCGGAACATGTCGGTGCCGTGCGGCATCATCGGTGCACACCACGCAGCACACGCACCAACCTCCCGGAGTCCACGATGTCCTCGCCGAGCACCAAGTCCGCATCCCGCCGATCCGCCCCCCAGGTTCTGTCCGAGGCCGAGCTCGCGCGCATCGCGGGCGAACTCGCCGAGGGCAAACCACCGATGGTGTGGTTCACCGCCGCCGCCGTCGGTGTGGCCGAAGGGAAGTCGGGCAAGGTGGTCGCGCTGGGCGATCCGGCCGACGGTGACTTCCTGCAGGTGCGCCCCACCGGTTCCAAAGATGTGCTCTCGTTCGGCCCGAGCGAGGTGACGCTGACCAAGCCGGCCCGCGGGACTGCCGCGGCGCCGAGCAATCGAAAGGAAACCACTGTGACCCAGCCGTCGACCACGCCGAGCGCCGCCCCGACGCCGCCCCGGTCGCTCGCGCCGGTGCCCGACGCGGCGCCCAAGCCCGCACCGGCGTCGAGTCCGGCCCCGGCTCCCGCTCCGGCGCGGGCGGCCAAGGCTCCCGCGGCGCGCAAGCCCAAGGCGCCGGAGGTGACCGTCACCCTCACCGGGACCTCCGACGGGGAGTGGACCGTCGATGTGGTCAACGGCAAGAAGCGCAGTGTGAAGGGGATGTCGGTGACCAGCGCGGCCGTCGCGCAGGCCGCCGAGATCCTGCACCCGGAGGTCGCCGAGGTGGTCGCGGGAATCCTGGAGGCGGCTCGGGGCGCCCAGCAGCAGAAGGTCGAGCAGTTGCAGGCCGAACTGGAGGCGGCCAAAAGGCTGCTCGCCGAACTGGGGTAGCACCGCCGCGCCGCGGTGACCCGCTCACACCGCCGTGCTGGTCGGCTTGCTCGTGTGGACGATGCTGCGGCGCAGTGGTTTTCGCAGGTCGTCGTGGAAGGCCAGGCCGAGGTTGTACTCCTTGGCGTGGTACATGGCGGCGTCGGCGTGGCGGAGCAGGTCGTAGACGGTGGTGTCGGTGGGGCGGGTGCTCAGACAGGCCACGCCGATACTCGCGGTGATGGGGATCTCGCCGCAGCTGAGGTCGAAGGGTCGCACGAAGGCGCCGAGGAGCTGCTCGGCCAGCATCGCGGCCTCGGTTCTGGTGCGCGGGGCGAGGACCACGAACTCGTCGCCGCCGTAGCGGGCGGTGATATCGGCGCGGCGGGTGGTGCGTCGGATGCGGGAGGCGGCGTGGGCGATGAGTTCGTCGCCCACGGCGTGGCCGTAACTGTCGTTGACGCGTTTGAACCCGTCGAGGTCGATGAACAGCAGGCACAGTGGCTTTCCGGCCCACTCGGTGCGGTAGCGCAGCGGCGCGCGCAGCAGGGCGCCGCGATTGAACAGGCCGGTGAGCAGGTCGTGGTCGGCCTGGTATTGCGCGCGCCGCTCGCTACGCAGGCTGCGGGCGATCGCGCGCTCGCTGCGTACCAGCACCCCGACCAGCAGCAGCGTGAGCAGCAGGCAGATCACCACCCGGTCGCCGGGGCCGAGGTCGGCGCCGACCACGCTCACCAGGGAGGCGGCGACCAGCGCCACCGCGATCGCGCCCGCGCGCCTGCGGGAGCGGTGCGCGTGCACCTCCCCGGCGTGGTAGAGCCGGTTCATGGTGGGTTGCAGCGCGGCCAGCCCGGCGAGCAGATACGCCCACTGCTGCGGCACCGCCGCCAGCTCACTGTCGAGGACGAGTGTGCCCGCCGCCGTGAGGCTTTCGGCCAGGCCGCCGACGAGCACCGCCACCATCGCCGCCTGGAGCAGCCGCAGCGAGGTCTCCGAACCGACCACGGTGGCCAGCGAATGCGCGAGCACCGTCAGCAGCACGGCGTGCACCACCGGGTAGCTCGCGGCGAAGACGGTGTCCAGGCCGGAGCCGTGCCGCAGGATCGGTGAGATCAGGAAGGTCCACGAGGCCAGCAGCGCGCTCAGCCCGATCAGCGTCGAATCCAGCCACAGGTCCCTGGCATTGCCGAACCGGCGCGGCTGTAGCCAGCCCGCCGCCGCGACCCCCAGACACAGGTAGGCCGCCAGGGTGCACAGATCG
Organism: Nocardia sp. SSK8; assembly: GCF_037034205.1. NCBI lineage: Bacteria > Bacillati > Actinomycetota > Actinomycetes > Mycobacteriales > Nocardiaceae > Nocardia > Nocardia sp. SSK8. The sequence continues at coordinate 161,191 of NZ_JBAGKD010000001.1, forward strand.
TCGACGGGGTGCCAGTCCGCGTGCAGGCCCAGCTCCCGGAGGGCGGTGCCGATGGCGAACAGCGGCACCGAGGCGGCCAGCAGATACCAGGGCGCGCGATGCAGGGGGCGGTGCCGGTAGAGGCCGAAGCCGATCATCGCCAGGCTGCCCGCCACGACCACGACCAGCAGGGTGAACGACAGGGCCCGTGCCCCGAGCAGCGGTGCGAGCAGTACGGCCCCCGCCGCGCCGAGCAGTACCGCGTACCACCGCAGGCTGCCGTGGCGTGTCTCGCTGATGGTCATCAGCCCCCCTCGTCCTGCTAACCTGCGCACGCGACAAGCGCCGATCGAACGTGTGGCCGGTGAATGCTCGCGAGTACCGGTCGAGGAGCACCGGGTGGTGTTGTCCGAGCGAAATCCCCAGCCGGCGGGCGCCGACGCTCAAAACCTTGACAACTCAGTCGATCATGACACGTTCGGCGGGGTGTTGTCGCCCCGTTGCCGGGTTTGCCGGATACCGATTTCGCCCGAGCGAGAGGGACAGGCGTGGACAGGTGGATCGCCCCGGGCCGGGTGAACATCATCGGGGAGCACACCGACTACAACGACGGCTTCGTGCTGCCGATCGCGCTCTCGCTCGGCGTCGTCTGCGCCGCCGCGTCCCGCGCCGATCCACGGGTGGTGCTCACCTCGGCGCAGCGGCCCGGCGAGATCGTCGAGATGGCACCGGATGAGCTTGCGGCACAGCGAGATCGGCTGCCCCGGTGGGCCCGCTATCCGCTCGGCGTGGTCCACGAGTTCCGGCTGCGCGGCTACCCGGTCGGCGGGCTGAGCCTGGATCTCGACGGCACGGTCCCGATCGGCGCCGGACTCTCGTCCTCGGCCGCCCTGTGCTGCGCGGTCACCCTGGCTCTGCGCGACCTGTACGCGCCCGACCTGGGCGAACGCGCCCTGATCGAGATCGCCCACGCGGCGGAGAACCGCTTCGCCGGGGTGCCGACCGGTCTGCTCGACCAGGCGGCCTCGATCCTGTGCGCCGCCGGGCACGCGCTGCTGCTCGACGTGCGCGCCTTCACGGCCGCGAATACCGGTGCCACCGAACAGATCCCGTTCGATCCGGCGGGCCACGGGCTCGCCCTGCTGGTCGCCGACACCGGTCATCCGCACGACCTGTCCGACGGCGCCTACGCCGAACGGCGGGCCCAGTGCGCCGCGGCCGCCACCGCCCTCGGACTGCCGTCGTTGCGTGCCGCCGTGCCCACCGACCCGGCCCGCCTGACCGATGACCTGCTGCGGCGACGCGCGCGACACGTCGTCACCGAGAACGCGCGCGTCGTGGCGGTCGCCGACGGGTTGCGCGCCGGTGCCGACCCGCGCGCCATCGGCCCGCTGCTCACCGCCTCGCACACCTCCCTGCGCGACGACTTCGAAGTCTCCGCTCCGGCACTGGATCTCGCCGTCGAGGCGGCACTCGGCGCGGGCGCGCACGGTGCCAGGATGATCGGCGGCGGCTTCGGCGGCAGTGTGCTCGCGCTGGTCGACCACACCGCCACCGACCGGGTACGCGACGCGATTCTGGACTCTTTCGCCGCCGCGGGTCTCGACGCACCTCGCGTCTTCCCCGTCGAACCCGCCGCCGGGGCACGCCGACTGGATTGAGCTCCGCCCGAGTGCGCGTCCCTGGCCTGGACCGGCGGCGCCGATCAGGACCCGAAGCTCCCGGTATCCAGACTTCCGCCGCCCTGGCATCCGGGGGTTTCCGGGTCCGGTGTCGGTGTCCCGGGCGGGGCAGGGGCGACGACCACGGTCTCCGAGACTGTTTCCTTGCCCTGGGTGAGGGTGATGGTGCGGGTTCCGGCCACGGTCGGGGTCCACTCGATGCTCATCCCGGCCGCGTCCATGCCCGGGTCGAAGCGGCGGAAGCAGGTGCCGTCGTCGGCGGCGGTCACCATGGCGCTGCCGAAGATCGAGGAGCCGACGGTCGCGAACAGGTGGGTGGTGGAGCCGACGACGAAGCCGCCGGGCGGTGGGGTCGCCCGCAGGGTCAGGATGCCGCTGGGGGAGGTGTCGGCCGCGGCGGTGGGCAGGGCGGTGGCCGCCACGGCGAGGGTGGCCATGGCGACGGCGGCGCCCCAGCCGAGGCGGCGGCGCGTGGTGCTGGGTGTACTACTCATGGGCGAACGCTAACCCCGCGGCCAGGTGTGGAACTAACGTATTCCACATTTTGTCCTGCCCTGAAAACCGGGGGCGTCCTCACCCCGGAACGGCTCCCGGAATACCGTCCTGGACAACGAAACTCGCCCGGTCACTGATCGGCGCGCCCGGCCGGGTGACATACGGGACCACCCGGAAATCACTGCGCCACAACCGATGATCCAGCTCCACCCGCACATAACCGCGCTGCCGGTTGTAGAACTTCATATCCGGGTTGGCGGCGAGCAGGATCCGGCCGGTGTCGCTGAGATCGGCGCCGTCGCCGCCGGTGGTGATGGAGGTGCCGGTGAACTCGGTGGCCACCACGGCGGACCCGGGATCGCTGTAGTCGCGGCGCAGATCGGCGACATAGTTCTCGTGCCGGTCACCGGTGATCACCACCAGATTGCCCGCCGCGCGCTCGGCGGCCGCGCCGAGCACCGCGTTGCGGTCGGCGACATACCCGTCCCAGGCGTCGGTGCCCACCAGCAGCGCGGGGCCGGGGTCGTAATCGGACTGGGCCATCGCGACCTGATTGCCCAGCACCTGCCAGCGGGCGGGGGAGGTGGCCAGGCCGTCGACGAGCCATTCCCGCTGGGCCGCACCGAGAATCGTGCGGCCGGTGGCGAAGTGTTCGGCGCAACCGGTGACCGCGGTGCCGTCGCCGCAGGCCAGCGCGGACCGGTACTGGCGGGTGTCGATCATGGTGAACTCGGCCAGGTCGCCGAAGCGGTAGCGGCGGTGCAGGTGCATGCTCGGCCCCACCGGCAGCTGGGCCCGGCGCATCGGCTGATGCTCGTACATCGCCTGGAAGGCCGCGGCCTTGCGGCGCCGGAACAGTGGCGGCAGTCGGTGGATGTCGATGCCGAGGCCCGGATGTTCCCCGGCCCAGTTGTTGTCGAGCTCGTGGTCGTCGAGGGTGACCAGCCAGGGGAACGCCGCGTGCGCGGCCTGTAGCGGCGCTTCGCTCTTGGCCTGGGCGTAGCGCAGCCGGTAGCCGGTGAGATCCACCGCCTCCCCGGCGAGCTGCGGGGGCATGTGCGCCCCGCGCCGGGCCAGCAGCCAGGACGTCTCGTAGATGTAGTCGCCCAGGTGCACGACCAGATCCAGGTCCTCGGCGCCCAGATGCTCGTAGGCGGTGTAGTACCCGGAACTCCAGGATTGGCACGACGCGAACGCGAACCGCATGCGCGCGGTCGGGCTGTTCGCCACGGGCGCGGTGCGGGTGCGCCCGACCGGCGAGATCGCCGACCCCACCCGGAACCGGTAGTGGTACCACCGATCCGGTGCCAGCCCGGCGATCTCGGGATGCACGCTGTGGCCCAGCGCGCGGGTCGCCACCGCCTCACCGCGGGCGACGACCTTGGCGAACCGCTCGTCCTCGGCGACCTCGTAGTCGACGGTGACCGGGGCGAACGGCATTCCGCCGTACCCGTCGGGCGCCAGCGGATCCGGCGCCAGCCGCGTCCACAACACGAACCCGTCCGGCGTCGGCTCGCCCGAGGCGACCCCGAGCGAGAACATGTCCCCACCCGGCCTGCGCGGCGCCGCGAACCGGGCACTGCTCGCCGCCGACGCCCCCACCGCGGCCACGATCGACCCGGCGACGCCGTAGCGCAGCAGCTGCCTGCGGGACACCGCCATCGTCCGAGTTCCTTTCGCCGCCGACCGGGATCACTGTCGATTCTGTCCGGTTTTCCGCCCGGCGGCGAGGAGAGCGCGCCCGAACCAGCCGTGGCGCGGCCGGTCCGGGACACGCTGCCCGCTACTTCGCGGGCGGGGTGAACGGGGCGGTGATGGTGGCGAAGTACTGGATCGCCGCGCCGACCGCGACCGGGGCGGTGATGAAGATCTGGCCTGCCAGGGCACCGAGGGAGCCGACGGCGAGGATGCCGCCCAGGCAGCCGACCGCGGCGGCCGGGATGAACGGGCCGAACAGGCCGACGATGGTGGCCGAGGCGACGGTGGCGCCGACGATGCCGCCCAGCACACAGCCGACCGCGGCACCGCCGATGCCGCCGACCAGGGCACCGACCGAGGCGCCGAGGCCGATGGTGGCGGTCATCCGGCTCCAGGCGTCCTTCTCCCGCTCGTATTCCGACTTCCACGGCGCGGAGTTCTCGAACGGCAGCGCGACCGGCTTGTAGACAGCCTCGGCCGGATCGAGCCGCGGGGTGAGGGTGGCGCTGCGGCCGGTGATCTCGGCGGCGATCGGGAACTCGAAATCGTCGAGGCGGAAGTGCAGCGGGGTCGCGGCGACGGTGGTGCCGTCGGCGGCCAGCACCTTGAACGCGCCGTCCTCGGCGACGAGGGAGCCCGCGTCGGTGGTGATGTGCGAGACGCCGTCGACCGCTTCGGCGGTGAAGCCGATCGGGGCCGGGGCCGCGTGCGCGGTGGTGGCGGTGACGGTGCCCGCGGTGAGCAGGGCGGCGGTGGCGAGGGCGATCGTGGTGAACTTCATGATTCGGTGAATCCTTCGTGGAGAGCGTCCGCGGGCATGCGTCATCGCGACGGCACCCGGAGACGGGAAAGTGTGTGTCGGCGTGGCGGATTCGCCGTGCCGTGTGGGGGAGTGGGGTCAGGCGTCGGGGTAGGCGCGGGCGGCCAGGCCGAGCGCGACATCGACGAGCAGGAACGCCAGCAGGCTCAGCCCGACCAGCGGAATGAACCAGCCGATCCCGACCGCGGCCGCGACCAGCGGCACGGTGAGCCACGGCGAGGTCCGGCGCAGCACCCCGCGTCGCGGTGGCGTGCCGAGCGCGAGCCGGGTCGCCTTGCGGGTGGGCCTGCGCTGCCACCACATCACGTAGCCGAGCACGGCGACGGTGATCAGGCCGAGCATGATCGCCAGCAGCAACAGCTGATTGGGCAGCCCGAACAGCAGACCCATGTGGAAGGCGATGCCCCAGTTGGTGAGCTTGGCCATCAGCGGCCAGTCGGCGTAGGCCAGCCGGTCGGTGACCGCGCCGGTCGTGCCGTCGACCGCGACGGCATCGATGGTGTAGGTGCCCGGTCGCCGGGTCTCCTTGACCACGAACGCCTGCTCGGGCTTGCCCGGAATGGCGATCTCGGCGGCCTGCGTGATGCCCTCGGCCCTGGCCACCGCGTACACCCGGTCGAGCTGGGCGATGGTGGCGGCGGGGTCGGCCGGGGCGGGGGCCACGGTGCCCGCGCTGTGGTGGTCGCCGCCCGCGGGCTGGGCCGGACCGGCCGCGCCGGGCAGGGTGGCGGTGACCGCGGGGGTGGTCCAGCTGAGCTCCTGGCGCAGCTTGGTGACGTTCTCCCCGGCGTAGGTCGACCAGGTCATGCCCGTGGCCGAGAGCAGCAGCGCCACCGGCAGCACCCACAGCCCGATCGCGCCGTGCCAGTTCATCTTCCGGCGCCGCGGCTGGGACAGATCGGGGGCCAGCAGCCACCGCGCACCGTTGCGGGCCCGGCGCTTGCGCACCCGCTGCACCCACAGCACCAGGCCGAACAGGGCGATCACCCACAGCCAGGACGCGGCCAGCTCGCTGTAGAGCCTGCCCGGTTCGCCCAGGTGCAGGCTGCGGTGGAACTCGCTGAGCCAGGCCCGCAGCGGCAGCGCGCCGCCACTGCCGTAGACCACGGCCGCACCCACCGGCTGCGCGGTGTGCGGGTCGACGAAGACCGAGAGCCGCTCGGAATCGCCCAGCGACGGGTCGTTGAACAACACCCGGGTGGTCTCCCCCGCTTCGGCGGCGGGGGCGACGGCGACCGGCGTCAGGTCCGGCCGGGCCGCGACGGCGGCCCCGACCTGGGCGGAGATCGCCTGGTCGGGGCCGGTGGTGTCGACGTGCAGCAGATCGCGCGAGACGATCTGCTCGAGCGTCGGCGCGATGGCGTAGAGCGCGCCGGTGAACGCCGCGATCAGGATGAACGGGGCGACGAAGATCCCCGCGTAGAAGTGCAGGCGCAGTGCGAGCGGCGCCAGCCGGAAGGCCCGGCGTTTACCGGGCGGTGGGGTCGCCGAGGTCTCGACCTCGGCCGGACGGGTGTCCGTGATGCTCATGATGATTCGTTTCTGCCAGAGCTGGAACCCGGTGGTGCTGTCCGTCGGCCGTGCGGCCATCGTCGATCCACGCCGCGCGGGCGCCTCATCGCCGGGCAGGCGACATGGATCGCGGCGTCACCCGTGCGGCAGGCGCATCGGGCGGATCGGCCGGAGGGTCCGGCCGCGAGACAGCGCACGGCGAAGATCCGTGCACCGGGTGAGGGAAATCAGAAAGGAATCGCGAGCGGCGGACCGCGGGTGCGCAGGGCGTGCGCGGCGAAGATCCGCAGGATGACGCGGTCACGGTGGACCAGGCGCAGCGGCACCGGATCGGGAATGCGCGGGGTGCGGTAGCGCAGCGGGAGGATCCGCGCCAGGACGGCGCTGCCGAACCGGTAGGCGGCCTCGGCACCGAGGATGACGACGGCTGCCACGATCGCGGCCACCAGGTGGGCGCTGAGCATGCCGAGGCCGAGCGAATCGGCGCCGTGCTGGGAATGCCCGGACCAGCTCATCGTGGTGTGGCCGAGCAACTGCCCGCCCAGCAGCACCGCGGCCAGCCCGACCGCCCCGTTCCGCAGCGGGCCGATGCCCGCCACCAGGGCGCCGATCAGCGCCGAGACGGCGGCCAGCAGGGCGACGGTGGTGCTGCCGGGCAGCGCGCCCCCACCGGCCAGCCCGTGGGCGGCCAGCGACAGCGCGCCCGACATCGAGCCCGCGCAGGCACCGCGCAGCCGCGCGCCGACGGCACGCGACGGCGCGGCGGTCCGCGCGAACTCGATGATCACCGGCTGATGATAGACGACCGGTCTCGGCTCACTGCTCCTCGACCGCCATCTCGATCAGCGGCTTGCGCAGCAGTTTGCCGGTGGCGTTGCGGGGCAGCTCGTCGACGAAGATCACCTCGCGCGGCACCTTGTAGCGGGCCAGGTTCGCGCGCACATACTCCTTGATCTCGGCCGCGTCGCGCGCGGACTCCGGTCCGGGCACCACGAACGCGCGCAGGCGCTTGCCGTAATCGCGGTCGTCGACACCGACCACGGCCGCTTCGAAGACGTCGGCGCGGCCCGCGATGAGGTTCTCCACCTCGAGCGGGAAGACGTTCTCGCCGCCGGAGACGATCATGTCGTCGTCGCGGCCGTCGATGTAGAGCAGGCCGTCTTCGTCGAAATGGCCGACGTCGCCGGAGGACATCATGCCGTCGACGATCTCCTTGGTCCGCCCGTCGGTGTACCCGGTGAAGGCGAAACCGTTGTCCACGAAGATGGTTCCGGTGACATTCGGCGCCGTGATCGGCTTGCGGTTCTCGTCGAGCAGCACGATCCGGATGCCGACCGGGGCCTTGCCCGCGGTGGTCGGCGACTTGCGCAGATCCTCGGGGGTGGCCACGGTCATCACCGCGCACTCGGTGGAGCCGTACAGGTTGTAGAGGGTGTCACCGAAGTAGTCCAGGGTGCGGGTCACCACGTCGGGGGCGATGGCCGAGCCCGCCGCGAAGATCACCTTCATGGTGCGCGGGTCGTACTTCGCGAGGACCTCGGCGTCGAGGTCGAGGATGCGCTGGAGCATGGTCGGGACCACGACCAGCGAATCCGCCCGGTACTTCACGACATTGGCCAGCGTCAGTTCCGGATCGAACTTGCGCTGCTGGAAGATCACCCGGTTGCCCAGGGCCAGGCCCAGCGTGAACTGCGACAGGCCGGTGCCGTGGAAGATCGGCGCCGCCATGATCATGGTGCCGTTGTTGGGCAGCGGCACCCGGTCGACGAACTGCGCCGAGGCGAACGGCGAGACCTTGTCGCGCGGCGCGCCCTTGGGTGTGCCGGTGGTACCACTGGTCAGGATGACCATCCCGCCGGGCTTGCCGGGCGCGGTCAGCGGCGCGACCGACCGGCCCGCCGACAGCGACTCGACCGTGGGGATGGCCGGGTCGACGCCGTGCTTCTCGTCGACCCAGGTGAGCACGCGCGGGATCTCGGCGGGGATGGCGCTCATCAGGTCCAGGAACTCGCTGTCGTGCAGCACCGCCTTGACCTTCTCGCGCGCGGCCACATCGGCGAACTGCGGCTTGGCGAAGCCGGTGTTCATCAAGACCGCGCGCACGCCCAGCTTGCCCGCCGCGAGCAGACTGAGCACCATGCCGCGATGGTCGCGGGCCAGCACCGCTATGACATCACCCTCGGCGATGCCACTGGCCCGCAGACCACGCGCGAAGGCGTTGGACTGCTCGTCGAGCATGCCGAAGGTGAGCTCACCGCGCTCGTCGACGATCGCGCCCGCGGTCGGCCGCGACTGCGCCGCGTGCATCACCACGCCCGCGAACGGCCCGAACTTGGAGACATTGAAGAACGAGCGCGCCGCATGGTCGAGCCGCAGCGGATTGAACAGCTTGCGGTCGACCATGACCTTGACGCCCAGGGCGAAATCACCGGCACGCCGGGCGGTGCCACCGAGCGCGGGCAGAGACAGAGACATCGAACAGCCTTCCGGCGGATGGCCCATGACGAGTAGGCCGGACCGCGTCCTCGAGATCCAGTGCTGGTGGTGACAGTATCAAGTACCGGCGGTTCCGGTGACAAGCAGTCTCAGGTACTCGCCGGTCTCACTGGGACACCTCATAGTCCACCAGCACCCGCCGCAGGATCTTGCCGGTGGCATTGCGCGGCAGTTCCTCGACGAAGATGACCTCGCGCGGCACCTTGAACCGGGCCAGGTTCGACTTCACGTGCTCCTTGATCTCGTCGGCCTCGACCGAGTGCCCCGGCTCCACCACGATGAAGGCGCGCAGGCGCTTGCCGAACTCGTTGTCGTCGACGCCGACCACCGCCACGTCGAACACGTCCGGCCGCTCGACGAGCAGGTTCTCCACCTCCTGCGGGAAGACGTTCTCGCCGCCGGAGACGATCATGTCGTCGTCGCGGCCGTCGACCATGAGCAGGCCGGAGGCGGTGAAGTGGCCCAGATCGCCGCTGGACATGTAGCCGTCGATGATCTGCTTGTTGCGCCCGTCGGTGTAACCCTCGAAGGGCGCACCGCTGCGCACGAAGATCCGGCCCGGGGTCTCGGGGGCGTCCACGCGCTGGTCGTTCTCGTCGTAGAGGCGGACCTCGCAGGTGATCGGCGAGCGGCCCACCGTGCCCGGCGCCTCGGCCAGCTCGGCCGGGTTGGCGATGCTGGCGATGGCCACCTCGGTGGAGCCGTAGAGGTTGTAGAGCACCGGCCCGAACGCCTCGGTGGCGCGGATACACAGCTCCGGGGTGAGCGCGGAACCGGCGAACAGGATGACCTTCAGCGAGGACAGGTCGTATTTCGCGCGCACCTCGGCGGGCAGCTCGGTCATCCGGTGCAGCATGGTCGGCACGCAGACCAGCATCTCGACCTTGTGCTCGGCGATCGCGGCGAGGGTGGCCTCGGCGTCGAAGCGGCGGCGCATCACGATCTTGTTCGACAGGATCGAGCCGACCAGCCAGGTGCCGAGACCGGTGCTGTGGAAGATCGGCGAGACGATCATCATGGTGCCGCGCTTGGGGAAGGGCACCCGGTCCACGAACTGCGCGGTGGCCATCGGGGTGACCTTGGTGCGCGGGGCGCCCTTGGGCAGACCGGTGGTGCCGCTGGTGAGGATGATGAACCCGCCGGGCTTGCTCGGGGCGGGCAGGTCCTCGGTGCTGTTGTTCGCGATGAGGTCGTCGAAGGTCGTCGCGCCCGTGGGCAATTCGGTGCCCTCGTCGACCCAGGTGAGGTAGCGCGGCAGCTCGGCGGGCAGGGCGTCGAGCAGGCCGAGGAACTCGCTGTCGTGCAGCACCGCGCGCACGTTCTCGCGCTCGCACACCTCGGCGAACTGCGGCTTGGCGAAGCCGGTGTTCATCAGGGCGATCCGCGCGCCCAGCTTGCCCGCCGCGATCATCGACATGATCAGGCCGCGATGATCGCGTGCCAGCACCGCGATCACGGTGCCCTCGCCGATCCCGGCCGCCCGCAGCCCGCGGGCCACCGCGGTGGACTGCTGATCGAGCTCGGCGTAGGTGAGCTCACCCCGCTCGTCGGCCAGGGCGACCTGGTCGGGAGCCACGCGCGCGGAATGCCGGACCAGGGTGGCCTGCGGGCCGTAGATCTTGGATTCCTTCATGGTCCGCAGGGTCTCCAGCGGCTTGGTCGGGTCGGACACGCCGCGCGAGCGCAGCACTCCGAGCGCCTTCACGCTTTCGAGCAGGTGGGACACGTTCACTCGGCTACCTCCGGCTTCGCTGAATCTGATGCTCACCGTAGCAGTCGGTATGCTCTACATCACAGTGTTCTAACCGGACAATTCGGATATTTCTCCGGCTACCGCTGCGCGCTGGCCAAGGTGGCGAGCAGCGGGACCAGCCTGGCCTCGGGCACCTCGAACCGCCCGCGCCCCGCGGTCTGCAACCAGCCGACCGCCGCGAGCTGGCGCAGGTGCTGGTAGATCTCGGCCGAGGTGCCGAGTTCCTCGATGGCGGCCAGGTCCGCCGCGGTGCGCCTGCCGTTGACGATCTCCTGCAGCAGTCGCAGCCGCACCGGGTCGGCCAGCGCCGCGAGGCAGTTGGCCGCCTCGATGGTCCACACATCGCCCACCACCGCGTCGGTGGCGAACTGGGCCTGCCAGTTCAGCTGCTCGCCGGTGGGCAGGTGCAGCGCACCGGCCAGCAGGACGCCGCCGTTGCGCGCGCCCGCGTCGTCGAACTCGCGCCGCAGCCGGGCCACCGCCCACGGCAGGTTCGGCTCGCCGCCGTCGGGCCGCGTGTTCTCCAAGGCGGTGACCCGCCGTTCCAGTTCTTCGAGTCGGTCGACCAGATCCACGCGGTCAACCTACTTCACGCCGAAACCATTGCGCCGCAATCCCACCCTCGAACGCGACAGCGCACCCCGGCGGGTGGCCGGGGTGCGCCGGGGAAATCCGCTCAGCCGGTGACGGCGCCGAAGGACGGCTGCTGGATGGTGCCCAGCTGGTAGGCGTAGCCGTCGGGGTGCTGCTCGTCGACCGGAACCGACCAGCGGTGCCACAGGGTGCCGTAGACCGCGGCCACGATCAGGCCGCCGCCGGGGTTGAGAGCGGCGGTGCGGATGGTGGTGTCGACGGGCACGTCCTGGTGCTCGCTGAGCACGGCGGTGCCGCTCTGCCCGTTGGACAGGTTCAGCCACATGACCTCGAGCTTGGCGCCGTTCTGGTTCGGCGAGAGGGTGCCGGGGCCGCCGAAGAAGCCGAAGCGGAAGCCGTCGAGGTCCAGGGCGATCCCCGAGCCGTAGACGCCGGGTCCGCCGCCGTTCTGGCCGATGTCGGAGGTCGCGGGGATCTGGAACGGCTGCGCGGGCAGGGCCACCTCGACGGTGCCGTCCTCGGTCAGCTTGTCCAGCGCCGCCAGGGCGGCCGGGTTGTCGGCGACGGTGGTGCGCAGCTGCGCGACGGCTGCGGCGATATCCACGGTCTGCGGCTGCGGGTCGGCCACCGCGGGGGCGGCGAAGACGACGGCGATCGCGGCCGAGGTGGCGGCGACGGCGGTGGTGAGACGACGCATGACGCTCAAATGATGCATAACCAGCTCTCCTAGAGTGTTCCTGGTACTGCTTTCACCCGAGCACCGTAACCGAGACGCGCGTCACACCCGAGACCACCCCGCTCTCACGGCATCGGGGCGACCTGCACCTTGTAACCGCGATAGAGCTCCGGTTTCGCGGTCAGCACCGGCATATCCAGGTGCTGGGCGGTGAACACCACCGGCGCGACCAGCGGCCAGTCGATGTGGTCGTCGGCGATCGGCACGGTGGTGCCGACGCGGATGGCGGTGGCGGCGTCGAGCTCGGCCCAGCGCACCGCGACGCGATTGTCGAGCAGACGCCCGAGCTCGTCGATATTGTCGACCGCCCGCATGGCGGCCATCAGGCTCACCGAGGGCACCACCATGATCCGGCGCTGCTGGGTGAACTGGCGCATGATCACCTGCCCGAACAGCGGCGATCTGGCCAGCGAGGTGAGCGCGGTGTGGTCGGCGACGCTCACCGTTCGCTCGCGGCCGTGCCGTTCAGTGCGCCCATCAGTGTGCTCAGTTTCGCTTCCGCGTCGGCGATCTCGGCCTCGGAATGCTGCTTGATCCGATCGTCGAGCCTGCCCAGGATCTGTTCGCGCAGATCGTCGTTGAAGTAGGCCGGGGGTAATGCCCCGTGCCGTAACACCTCGGCGGGTACCACCGCGACCAGCTCCTTCCCCTCCCGGGTCACGATCACCGGCCGTCCGCTCGCGGACACGCCGTCGAAAACACTACCGAGCTGCCCCCGCAACTCGGTCAGTGGCACTGTCTCGTAATCAGCCATAGTCCACTGTACATCGCTATGTACAGTGGACTGTCGGCTTCGGCTCAGGCGACCTTGCGGGCCGGTTCGCTGCGGTAGCGGGTGGCCGGGCCGTCGATGCTCAGCAGCTTCCACGTGAGCTTGGCGACCGGGTTCATCATGCCGCTGTTGGTGGCCAGGGCCCGCACGTCACCGAAGATGTTGCGGATGGTGGTCTGCGATTCCTCGTTGCCCCAGTACGCGTCGCGCATGACCTCGGCGGGGATGTCGAACTTGTCGACGAACTCCTTGGGCGGGGTCATGATCATGTCGAGCATCACCCGCATGGCGATCGGGAAGGCCACCGAGAGCACGGCCTTGGTGATCGGGTTCATCCCCGGCACGTTGCGGCGCAGGTACTCGTGGGCGAAGGAGATGTGGCGGGCCTCCTCGGCCACGTGGATCTGCATGACGCGCTGCACCATCGGATGCAGGTCGACCCCGGCGCGCAGCAGCGACTTCTGCAGGTGGTCGATCGGCTCCTCGCCGCCGAGGATCATGGTGAAGAACAGCTCGGGGAAGTACTTCACGGCGGGCCAGATGGCCATCGTCAGCTTGCGGTCGATGCTGCCCATGCCGACCACATCGCGGTAACCGATGCGGTTGATCATCTCCTGGAACATCATCGTGTGGTTGCACTCTTCGGCAGCCTCGTGGGTGACGTAGCGGAATTCCGGGTCACCGTTGGGCACCGAGACCAGGTACTGCATGAGCCCGCGGATGAGCAGTTGCTCGAAGTCCAGGCCCACCTTGGCGATGCCCGCCTGGCGCCACATGCCCATGGCGATCTGCTTCTCGACGGGCTGGGCCTTGTACCAGGGGTGACGGCCCAGGGGATCCTCTTCGGGCATGATCCAGCGCGGGTCGTCGGAGTGCACGGCGAACTCGGGCGAATCCCAGTCGATGTCGACGTAGGGATCGAAGTGCCGGTTCACCGAGCCTTCGGACAGGTTGCGCAGGATCTCGTGGTACTCGGGATCGGTCGCGGTGTTCTTGGTTGTCGACAGCATCGGTGATGTCTCCTTCGTGTGGCGCAGCTCCCACTTTATATGAGACCCGAGGTCTCAGACAACTACGGCGCGCGAGATCGCGCGATCCCGGCTCCGGCCACCGGGCGCACGTAGCATGGGGTGATGGCCCGTCTCACCCCCGCCGGAGCCACCTGGCCCGAGCTGAGCGTCGACTCCTGGTCCGATACCCGCGACACCCTGCACATGTGGTTGCAGATCGTCGGCAAACTGCAGATGTCGGGGACCGCGCTGATCAATCACTGGTGGAATGTCACCTCGCGGGTGAGCGCCCGCGGGTTGAGCACCGGTGCGATCCCGATCGACGGCCGCGTGCTCGACATCGAATTCGACTTCGTCGACCACGAGCTGAATCTGCGCACCAGCGACGGCCGCCGGGCCAGTGTGGTGCTGCGTCCCCGCACGGTCGCCGATTTCTACGGCGAGCTGCGCGACATCCTGCACAGTCTCGACGTCATCCTCGATATCGAGGCCTCGCCCAACGAGGTCGACCCGGCCATCCCGTTCGCGAGCGACACCACGCACAGCTCCTACGACGCCGACGCCGTGCACCTGTTCTGGCAGCAGCTGGTGCAGATCGATCGTGTCTTCGCGCTCTGGCGGGCCGGTTTCGCCGGGAAGTCCAGCCCGGTGCACGTGTTCTGGGGCGCCTTCGACCTGGCCTGTACCCGCTTCTCCGGCCGCAGCGCGCCGCTGCATCCCGGCGGCGCCCCCAACTGCGCGGATTGGGTGATGGAAGAGGGCTATTCGCGCGAATGCGCCAGCGCGGGTTTCTGGCCCGGCGGCGCCGAGGGCATGTTCTACGCGTATTCGTACCCGGCGCCCGACGGCTACTCCGACCACCCGGCGGGCCCCGCGGCCGCGCACTGGGACGCCGGTCTCGGCGAATTCGTGCTGCCCTACGAGGCCGTGCGCGGCTCCGACGATCCGGACGCCACCCTGCTCGACTTCCTCGACACCACCTACGCGGCGGCCGCCGACCTGGCCCACTGGGATCGCAAGCTGCTCGACGTCGACCCGCACCGGCTGGACCGGCGGCTACATCTGGACGACACCACCCGGCTGTGAGCTCACTCGTCGGCGGACTCCGGGGTCGCCTTGCGCCGCAGCTGCCCTCGCGCCAGCAGCACCCCCGCCGCCACCAGCCAGATCACCGCGTAGATCACCGCCCGCACCGGGCTCCAATTCGCCACCAGCAGACCGATGGCCACACCGCCCGCCACGCCGAGGATCATGATCGGGTTCCCAGTGCTGCTCATGCGAGCGATCATTCCACGCCGCGCGCCGAGGAGCTCGCCGCGCGGGTGTGACGGTCGGGCCGGAGTCCTATTCCGGGTGATCCGGCAGCGACGCGACGATCGCCTCCCACGCGCCGTGCAGGTGCTGACACACCGGCCCGGTCTGGGTGAGCACGGTGACGCAGCGGTTGTCGCGGTCGTAGAGCTCCACCGCCGAGGTCGTCCCGGCGACGCCGTGCGCCTCGGTGACCCAGCATTCGGCGACCATCGACGGGTCCAGCGCGTACCGCGCCGCGTTGTACATCACCGCGACACGACTGCCC
This sequence comes from Nocardia sp. SSK8, assembly GCF_037034205.1. NCBI lineage: Bacteria > Bacillati > Actinomycetota > Actinomycetes > Mycobacteriales > Nocardiaceae > Nocardia > Nocardia sp. SSK8. The sequence continues at coordinate 176,317 of NZ_JBAGKD010000001.1, forward strand.
GACCACTCGGCCATCGCCGCCTGCCCGCGATGCAACTGCACGCAGCCGCCACCGGGTACCGCGACGGTGTGCGCCAGGCTGATCTCGGTGAGATGGGTGAGCAGATGCGGCACCACCCGCTCGTCGATCCGGCGGGCGCCGGTGAACGGCAGCACCCGGTAGCGGGCGGGGGTGAGGTCGTCGAGGTGGGTGATCTGGTCGGTCTCGCGCCAGTTCACCGTCGTCCAGTCCAGGGCCCGGTCGGGTTCCGGCTCGGCCGCCGGTGCCGCTTCCAGCGCCTCGACGACCAGCCGGTCCGACTGGGGCGTGAGGTAGGCGCGGTGCGTGCCGGTGCCGTCGGCCAGGGTCAGCGCGCGTGGGGTGAGCAGGGTGTCGGTGACCAGGCTCGGGTCCACGCGCAGCGCGATCTGCTGATCGCCGCAGCTCAGCGCCTCGCCGGGCAGGGCGGGTTGCTGGTATTCGCCGGTGTGGCTGAGCAGCGCGGCGTCGTTGGCGGTCACCGAGACCACGGTGCCGAGGGCGGGCAGTGCGGCGGCGACCACCCGGGCCCCGGCGCGCACGCGGCGGGCCGGGCAGCGCTCGCAGCGCCGGTCGTCAGTACACATCGCGCACGTATCGCTTCTCGCGCTTGAGCGTGTTGACGTAGGCGTCGGCCGCGTCGGCGTCGAGCCCGCCATGCTCGGCCACGATCGCGTGCAGCGCCTTGTCGACGTCCTTGGCCATCCGGGTGGCGTCACCGCACACGTAGAAGTGGCCGCCCTCCTCGAGCCAGGCGTACAGGTCGGCGCCGTGTTCGCGCATGCGGGTCTGCACGTAGATCTTCTCGGCCTGGTCACGGGAGAACGCGAGGTCGAGACGGTCGAGGACGCCGTTCTCGTGCCAGCCGGTGAGCTCGTCGGAGTAGATGAAATCGTGGGCGCGGTGCTGGTCGCCGAAAAACAGCCAGTTGCGGCCCTGCGCGCCGCGCTGCTGGCGTTCCTGCAGGAAGGCGCGGAACGGGGCGATGCCGGTGCCGGGGCCGACCATGATCATCGGGGCGTCGTCGTCGCCGGGGACGCGGAAGTGCTTGTTGGGCTGCAGGAAGATCTTGGCGCCCGCGCTGCGATCGGCCAGGAAGGTCGAACACACACCGCCGCGGTCGCGACCGGCGCCCTGGTAGCGCACGCTGGCCACGGTGAGATGGATGTGGTCCGGATGCGCCAGCGAACTCGACGAGATCGAATAGGCCCGGTGCACCAGCGGTTTCAGCAGGCCGATGAACTCCTCGAGGCTGAGCGCGTCGCCGCCGATGCGCAGGATGTCGAGGATGTCCTTGCCGTAGAGCCAGCGGTCGAGGACGTCCTTCACGCCGCCGCGCAGCACGTGCGAGAGCTCCTCGTGCTCGGCGCGGCTCTCCACCTCGCTGAGCAGATCCTTGGACGGGGTGCTGATCTCGTAGCGGTGCCCGAGCAGCTCGCCGAGGGGTTCGCCGTCGACCAGGGTGTCGGGGGAGACGCGGAAGTGCTCGGTGATCGCCGCGACCAGCGCCGGATCGTTCTCCGGTACCACGGCCAGCGCGTCACCCGCCTCGTAGACGATGCCGCTGTCGGCCAGCGCGAACTCGAAGTGGCGGATCTCTTTGCCCGAACCGGCCCCGGACAGCACCCGGTTCACCGGCAGCAGCGCCGGATACGGGTTCTTGCGGGTCCAGCCGGAGCGGGCCACTGTGCTCGGCGGCGGAGTGCCCGGGTTGCCGCTGGCCCCGGCCAGGGTGACCAGCGTCGAGACCGCGCTGTGCACCCATTCGGCGGCGGCGGTCTCGTAGTCGATATCGCAGTCGGCCCGGCCGACGATGCGGTGCGCGCCGAGCTGTTCGAGCCGGGTATCGATGAGCTTGCCCGCCTGGCAGAACCCGTCATACCCGGTGTCCCCGAGCGCGAGCACGCCGTACGCCACGCCCTCCATGCGCGGGGCGGTGGTGGCCGAGAGTGCGTCCCAGAACAATTCGGCGTTGTCGGGCATCTCGCCCTCGCCGTAGGTGGAGGTGATGATCAGGACGTACTTCAGCCCGGCGAACTCGTCGAGCGCGATCTCGTCGAGCCCGCTGACGGTGGCGTCGAAGCCCTGCGCCTTGGCGGCGGCCGCCGCGTCCCCGGCCACGCTCTCGGCATTGCCGGTCTGGGTGCCGTAGAGGATGCGCAGCGGCACCCGCGGCGCGCCGGTGTCGGTGACGGCCGCGGGTGGGGCGGACAGGTTCATGGCCAGCCGCGAGTGCAGCCCGGCCAGGAAGCCGGACAGCCAGGCGCGCTGGTCCTCGTTGAACGGGGCGTCTTCGGGAATGTAGGCGATCTTCATGCGCTGGTGACCGTTTCGAGGGAGGGGCCGGACAGGGCGACGACGGGAACGGCCTGGTGGGCGAACAGTTCCTCGAACGACGGCAGCCTGCCGATCTTGTCGATGTTCTTGGCGGTCTGGAACAGGATCCAGCCGTAGGTGCCTGGGCTGTCCATGGAGCGGACATTGCGCTTGCGTAGCGCCTGCTTGTAGTCGGACAGGCGCTTGTCGGCGACGAGGACAGCGAGATCGTCGTCGCTGAAGCCGTCGATCGCCTCGCGGGCGTATTTCTGCAGCTTCTGGATGAGGAAGAAGTCCTCGGTGAGGATCAGGTTGCGCACCGCCTTGCCGACGGCCGGATCGTCGACCTGCGCCGGGACCGACATGCGCGAGAGCGCCAGCTGCTGGGCCATGTTCAGCACCGTGTAGGTGTTGAGCAGGGCGAACATCTCCTCGCTGTCGGTATCGCCGTAGCCGGGGACCTGACCGTCGAGGACGGTGCACTGGTCGCGGTAGGACAGCTTGAACTTGCGCACCTGGTGTCCGGCCAGGGCCGCGGCGAGCTCGTCGAGGAGTTCGCGGCGGGTCTTGGCGGCCAGGATCGCGTCGGAGTCCTGGTACTGCAGCAGCGCGCGCGGCATGGCGTAGCTGAGCAGCTGGCGGGTGCTGGCCCAGTCTTCCAGCAGCGCACGGCCTTTCGCCGACCCGGTGGCGGCGACATGCCATTCGAGCATGGTCCGCGCGGCCAGTTCGTGGAACGGCGCGTCGGTGATCGGCAGCACCAGCACCGAGTCGGCGCTCACCTTGGCGGCGAGGTCACCGTCGGGGTTGTACTGGTAGAGGAAGCCGCCGCTCATGCCGTTGGCGACACCCTTGCCGAAGCCGCCGATATTGAGCACCGCGCCATTGGTCATGTACTCGCACAGGAATTCGCCGACGCCCTCGACCACGGCGGTGGCGCCGGAATTGCGCACCGCGAATCGGTCACCGGCTTGGCCCTCCACGAATAATCGGCCACCCGAGGCGCCGAACAGCGCGAAGTTGCCGATCAGCACATTGGCGCCCTCGGCGCCGCCGCCGGGGGAGCGCACGACAATCGTGCCGCCGCAGGCGCTCTTGCCGACGCCGTCGTTGCAGGTGCCGGTGTGGGTCATGGTCATGCCGTCGGTGCAGAACACGCCGTAGCTCTGGCCCGCCGAACCGGTGGTGGTGACGGTGACGCTGTCGGGCAGCAGATAGCGACGGCCGCGATCGTCGAGGGTGACCGCGGGACCGTCGGCGCCCTGGTGGTTGAGCAGGCGCTCGATGTCGATGGCGAGCTGCCCGCCGACACTCTTGTTCCGGTTGGTCAGCGCGACCGGCGCGAACGCGACCCCGCCCAGCTCGAGCTGGTCCAGGAAGGCGTCGTCGATGGTGAAGTCCTTCTCCATGTAGATCGGGTCGTCGACGCGCACCTCCTCGGCGACCTCGAGCATGCGGCGCAGATCCAGGGTGCCGATGCTGGACGGGTGGTCGTGCAGGTGCAGCAGATCGCTGCGGCCGCGCGCCTCGCGCAGCGAACGCAGGCCCAGCGTGGCCAGGATCTCGCGCACCTCGTGGGAGATATTGAGCAGATACTGCGCCAGCGCCCGCGGATCACCTTCGAACACTTCGGCATTGGTGGTGAGTCCGGCCGGGCACTTGATATTGCAGTTCTTGGCCATCACGCACTTGAGCATCATCAGCGCGGTGGTGCCGAATTCGAAGCTGTCCGCGCCCAGCAGCGCCGATTTCACCACGTCACTGGCGGTTTGGTGCGCACCCGAACAGCGCAGGATCACCTTCTGGCGAATCCCGTTGGCGCACAGGGCCTGATGCACCTCGGCCACGCCGATCTCGGCGGACCGGCCCGCGTACTTGAGACTGGTCACCGCCGCCGCGCCGGTGCCGCCGGTATTGCCCGCGACATTGATGACATCGGCACCGGCCTTGGCCACGCCGACCGCGATGGTGCCGATGCCCTCCGAGGACACCAGCTTCACGATCACCCGCACCCGCGCGGCCTTGCAGTCGTGGATGAGCTGCGCGAGATCCTCGATCGAATACGTGTCGTGATGCGGTGGGGGAGAGACGAGTTCGACGCCGGGCGTGCCGCCACGCGCCGCCGCGATCTCCACGGTCACCTTCGGCGCGGGCAGCTGACCACCCTCGCCGGGCTTGGCGCCCTGCCCGATCTTGATCTCGAGTTCCCGCAGCATCGGATCGGCCAGATACCCCGACCACACGCCGAACCGCCCGGAGGCGAACTGCTTGATCCGCGAGCCACGGATGGTGCCGTAGCGGGTGATGTGCTCGCCGCCCTCACCGCAGTTCGACATGCCGCCGACCATATTGGTGCCGTGCGCGACCGCCTCGTGCGCCGGAGCCACCAGCGCGCCGTGGCTCATGGCGCCCGAGGCGAGGGTGCCGGTGATCTCACTGGCGGGTTGCACCTGGTGCAGCGGAATCGATTCCGGCGCGGTGCGCAGGGCGGTGAGGTACTGCTCGGCCGCGCCGGTGGCGCGCAGCCGCAGGGTGTCATCGGTGATCTCGTCGTGGTGGATATCGGTGCCGAAGCGGGCCCGCAGGGATTCGGCCAGGGCGCTCAGCCGCTCGGGGCCGTGCGTCAGCCGCAGGACGAACTCGCCGTCGACCTGCGCGCAGCTCAGGCCGCGCACCTGGAAGTCGTTGTTCCCGACCCGGGCGAACTGGCCCATCTCCGCGCGGAATTCGTCGGCGTCGTGCACGAAGTTCACGTCAGCGGGCAGCGCGAGGACATCGCGCAGGGCCGCCGGGCGCCGGGTGCGTTCGGCGTTCATCGCCCGCACGAAGTGGCGGTAGCCGGGGGTGATGTCGAAGCTGTCGATCGCGCGCGGGGTGAGCTGGTCGAAGCTGGTGTTGCGGTAGGCCTCGTCGTCGAGACCGAAGGCGCCTTCGAGCTGGTTGAGCGGGAGCAGGCGCAGGAAGGTGGCGTCGGTCATGGCCGGGTTGTCGGGGCGGGCGGTGTCGTCGAAGGAGATGGCCTCCTCGGTCATGTCGACGAACCCGCGCACGGCGGTGGTGCCGTAGGAGTGGCCCGCGCCCTCGGCCCGCTCCTTGAACAGGCCGAGCAGCGGGATGTCCTTGTCGCCGGTGACGGTGAGCGCGCGGGCGTGCCAGTCCGCGACGGCCGCGGCCAGGGTCGGGAAGCCGACGCCCGCCACCGGCGAGACCACGTTCGGGAAGTACCTGTGCAGCACCGGGTCTGCGGTGTCGAGGTAGTTCGGTTCGAAGAACTCGCCGCCGATATAGCTCTCGACGGTGCAGAGACCGACACGACCCATGGTCTTCATCAGCGACTTCTCGGCCGCCTTGGCGAAGTGCTTGAACGCCGCGTCGGCGTCGGCGCCGAACTTCTCCTCCGCACGCATCTGTACAGCCAGCGGATACACCGCCGACGCGCCGAAGCCCAGCACGGCGGCGATGTGGTGCGAGGAGCACAGCTGCCCGCTCTCGGCGATCACCGAGACCCGCAGGCGCAGGCCCTGTTCGATGAGCCGCTGGTTGATGGCCGAGACCACCATGATCAGCGGCATGGCCGCGCGCTCGGCCGCGACGTGCCGGTCGGTGATCACCGCGATGCCGCCGGATTCCCGGGCGAAGGCCTCGACCTCGTCGCACAGGGCGTCGATGGCGGCCACCAGCGCGTCGGCATTGGCGCCGGTGTCGGTGAGGTCGACCTGGTAGCGCATGCCGAACCGCCGCACCGGGGTCTGGCTCTGCTCGCGGATCTTGAGCATGTCCAGGTGGGTGAGGATGGGCGAGCGCACCACGATCTGCGGGGCGGCGGTGGCGCCGCTGTTGGGCTTGGCGCCCAGCGCGACCCGCAGGGTCATGCCGTCGGCCTCGCGGATGCTGTCCAGCGGCGGATTGGTGACCTGCGCGAATCGCTGCGAGAAGTACTTGGCGACCCCGCCCTCCTGATCGGAGAGCGCGTTGATCGCCGCGCCGTAGCCCATCGCGGAGATCTTCTCCTGGCCGGTGGCCAGCATGGGATCCATCAGGAACTTGAAGCTCTCCTGATTGAGCGAGTACGCGACATAGCGCTGGTGCCGGGTCAGGTCGCCGTCGTAGCGGGCGGGCGAACCCTGCCCCTCCGGCGAGACCGGGGGCAGGTCGGCCAGATTCGTGCGGGCGGCGGCGAGCATGGCCGGATAGTCGTGGCGCGCGGCCAGCATCTCCAGCGCCTCGGTGGTGGTGTAGGAGCGGCGCTGCGCGTGATCGAAGTAGAGCATGCCGCCCGCCTCGATCCGGCCACGATGGGTGACCTCCTCGGGCGGGAAGTACACCTGCCCGGCCTCTGACATCACGCCCAGGTACTCGGCGGTCTCCACGGTGCGCAGCGGGCGCAGGCCGAGGCGGTCCAGGCGGGCGCCGATAATGGTGCCGTCGCCGAAGATCAGCGCGGCGGGGCCGTCGTTCTTCTCCTCGTAGAGGCTGAAGTACTCCAGCATGGCGGTCACCCGCGCCGACAGCGTGGTGTCGTTCTCCCAGGCGGGCGGCATCATGGCGACGACGGCGGTGACCAGGTCGAGGTCGTCCTCGAGCACCCGGTTCTGCAGGGTCTGGTCGAGACGGCAGCTGTCGGACTGGCCCTGCGGGCGGATGATCGCCCGGTTGCGGGCCAGCGCGATGGCGTTCTCCGAGAGCCGGTTCTTCTTGTCGGTGTTGAGCTCACCGTTGTGCGCCATCAGCCGGAACGGCTGGGCCATCGTCGCGTTGGGCGCGGTATTGGTGGAGAAGCGGGTGTGGAAGAACATCGAATGCACGGCCATCCGCGGATCGTTCAGATCGCGGAAGTACGGCACCACTTCGTTCGAGTTGAGCCTGCCCTTGAGCACCTGGGTGCGCGCGCTCAGCGACAGCGGATACATCCCGAGCAGCTCCGGGCGGGTGTAGGCGATCGCCTCGATGGCCATGAGCGCGTCGTGGATCTTGCGATCGTCGTCGGCCAGGAACACCCACTGGCGGATCGGCAGCTGGTACTTGCGGGCTGCCGGGCGGATGGCGTCGTCGTCGACGGGCACCTCGCGCACGCACAGGATCTCGAACCCCTGCGCGAGCAGCGCCTGCTCGATGACGGCCTCGGCCTCGCCGTGGAAGGCCGGATCGGTGGGCAGGAAGAAGTTGCCCACACCGAACTGCCCGAGCTTCAGCTCGCGCCCGGTGACCTCGGCGAAGAACCGCAGCGACAGGTCCAGGTTCACACCCGCCCCGTCACCCACGCCCTCCGACGACATCCCGCCGCGATGCGGCACCGCGCACAGCGCCTCGTGCAGCTTGTGGATGATCTCGTGCGTCTGCACGCCATCCTTCCGGGTCAGAAACCCGACCCCACAACTGCTCTTCTCCAGCGCCGCGTCATACAGCCCACTCAAACGACGATTCTCCTCGGCCCGCGCCACCAACGACGCACCCACTCTGTCTTCCCTTGCCGCCCGATCCAGCACACGGCAAATGAGCAGAGCCTAGCCTAACTAAGCCTCAGCTAAGTCCCCGAGCGTCCAGCATCACACCCCTCACAACGCCACAAACCGGACCGCCAGGTTTGTGACCGGCGCTGGTCGGTTGACAAGCGTTGCGCAACAATGGAGTTCGTTCTCGCGGGGCAGAGCTGAAGAGACAGGGGGAGGTTACGTGGCACAGACAACCGTTTCTGTCGAGGCCAGAGACGACTACTGGGTGATCGCATTCAGCCGCCGCGACGATCAGCTGCTCGACGCGCTCAAGACGGCGATACCGCAGCGTTCACGCAGCTATGACAGGGCGAATGTCGAATGGCACATCAGGGTCGACGTCACCGCGCTCCTGTCCACCTTCGAGAAACTCGACGCGCGGGTGGAGCGGCTCGGCGAACAGCCCACCGGCGACAATGTCGCCGGTGATGTCGCGGAGTGGAAGCGCAGGTACGAGGCGATGGACACCACTGCCAGGCAGCAGCTTGTCTACATCGAGCAACTCCGGGACGAGATCGAGCAGCTGCGTACCAGTGTCCAGCGGCTGCGCAGGGAATCGGCCGAACGGTTCGATGGATCTGCCGGCGGCGGAACCTGGGCTGAGCAGCTGTTCGGATATGTGGACACCGGTCGTACCGAGGCGATCTTCAGGGCATTGACGAAGGTCTTCCATCCCGACAACATCAAGACCGGTGACACGGTCTTGATGCAGCAACTGAACGACGCCCGTGACAGGTAAGCGATGGTGGCGCGTCGGCGTCGGCGGCGGTGACGGTGACCGGTCGGCGGCGGCCCGAGGCCAGGACTCGTATACGCAGGCAGAACGTTCCTTCCACCTCGAACTGGCAGAGTGGCAGGTCGAGCAGGATCGGCTCGACACTCTCGTTGCGGTGGCGCGGAGGATGTCACGCGGTGGCGGCGGGACAGACTACGGCATTGTGCTGAAGTCGGGCGAGACGGCGTTGTTCGCGGACACCTGTCGGCTGATCGAGCCGAGGAAGCGGCGGGGTTACTCATCCGGCCGTTCGTCGGGAGTGAGCGTCCGCATCGCGAAAGGTGTCTGGTACCGCACCGGCAGCTATCGGGGTACGTACGTGCCCGGACCCGAGCTGCAGACATCCGTCGATGTCGGCCGGGCGGTGATCACCACTTCCCGGGTGATCTTCACGGGCAGCAAGACCACCAGGGAGTGGCGGTTCGACAAGCTGGTCGTCTTTGACGTCGAGGGAGATGCGGTCCTGATCCACGTCGAGAATCGTCAGAAGGTCTCCGGGGTGGTCCCCGACCGTGGTTCGGCGGAATTCCACGCCTACCTGGCGGTGGCAGTAGCCGCAGCCCAGTGCGGCATCGACGAGGTTGTCGGCGAACTGAAAACAGCAGCGGACGCGCACATGGCCCGGCAACCGCAGCAGTTCGGGCACCACTGATTCATCGGCTGTCGGCAAAGCGTGTCAGCATAGATGTGCCGTGTGCATCCTGCTGAGGGCCTGTGTCAGGTGGTGGGGCCCGCGTGGGCGGCGATGATCTGCCAGCCGTGGGTTTCGTCGTGGCGCCAGGTTCGGGTGTAGCGCATTCTGGCTGCGAACGGCTCCCCGTGGACGGTGCCTTCGACGGTGCCGAGGAACCAGGTGACGCCGGTGTGTTCGTCGGCGAGGACGGTCAGCTCTTCCTCGACCAGTCGTGTCATCACCTGTGCCCCGGTGCGATGCAGTTCCAGGTCGTCGGCCTTGGTGTAGACGTCACCGCCGAGGGTGAAGAGCAGGCGGTCGTCCAGTAGCCGGTCGAGCGCGTCGACGTCACCGGCGAGCTGTGCGGCCTGCAATCGATGTTCGGCGTCCCGGAGATTCTCCATGCGCCCCAGCTTGTCAGCGGCGGGGGCACGGCGGGTGAGTTTTCGCGTTCGGCGCAACGTGTCCCGGGAACGAGAAATCCGGTGCGAGTCGATGACGACTCGCACCGGATTTCATTGTCTACCAGGTCACTTCAGCTCGGCGGAGGACTTCCCGAGCACCCGGCGGGCCACGATGAGCTGCTGGATCTGCTGGGTGCCTTCGAAGATATCCAGGATCTTCGAGTCGCGGCCCCACTTCTCCAGGAGCAGGCGCTGGGAGTAGCCGAGGCTGCCCGCCAGTTCGACGGCCTTGAGGGAGACGTCGGTGCCGGTGCGGCCTGCCTTGGCCTTGGACATGGAAGCCTCGAGGGAGTTGGGCTTCTTGTTGTCGGCCATCCAGGCCGCGCGCAGGGCCAGCAGGTAGGCCGATTCGTAGTCGGCTTCCATGCGCAGGAACTCGGCGGCGGCGGCGTGCTGGTTCATGGCGGGGGTGTCGTAGGAGATCTCGACACCGGCGCCGGTGAGGATGGACCGCAGTTCCTCGAGCGCGGCGCGGGCCACACCGATGGCCATGGCGGCCACCAGCGGACGGGTGTTGTCGAAGGTCTGCATGACCCCCGCGAAACCCTTCTCCACATTGACTTCCGGCGAGCCGAGGATGTTGTCGGCGGGAATCCGGCAGTCCTGCAGCAGCAGCACGGCGGTGTCGGAGGCCTTGATGCCGAGCTTGTGCTCGAGCCGCGCCACCGACAGACCCGGAGCGTCGCGCGGGACGACGAAGGACTTGATCGCCGCGCGGCCCAGGCTCTTGTCGACCGAGGCCCACACCACGATGTGGGTGGCCCGCTCGCCACAGGTGACGAAGATCTTCTCGCCGTTGAGGACCCACTCGTCGCCGTCGAGCACGGCGGTGGTGGTGACGGCGGCGGAGTCGGAACCGAAGGACGGCTCGGTGATGGCCATCGCGGCCCACACCTTGCCGAAGCGCGCGAGCTGCTCGTCGGTGGCGACCGCGGCGATGGCCGCGTTGCCCAGACCCTGGTAGGGGATGGTCAGCATCAGGCCGACATCGCCCCAGGAGGTCTCCAGCGCGTTGAGCAGCGCGGACATATTGCCGCCGTTGGCATTGGCGACCAGGTCGGTGCCGGGCTCGTCACCGCGGCCACCGGCGGCGCCACCGATCTTCTGGGTGCCGGAGTCCGACAGGCCCTCGATCATGGCGGCCATGGTGTCGAGCTCGACCGGGTACTCGTGCTCGGCGAGGTCGTACTTGCGCGAGATCGGACGGAAGATCTGAGAGGCGACCTGGTGGGCCTGGTTGGCGCTCGCCTTCAGCTTCTTGGGGAGTTCGAGATTGATCATGGGAAGTCTCCTGGAAGGTAAGAAACGGGCCGTTACACCAGCACGATGCCCTCGGCGACGCCGATGGCACGAAGGTCGCGGTACCAGCGCTCGACCGGGTGTTCCTTGGTGAAGCCGTGGCCGCCGAGCAGCTGCACGCCGTCCAGACCGATCTGCATGCCCTTGTCGGTGGCCAGCTTGCGGGCCAGCGCCGCCTCGCGGTGGAACGACAGGCCCTGCTCGGCGCGTGACGCACCCCGCAGGGTCACGAGCCGGAGGCCGTCGAGCTCGATGGCCATATTGGCGACCATGAACGCGACCGCCTGACGGTGCGAGATCGGCTCGCCGAAGGCTTCGCGCTCGTTCACGTAGGGGATCACGTAGTCGAGCACGGCCTGACCGGTGCCGATGGCCAGCGACGACCAGCCGAGGCGGGCCAGCTGCACGGCGTCGGTGTACTCGGCGGCGCGGGCGACGGCGTCACCGTCACCGAGGACGGCGTCGGCGCTCACGGCGACATTGTCCAAGATCAGCCGACCCAGGCCCGCGGCCCGCAGACCCATGCTCGGGTCGGCCTCCACCGTCAGGCCCGCGGAGTCGGACTCGACGACGAACAGCGCCGGGCGCCCGTCGAGCTCGGCGGCGACGATGAACAGCTCGGCGTCGGCGGCGGCCGGGACCAGGCTCTTCACACCGTTGAGGCGGTAGCCGCTGGGGGAGCGGGTGGCCTTGGTCTGCAGCGCGAAGGGGTCGAACAGGGCGCGCGGCTCGGCGATGACCACCGAGGCCTGCGGCACGTTCTCGCCGGTGAAGGCGGGCAGGTAGGTCTTCTGCTGGGCGTCGGTGCCCCACTGCGACAGCGCCACGGCGACACCGCTGGGCGCCAGGATCGGCAGCGCGAGGCCCATGTCACCGTGCGCGAGTGCCTCGGCGACCAGGGAATTGGTGACCGCGCCCCGCTCGGCGGCGGCGCCCTCGAGCTCCTCGGGCACATTGATCAGGGTGATGCCGAGTTCGGCGGCGCGCTCGAGCAGATCGCGCGGGGCCTTGGCGGCGTTGTCGGCCTCGTAGGCGGCCGGGCGCAGGATCTCACCGGCGAAGTCCTTCACGGTCTCGACGATCATCTGCTGCTCGTCGGACGGGGTGAGGTCGAAGTAGTCCTTGGTCTTGGCCTCGTTGTCGGCCAGGCGCTGCGGCTTGCCGCCCCCGGTGACCTTGGCGAAGGTGCGGGTGGCCGCGCCCAGCGTGCGGAACCCGGTCTTGGTGCCCTCGTAGGTGACTCGCTCGATGGGCTTGCGCAAGTTGTACTTCTCGGCGAGCTCCGACCCGGTAATGGTCGTCAAAGCGCGCATCGCGGTGCCCATCCAGTCCCGCTTGGGCTGGCTGAGGCCGACCGCGGACGTGTCGTTCGGACGTCGCTTGGTCGCGCTGTCTCGAGTGCTCATCATCACCTGATTTCCTCGGCTGTCGGGACACTGGCTGCCCCGCCTATCTTACTCCTCGGTAAGACTATCTTACTCTGGAGTAAGAAGTGCAAGATCCCCCTTGGGAGAATCGCCGGATTCTGTCACGCTGGACAGGTGTCTGTCCTGGCGTCGGCCTTCGCGCTCGTGTTGTTGCTGACTTCCGCGCGCTACGGCTACCACCGTGACGAGCTGTACTTCCTGGCCGCCGGACAGCGTCTGGACTGGGGTTATCCCGATCAGCCGCCGTTCGTGCCCGCCCTGGCGCGCCTGCTCGCGACGATCGATCCCGATGCGCTGTGGCTACTGCGCGTGCCCGCGGTGCTCGCCGCCACTGTGGTCGTGGTGTGCGCGGGCGCGATGGCGGGTGTGCTCGGTGGCGGGCGTGGCGCGCGGCTGCTGACCGCGGGCGCGGTGGCGAGCGCGGCGCTCGTGCAGGGCGCCGGGCACCTGTTCGGGACCACGATCTTCGACCTGGCGTTCTGGTCGCTGATCAGCCTGCTGGTGCTGAAGCTGGTGCGCGGGGCGGACCCGCGATGGTGGCTCGCGGTCGGCGCGGCGGTAGGGCTCGGGGTGCAGAACAAGGTGCTGATCCTGGTGCCGGTCGTCGCGCTGGTTGTCGCCCTGCTGCTGACACCGCAGCGAAAGATCCTCGCCACCAGGTACTTTCCGATATCGCTCGGCATCGCGGCGGTCCTGGTAGCGCCCTATCTGTGGTGGCAGGCGAGCAACGGCTGGCCGCAGTGGACCCTGAGTCGCGCCATCGCCGCGGGGTCCTCGGGCACCTCGGACTCGCCGATCATGTTCGTGCTCTTGCAATTCGGCCTGATCGGGCCGCTGCTGGTGCCGCTGTGGGGATACGGCCTGTGGTGGCTGTGGCGCTCGCGGTACCGGGCCTTCGCGCTGACCTACGCGCTGCTGTTCGTGGTCTTCCTGGTCGCGGGCGGCAAGGCCTACTACCTCGGCGGGATGTATCCGGTGCTGCTGGCGGCAGGGGCCGTCGGGCTGACCGGATGGCTCGGCGCGAGCCGGAAGCGCTGGGCGGCAGTGGGTTCGGTGGTGGCGGTGAACGCGGTGCTGTCCGCCTCGATGTTCCTGCCGCTGCTGCCGGTCGAGGCGGTCCCGGATTCCCCGGTGCTCGCGGTCAACTACGACGCGGGCGAGACCATCGGCTGGCCCCACTTCGTCGAACAGGTCGCCGCCGCTTACCCGCCCGGCGCGGCCATCCTCACCGCCAATTACGGCGAAGCGGGGGCCATCGAGCACTACGGCGCCGAATATGGCCTGCCCACACCGCATTCGGGCCACAACGCGTATTGGTGGTGGGGCCCACCGCCGGACACCGCGACCACGGTCCTCACCGTCGGCCTCGACCACGACCGGCTCACCGCGTTGTGCGCGAGCGTCGAACCGGCGGGCGTGATCGACAACGGCCTCGGGATCGACAACGACGAACAGGGTTCCCCGCTGTACGTCTGCCGCGAACCCCGCCGACCCTGGTCCGAACTGTGGCCCCACCTCCGCGCCTTGGGGTGATCCCGGGTCCGGTCTCAGAGCCGGTGGCGCTCCAGGAAGTCGGTCAGGAGTTTCTCCCAGGCGTCCGGCTGCTCGGCCATGACCACGTGCCCCGCGTCGATCTCGGCGTATTCGGCCCCGGGGATCGCGGCGGCGAGCGCACGGGAGTTGACGGGGTCGATCAGCAGGTCGGCGGTGGTGGCCACGACGAGGGTCGGCACCGTGATGCCGGGCAGGTCGGCGGTGGTGTCGGCCCGGTCGACCAGGTCCGCCTGCTGCCAGGTGCCGCCGGGAATCGAGGCGCCGATCCCGTCCACGAGTTCGTCGACGGTCTCGCGGGACAGGTCGTCGAGGTAGCGAGAAGAGAAGCCCGTCACCAGGGCCAGGCGCGCGAAACCGGCGCGGTCCTCGCGATCGATCAGGTCCTGCCAGCTCCGCACGATCAGCCGCGCGCGATTGTCCGGTGCGGCGAACCCCGCGGTGAGCAGCAGCCCGGTGACCCGTTCGGGATGACGGGCGGCCGCGCGCACGGCCACCGCGGTGCCGAGGGAGAACCCGGCGATGGTGAAGGTCTCCACGCCCGCCGCGACCGCGGCGGCCACCAGGGCATCGGCGAGGCCGTCGAGGGTCAGCGGGGTGTCGTCGGCCGGATAGTCGGAGCCGACCACGGTGTGGGTGCGGGCGAGCGCGGGAAGCACCGGGCCGAAGTTGGCCTCGATCCCGCCCTCGGCCCCATGGGCGAGGACGAGGCCGGGGCCCGAGCCGTGGACGGTGGTCTGCAAGGGAATCGCTGTCATGTCAGCGAAGTTAGGTATTCACATGGATGCGAAGGTCAAGCCCGGAGCCGGAGATCACATGCTGATCGGTGAAGTGGCCCGGCGCACCGGCGTCGCCGCGCGCCTGCTGCGCTACTACGAGGAACAGGGCCTGCTGCGGCCTCACCGCGATCCCAACGGCTATCGCACCTACCCCGAGGACGCGCTGCGCACCGTCGAACGGATTCGCGAACTGCTCGCCGCCGGACTGACCACCGACGACATCGCCGCGCTGCTCCCGTGCGCGCCCGTGGACGGCCCGGTGCAGGCCTGCGAGATGTCGGTGCGGGTGATGGCCGAGCGCACGGCCGAACTGAACCGCCGCATCGAGGTCCTCGACCGGCAGCGCGCCCAGCTCACCGCGCAGCTCGACGCCAGCCTCGCCCACGCCGATCCGTCAGCGAGCTGAGCGGCTGGACCGGCGCAGGTCCCGCCGCGCGACTCACTCGCGCACGTAGAACCGCAGCGTGAGATAGGCCGTCGCCGCCGCGAAGACGATGCCGATCGGCGCGATGGTCAGCGCGACCACCGCGATGTCATCACCGGTGATGCGCGGGAAGACATTGCTGTCGAACAGCGGGCCCAGCGCCCGGTCGATCACCAGCGGCCGCGCGATCACTAGACCCAGCACCGCCAGCACCGAGCCGACGAACGCCGCCGCCACCGCCTCCAGCAGGAACGGCAGCTGGGTATACCAGCGCGTCGCGCCGACCAGGCGCATGATGCCGACTTCCGTGCGCCGGGTGAACGCGGCGATCTGCACCATGTTCAGCACCAGCAGCATGGCCGCCAGCGCCATCACCAGCGCCAGCCCGAACGCGGCATTGCGCAATCCGTCGAACAGGCTCACCAGCCGATCCACGAACTCCTTGTCGTTGGCGACGATCCGCACGCCCTCGCGGGTGGCGAAGCTGTCGTAGATGTGCTGGTACTGATCGGCGTCGGTCATCTTCACCCGCAGCGAGGCGGGCAGCGGGGAATCGCTGATGTACTGCACCATCTCCGGCTGATCGGCGAAGAGCTTCTTGGCCTCCTCCAGCGCGTCGGCGCGGTTGAGGAACTGCACGCTCTCCACCCCGGAGGTGGACTTCAGGTCGGCCAGCAGCGTCTTGCACGGCTCGGCGGCGCAGTCGGGATCGGTGTCGGAGACCACGTCGTCGAGATAGAAGCGCACCTCGAGGCGGCCGATGAAGAAGTTCTCGGTCTTGTCGGCCATCCGCACCGACAGCATGCCGCCGCCGAGCATCATCAGCGACACCGCGGTGGTCAGGATCATCGCGATGGTCATCGTCAGGTTGCGGCGCAGCCCGTCGGCGACCTCGGTGAACAGGAAACTCAGTCGCATTATCGCCCCACCCCGTAGACACCGGTCGCCTCGTCGCGCACGAGTCTGCCGTGATCGAGTTCCACCACCCGCCTGCGCATGGCGTCGACGATGTGATTGTCGTGGGTGGCCATCAGCACCGTGGTCCCGGTGCGGTTGATCCGTTCCAGCAGCGCCATGATGTCGGCGCTGGTCTCCGGGTCGAGATTGCCGGTCGGCTCGTCGGCGAGCAGCACCAGCGGCCGGTTGACGAACGCGCGCGCGATCGCCACCCGCTGCTGCTCACCTCCGGACAGCTCCGACGGCAGGCGATTGCCCTTGCCGCCCAGCCCGACCATGTCGAGCACCTCGGGCACCGTGCGCTCGATGAACTGGCGCCGCTTGCCGATCACCTCGAGCGCGAAGGCCACGTTCTGCTCCACCGTCTTCTGCTGCAGCAGCCGGAAGTCCTGGAACACGCACCCGATGCGCTGCCGCAACTTGGGCACCTTGCGGCCCGGCAACCGGTCGACCCGGAAGTCCGCGACCCGGATCTCGCCGCTGGTCGGCGTCTCCTCCTTGAGCAGCAGCCGCATGAAGGTCGACTTCCCCGAACCGGACGGGCCGATGATGAAGACGAATTCGCCCTTGTCCACCTCGACGGAGACGTTGTCCAGCGCCGGCCGCGTCGAGGTCTTGTACGACTTGGTGACGTTGCGCATGGTGATCACGGGGAGCCAGTGTAGCCAGCGGGCGCCCGGTGACCTGGCCGACAACGGCCGCGGGCGGCCTCAGCGCGTCGGATCGGCCCAGGCCGGGACGGTGTTGAGCAGCGTCGTCGGCGCGGTGCCGGTGTTCTCGACGGGCTTGACGAGCACATAGACGACGAAGGTCGACAGCCACGCGGCCATCAGGATCGCCGTGGACTTACGTGGTTTCACTGATTCCTTCCTTCCGCAGTGCCGCGGCGACCCGAACGCGCAGCTCGCGACCCACTTCGAATTGCTTGCCCGGCAATGTGCGGGCAACCATCCGGATGTTCATCTCGTCGAGGGTGAGCCCCTCCACACCCATCACCGAGGGCTCGTCGAGCAGCAGCGGCTCGAGCTTGCGGTCCCGGTACGCCTTGGTGCACACCTCGTGCAGGATCTCGTTGATCTTGTTGATATCGGCCTGGGAGGAAACCGGCACGTCGATCGCGGCGCGCGCCCAGTCCTTGGACAGGTTGGTGACCTTCACGATCTGGCCGTTGGGCACGGTGATCACCTCACCGTCGGAATTGCGCAGTGTGGTGATGCGCAAGGTCACGTCCTCGACCGTGCCCTCGGCCGGATCGCCGGAGCCGGTCACCGCGATGCGGACCACGTCACCGAAGCCGTACTGGCGTTCGGTGATGAGGAAGAACCCGGCCAGAATGTCCTGCACGATGCGCTGCGCGCCGAAACCGAGCGCGGCACCGAGCACGGCCGCGGGCGCGACCAGACCGGTCACCGCGAAGCCCAGCCTGCGTAAGACCTCGATGCCGACCAGGACGTAGACGATGGTCAGCACCACCCAGGTGATGACCTGGGCCAGGGCGTGCCGGTGCTTGGCCGCCTCGGTGCGCACCAGCGCGTCGCTGGTGTGGAAACCGGAGTCGATCTTGCTGGTCACGCGGTCGCGGACGAACGCGGCGAACCGGCCGAAGAGCATCGCTCCGACGACGAGCAGCACGATCTCGAGCCCGGACGACCGCAGCCAGGCGGTGATCTCGGGGGCGGTGTTGATCGCGAGAAGGTCGTTCACACGAAAAGGTTACAGCCCGGTCACGGTGCCAGGTCAAACGCGAGCTCGCTCACACCGGTGAGCGAACAGATGGCTACGCGTCGGCCTGATCGCGCATGCGCCAACGGATTCCGGATTCGATGAACCCGTCGATATCGCCGTCGAGCACCGCCGTGGGGTTGTTCACCTCGTGGTTGGTGCGCAGGTCCTTGACCATCTGGTACGGGTGCAGCACGTAGGAGCGCATCTGGTTGCCCCAGGACGCGCCCTCGTTGGTCTTGAGCGCGTCCATCTGGGCGCGCTCCTCCTGGCGCTTGCGCTCGAGCAGCTTGGCCTGCAGCACGCGCATGGCCGAGATCTTGTTCTGCAGCTGCGACTTCTCGTTCTGGCAGGTGACCACGATGCCGGTGGGGATGTGGGTCAGGCGCACCGCGGAGTCGGTGGTGTTGACCGACTGGCCGCCGGGGCCCGAGGACCGGTAGACATCCACGCGCACATCACCGTCGGGGATCTCGATGTGGTCGGTGGTCTCCACCACCGGCAGCACCTCGACCTCGGCGAAGGAGGTCTGGCGGCGGCCCTGGTTGTCGAACGGGCTGATCCGCACCAGGCGGTGGGTACCCATCTCGACCGAGAGCGTGCCGTAGGCATACGCCGACTTCACCGCGAAGGTCGCGCTCTTGATCCCGGCCTCCTCGGCGTAGGAGGTGTCGTAGACCTCGACCGAGTACCCGTGCCGCTCGGCCCAGCGGATGTACATGCGCATCAGCATCTGCGCCCAGTCGGCCGCGTCCACGCCACCGGCGCCGGAGCGGATATTGACCAGCGCGTCACGCTTGTCGTACTCGCCGGAGAGCAGGGTGCGCACTTCCATCGCCTCGATGTCCACGCGCAGGGTGGCCCGCTCGGCGTCGGCGTCGGCGGTGGCCTCCGCGGCGGCCGCGCCCTCCTCGGCCTCGGCCAGCTCGTAGAGCACCGGCAGGTCCTCGAGGCGCTGACGCAGATCCTCCACGCGGCGCAATTCGCTCTGCGCGTGCGAGAGCTCGCTGGTGACCTGCTGGGCGTGGTCCTGGTTGTTCCACAGCTCCGGATCGGCGGCCTGATGTTCGAGCTCGTCGATGCGACGGCGGAGCTCCTCGACATCGAGGACCGACTCGACCGTCTTGAGCGTGGTGTCGAGTTCGGCCAGATCGGCGATAACGTCAGGATGCACGATGTCCTAGGTTACCGGTCGCCGCCGACACGGTGAAACACCCGCACCCCGCGGTCAGCCCGCGACGGCGCGCAACCCACCGGGCCGCCTGCCCAGCAGCGCGTCGAGCGCGCTCGCGCTCGCGGTGTCGGCGGGTAGCAGCACGAACAGCACCTGGTCGTCGTCGACGGACAGTTCCAGCGATTCGTAGGCCAGCCGCAGCGCGCCCGCCTCGGGATGCTCGAACCGGATCACCCCGCCCGAGGGCGGCAGCCCCGGCAGCGTGGCCAGCCGGTCGGTAAAGGCGGCGCCCGCGGTCACGGTGAGCTCGTCGACCAGGGCGGACACGATCGGATCGGCCCGGAACGGACCCTGTTTGAGCGAGGCGACCAGCATGTCCGCGGCCGCGTCCCAGTTCGCGTACAGCTCGCGCGCGCCGGGCTGGGTGAACACGAACCGCGCCACATTGGCGGGCTCGCCCTGCTCGAACAACCCGCTCGGCGCCATCAGCCTGCGATACCCCTCGGTGCAGGCCAGCACCTCGGTGAACCGGTTGGTGACCGCGGCGGGCGCGGGCCCGAGCTGATCGAGGATCGCCCGCACGGTCGGCCGAACCGTACGATTGGGCCCGTTCTCCACGGCGCCACAACTGAATCCGGACATCCCCTTGGTGAGCTGATGCAGATGCACCCGCTCCCGCGGACTCAACCGCAGCGTGTCGGCCAGCGCCGACAACACCGGCGGCGATGGATGCCGATCCCGGCCATGCTCGAGCCGGATCAGATACTCCACACTCACCCCTGTGGCTGGTGCCACTTCTGCACTCCCTATGACCGGAGCTGCAGACCAAACTGAGATGAGATCGTCGCGTGCAGACAGGTCACATCCCGGGGCAAGCCGAGACAGTCCGCTTGCTGCGCCATCACCGAGGTTCGGTGGACGCCCTCCGGACGAAGCGCTCCTCCGGCCAAAAGGTGTCTCCCAACGTCAGCTGATCGAACAGAACACAGACGGCTCCCGGCTTGTCCTCGGAATCCCAGACGGCCGATACGTTCCGGCCCCGTTCGTTCCCATAGCGGCTCAGCCAGTAGATCCTGTCTCCCGACTTGAGCTCGCATGCGCTGACCAACTGTCGGCCTGACGTCATGCGAGTACTCGGTTGTCCGACTCGCGCATCGAAACCGTATTCTCCGGTCGGCCGGGGGCACCGCCAGACGATCCGGAACTGCTCGTCGATCGGCAGGGCAGGTGGACCTACTAGCACTTCCTCGACTAGGTAGAAGGTGACCAGTCGGCGGGCCCTATCTGACATCTCGCGCCACGGTTTCGAGTGCGCCTCGGTACTTGCGTCAGCGTCCGCCTCCAACTTCGTGGCGATGACAGCCAGATCTTGGTCGGTCGCGGTTTCCTTGCGGAGAACCTGGATCGATCGGGGCAACGAGTCGGGTTCGACCCGAAGACGGTGTTCGATTCGCCTGGCGACGTAGTTGTCACGTGCGTCGATGTTGGTATGAAGCTGCGCTACGTCAACTGGGGGTTTGCGAGCCCATTGAGCGGCATCGAAGCAAGCAGCTAACCACTGCGCCTCAGCTTTACTCAGTATCTTGTCCACCAGTACAGACATGCCGGGTAGAAGCCCTGGTCGGCCGTTGGGGTAGAAGTGCTCGGGGCCGATGTGCTCCGGGTACCAGTCGAGGTCGCTGTGGAGCAAAGTCGCGAATCCCTCACCTTGGCGCTGCCAAAAGATCAAATCCTCGCCAAATACGTTGACGTGGTGCTGCACGATGTCCGATGGACCGAATTCGACGCCTGCCATCTCACCCAACTGGGCTTGGATGATCCGGTTGCCCCGATAGCGGCTGAGGTAGGCCCTGACCTCGGCGACGAAGTCGGCGATGGATTCGTCATGCAGCTCCTGCTCCGAGTTGACGCTAATGGACTTGAGCATGTCCCCTTTCCGCCGCGCCGACAGAAGTTGCTTGGTGGCGTTGGCCCAGTAGAGGCCGTCGGTGTCTGGGTCATGCACGACGCAGAGCACCGGAATGTTGCCATCGGCCCAGGTGTTGCCGTGGTCACCGATTGGCACGGCGTATCCGCCGGACCTGCGCCGTGAACGGCCACCCTTGACCTGGATCTTGACCAGGTCGCCGGTGACCTCACCGTCCTCGGTGAACGTGACGTGTTGGTCTTCGCCGAAGTCGTTCTGGCCGTCTACCTCCTGAACGATGTGATTGTGTCGCTCCAGAAGCGTCCGCAGCGCGTTGACCGCCGCACGACTAGTTTTGCGAGAATCAGGAACCTTCGGCAAATGCCCCCCCGGATCATGGCGCGCGGTGACCAGAGGAATGGTCCGCGACTAGTTGGACGCGTTGAAGGGTAGCGGCTAGAGATCTAACAAGGAGTGTGTAGCGAACATCTCACCCCGGCCAGCATCGCCACCTCGGCGCGGCGCAAGCCGGGGGTGCGCCTGCGCGGGCCGGTGGGCAGGCCGACCTCGGCGGGGGAGACCGCCTCGCGGCGGGTCCGCAGGAACAACCCGAGTTCGTTGTCGCTCACCCCTTCGACGGTACCCATCGCGGCGGCGCCGAGAGTGGCCGTGTCACTACCACTCTCAGCGTGGTCTCCCTGCCCGGCTGCCGCGCGGCGAGAGTGGAGTCACCGGCCGATCGTGCCGGGTTCCGACAGCAGGAGGACAGCGTGTCCACACAGCCACTGAAGCTCGCGATCGTCATCGGCAGCGTCCGGGAGGGCCGGTTCGGGCCGGTGGTCGCGAACTGGTTCGCCCAGCAGGTCGACGACCGTTTCGAGGTCGACGTGATCGACCTGGCCGAGGCCGAGGTGCCCGCCGCGCTGCCCGCGGTGCCACCCGCCATGGACCCCGACCCGGTCCGCCCGGCAGGCATGACCGCGCTCACCGAACGCCTGGCCGCCGCCGACGCGTACGTGATCGTCACCCCCGACCACAACCGCAGTTATCCCGCCGCGCTCAAGGCCGTCATCGACTGGCACTTCACCCAGTGGGACGCCAAGACCATCGGCTTCGTCGGCTACAGCGGCGCCTCGGGCGGGCTGCTGGCCATCGAGCACCTGCGCCAGGTGTTCAACGAGCTCAACGCCCACACCGTGCGCAACTACGTCTCGTTCCCGCGCTACTACTTGCTCTTCGACGACGAGGGTGGACTGCGCGAGCCCGCCGAATCCGAGGCGGCCGCGCGGGCGATGCTCGACCAATTGCACTGGTGGGCGAGCGCTCTGGTGGCGGCGAGGTCGGTGCCGGTCGCGGCTTGATCGGCAGGCGGGCGCTCGGTTGATCGCGTGGCACGGCGGGGGAACCGCGACCACGGCGGCGCAGGCCCCCGAATACACTTCCCCCGTGGCTGCCTACACCGCTGACCTGGACCTCGCCCTGCGCCTGGCCGACGACGCCGACGCGATCTCGAAGGTGCGCTTCGGCGCCGTGGACCTGAAGGTCGACGCGAAACCGGACCTCACGCCTGTCTCGGACGCCGATCTGGCGGTGGAGCAGGTCATCCGGCGGGTGCTCGGCGCGGAACGCCCCGATGACGCCGTGCTCGGCGAAGAGTTCGGCGGCGACGCCGAGTTCAGCGGCAGGCAGTGGGTGGTCGACCCGATCGACGGCACCAAGAACTTCGTGCGCGGTGTCCCGGTGTGGGCGAGCCTGATCGCCCTGCTCGAGGACGGTGTCCCGGTGGTCGGCGTGGTGAGCGCGCCCGCGCTGGGCAGGCGCTGGTGGGCGGCGGCCGGATCGGGGGCCTGGGTGCAGGTCCACCCGGGCGCGCCCACCCCGCTGTCGGTCTCGGCCGTCAGCGAGCTCGGCGACGCCAGTCTGGCGTTCTCCAGCCTGTCCGGCTGGCGCGAACGCGGCCTGCGGGAGAAGTTCGTCGACCTCACCGACGAGGTCTGGCGGGTGCGCGGCTACGGCGATTTCTTCAACTACTGCCTGGTCGCCGAGGGCGCGGTGGACATCGCGGCCGAGCCCGAGGTCTCGCTGTGGGACCTGGCCGCCCTCGACATCCTGGTCCGCGAGGCGGGCGGCACGTTCAGCTCCCTGGACGGACGGCCCGGCCCGCACGGCGGCGACGCCGTGGCCAGCAACGGCCTGCTCCAGGCCGAGGTCCTGGACCGTTTGCGCGGCTGAATCCGAGTTGTCCACCTGTGGACAACTTCCGGTCAGGGCCATGATCCGGGCCCTCGGCCGGGCTGCGGGCCGGGCGCTCGCTCGTAGGATGGCCCGGTGAGCAATTCCGGCGCCACAGCCCCCGACATCGACGACTTCCCGCCCGAGGACTTCCCGCCCGACGACGCCTACGCGTCCGGTGGCGGGTACGTCTCCGAGCACGACTTCGACGACACCGGCGGCTTCCACTTCGACGATCTCGCCCCGGCCGGTCCGGCCCGGGCGGCGGCTCCCGGCCGCCCGGAGACCGCCGAGGAGGTGCTGAGCCGGGTCTTCGGCTACGACAGTTTCCGCGGCGACCAGGCCGCCATCGTCGAGCAGGTCGTCGGCGGCGGCGACGCGCTGGTCCTGATGCCCACCGGCGGCGGCAAATCGCTGTGCTACCAGGTGCCCTCGCTGGTGCGCCCCGGCGTCGGCGTCGTCGTCTCTCCGCTGATCGCGCTCATGCAGGACCAGGTCGACGCGCTCAGCGCGCTGGGGGTGCGCGCCGGATTCCTCAACTCCACCCAGTCGCCGGACGAGCGGCGCACGGTGGAGGCCCAGTTCGTCGCCGGCGAGCTCGACCTGCTCTATCTCGCGCCGGAACGGCTGCGCCTGGAATCCACCCTGCGGCTGCTCGATCGCGGCACCGTCGCGCTGTTCGCCATCGACGAGGCGCACTGTGTCTCGCAGTGGGGCCACGATTTCCGGCCCGACTACCTGGCGCTGTCGCTGCTGCACGAGCGCTGGCCGGATGTCCCGCGCATCGCGCTCACCGCCACCGCCACCGAGAAGACCGCCGCCGAGATCGTCGAGCGGCTCGATCTCGGCGCGGCGAAACAGTTCGTCGCCAGCTTCGACCGGCCCAATATCCAGTACCGGATCGAGAGCAAGAACCGGGCCGACCGCCAGCTGCTCGAGTTCATCCGCACCGAACACCCCGGCGACGCGGGCATCGTCTACTGCCTCTCGCGCAATTCGGTGGAGAAGACCGCGGCCATGCTCACCGAGAACGGGGTGCGAGCGGTGCCGTATCACGCGGGCCTGGACAACCGCACCCGCGCGGAGAACCAGGCCCGGTTCCTGCGCGAGGACGGCCTGGTGGTCGTGGCGACCATCGCCTTCGGCATGGGCATCGACAAACCCGATGTCCGCTTCGTCGCCCACCTCGACCTGCCCAAATCCATCGAGGGCTACTACCAGGAGACCGGCCGCGCCGGTCGCGACGGCCAGCCGTCGACCGCCTGGATGGTCTACGGCCTGGCCGATGTCGTGCAGCAGCGCAAGATGATCGACTCCAGCGAGGGCGACGCCGCGCACCGCCGTCAGCTGCAACTGCACCTCGACGCCATGCTCGCGCTGTGCGAGACGGTGGGCTGCCGCCGCGTCCAGCTGCTCAACTACTTCGGCCAGCCCGGCACCGCCTGCGGCAACTGCGATGTCTGCCTGAACCCGCCGCAGACCTGGGACGGCACCGTCCCCGCCCAGAAGATGCTCTCCACGGTCCTGCGGCTCAAGCGCGAACGCGGCCAGGCGTTCGGCGCCGGGCATCTCGTCGACATCCTGCTCGGCAAGACCAACCCGAAGATCACCCAGCACCGGCACAACGAGCTGTCGGTCTTCGGCATCGGCACCGATCTGCGCGATACCGAGTGGCGGGGCGTGGTCCGTCAGCTGCTGGCCGGTGGCCTGCTCGCGGTGCAGGGCGAATACGGCGTCCTCGCGCTCACCGACGCCAGCAACGAGGTGCTTTTCGAGGGCAGGCAGGTGCCGATGCGCCGCGAGCCCGAGCGCGCGGCCAAACCCGCCCGGGCGGCCAAGTCGGCCAAGGTCGCCGTCGACCTGCCCGCCGCCGACGTCCCGCTCTTCGAGCGCTTGCGGGCCTGGCGCGCGGCCACCGCCAAGGAGCAGGGCGTGCCCGCCTACGTGGTGTTCCACGACGCCACCCTGCGCGAGATCGCGGCCCGCAAGCCCGCCGACCTCGCCGCGCTCGGCACCGTCGCCGGCGTCGGCGAGAACAAGCTGGCCCGCTACGGCGAGGGGGTCCTGGCCACGCTGCACGAGGAATAGCCCCTGCGACCGGCCGTCGGCGCGTTAGGGTCGGCGCATGGCGGTGAACGGTGACGGACCCGACGAGGACAGCTCCGGCGGTGGAAGTGCCGCCGCCGACGGCCCACCGCCACCCCCACCACAGCGCGCGGTCGACCCCGTCGTCGCGCCCACCCTGCTCGGCACCCGGCACCCGGTGGTGCACCGGGGCAGGCCGCGCTGGACCACCGTCGGGCTGATCCTGGTCTTCACCGCCGCGCTGATCCTCTACCTGGCGCTGCGTCCCGGCGGCTGATCACGCCATGGAATAAAGCGCTGGCGCCGTCACTTAGAGTTGACCGTTATGAAGGAGAAAGGCCGGAAGGTCATCGCGACCAACCGCCGCGCGCGGCACAACTACACGATCCTCGACACCTATGAGGCGGGGATCGCGCTGGTCGGCACCGAAGTGAAGAGCCTGCGCGAAGGCAAGGCCTCCCTCGTCGACGCCTTCGCGACGGTCGACAACGGGGAGGTCTGGCTGCGCGGCCTGCACATCCCGGAGTTCAGCCACGGCACCTGGACCAACCACTCGCCGCGGCGCACCCGCAAGCTGCTGCTGCACAAGCGCGAGATCGAGCACCTGGTCGGCAAGTCCAGGGAGGGCAACCAGACGCTGGTGCCGCTGTCGATGTATTTCTCCGACGGCAAGGTGAAGGTCGAGCTCGCGCTCGCCAAGGGCAAGCAGGATTACGACAAGCGCCAGGATCTGGCTCGCCGCCAGGCCGAGCGTGAGGTCACCCGCGAGATCGGTCGGCGGGTCAAAGGCATGCGTTGATCTCCGTCGCGCTCGCCCTGATCGCGGCGGCGGGCTACGGAGTCAGCGACTTCTTCGGCGGTATCGCCGCCCGGCGGGTCACCGCGCTGCGCGTGGTCGTGGTGTCCTACCCGTTCTCGGTGCTGCTGGTCCTGCTGATCGCCCCGCTGGTCGGCGGGCACGCCGACGCGGCCTCGGTGCTGTGGGGCCTGGCCGCCGGGGTGGCCAGCGGACTGGCGGTGTGGTGGTTCTACGCCGCCTTGGCCGACGGCCCGATGTCGGTGGTGTCGCCGGTGACGGCGGTGCTGGTGGCCGGGATCCCGGTGATCGCCGGGTTCTTCCTGGGTGAGCGTCCCGGCCCGCTCGCGGTGGCGGGTATCGCGCTCGCGCTGGTCGCGGTGGTGCTGGTCAGCCGGGAGGCGCCCGACGAGACCACCGAGGAGATCATCGGCGGTCGCGAACTGCGGTTCTCGCGCCGGGTGGCCCTGCTCACCGTCGGCTCGGGCGCCGCGTTCGGCTTCGCCTTCTTCTTCCTGCACGAGACCAGCGCGAGCGCGGGCCTGTGGCCGCTGCTGGCCCAGCGCGTGGCCGCCACCGTCGTGGTGTGGACCTCCGCGCTGGCCGCCGGGGAGTTCCGCGGCCTGCACGGGGAACCGCTGCGGCTGGCATTGGCCGTCGGTGTGCTCGACGTGATCGCCAACGCCGCCCTGCTCTACGCCTTCCACGGCTCGATGCTGTCGGTGGTCAGCGTGATCGGCTCGCTGTATCCGGCCGCCACCGTGCTGCTGGCGATGGTGCTGCTGGGCGAGCGGATCGGCGGGCAGCAGAAGGTGGGGCTGGGACTCGCGCTCGCCGCGGTCGGGATGATCGCCGCCAACTAGAGCCGGGTGCAGGGCTCGGTGATGCCCAGCCTGCCCAGCGTGGTGCCCTGATAGCCGGTGCTGATCGCCCGCGCGCCCATCGGCGCGGTCTTGTCCGGCTCGAACACCACCGACCACTCCGCGGACAGATCCGGCGCGCTGGCCCCGGCCGGATGCACCACCACCATGCCCTCGCCGTCGGGCTT
This sequence comes from Nocardia sp. SSK8, assembly GCF_037034205.1. Lineage (NCBI taxonomy): Bacteria > Bacillati > Actinomycetota > Actinomycetes > Mycobacteriales > Nocardiaceae > Nocardia > Nocardia sp. SSK8. Next base: position 203,455 of record NZ_JBAGKD010000001.1, read on the forward strand.
CAGATCGGTGACGGTGCGGCGCAGCCCGGGCCGGGTCAGTTCGCCCGCCTCGGCCGCCGCGATGAGCAGGGCCTTGAGCGGGTAGGAGATGGCCCAGCCCAGCGAGTAGCCGAAATTGGCTGGCTCGTGGTCGACGGCCGCGCGGGCGTGCTGGGCGCCGATGCTGTTGCCCGCCCACCCGTCGACCGGGGTCGTGTAGTTGAACAGCGCGGTGAGCGCGGGCGCGGCGGGCGTCTGCAGCAGCGCCGCGTTCCAGGTGGGCAGCGAGCCGAGGAACCGTCCGTCGAAGCCCGACTGCACCAGCTTGCCCACGATCTCGGCGGTCTCGGCCGGGCCGGTGGCCAGCAGGACCAGATCCGCGTCCGCGGCCAGCACCTCCTCGACCGGGCCGTCCTGATTGCCGACCTCGCCGTTGGGGCCGGTGTCGATCCGGTCGACGATGGTGGCACCGTTGGCCAGCGCCCACTTCAGCGCGCCGCTGGCGTAGTCGCCGCCCCAGTTGCCGCGGTAGGCCACGATGGCGATATTGCGTGGGGCGTAGTGGTTCTCGGTGAACCAGTCCAGGCCCATCACCGCTTCGGTGCAGTAGGAGTAGCCCGCGCTGAGCACCAGATTGCGGTCGGCGCTGCGGTAGTTCCAGCCCGACCACTGGGTGGCCGCCACGCTGACCATGTCGTCGGCGTCCATCTGGTTGAGCAGCGCGATCGACTGCCCGGTGCCCAGGCTCTGCGCCAGCGCCAGCACGTGCGGCTCGATCTCCTGATACGCGGTGCGGTGGGTGCGCGGATCGAAGGAGGTGTTGCGGGCGTAGGTGGTGATGTCGACGTCGTAGCCGCCGATGCCGCCCGATTCGTTCACCTGGTTCCAGAACGCCAGCTGACCCTCGTTCATCGAGATGCCAAGCGGCGCGAACGGCCCGCCACCCAGATCCGAGAGCACACCCAGGTAGATGCACCCCCGGTCCTTGTGCTCGGAACCGGGACACGGCTCACTGGTCACACCGGGCCCATAGCTCTGCTCGCTGCTCGAGCAGGCCGCCACGGCCGACACCAGCGCGGCCACGACCGGGATCACCACGGCACGGCGCAGCGCCCGCGGTTTGGTGAATGCCATCAGGTAACTCCTTGTTCCAGTCGCCCAGGGGATCTCGCTGTCCCAGTGCGGCCGAACGAGAACAGTACTCGCCTCGACCGGCCCCGCCACCCGGATTGACCCAGTCCCGGCCCGGTTCGCTGTCCGGTGACCGAGCCGACACCGTCGGCTGGCAGAAATAAGGGGAAGAAACGCGGCAGCGTGAGTGTTAATATGACTAGCCCGCAGGGTGCGGGCACGTACGGGGCTGAACGGTTTCGACTGCGTACGTTGATTCAGGGGAAGCGTGTCGGTGCAGGCAAGAGACCACCGTAAGCGTCGTTGCAACCAATTAAGCGCCGATTCCAATCAGCGCGAGTACGCCCTCGCTGCCTAAGTAGCAGGTCGTCTCTGTCAGACCGGGTTCGTCTCTCGACCCGGACCCTGGCATCAGCTAGAGAGACTTACTGTCCGGCCCGGTCGCGGGGTCGGGCGGAACATCAAACAGTGACTGGGATCGTCATCCGAGCTTGTTCGCGAGACCCGGAGATCCAAGCAGAGACCTAGCGAACTGCACACGGAGAAGCCCTGAAGACGCGGCGGAGGACCCGGGTTCGATTCCCGGCAGCTCCACTCGAGGCCCCTCACCTGAACCCCAGGTGAGGGGCTTTTTCGTGGATCAGATGCGCGCGCCCTTCTCGAGGTTGCACCGGCGGCACAGGATCTGCAGATTGCCCACGCTCGTCGCGCCGCCGCGGCTCAGCGGGATGATGTGGTCGAACTCCAGGTAATGGGTGTCGCCGCACTGGCAGCATTGGCCGCCGTCGCGTTGCCACACTTCGGATTTCACGTTCGGCGGGATCGACCGGGTGTCGCGTTGGCCCGGCGCGAGCACGAGTCGTTTCGAGACGCGCAGCGCTCCTTCGAGGACGGCCGCGACGTACTCGGGGTCGGGGACGCTGTAGGTTCCACCGCCGCGCGCGGTCGTCGCCGAGATGACGACATTGCCGTATTCGCTCGTGACCGACACGATCTTCGCCCAGGGCAGCTCGCTACCCGCGGCCGCACCGACGAATCGGAGCTTCTTGCTGCTGCCGACCAACCTGCCGCTGGTGTGCTTCGGTCCGCTGGCCAGATACTTGGTGTGGGTCGCGTTGACATCGATGTACAGCGTCTCGTCGGCGTCGAGATGCAGGTCTTCACGCCGGATACGGGGCAGGTCACCGGCCCGGACCTGGGTGAGCGACCGGCCGCGCAGCATGCGCCTGCGCAGCTCGTCGATGTGACGGCGGGCGACAGTCAAATCGACGGCCGCTTCGAGGTCCTCGATCGCCCGTTCGAAGCCGCTGAGTTCGGAGTCCTCGATCTCGTCGTCGGCGAACGCGAAGGCGACCAGGCGCTCCAGATAGGCGACGGCGAGCGGACGCAACGCCTCCCGGCCGCTCTCCTCGTGGATGCGCTGGAAGCGCAGACCCGTCCAGAGCTCATCCCACCCACTGCCCTGCGGTCCGGAGGTCGTCAGCACCTGCCACGCATGGGTCCGCCACATCGCGAGGAATCTGTTGACGTCGGATTCGCACCAGCGACACGGCGTCGGGCCACCGAATCTCGGGATCCGCTTCTCCCGGCCGCAGCGCTCGCAGATCGCCGGGTCGGCCGGGAAGATCTGCTGGAAGTCGTCGGTCCACAGCGACCCGTTCCACCAGCGGATCCGACCCGGCTGCCCCGTGTCCGGGTACCAGCCGGGTGCCATCCGGGCTTGCGCCGGTGGCGGCGTGTCACGAGGAATGGGCGCGGCCACAGGTGCGGGCGGCTCAGGCGAATCATCGACCTGTACACCGAACTCCTCGGCGAGCCCACGAAGCCCGCTCGCCCATCCCTGCCCGACCGACCGGAACTTCCACAGGCCGTTGCGCCGGTAGAACTCGCCGAGCATCATGGCCGTCACGGCATCGGGCTGGTCGACATCGAACGAGATCAGTGTGTCGCTGCCGTCCTTCACCGTCAGTGTCAGGTCGGTGACCTCGCTGAACGATCTCTCTTCGACCGATCCCGAGATGACGATGCGGGAAACAGCCGATTCGACGCTGGTGAGCGACACCGCGAGGACTGCCCGACCGGCCTGCGACTCGGTGAGCGCGACCGCGCCGGACGGATGCCGCGCCGCGTTGTAGAAGACGAAGTCCTCGTCGCTGCGTATCTTCCCGGTCTCGGCCAGGAGTAGTGCTTGTGGATCGACGTCCTGCTGCGACTTCCACGTCAAGACGACTGTTACTGCGGGTGAGTTGACCGCAGCATTCTCACCTCTGGAGAGCTTCACGCCTGCACACCGTCGCCGTGGTGGATTCCGTTACACCTTCGGTGGTTCCGTCGGCGCGTTCGCGACTTTGCGCGTGGCGCAAGATAATTCGATCGGTGAACGGCGTACGTCGTACGGTCGCGATGGCGCCGAGCGGGTGCGCCGCGTCCTCCTGGGCTATCGTTCGACCCGGTTGTCGGCAAGTGGTCGGGGGAGAGATGCGTAGGACGGTCGTTGTCGGGGCGGTCGTTGCCTGCTTGATGGTGTCGGGGTGTGGTTCTCGATCGATCGCGGGGGAGGGCGTCGCCGCGAGTGAGGCGCCTGGTTCGTCCACTACCGAGGTGGCGAAAAGCGGTGCGGCGTGGTCGGTGTCGGGGTATGCGGCTGGGTCTTCGATGGTTTCGGTGGTCGGGGATGTGGTGTTGACCGTGCGGCCGAGGGCGTTCGTGGCGCTGGATCGGGGGTCCGGGCGGGAACTGTGGCGGCGGGATACCCCCGATGGCTATCCGAAGTACTGGATCAGCGGGGGCTCGGTGGTGTTTGTCGACGATCCGAGGGCCGGGTCGGGGCAGGTGTTGTTCGAGGTCATCGAGATCGTCGGTGGGGCGACGGTGTGGCAGGGCAGTGCCGACAAGGTGACGGTGTTCGACAAGGCGGTCTATACCGCCGAGTGCGAGCAGGAGTCCGGGCGCAGCGAGCGGTGCTCGACGATGCGGCGTGACATTCGCGACGGGAAACCGAGCTGGGCGGTGGCGGCGAGTGGGTCCGTGAGCAGGTCCATTATCGGGCAGCACGGGCGCCTGGCTCCGGCCGAACAAGCGCACCTAGCGTTCTCTGTAGTGTCCGAGCCGTTCGGCATCGATTGGACCTTGCTCGAGACGGCGACCGGCGCGATTCTGCCGGTCCGCGCCAAGAACCGCGCCTGGTACGAGGTCGCTGTCGGGAAGACGCTGATCGTCACGGCGAACGATGATGTCCGAGGGCTGGGAGCATGCCCCGTGCTGATCGAGGCCTTCGGCGGTGACAGCGGAACCAAGGACTACTCGATCACTGTCAACAGCGGCCGCCGCGAGGACGACGACTGTGAGCACTCACTCGGCGGCGACGGATTCGTCGGCAGTGGGTCCCGCGTCGCGGTGGTCGGCGACGACGGCCGGGCTCAGCTACTCGATCTGGCCGCCGGGACAGCGGTGTGGACCTCCGAGGTCGAGGGCAGCGCACTGGCTTGTGACGACCGATCCCTGCTGATCACCGAGCACGCGGATCAGGGCGCACTCACCCTGGTCGATCTCGCTACCGGTCGGCGGCAGTGGCAGGTGACCGATCCCGGTTTCGTCGGATACCCCAACGAGCGAACAGTTTTCGTCGTCGGTGACAGTGTCGTCGTGGGCGGGCGAATCGACAGCAAGCATGGGACGACGCCGGTCACGATCGTCTACGACCGGGCGACCGGCGCGGAAACGGCGACCTACGACGGATCGCTGGAGGGCGCGGACCCGGATTGGGTCGCGATCGTTCGCTACGTCGACGGACACGAAGTCCTCGAGTTCCACACCTGAGTGGGCCGAGGGAAGCACGGAGGGGAGAGTGGCCGGTGGCCAATGATTTTCGGGACCTGGCGGGCAAGGCGGCCAAGGCCGTCGCCGAGGAGGCGCGGCAGCGCGGTGGGTTCCTCACGCTGAACGACGACGACATCACCAGCTTCCTCGCGTCGGCTGTCGAACCCGGCGAGCAGGTGCTCACCTTCGCCGCTGTCACGCCGCATCACGACTGTCCGAAGGTGCCACGGAAGCGGAAGGTCGAGGACGGGTTCGGGGGCAGGTCCGCGACCCGCAAGCTCGCGGGAGCCGCCCTCGGCATCGCGGCCGTCGCCTCCGGCGAGTGGGATCTCGGCGACCCCCGGCAGTCGACCGCCCTGCACGGCGGCCTCGACAGCCTGGCCGGTCAGCTGCGCATCCACTACGACCCGGTGACCAATGGCTGCGAACATGTCCTCGCGCTGACCAGCGCCCGCCTGGTCCTGCTGCGTATCCGCAGCGGCGTCGGCCGCAAGTTCGGCCCGGCGCTCATCCCCTGGTGGGCCCACCGCGCGCACGTCGTCGCGTCCCGCCCGCACGGCACCACCGGCTTGTCCCTGGCCTTCGCCGACTCCTCCTGGATCACCCTCCAGGGCGGCTCCGCCGACCGCGCCACCGCCCTGCGCACCGCCTTCCCCGACGCCCCCGCACCCTGGCCCGGCGACCGCCACTGACCGCACGATCTCCTCAGGGAACGGCGGGTGGCCGATCCGGAACGAGGAGCTCGGCGATCTTCGTGCCGATGCCGACGGCATTGTTCTTGTCGGCATCCGAACTGGGCCCAAGGGTGGTGTAGACGATGACGGTGGTGGCCGATTTCGTGTCGTAGAAGGCGACACCGTCGTAGCCGCCGTAGGACGGGTTCATGAACAGCCAGTCGCCGAGATGGACGACGCCGAAGGCGAAGTAGCGGTCGGCGGTGAGGGGGCCGAGGCCCGCGGTGGAGGGCGCCATCATCTGCTCGAACTGGTCGGGGGTGAGCCGTTCGCCGGTGCCCAGGGCCCGGACCCAGCGGCCGAGGTCGGCGACGGTGGCGTTCATGTTACCGCTGTGCAGGAACGCGGTCGGATTCCAGAAGGTGGAGTCCTCGAAGAACTTTCGCTCATTGGTGTAGCCGTGCAGGAAGGGCTCGTCCATCTGCGGGGTGAGCACCACCTCGCTGTGGTGCATGCCCAGCGGCTCGGTGAGATGCCCGGCGATCAACTCGCCCAGCGGTTTTCCCGCCGCCCGCTGGAGCACCTCACCCAGCACCACCAGATCGCTGTGCGCGTAGGCGAAGCTGGTGCCGGGCTCGAACAGCGGCGGCCGATCGGTGGCGATATCGAGCAGCTGAGGCGCGGTCCACGCGCGAATCGGGTTCTCGCCGAAGATCTTCAGGAACGCGGGGTCGGTCACGTAGTCGGCGATACCGGAGGTGCTGTTGGCCAGCATGCGCGGGGTGATCACCTCGGCGCGGGGGAACCCGGGTAGCCAGCGCGCGATCGGTTGGTCCATCGACAGCACGCCGTCGCCGTCGAGCCGCCACAGCACCGTCGACAGCATCGGCTCCATCGGCTGACCCACCCGCACCCGCATGTCCGCGTTCGCGGGCACCCCCAGCGGCGACTCACCCAGCGCGTCCAGCGCCACCCGCTCCCCACCGCGCCACACCCCGAAGACCGCCGCGCTGAGATCGAGCTCGCCCATCGCCGCGCGCACGATCTCGGTGATCCGCCCGGCCTCGGGACCGGCGGCGGGCTCCGGTGGCGACTCGGCTGCGGCGCATCCGCCCAGCACGAGGACCAGCGCGAGGGCCGCACCGGCGAGACGGCACCGCGACGACTTGCTCATGACGGCGATCCCTTCGTCCAGGAAAACACACCCGAGCAGCGACGATCTCGAATCTACGCCGCCCGGGCCCACCGGCGACACCCCCTCGGTAGGATCCAGCCAGGCGGGGCTGGGCCGGAGGGATTTGCTGTGATCGAGGTGTGGGGTACGCGGGTGGCCGTCCGGTACGGGGACGGGCGGCTGGTGACTACGCCGCTGCGGGCCGACAACGAGGTGGGCCTCGATGTCTCGGTCGCGGAGCTGGCCAGGGTCGCGCTGGCGACCACCGAGGACGGGCTGCTCGCCCTGCTGCTGTTCTTCCGCTCGGCCCAGCACGTGGTCAACGGGGTGCCCACCGATCGGCAGCCGGTGCCGGTGTTCCTCGAGACCGGGGTGCGCGCGCAGGCGCAGGTGCTGGTGCGCGCGGTCGAACGGGACCTGATCGGCCTGCGCCGCGTGTTCCCCCCGCGCCCGAATCTGATTCCCCCGCAATCGGTTCCCGGCCCGGACGGCCCGCAGCGCCCCGATGTCACGGCGGCCGCGGGCCGTATGCGTTATGTGGGCAATTCGCTGGCGGAGATCGCAATCCTGCACCGCTGCGCGCGCTCCGACGAATACGTGCTGGAACTGGCCCAGGCCGGGCACGAGGGGGTGCCGGGCCTGGTCGCCGTCACCACGCTGCGGCTGCTGTTCGTGTCCACCTGGGCCGTCTACGAGTTCCCGGTCGCCGTCCTCACCGGCGCCGAGATCCTCGCGCCGCCGGGAAAGGTCGCCACCCTGCGGGTTTCGGGTGCCGGTGCCGAGCTGGACTTCCTGGACTGGGAGCCGGTCGATTTCGCCCGCGTCGCCGAGGCACTGCGGCTGGCCTGCGAGATCGAACACGCCGACGGCTCCATCGCGCAGTCGCTGCCCTCCTCGGCGGACCTGTTCGGCGAGTGGCAGCTGCTGGTGGAGCGGCGCAAACTCGGGATGGTCGACGACGACCCGTTCCGCCGTCAGGCGGTCGGGATCATGCTGGCGATGCCGGGCTGAACACCGGCGCGCCCTGGTGCAGCGCCACCCGCCGCCACGGGCTCGACGGACGCAGGTGCAGCCCGGCCAGCATCCGGCCGCGTTCGGCCACTTGCCGTTTCGCTGCCGAGAGATCCTGGGTCGCGGCCCAGAAGATCGCCCCGGTGAGGAAGCCGTCGCCGAACTGGCGCCAGTTGCGGTAGTGCTGACGGGCCCGGTCCAGCCCGGTCAGCATGTGCTCCCAGGCCTCGTCCTCGGTGAGATAACCCGCCGTGTGGGCGCCGCGCGCGATGAACACCAGCCGGGCCAGGTCCCAGGCGGTGGCGTCGGTCTGCAACGGGCTCGGCAGGCACTCGGTGATGCCGAGCTTGATGGCCTGCAGCCAGGCGTCGTAGTCGCGGTCGATGCCCGCGGGGCCGCGATAGCCGCGGAAACCCGAGAGCGTGTGCAGGAATTCGCGATGTTCGTCGGCCAGGCCGCTGCGATCCACCCGGCCGGTGTCGCCCGCCGCGGCCACCGCCAGCGGATGCACGAGTTCGAACAGCGGCGCGTGCATGCCAGCGAGCAGCCTGCGGATGGTGTCGCGCGCGTCCTCGGCGTTGTCCACGCCCCAGGATTCGTGCAGGCCCTCGATCGCGGTCTCGCGCCGGGTCACCGTGCTGTCGTCTTCGGGCAGGAAGGCCACGCCGTCGCAGTGCGCGCCCCAGCTGCGGCCGTAGTAGGCGCCGACGGCCAGTGCGGTGATGCGGTTGTCGTCGATGGCCGCGCCCGACCAGAGATCTGGTTCGGTGTCGATATCGGATCCGGGGAAACTCGCGATCCGTGGTGCGCCGCCGCGCACCGATGCCGCCGATTGCATGGAGCCCACCCCTCCGCCGAACCGAATGCCTGTCGCCGCCCGATGCTACCGACCGCTCACCCGGCCGCCCGCGGGACGTACATGATGATGCCGACCCCGACCAGGCACACCAGCGCGCCGATCACGTCCCAGCGATCCGGCCGGAACCCGTCCAGCGCCATCGCCCACAGCAGCGAGCCCGCCACGAAGACCCCACCGTAGGCGGCCAGAATCCGCCCGAAATGCGCGTCCGGTTGCAGGGTCGCGACGAACCCGTACAGCCCCAGCGCCAGCACGCCCGCGCCGATCCACACCGTCCCCCGGTGCTCGCGCACGCCCTGCCAGATCAGCCAGGCCCCGCCGATCTCGGCGACGGCGGCCAGCACGAACAACAGCACAGAACGCAGGACGGTCATGGGAGCACCCTAGGCGGGCCGGAACCTGTCGGTGGGCGGCGCTACCGTCGGGAGGATGAGCGACTACCGGGAGCGCGCGGCACGCATCGACCGGGCTGTCCTCTGGACGCGCACCGTCGCCGCGCACCCGGAGCCGGTCACGGTGTTCCCCGACGGCTGCATGGATCTGATCTGGACCGAGGGCTCGCTCCTGGTGGCGGGCCCGGACAGCCGCGCTTTCCTCGCGCCCGCGGCGCGCGCGAGCGCGTTCGTCGGGATCCGGTTCGCGCCGGGCACCGCGCCCGCGCTGCTGGGCGTGCCCGCCGTGGAACTGCTGAATCAACGGGTCGATCTGGGCGATCTCGTGCCCGCCCGCACGGCCCGGCTGCTGGTCGACAGCATCGACAACGCGCCCGACCGCGTGGCGGCACTCGAGGGGGTCGCCACTCGATTCGCGGCGGCGAACACGCGCGCCGACCCGGTGATCACCGCCGTCGCCGACAGCCTGGCCGCGGGCGCCACGGTCGCCGAGACCGCCACCCAGGCGGGGCTCTCGGCCCGGATGCTGCACCGGCGCAGCCTGGCCGCCTTCGGCTACGGGCCCAAGATGTTGGCCCGAATTCTCCGGTTTCAGCGAGCACTCGCCGCCGTGCGGGCGGGAATTCCGGCGGCCGAGACCGCCGCCGTCACCGGCTTCGCCGACCAGTCGCACCTCTCGCGAGAGTTCCGTGACCTGGCCGGATGCTCGGTCCGGGCACTCCAACCCGGGTGATCGATCCGCGCGGTGCCCGGAAAGTCTCATTCGGCATCGCCCGGGGGGAAAGTTATGCTCACAGAGCACGCCCCGTCGCATGTGCCAGGCAAGTCCGAAACACGACGAGAGGATGTGACCCGAATGATCGACGAATCCGTGTACTCCACGCTCCGTATCGAGGCCGAACGAGACGAAGTCCGTCGACTTGTCGTCGGTGCCGTCGTCGTCCGTCACCACCGGGTGCTCATCCTCCGCCGCCGACGATCCGACTCACTGAGCGGCCGCTGGGAGCTACCGAGCGGGGTTGTGGAACCCGGCGAGGCCCTCGACGACGCGGTGGCCCGCGAAGTCGCCGAGGAGACCGGCCTCGAGGTCACCGGGGTCACCGACTACCTGGGCGAATTCGACTACCTGTCCAGCGCGGGCGCGCGCACCAGGCAGTTCACCTTCGTCGTCGATGTCGCCGCGACCGGCCCGGTGCGGCTGACCGAACACGACACCCACCTGTGGACCAGGCTCACCGGGGAACCGCCGGTCAGCGACGAGGTCCGCGAGATCCTGGACCGCTACCAGCAGCGTCAGCGTGATCCGCGCGGCTGGTCGGCCTATTCGGTGGGCAACGGGGCGTAGAGGTCGATGCCCTGGCCGTCGGGGTCGGCGAGCGTGGCGTAGCGCTGGCCCCAGACGGCGTCCCAGGGCGCGAGTTCGCCGTGGTAGCCCTCGGCGACGAGCTCGGCCCAGAGCTTGTCGACCTCGGCCGGATCGGCGCAGCGGAACGCGATCCCGGTGCGGCCGTGGCCGGTCGGCGGCTGCCAGCCGGGCGCGAAGGAGGCGATCACCTCCTCGGTGTCCAGCGCCAGGCGCAGGCCGCCGCCCAGGGGCGCCTCGGTGTGCGGCGCGGTCTCCGCGCCGTCGGGGAAGACGAGCCCGAGCCTGCGATAGAAGGTCACCGAGGCGGCCATATCGGAGACGACGATCGAGAGCACATCCAGCTGTGGAGTCATATCCGCAGCGTAGGCGCCCGATCGGCGGCCGTCTTGAACGAATCGGACCTCAGCGGGTGGGCGCGGGCACCAGTTCGGCGATGAGATTGCCGATCAGGATCCGCAGGTGATCGCGGATGCCGCGCACCACCTCGATCGGCTGCCCGGCTGGGTCGGCCAGCACCCAGTCGCGGTAGCTGATGCCGGGGAAGTACGGGCACACCTCCCCGCAGCCCATGGTCACCACCACGTCGGAGACGCCGACGGCGTCGTCGGTGAGCGCCTTGGGCCGTTCGCCGCCGATATCGATCCCGATCTCGGCCATGGCCGCGACCGCGACCGGATGGAGCTCCTCGGCCGGTTCGCTGCCCGCGGTACGCACCTCGATGCGATTTCCGGCCATTGCCCGCAGCAGTCCTGCCGCCATCTGCGACCGGCCCGCATTGTGGACACCGACGAACAACACGCTGGGTGTGTGGGCCATGGTCGCCCTTTCGGCGCAGGAGCAAAGTGCTTGTGGCACATCAGATATACCTCGCGCCGACGGTGCGGAACAACCGGTACCGGGGGATCAGTCCAGCGGACCGAGCACCCGGCGCACGTAGTCGTTGGCGAAGACGCCGGTGGGGTCCAGGCGGCGGCGCACCGCGGTGAACCGGTCCCAGTCCGGGTAGCGCGGGGACAGGGTCGCGGCGGTCTGGTAGTGCCGCTTGCCCCAGTGCGGCCTGCCGTCGTAGCGGTCGAAAACCGCTTCGCAGGCACGGAAGTACGGGTCCCAGTCCATGCCCTCGTACTGGTGCACCGCGATGTAGCAGGTCTCGCGCCCGCCCGCGGGGGACAGGAACGCGTCGTCGGGGGCCACCCAGCGCACCTCGAGCGGCATCGGAGTGTCGAAGCGCTTGGCGAGTTCGAGGATCTCGCGCAGCGCGGCCACCGAATGCTGCCGGGGCACGGCGTATTCCATCTCGTTGAACTTCACCTTGCGCGGGGTGGCGAACACGCGATAGGAGCGATCGGTCTGGCGATTGTTGCTGCCCGCGAGCGCGGCCAGCCGGTGGATGGTGGGGATGGCCGCCGGAATCCGCTTGCCCACCTTGCACATTCCGTCGTAGAGATGGTTGGCGAGCAGGATGTCGTTGAGCCACTCCCTGATCCGGCCACGCGGCTGTTCGATCGCGTCGGTGCGGTTGAGCGCCTTGGTCATCGCCAGCTTGCTGTGCGGGAAGGCGAAGAACTCGAAGTGCTCGTTGCCGTCGACGTAGTCGTCCAGATCTGCGAGCACCTCGTCGAGCGGGACCGGTCGTTCGACGGCGTCGAGCACGAACGAGGGTGTCAGCTGCAGTGTCGTCGCGGTGACGACACCGAGTGCGCCGATGCTCACCCGGGCGGCCTTCCAGCCCTCCGGATCGGTCTGCTCGTTGAGCTCCACCCGGCTGCCGTCGGCCAGCATGACCTCCACCGAGTGCAGCGCCGCGGAGATATTGCGCAGTTTCGCGCCGGTCCCGTGGGTGGCGGTGGCGGTGGCGCCCGCGATGGTCTGGGTGTCGATATCGCCGAGGTTGGGGAACGCCAGCCCGTGCTCGTGCAGCAGCGGGCTGGCCGCGTGCAGGGTGATCCCGGCCTCGACGCGCACCCGCCCGGTCGCGGTGTCCACGTCGAGCACCCGGTTCAGCCCGCCCAGATCTAGCAGGGTGCCGTCGGTGAGCACCGCGTCGGTGAACGAGTGACCGGACCCCGCGACGCGCACGGTGCGCCCCGCGTCGGCCGACGCGACGACGATCTCGGCCAGTTCTTCGACGCCGCGGGGCGCGGCGACGACGGCGGGTGTGCAGCGCTGCTCGCCCGCCCAGTTCACCCAGGTGCTCTTGGTCATGTGTCCAACAGTAGAGGATGAGGTGTGACGCGCGCTACTGCACGGGGGTGGAAGCGGTGGTCAGCGACGGCGGCCGAGGCAGCCCGCGGCCTTGGCCTGCTCGACTTCCTCGTCGGTGAGCGGGCCGACGAGCAGTGGGCGCCGGGGCACCGCGTCGGTGCGCACGCCGTTGAGTAGCACGGCCATATAGCGCTGCCAGACCTCGGAATTCACCGGTCCGGCGAACTCGGCGAACGCGTTGACCATGTGGATCAGCGCGAAGAAGTCGGAGGTGGTGATGTCGGGGTGCACTGCCCCGGCCGCGCGGGCGCGGTCGACGATGGCGGCCACCGACGGGCGGATGCGGTCGCGCAGTTCGGCGAAGCGGGCCGGATCCTCCTCGAGCTCGAGCATCACCTCGCCGAAGCCGCGATTGGCCGCGAGGTGGCGGCAGGCGTCCTCGAAGAACTCGACCAGGCCGAGCCAGGGGTCGGGGTGGCCGAGGGAGGCCTCGGCGGTCTCGGCGAAGTCGACCAGGTGCTGGTCGAAGACCTCGGCGATCAGTTCCTTCTTGTTGGCGAAGCGGCGGTAGACCGTGCCCACGCCGACACCGGCGCGTTCGGCGACGTCGTCGAGGGTGATCTCGAGGCCGTGATCGGCGAAGAGTTCGCGGGCGGCCGCGACGATCCGCTGCTGGTTGCGCACGGCGTCGGCGCGCAGTCGGCGGGGTGGTGCTGGGGTCGTCGTGGCGTGATTCACAGGGGCATCCTAGCAATCCGGGGATTAAGTGGAGGTGGTTTCTCCGTTAATCTGGTAGCTTCAGTGAAGCGGAGGCGGTATCTCCAATTATGCCACCGAAAACTCACCCAGACGACTCACGAGGGAAGTTATGACCACCACACTCGACACCGGGACCCAGCGTCCCGCGGACGCGGGCACGAGCCGCCGGGGTTCGCACGCCCTGCGCTGGTGGGTGCTCGCCGTTCTCGGCATCGCCCAGCTCATGGTCGTGCTGGACGCGACGATCGTGAATATCGCCCTGCCCGCCGCCCAGGCCGATCTGGGCTTCGGCGACGGCGATCGGCAATGGGTCATCACGGGTTACGCGCTGGCCTTCGGCAGCCTGCTGCTGCTCGGCGGCAGGCTCAGTGACCTCTTCGGCCGCCGCAACACCTTCATCATCGGCCTGATCGGCTTCGCCGCGGCCTCGGCCATCGGTGGCGCCGCGAGCAGCTTCGAGATGCTGGTGGCCGCGCGGGTCGGCCAGGGTGTGTTCGGCGCGCTGCTGGCGCCCGCCGCGCTGTCACTGCTGACGGTCACCTTCACCGAACCCAAGGAACGCGCCAAGGCCTTCGGCATCTTCGGTGCCGTCGCCGGTGCCGGTGGCGCGATCGGCCTGCTGCTCGGCGGCGCGCTCACCGAGTGGGCGTCGTGGCGCTGGGCGATGTACGTCAACCTGATCTTCGCCGCGGTGGCCCTGGTCGGTGCCGTGCTGCTGCTGGCCAAGCACACCGCCACCACCCGTCCCAAGCTGGACTGGCCCGGCACCGTCGCCGTCACCGCCGCGCTGTTCGGCATCGTCTACGGCTTCTCGCACGCCGAGTCACACGGCTGGAGCGACCCGACCACGCTGGCCTTCCTGATCGGTGGCGCCGTGCTGCTCGCGGTGTTCGTCTGGATCGAGACCCGGGTCGCGCACCCGCTGCTGCCGCTGCGCATCGTGGCCGACCGCACCCGCGGCGGGTCCTACCTGACCGTGTTCACCATGGGCATCGGGATGTTCGCGATCTTCCTGTTCCTCACCTTCTACATGCAGCTGACCCTCGAGTACACCCCGATCGTCACCGGCCTGGCGTTCCTGCCGATGGTCGCGGGCATGGTGGCCTCCTCGACCACCGCGCCCTCGCTGCTGCTGCCGCGCTTCGGGCCCAAGATCGTGATCAGCGTGGGCTTCCTGGTCGCCGCCTCGGGCATGATCTGGCTGACCCGGATCGGCCTGGACACCGGGTACGTCACCCACATCCTGCCCGCCCTGATCCTGCTCGGCCTGGGCCTGGGTGCCGCGATGTCGGTCGCCTTCCAGGGCGCCACCGCGGGTGTGCACCACGAGGATGCCGGTGTCGCCTCGGCGATGGTCAACACCAGCCAGCAGGTCGGTGGCTCGATCGGCACCGCGTTGCTGAGCACCATCGCGGCCTCGGCGATGACCGACTACGTCTCCTCGCACCAGCCCGGCCCGCTCACCATGGCGCAGGGCGCGATCGAGAGCTACACCATCAGCTTCTGGTGGGGGGCAGCGGCATTCGTGCTCGGCGCGATCGTGATCGCCGTGATCATGCCGAACACGGTGCCCGCCCCGGCCGAGGGTGAGCCGGTGCTGGCGCACTGATCCACCACCGCGAGAACCGAAGGCCCGGACCGGATAACGGTCCGGGCCTTCGGCGTGTGCGCCGTTTGCCCGGTATTCGCTGAGGTGTGGGCGCGCCACGACCGGGCCTGCCGAGGCGGACGCGGCGGATGTCGGTGGCTGTCGATACCATGAGCAACGACCATCAGCGGATCGGAGCGGAAACGCACGCCGACCGCGGCGACGGAAGGGGGCCGGGAGGATGAGCGGCGAGGCGTCCGCCCTGTCACCGGGCACGTCGGCGGTTACCATTGTCGGTCCGGCGCGGCCGGACGCTCCGATCGGCGCGAGTCCGGGTACGCGGCCGACCAGGTGGTTGCGCGCATGATCCTGATGACCAGCCGCGCGCAGCCGACACGGAAGGGAACCCCTGCCATGGCCCACGATCGCGCCGGACGGCCCGCCCGCCCGACCGACCTGGTGGACATCGCCCACCTGGTCACCGCGTACTACAGCCGCGTCCCCGACCCGGCCGAACCGGCTCAGCAGGTGGTCTTCGGTACCTCCGGGCACCGCGGTTCCAGCGTCGACTGCGCGTTCAACGAGGCGCACATCATGGCCATCACCCAGGCGATCGTGGAGTACCGCGCCACCCGCGGGATCACCGGCCCGGTCTATCTCGCGCGCGACACCCACGCCCTGTCCGAACCCGCCTGGACCACCGCGCTCGAGGTGCTCGCGGGCAACGACGTCACCGCGGTGGTCGACGCGCGCGGCCGCTACACGCCCACCCCCGCGCTGAGTCACGCTGTGCTGCGGCACAACCGGGGCGGCACCAAGCACCAGGCCGACGGCATCGTCGTCACGCCCTCGCACAACCCGCCCGGTGACGGCGGCTTCAAATACAACCCCCCGCACGGCGGTCCCGCCGACACCAAGGCCACCGACGCCATCGCCGCCCGCGCCAACGAACTGCTGCGCGGCGGGCTCGCCGAGGTCCGCCGGGTGCCGATCGACCAGGCGCTGAGCACCCATGTCGAGCGCTACGACTACCTCGACCACTACGTCGCCGATCTGCCGAACGCGCTGAACCTGGACGCGATCCGCGGCGCGGGCATCCGCCTCGGCGCCGACCCGATGGGTGGCGCGAGCGTGGACTACTGGGAGGAGATCGGGCAGCGCTTCGATCTCGAGCTCGAGGTGGTCAACCCGTTCGTCGACCCCACCTGGCGGTTCATGACCCTCGACAGCGACGGCCAGATCCGGATGGACCCGTCCTCGCGGCACGCCATGGCCGCGCTGGTCGGCATCAAGGACGACTACGACATCTCCACCGGCAACGACGCCGACGCCGACCGGCACGGCATCGTCACCCCCGACGGTGGCCTGATGAACCCCAATCACTTCCTGGCCGTGGCCATCGAATATCTGGTCGCCAACCGGATGTGGTGGGACGCGCTCACCAAGATCGGCAAGACCGTGGTCACCTCGTCCATGGTCGACCGGGTGGTCGGCGTGCTGGGCCGCGACGTGCACGAGGTGCCGGTCGGGTTCAAGTGGTTCGTGCCCGGATTGTTCAGCGGCAGCCTGGCTTTCGGCGGGGAGGAGAGCGCGGGCGCGTCGTTCCTGCGGATGGACGGCACCGTGTGGACCACCGACAAGGACGGCATCCTGCTGGCCCTGCTGGCCGCCGAGATCGCCGCCGTCACCGGCCAGACCCCCTCGGCCCGCTACGGCGAACTCGAACGCCAGTACGGCAGCCCCGCCTACGCGCGCGTCGACGCGGCGGCCACCAGCGCGCAGAAGGCCAAGCTCGCCCGGCTCACCCCCGACGCCGTCACCGGCACCGAGATCGCCGGGGAGGAGATCACCGGCATCCTCACCACCGCGCGCGGCAACGGCGCGCCGCTGGGCGGGCTCAAGGTCACCACCGAGAACGCCTGGTTCGCCGCGCGTCCCTCCGGCACCGAGGACAAATACAAGATCTACGCCGAGTCCTTCCTCGGTCCCGAGCACCTCACCCAGGTGCAGGCCGCGGCCGAGGAGATGGTGAACCAGGCGCTGAGCGAGTGAGCGCACCGGCCAAAGTCCGGCTACCCGCCGAGATCTGGGTCCTGATCGCGGCGGCGTTCGTGATCGCGCTCGGCTTCGGCCTGGTCGCGCCGGTGCTGCCGCAATACGCGCGCCAGTTCGGCGTCGGCATCGCGGCGGCCTCGGCCATCGTCAGCGCCTTCGCGCTGATGCGGCTGCTGTTCGCGCCCGCCAGCGGACGGTTGGTGCAGAAACTGGGGGAGCGGCGGGTCTATCTCGCGGGCATCCTGATCGTCGCGCTGTCGACCGGCGCCTGCGCGCTGGCCCAGACCTATTGGCAACTGCTGGTACTGCGCTCGCTCGGCGGTGTCGGCTCGACCATGTTCACCGTGTCGTCGATGGCGCTGATCATCCGGGTGTCGCCGCCCGCGGCGCGCGGGCGGGTCTCGGGCATCTACTCGACCAGTTTCCTGATCGGCTCGCTGCTGGGTCCGCTGGTCGGTGGTGGGCTGGCCGGGCTCGGGCTGCGGGCACCGTTCGTCATCTATATGGCCGCGCTGCTGGTGGTCTGCGTCATCGTGTTCGCCGGGCTGCGCGATTCGCCGGTGCTCGTCGCCGACGATGCCGCCGCCACGTCGGTGTTCACCTTCCGGCACGCCTGGTCCGAACCCGCCTACCGGTCGGTCCTGCTGTCGAGTTTCGCCGGTGGCGCGGCCGTGTTCGGTGTGCGGATGGCGTTCGTCCCGCTGCTGGTGGTGGAGACCCTGCACCAGGAATCCGGCATGGCGGGCGTGGCGCTGACGGTGTTCGCCGCGGGCAACGCGGCGGTGCTGTTCGTCTCGGGCCGGTTGTCGGACCGTTTCGGACGCAAACCGTTCCTGATCGCCGGTTCGGCCATCTGCGCGCTGGGTACCGGCGCGCTCGGCATCGCCCCCTCGCTGACCTGGTTCCTGATCGCCTCCTTCGTCGCCGGGCTCGGCTCGGGCATGTTCAGCCCCGCCCAGCAGGCGGCGCTGGCCGACGTGATCGGCGCGCGGGCCCGTGGCGGACCGGTGCTGGCGGCCTTCCAGATGGCGGCCGATCTGGGCACCGTGCTCGGTCCGATCGTCATCGGGTGGCTGGCCGAGCGCACCTCCTTCGGCGTCGGTATGGGGGTCACCGGCGCGCTGCTCGCGATCTCGGCCGCGGTCTGGCTGGTGACGCCCGAACCCTCCCGGATCGCGCATCCCGAAGACCCCGCTCACCCCGACCACGCCGGGGACGGCATCGACCCGCAGTGCGGCTGCGACGGCGCCGACGGGCTCCCGGTGGTGCGCGACGGTCTGGTCGCCACAGCCCGCCCGGAGCCCCACGACGTCAAGCACTGACCCGCAGGTCAACGCCATTTCCGGACGCCCGGACGCCGGGTGGCGCGTGTCTCGAGGCAGAGTGGACGGGTGAGCAGCGCCAAGTCACCCCACAATCCGCGCCCCGTGTCCAGCAACACCACCTACGCGCTGGCCGCGGTGGCGCTCGTGCTGATCGGGGCGATCGTGTTCGCCGCCTACCAGTGGGGCAACGACGGGCCGCCACCCGTGCGCAACGAGGGCTACGGCCCCGTCCACGACCCCGCCGTGCAGGTGAGCACCACCCCCGACGGCGTCATCCGCCTCGGCCGCCCCGACGCCCCCAAGACCATCGACATCTTCGAAGACCCCCTCTGCCCCGCCTGCGGTGTGCTCGAGACCAGCTACGGCCAGGAGCTGGCGCAGAAGGTCGACGAGGGCAAGCTGGCCATCAACTACCACTACGTCACATTCCTGGACGACCAGTCCAAGAGCAAGGACTACTCCACCCGCGCGTTCGCCGCGAATCTCTGTGTCGCCCAGGCTGGTTCGGGCCCCACCTACGGCAAGTTCCACGAGACCCTCTTCACCACCCGCCAGCCCGACGAGGGCGGCGCCGACCTGAGCAACCCCGCCCTGGCCACCATCGCCACCGAATCCGGCGCCCCCGAATCCGTGGCCTCCTGCATCACCGGCGGCGCCCAGCTCGACGCCGCCCGCGCCGCCGCCGCGAAGAACCTCGCCGACCTCGACACCCGCACCGGCAACAAATCCGCCACCCCCTCCGTCTACGACGGCACCACCAAGATCGACTGGTCCGACGAGAACTGGGTCGTCACCCTCGCCCCCTGATCCGTCCCGGGTGAGGTTCCCCACACCCCACCCCTCACCCGCACACCACCACCCCTCACCACCCCCTCCCGCCCCACCCCGAAATCCCCACTTTTCCGCCCTCTACCAGCCGATTTGTAGTCGCCGAGAACCATGGTGTAACTTCATTCAGGCAGCAGCGAGAGCGGCTGAAACAAAAGAACAAGGGGCTATGGCGCAGCTGGTAGCGCACCACACTGGCAGTGTGGGGGTCAGGGGTTCGAGTCCCCTTAGCTCCACTTTCGAATAAGAGGTCCGGCTTTCGAGCCGGACCTCTTATTCGTTTCCGGGGTTGTCGTCTCGGGGCAGGAGACGGAATGGCCGTCCCAGGAGACGAGTTTCCAGCCCTTGGCGGGGCTGCCCTTCACGACCACCCGGCCGGTGTTGTGCAGCGGTCGGTCTGCAGCTTGTTCATGTCCGGGTTCCGGACGGACATGAGCGCCCACACCATGATGGCGCCCGTCTTCGACGACGGCGGGCAGATCGCACCGCAACGGCCTGCTCCCGGCCCTTGCCGGTCAGGTCCGGCCCCGGCACCGACGTGTCGATCAGCCCGGAGGTACTGCCCGCGGATTCGGCGTGACGGACGAACGTGAGCAACATTTCACCGGTACTCGGCGCGGCGCCGACAACGGCCCCCGGCGAGCTACCCGGCAGGCCACGCGATCTCGTCGATCGCCAGCCACGGTGCTGACGCGACGAGGGTCGGGGTCATCGCGGTGATCGCTTTGGTGCGGCGGTGGAGATGGGATTGGTCGGCGTAGCCTGCCTCGACCGCGGCGTCCGCGGGTGAGCGGCCTGCCGACAGCAGGTGGGCGGCACGGTCGAAGCGAACGAGTTCGGCGGCGAGCTTGGGCGAGACGCCGAGGCGGGTCCGGAAGTGGGACCACAGTCGCTGGCGGGTCCAGCCGGTCTCGGTGGCGATGGTCTCGACGCGGAGGCGCCCGCCGGTGCGGACGGTCTGGTCCCAGGCGTAGACGAATTCGGGCGCTACAGCGGTATTTTCGGGCACTCGGCGACGAAGGAAAGCGTGGGCGAGGGTGAAACGCTCGTTCCACGACGGTGCCGACCGGAGCCGCTCGGTCAAGAGCGCGGCACTGCCGCCCCACAGGTTCGACAGCGGCGTCACGGAACCGCCGATCGCCTCGGTGTCTCGGAGCATTGCCGCGGCGACGACGGGGGACAGACGGATCTGCAGAACTTCGCCGGGCCCCGTGCCGGCGATACGGAAGGCACCGGCACGCAGGCCGATGACCACGCTCCCCGCGACTGGGCTCCGAGGGCTGTCGCAGACAACTCCGCGCTCGGTGAGATCGAGTAGAAGCGTGACCGCTGGATGCGGGATCATCGCGATGGCCACGGGACCGATGTCGTAGAAGCGGAAACCCGCCATCCGGACTCCCGGAGCCGGGCTACCGGCCGGGACCGCGACCTCGACCCTGCTCCAGTCCAGCGAGCAGGCGGCGGTCATACATCCCAGGCTAACCGGATCGGAACATCGTGACATTCGTCCAAGACGGCGCTACGGGTTCTCGATGACGCTGTCGGTATGAGCGAATCGAGTCCCAGTCCGACGCGAAACGATACGACGGTCCACGGGGTGCACGTCGTCATCGACGGTGACCCGGCGGCACCGCCCTTGCTACTCATCCACGGTTCCGGCGCGACCGGCTCGACGTGGGCGCCGGTGGTGCCCGCGCTGGCCTCGGCCTTTCGGGTGATCACGATCGACCTCCCGGGATGCGGCCGATCCGAGTCGGCCGCCACGTACGCGGTGCCGGAGCAGGCGGACCGAACCGCGGCAGTGATGGACGAGCTCGGGTTGCGGAACCTGACGGTGGTCGGTCACTCCAGCGGAGGATACGTCGCCACCGCGCTCGTGGAGCGTCGCCCGGACCTGGTCGGCGCGCTGGTCCTGGTCAGTACCGG
Source organism: Nocardia sp. SSK8 (assembly GCF_037034205.1). Lineage (NCBI taxonomy): Bacteria > Bacillati > Actinomycetota > Actinomycetes > Mycobacteriales > Nocardiaceae > Nocardia > Nocardia sp. SSK8. The sequence goes on from NZ_JBAGKD010000001.1 coordinate 224,546, forward strand.
GCCGAGCCCCGCGGCGCTGTCGCCCGAGCCGACGATCGTCAAGGCGCTCACCGCGCCGCCTTTCGGTCCGCTGGTGTGGGCGATCCGCACCGGCTCGATGTTCCGCCGCGGATTGGCGGCGATGGCCGCGGCCCCGATCACGGTGCCCGACACGGTGATCGCCGATCTGCGCCGGACGACCTATCGGGGATTTCGCGCGATTCTCGCCGCCAACATGGACTACATCACCGCCGCGACTGTGCCCGAGCGCCTTATCGCCGCCGGGAAGCCGGTCCTCGCGATCTTCGGCGATTCGGACCCCCGGTGGGACCCGGCCGCCGCGCACCAATACGAGGCGGTGCCGGGTGCCCGGCTCCGATACCTGCGCGGAGTCGGGCATCTGGCGATGCTCGAGGCCCCCGACACCCTCGCCCGCTCGATACTCGACCGCACGCCCTAGCCGCAGGCTTCGGCATCGAGTCTCGGACAGGGACTCGATGGTCAGCTGGAACCGGTGGGCAGCAGGCCCGCCGAGCCGCTGCCGAGCTGGGCGTCGCCGGTGACCTCGAGGACGAGGGTCTTGGTGGAGGAGCCCTGGGTGGCCACGATCGTGTAGGTGCCCTTGGCCGGTGGACGCCAGGTGCCGCGCAGCGCGCTGCGTTCCCGGTCCGGGTAGTCCAGACGCTCGGCGGAATCGAGCTCGCGGCCGTTGATCGTCAGGCTGGCGGGCAGCGCGTAGTCGGCGCCGAACATCCGGGCCATGACGGTGCAGTTGGCGCCCACGTAGTCGCAGGCGACGGGCACTTCACCACCCCAGGCGTAGATGGTGATGTCCTCCACCTCCGCCGACGCCGTCGGAGCCAGGATGGCCGGGAGAACGAGCGCGCCCGCCGCGAGGGCGGTCAGTCCTGCGATTCGCATGGGTTCGGTGGTCCTTCGCTTCGGTCTGGCAGGCCCGGCGTTCGCCGGGGAACCTCGTGAAGCGGTAGCGTTCCACAGTTTTCGGGGGCCCGGAACCCCGAAAACCCAGGGCTTGTCACCGAGTTTCCGCACCGGCATCCATCCCGCTATCACATCGCCCAGCGGAGACTGTGTGGGTGAAACGACCGAAGGCTCCAGACCTCCCCGCTAAGATCGAACATCGTTGTCGCAGTTGATGGTTGGGTCGACGCGCGGGCAACCGTGGCGTGGGGTGGCTGTCGTCGCCCTGGAGATGCCGCTGCTCGACAGGCCGGTCACAAGGGGGAATGCCGTCTGGATTCCGACGAACTGTCCCGATTCAGCCTCGAGGCGCTGCTCGATGCCGGTACGCGGCGCCAGTGGTCGACCGGATCCGCACTGATGAACGAGGGCGACCGGTCGGATCATGTCGTGATCATTCACGCCGGCCGGGTGAAGGTGACATCGGCGGCGGAGAGTGGCAAACAGGTCCTGCTCGCGATTCGTGGGCCCGGTGATCTGCTCGGCGAGTTCTCGGCGATCGACGGCCGGGCGCGATCGGCGACGGTGACCGCGCTGTCGGCCGTGAGCGCGACCGTGGTTCCCGGTCAGGCCTTCCGTGCGATGCTGCGCACCGATGGCCGGGCCGCGTTCGCCATGTTGCAGGTTGTGATCCATCGCCTGCGGGAGGCCGATGTGCAGCGCCTGGAGTATGGCGCGCACACCGTGACCGAGCGTGTTTCGCGGCTTCTGCTCGACTACGCGGCCCGGTACGGACAGGCCGATGACGATCGCGTGGTCATCACCCTGCCGCTGACGCAGGACGAACTGGCGCACGCCGCCGGGGCATCTCGGGAAGCGGTCGCCAAGTCGCTGCGGTTGCTGCGGGACCGAAAGGCCGTGCGTACCGGGCGGCGGCGCATCGAGCTCCTCCAGCTCGGCCTCCTCGCGGAGCTCGCGGGCGGTGTCCCGAGTGTGTATTCGGACGCAGACGGGCCGGGCAGGCCCGAACGAACATGAGGTAGCCCCGACGTCCCACGGAGGAATCATGAACGCACCCACGCACCGCAGCTTTCTCGTCGTCGATGTCGAGAATTCGAGTGAGCTGGGCAATGTCGAGCTCGCGGCGATGCGCTCGACGCTCTACGGAATACTCGACGACGCGCTGGCGGACTCCGTTTCCGACGTGGCCACGGAGGACAGAGGGGATGGGTTTCTTCTCATCCTGGAAGCCTCGGTGCTGGATGTGCTCGATCGCCTGGTCGGCAAACTCCTGGACGGGGTCCACGGGTACAACGGCACGGTGGGTCCGCTGGACTGGCTGCGGATACGAATCGCGGCACACGAGGGCTACGTGCACCACGGACCGAACGGCTGGTCCAGTGATGCCTTGACGGCGACATTCCGGATGAACAACGCGCCCCTGGTGAAAAAGACACTGACGAACGCCGCTCGCGCAGAGTCCGTGGTGGTCGTCTCCGACGCGGTCTACCAAGGGATCGTGCGGCACAACTACCGGCCGACGGTGACCGCCTCGGGGTATCGCAGCGCGGAGATCTCGATCCAAGGCGACGCTCGGGTCTGGATCCGTGTGCCCGGATACGCGGAGCCGCCGGTACCCGCACGGACGGACGAGGTACCGCCGGTGGAGTCCGGCGGTACGAAGCCGGTGCCGAAAGTCGACGGGGTAACCGCCAACAACATGTTCGTCGGTGATGTGCAAGCCCAGATGATCGTCGGCCGCGACAACGTCAGCAGGCCGGCGTGAAGGAGCCGAAGCCGGAGCCACAGGCGGAAGGTCCGGACCCGTCCGCGCCGAAGGAGGCAGCCGATGCCGCTCCAGCGGAAGCCGCCTCGGAAGAGGAGAGCCATCGCGATCGGCTGGCGGCCGCCGCCGGGCGCCCTGACCCACGTGCCGCGTGGTCGGCACGGGTCGGTGCGCTCGGGGAGCTGGGCGGAGGCGGGTTCTCCGCGAACAACCTCTTTCTGGGCAGCGTGCAGGTCGACACGCTGATCGGCCGGGACAACTACGCCCGCACAGCGGGGGCTGGACTGGTGCCCAGCGGAGCGGTCTCGGCGAGCATGCTCGAGGAGATCGCTCAGCAGTTCGTGGCGCCACCGGTGTTCACCGAGCTGCGCCGCAGGCTGCGCGAGCAGGCACTGTTGCTCTTCCGGGCGCCGCAGGGGTGGGGACGGACGACCGTGGCACTGCACGCGCTGCAACTGGACACCTCGGGTGGCGTGAACAAGCTCAGCCCCGATCTGCAGCTGCGGTCCCTCGATATCGAGTTCGTTCCACACTCGGGCTACCTGTGCGACGTCCTCGAGGTGGATCAGGTGCGGACCCTCCGCGAATTCCATCTCGAGCAGTTGGCCCGTCGCCTGCAGGAGGCCGGGTGCCGGTTGATCGTCTTGCTGGACAACAAGGCTCGGGTCTCGCACGATGTCGAACCATTCGTGCTGGACGGAGGTGAACCCACCCCCGCATTGCCGATTGTCTGCCATCATCTCGCCCGGAACCGATGCCTGAAGGTACTGGAGGATCCCGACGCGGAATCACTGCTCGTGGACATCACCGCTGTCCGTCCCCCAGCCCGGGATATCGCCGGTATCGCGGCGCAGCTTGCTGACACAGGACACGGGATAACCGTGGCCGAGATCAACTATCGGCGCTCGGTCTCGAGGAGCAGCGATTTCCAGGAGTGGTTCTCGCAGCTCGACAGTGAAACCAGGCCCTTCGCGATCGCGCTCGCGGTCTTCAACGGGATGCCGGTGCACCTGGTATCGACTGTCGGGCAGCTGCTCGCGCAACGAATTCAGCGTGAACAGTCGCCCGGTGATGCGGAGCAGCAGAGGTTCGTATTCAGCAAGCGAACCGCCGAGCTGCTCGATGAAGCTCAGGCCACGCTGTACTCCTCGACCGAGGACACCGAGCACGGCCGAATCCCGGTCCGAGCTGTGAAGTACACGGACGACAGTTATCCCCGCCGTGTTCTCGAGCACGTCCTGGAGGAGTATCACGCCGCGCACCAGCTGATCCGTGAGTGGCTTCGCGATCTCGGCGGGTTCGCCGACCTGGATGTTTGTACGCGTGCCGGAGTCGCGGTCGGTTTCCTGTCCACTCTGGAGTTCGATCACGCACGACAGCTGGTCATCGAACCGTGGGCGGACAGTGGCGATGAGAACGAACAGTCCGCTGCGATCGGCGCCCTCCAGTTCCCTACCCTCGTGCCCGAACTCGCGCCCCTGGTTGCCCGCATGCTCGCGGCGTGGCTGCATCGGGATCAGCCGCTGGCGCGAAAACTGACCGCGATCGCGGCGTGGGGGAGTACGGCGGGCCAGCAGATGCCGGATCACGCGATCGACATGCTGCGCGGAATGGCGCGCAGCAAGAACTGGGCCGTGCAAGACGCGGTCGGCGAGAGCATCATCCAGCTGTTTCTCGGGGTAGGTCTGACCGGCCGGGTCCTCGGTGAGCTGCGGACATGGACCGGGTCGGCGCTGTACAGCGTTCGCGAGACGGGATTCTGGTGCGTTCTGCGGTTGAGCGTGTCCATGGACGTGGACACCTCGCGGGGCGCCGTGGCGTGGCCGGTGATGGTGTTTCTCGCCGAGGCGTCGGACAAGTATCGGGACGACGTGGTGGCCATCTTCTCGCGATTGATGGACGCGCCGATCTTCATGCCCCTCGCGTTCGATGAAGTGCGCCGGTGGGTCGACCTCGCCGAGAAGGATCGCGAACTGCGCGCACCGCTGGGGCGACTCCTGATCGACTTCGGCACCGCGACGCAAGACATGGACACACTGGCCTTTCAGCTACGGGACTGGCGCGAAGACCTCAACGGTCCGGTCGCCGCCGTCGACGACTTGCTGGTGATGCTCGATCAGAAGAGGGGAAACTGAGATGTTCACCGACGGGCCGAGTCCCTTGATCCGCTACGTGGAAATGAATCGCACGTCCTGGCGAAGGTTCCGTCCCGCCGCCGGTGGCCACCTCGTGGCCGTGTCGGTCGGACGCGGCAGTGATCTGGCGATCGTGGATCGCCGGCTCTCGGCCGCCGAGGCGTATTACAGCCCGCCGCAGGCCGTGTACTGGGTGGACGTCGGAGTACACCACGCGGTCGAGAAATTCGATCTCCCGACTGCCGAGGGAGTGTTCATCTTCGTCGCCGAGGCGGATCTGTCGTGGCGGATCAGTGATCCGGTGCGTGCGGTCGCGGACCGGACTTCCAGCGGGGAAGCCGTGTACCGTCCGTTTCTCGCGCAGGAGTTCCGTCGATTGAGCCGGGGTTTCGATCCTGATCAGTTCGTCCAGGCCGAAGAGTGCATCAATGATCACCTCGGTGGTCGCAGCTTCGAGCTCGCTTGCGGCATAACGCTACTGAGTTGCGCGGTGAGACTGCGCCCCGGAGCCAGTACCCACACCCATCTCCGGGAAACCGGTCTCGACAAGCGACGAGCACAGCGGCGCGAAGCTGTCCACAGCGCTTTGATGCACTCGGCTGGACTTCATCGGGTCGAGAACGCCACCCTGCACGATCTGGTGCGCCAGAACACGACGCACCGTCGCGAGATCACCGAGCTGGAGCAGCACCATCAGCTGATCCTCGAACAGCAGCGGATGGGTGTCTACGCGGATGCGTTGCAGACCGGCGAACTCGGCGTGCTCGCGTTGCGACTGGCGACGAACAGAGAGGACGTGAACCAGGTCATCCAATTGATGATGGACCAGAAGAAGCTCGATTTCGATTCCGCTCGATTGACGCTGAACGCGCTCCTGGAGCAGCGTTTGGTCAACCGCCGCGATGTGCAGGACATCATGGCGCACGCGACCAAGCTCGTCGCGGGACAACTCAGCCCGCGCGGGCCGGTGAGTGCCGTGCCGCCGAAGTCGCCCGAGCTGACCATTCTGGCGAAGCCTCCCGTCGAGGAGGCCGAGATCGTCGATGCGCCCGGCAACGATGATGGCTAGCCCGACGCCCGTCGGAAACGCCTTGGCGGAGCTACCTCTTATCGGTGATTTCCTCGGGCAGGTGGACCGGCTCCTGCTCGATCTGGGGTACTCGGTCTGGTGGGCGCAGACCATCGAGTTCATGATCCTGATGACCGTGCTCTTCGTCGTACTCACGACGGTGCTCGGCCGGTTCGTCCCGTGGGTGAGCAAAGCGCTGGCCCACCGGACGGACCGCCTGGTCGCACCGCTGCCGGCGCTGCTGCTGGCTCCGGAATGGGTGGCGACCACGCTGATCGTCAAATTCGGCGGTACCCCCGGCCGCGTCGTCTACGGATACGGTGACGGTGTGCTGCTGCTCGCCGACGGCGTGCAAGCGCTGCTGGCGGGCGGATTGCGGATCCTCGGCGTGATCGGCCGGTTCGGCCGACCGATCACCTGCCTTCTGATCGTGCTGGGATTTCTTTCATGGAACAGCGGATCCTGTGTCGGCGGCGAGTCGCAGACCTGCGTATCGCCCGCCCGGCACTGGAGCCAACAGCTCGACGACGCGGCCGCGCCGCGGTGAGCACGGGGGCTATCCCCACAGCGTCGCCAGGAACCAGACCACGAAGACGACCACGCTGACCGCACTCCAGCGCAACGCCACCGCGAACCGGCGGTACTTGCGCCTGGCGATCTCGGCGAGTGCGCCGGCTTGACGCCAGGCATGGTCGGCGAGCGCCGGTGCGGGTGGCCGCCTGCTGCTTTCCCCGGGAAAGGTCAGGAAGCAGAACCAGTTTCCCGCACCAGCTCCCCGCAGATCCGGTCGCAACGTGACACCGAGGTATCCCATGCACACGATCAGGCTGGTGGACAGGACGATCGCCACCGCACCCGAAGCCACGCTCATATTGCTCCGGCCCACAGTGACCAACCCGGTCAGGGCGAAGCCGTTCGCGGTCAGCAGTAGTCCGGCCTTCGTATCGGCGGCGAGGATGACCCGGTTGAACTCCGAGATCGTCCGGAGGGCGGTGTTGAGATCGTCGACGCGGCCGAGTCTTCTCGTGGGAATTGTCATGAGACCAGGGGACCATCGGGCCGAAACGGTCTCCAGGTACTAAGACACAGTCGTCAGCGGAGTGCGACTTTCGCGCCGCCGTCGTTGACGTTGATCCCGGCCATCGTGTCGTTCTCGAACTCCCGGCCCTGGTCATCGATCAGCTTCTGGTTGTTCGCCCAGTAGGACTGGGCCTTGTTGCCGATATTGGTGACCGTGGGGTGTACCAGGATGTACTGGCCCTGAGCGGTCTTCGGCGGATAGGGGTTGTCGCCGACGACCTTCACCGGAGGATCGATCGCCGTCACGACGAACTCGAATTTGCCGTCACGAACGACCGATCCGGCCGCGGCGACATCGTTGTCGGGCGCCGCCTGCGCGCCCGGAGCGGAAGGCGCGACGTGGTGAACGTCGCAGCGGCTTTGTCATCGCTGTCGCTACTGGCCACCAGCGCGAGGCAGCCGCCCAATCCGCACAGCACGAACACCCCGACGATCACCAGGATGATTTGATTGATCGACCTTGAAAATCGCTGGTATCGAGCGTGCTTCGGGGTGTTTCGGTCGATTGACTGGCGTCCTGCTGTGTGGTGACCCCCACCGTCATCGCGGGAGCTACCGAGGTAGCTGGTGGCCTATCGCGTCTACAGGCGAAGGGGAACTACTTGACGGCTTGAACGCGGAATGACCACTGGCCGCTTTCCGGGCTCTCGCAGCTGGCCACCCTGCCCGTGCTCGCGAAGGTCCCCGCCGTGGGCATGGAGCAGCTCCACCGTTCATTCGAAATCCAATTGATGTTGCCCCCGGTTGCCGGAGGGCTGGAACGGTACTCCAGATAGTAGGTTCTTGCCTCTGTGCACGTTATATCTCCCATCAGATCGGCAATTCGTTCATTCTGTCCTGTGGGGCTGACAACGTCGCACTGTGTTCTTGCTGATACAGCCTGCGCGAGCCTGGAAACCCCGGCGGCCTCCGGGCGTGGGCGGAACGCAACAACGTCATCAATTACATACTCGGTACCGCTGTAGGTAAGTGTCAAAGTTCCTGCGTCGCAATGCATCGTGTCTGCAGCGCCGAAAATGCCACAGGCTCGGACATGGCTGTATTCGCCACCTCCGTTGGTTGAACCGGCTCGTTCTATGTAGCGGGGCGACGTGTTCTTCGGAGATCGTTCCGGTTCCCACTGCAACGACTCGGTATTCAGCTGAAAGTTCCCGATGGTTCCGAATGAGTAGTCCGCTGCAGAATTCGTGCTGAGTTCGCCAGATGATTCGGTCTCTCGACAAGAAATGGATCCGAAAGACGCTCGGAATGAACCGCTTTCCCACCAGATATCGTTCACCATTATATCGGCGGTGTCTATGCTGGCTAGGCTTGATGGTTCGGGTACAGAAACTCGGGCGCCGTCGGGAGTCAGTAGTTGCACAATTGCCTCCGGCTGTTGCTCGCAGTACCAGCCCGGCAGATCGGGAGCTGGGCTGGCGGCGACGACAGTGCTATCTGCCGCAGTGCTGCCAACGGCGACCTGTCCGATGCCGTTGTCCATCGTGTACTCGATCGCATGTGAACCATCGAACGTATACAAGCCGAGCTTGAATCCTTCGTGCTGGACGTTGTGGGAGGCGATAAGGTTTGTCCAGCCACCGAACCGCAGGCGATTGTCTGTTGTTGGCACCTGTGTACTGAGATCTTCGACCACGGCGTTTTCGGCGAACGTCCAGCTCCGGAAAAGGAAGTTGAGACCCGATGAGCTTCCGGTCGTGATAACTGAACTTGTTCCGCGGGCGAAGATGTCCTGACAGTCCTCGCATCTGTATCGGTCGATTCGACCAGCTGCGGCGTGTACAACGATCAGACTACCGGGCTCATCGGAGGCCCCGTTGGTCAAGACCACGGCCTGAGACCCGTCATTTGTCCAGACGACATCCTCGGGGCTGACGGCAAGAGGAAGATTGAGTTGTCGGCCACCAGAACTTCCGACGATCACTTCATTGGTGGTCGTGTACAGCCAGTCGACCGGGAAACCCGCTTGGACCGACTCCAGCGGTTGACTACCGGTGGGTGTGGATGCTCGGTTATTCAGGTGGATGGATATCGCCGCCGCAGCAATGGCTACCACTACCGCCCCGGTCCATGCTGCGATCACCAGCGATCTTCGGTTCACCGTGCCTCTATTTCAAAGCGGACTGGGGGTCGATCGGCATAACGCCACGCGAGGGGTACGGCTCGGGTACGTAGACGGACTGATACCCCGAGTGCGGCGCCTCGGTACTGCCGGGGCTGCTGCCGGAAATTCTGAAAGGTATTCCCGAGTCGTCCAGGTCTTGGAATACGGTGGCCTGGGACGATGCGACGTACGTCCGTAGGCGAAATGAGCAATCGAATCTGTTCGTTGTGGCATACAGGGTGAATGAAACGATTTCGTGCCCACCGAGTACGACCGTCTTGGCGCGAAAGTAGTCGGCGCCGCGCGAGTCCGAGTCTTGCACGTAGGAATTCGGTGCATCCAGGTCTACGAACAGTTGAACATTCTCTACAGAGCCGCCTTGCTTCGGGAACTGGATGTAGGTTCCGCTCGCTGGGGCCGAGCATTCTTTGACGGCTGACATGCCGACAATCGAGATGGATTCCGGTAGGTTGTTCCTAACAGCGAAGGTTGCGACACCGTCTTTCAGGGGTAACGCACCATGAGCTTTTCTCCACGTGCGCAGAGTGTCCAGGTTCGACGACGTTCGATCGTTGAACTCATCGAGTTCCGATGCCGACATCTCCAGCTTGGTCGGCAGTACGAGAGGATCGGTCAAGCCGTTCTCGAGCGGCGTGGAACTGACAACCGACAGGGGGAGGTTGTCGGTTTGCGCCGGTACCGCTTCGCCACTGAATGGCTTGAGTATCTGCCCGGACGCTGGTTGCGCGGTCTCCTGGTTGGGTAACCCTGCCCAGGCGAAAGCGCCGATTATCGCGAGTATGGTCACCGTCAGGGGAAGCAAGTAGTGCCATGGAACAGGCTTCTGCGCATGGTTGACGTTCAACGTGCCGCTGTTCACGGATGCGACGAAACCCGATTCTCGGGCAACAATGTGTTGCGCGTGAGTGTCGCCCGGCTCATCAGCCACGGAAGTCTACGTTCATCGTGCCTTCGCCGAGTACCGCAATCTTGCCTTGGTCGTGGGCAACTGCGGTGATTCTTGTGCCCGCTGACTTCCCTGATTCGCGAAGGAGGGCCGCAACTTCTTCGGCGCACGCAGGATCTGCATGCAGGCGATCGGTCAGTTCCACGCGCAGCGTCTGTTGCAAGGCTGATGATCCGGGATCTGCGGCAAGCTCGGCCAAAGCGGGTGTCGTGGTTGCGCTACCAGTTCCCAGTATGCGCCGGAGGATGCGACGCCCGAGCGCAACGGTTGCATCGGCCGACTCCGACTGGACCTGGCTCAAGACATTGGCGCCGTAGGCGCCGATCGCGGCAGTCACAAAGGGCCAAGCCGTCGCGATGACCTCATTGATCTGTGGTGCCGTCATACCGACCCCTCGGGGACGCCGATTCGCATGCTGACACGATATCCGAATGGTATTCCACTACATCAGGTTTCGGCATTCCGGGCCGGTACCTCGTGGTCGATCTCGGTGCGATCTTGACTAGTAGGTCCTTCACTTGCTCTCATGGTCTACCTGATGGGCCGACTTCACCGTGAGATTCACCGCCGGATGCGGCGCTGACGGAGTCCGACCTTCGGGATCACCGCCGAACAGGCCGACGGCACCGGCGAGATGGCCTTCAACGCGGGTCTTGTCACCGAGTGCGGTCAGTAGTGGTAGCGGGCCTGGGCGATGAGAATGTTGTTCCCGGAGACGGCATAGACTAGGCGGTGCTCGTCGTTGATCCGGCGTGACCAGTACCCGGACTTGTCGCCATCAAGGGCTCGGGCTTACCCAGCCCGGTGAACGGGTCCCGTTCGATGTCGTTGATCGGGCGCGTGATTCGCAGCGCCATCTCGCGATCGGTGTGGAGATCCAGTGGCCGAGCTCTTCCGCGAGCGCTCCATATCCACCTCGATCACCTCGCCGGATTCGAGCTGCGCGATGCCCTGGGCGAGACGGGTGGCGTTGGGTGGGGAGCTCGGTTGGGCGAAGTCTCTGGTCATCCCCGGCGGGCAGGGCGGCGGTTCTCGTGGAAGGTCTTCAGTGGATGTCGTGGTCGGGGTGTGTCGCGTCGTAGGTTCGGCGGGACTCGGCGATGGTTTCGCGGTGGGCGAGGGACCAGGTGGCGAGGGCTTCTACCAGGTGGGTGAGGGAGGCGCCGGTGGCGGTGAGGCGGTAGTCGACCTGGGCGGGGACGGTGGGGTAGACGGTGCGGGTGACGAGGCCGTCGCGTTCGAGGCGGCGGAGGGTGAGGGTGAGCATGCGCTGGGAGATGCCGTGGATGCCGCGCTGGAGTTCGCGGAAGCGGCGGGGGCCGCGGGCGAGTTCGACGACGGTCAGGACGGACCATTTGTCGCCGACGCGGTCGAGGACGTCGCGGATGCCGCAGTCCGGGTGTTCGGGCAGGCCGCACGGGTCCAGGTCGGCGGGCAGGGTTACTTCGGTGTGCGTGGGTGACATGAGAGTGCCTTCTTGTGGGTCCGGCGGTGGCGGGTGAGGATTTCACTGTAGTTACCGAAGAGAACCACACGGGGAGAAGGCAATTCGATGATCATGGTCACCGGCGCACACGGTCAGCTCGGCTCGGGCATTCTGGCTCGGCTGCGGGCGGCGGGCGTTCCCGCGGTGGGTGGGAGCCGCACGGTCGCCCCGGGTATCCGCTCGCTGGACTTCGACGCACCGGAAACGCTGAACCTGGCGGGTATTTCGACGCTGGTGCTCGTCTCGGCCGGGTATGCCGAAGACGATCTGGTGATCGCGCGGCATCAGGCGGTGATCGACGCGGCCGTGCGTGACGGCGTCGGGCACGTCATCTACACCAGCCTCGCCGGTGCGGGTGACCACCTCGCCTTCGCCCTGGCCCACCGCGCCACCGAACGCCTGCTCGCGCAGAGTGGGCTGCGCTGGACCGTGCTGCGCAACGGCCTCTACGCGGAGCTGTTCGGTGCGTCGCTCCCGTGGGCGGACGCGGACAGTATCGAATCGGCATTCGGTACAGGTGCGCTCGCGGCGGTCGCCCGGGCCGACCTCGCCGAGGCGGCGGCCGTCGTCGCCGCCGCACCCGACGCCCACGCGGGCCGCGCCTATGAGCTCGTCGGCATACCGATCACCGCCGACGCGGTGGCCGAGCAGCTGGGCGTGCGGCACCGGGACATCGATCTGGCCACCCTCCGCGACCGGGTGCTCGCCACCGACGGGCTCCTGCCGTTCCAGCCGCCGATGGTCGCGTCCATCGCGACGGCCGTCCGTCACGGATTCCTCGCCGCGCCGGGTCCCGACCTGGAAGTCCTGCTCGGCCGTCCACTGACCGACCCGCTGACCGTCGCCGCCGAGACAGCCGCGCTGTCGCGTCCGGTGCCTGCCGTGCGGTGACCTGCCGCAGCGGCATCGGACGACTGGCCGCACTGGTCCGTGCGGGCCGACCGGATCCACCGGCCCGTCCTCGCCCACGCGCCACCCGGAATCGGCGATACTCGAGCTACCCCGGGCGCGATGCCCATCGAACGAGAGGCGTGCGGTGACGCCGGTGTCGGTGCTCGACGCTGGTGCTGGCGGGGGCGGGCTCGATGGGGCGGCGTGGGTGGTTCCGCCGCTGCTCGGCTGCGTCGCCCTGGTCGTCGGGTACTGACGCGCTGTTAGGATCCGGCAGTCAGCACACCCGACGAGCAGCGAAGCGAGACAGTGGACGGCCAGGACGCAGGGGATGGGCAGGTGGGGCGGCCCGCGCCGAAGAGCTCGCGTGGCCTGCGGACCAGGGCGGCGCTGGTCACCGCGGCGCGGGAGGTCTTCGAGCGCGACGGGTTCCTCGACGCCAGGACCAGCGATATCGCCAAGGCCGCCGGGGTCGCCTCGGGCTCGTTCTACACCTACTTCGACGGCAAGGACGAGATCTTCGCCGAGGTGGTGCGCCAGCTGCGTGAGGAGATGCTGCACCCGCACGTGCGCGAGCGCACGGGGGTGGACGATCCGCGCGAGCTGATCGCCGCGGCCAATACCGAGTACCTGCGTTCCTATCGTCGCCACGCGCGGCTGATGGCCGTGCTCGAACAGGTCTCGCAGGTCGACGAGTCCTTCCGCGCGCTGCGTTACGAGCGCGGGTCGGCGCTGATCGAGCGCAACGCGGCGATGATCAGGGAACTGCAGGAGCTCGGGCGCGTCGATGCCGAGCTGGATGCGAGGGCGACGGCGCTGGCGCTGTCGGCGATGGTCAGCCGCACCGCGTATCTGGTGTTCGTGGGTGGCGAGCCGGTGCCGTTCGAGACGCTGGTGGAGACGCTGAACCGGCTGTGGTTCAACGCCCTTCGCCTCACCTGACTCACGCGAAGGCGAACAGCGGCGGGATCGCGCAGACGACCGCGGCCGCCCAGATCCCGTACACCGGCAGGTAATCGGTCTGCCACCGTTCCAGAGCGGCGAAACCGCGCCGCCCCCGGAGGAAGCCGATACCCAACCACGCCGACCACACCAGATTCACCAGCAGCACCACATTCATCCCGAGCGCCACCACTTTGTTGGGCGTGGAACCGAATTCGGCGATCCGGGTGAGCATGGCCGCCAGCATCACCACGTCGACGGCCAGCGCGCTGATCACCAGCACCAGCTGCACACGATCGAACAGACCGGGCGGGGCCAGCGGGTCGCGCGCCGAGATCGAGTACAGCAGCAGGCCGAGGACCAGCACCAGGATCAGGTCCATCAGGATCAGCAGGGTGCGGTCGACATCGAGCACGCTGCGGGTGGTCGCGAAGGCCACCAGTAAGGCCAGCAGCATGAGAATGGTCAGCGGGGTGAACACCCTGGTCAGCACGGGCGCGATGTTCTCAACCACGCTCTGTTTGGCCTCCACCAGCCAGGCCGCCACGATCACCGCGCCCGCCGCGCCGAACGGCAGCACCCAGTCCTCGAAGATCGGCTCCACGTCGATGTCGAGGGTGCTGAAAGCGCCCGCGGTGAGCCCCATCAGCACGCCGCCGCCGAGCGCGAGCAGGCTCAGATAGACGACCCATTCGCCGGTGAACCGGATGAAGTCCATCCGGCGCCGTTCGCTGCGCCAGTCGCCTCCGGCATAGGCGAGGCCGACGACGAACCACAGCGCGATCGGGGCGTGGATGGCGGCGATGATCTCGGTCGCGCCGCCCGCCTCGAACGGATACAGGTTCAGCACGAGCGCCGCGAGGACGAACGAAACCACCAGCAGCGCCGCGACTTTCCCGCCGACCTGCCGCTTCCAGGCGAAATAGCCCGCGAGGAAGGGCAGGACGAGCAGGCTGACATTCAGTCCGAGATGGGGATCACCGAGGAAGGTGATGCCCGCCTTCAGCGCCAGCGCGGCGCCGACGGCGAGCCCGAGCACCACGGTGAGCTCCCGATTGCTCTGGCGCTCATCGTCTTCGGTCGCGGCGGGCAGCAGGACGAGCTGCTTCCACAGCCGTTCGGAGTGCTCGCGGGCGAACTCGCGGGAGATCGTGTCGACGGCACCCATCCGCTTGACCGCGACCAGGAACGCCTCGTCGTCGGCGAGGCCCGCGTCCCGCAGGGCCGAGATCCGTTCGCGCAGATGGTCTTCCATCTCGTCGATATCGGCGACCGAGATGGCGCGGTGACGCTGGACGTAGCCGCGCCACTGGTCGATGTGGGCCTGCAGCTGTGCGTCGGTGGTCATCACGCCCATCCTTTCGCGATGGTCGGCGGGCGGGTGGCGTCGCGCCAGACCTGCTCGAGCGCCTCGGCCACGACCTGCCACTGGGCCTGCCGTTCGGCCAGGGCGGCCCGGCCCGCGTCGGTGATCAGGTAGTGCTTGCGGCGGCGTCCGCTCTCGGCGGTGCGCCAGGTTGACGACACGTACCCGAGCCGCTCCAACCGGTGCAGCAGGGGGTAGAGCATGCCGTCGGTCCACTGCATCCGGCCGTGCGAGAGCGTGGTGACCTGCTCGAGGATGGCGTACCCGTAGGACTCGCCCTCGGCCAGGATGCCCAGCACGAGGGGTGTGGCCGAGGCCGCCACCAGGTCTTTGTCGATCCGCATGGGGCTCCTATACCTAGAAGTGCTAGGTCATAACCTAGCAGATCTAGGTATGAATGCCGGTCGTCGTGCTCAGGGGGTGTGGATTTCGCACCCTAGGGTGATAATCCGCCGGGATCGCCTAACGCTGCCTCGGAAGGTCCCGATGTTGCCTTCGTACGCGCAATCGCGCACTGGGGACTCGGAATCGAGGAAACATGAACAAGGCAGTTCGGATGGGTGCGATGGTCGCGATCGCGGCGGGCTTGGTCGCAGGCTGCACCGACACCGACGGCGTGGTGACCATGCCGTCGACCTCCCGCGCGACCACCTCGGTACCCACGACGGCGCCCGGCGGGGGCGACGTGCCGGGCGGTGGCGCACCCGGCGTGACACCCGCGCCGGATGGTGGCGCACCCGCGGTGACGCCCGCGCCGGACGGCGGGCCCGCGGTGACCCCGGCACCGGGTGGGACGGCGGCGCCGGTGGTGACCCCCGCGCCCGCCGACGACATCAGCGGCCCCGGCCGCTGCATCGACCCGTCCTCGACCGGCGTGCGGAACGCCGTCGCCGGACTGGGCGACGGCTGGGTGACCACGCAGGCCGCCACCGACGCACCGGGTGACTGCGGCCAGCTGCTGTGGGCCCGCGCGGTGGGCGGCAATTCGGCGGGGGCGCCGATCCACATTCTGTTCTTCCACGACGGGAAGTACCTGGGCACAGCCACTTCCGAGCCGTACGCGTTCACCTCGGTGAGCGGTTCGAACGGCAATTCGGTGAGTGTCGACTACAAGTGGCTGGTCGCCGACGAGCCCTTCGCCGCGCCCCAGGGTGGTCCGGCCACCATCACCTACACCTGGACCGGGTCCGGCGTCGCGATGAGTGATCCGCTGCCGTCCGAGGTCACCCAGCCGCACCGCTGAGGACCGGCCTGCCGCGTCGACGCGATCAGGCGGCCCGCTCCGGGTGCAGCACCAGGACGGTGATCTCGCTGGGGGCGAACACCCGCAGCTGCGGGCCCCAGAAGCCGGTGCCGCGGCTGGTGTAGAGCTGGGTGTGGCCCGCGTGCCTGCTCAGCCCGGCCACGACGGGCTGGTCGAGCCGGACCAGGTAGTGGAACGGCCAGATCTGCCCGCCGTGGGTGTGTCCGGAGATCTGGAGGGCCACGCCCGCCGCCGCGCTCTCGGCGATCTGCTTGGGCTGATGTGCCAGCAGCACGACCGGCAGGTCGGGGTCGGCCCCGGCCAGCGCGGCGGGTAGGTCGGGGCCGTGACCGGGCAGGCCGACGCCGGTCGGGTCGTCGATCCCGGCGATCACCAGGCGCGCGCCCTCGTGGGCGAGGGTGCGGTGCTCGTTGTGCAGGGGCTGCCAGCCGAGCGAGGCCATGTGGTCGATCCAGCCCTGGGCGTCACCGAAGTACTCGTGGTTGCCGGTGATGTAGAACCGGCCCAGCGGGGCGTCGACCTCGGCCAGCGGGTCGACCTGGGCGCGACGCTTGGCGACGGAACCGTCGGCCAGGTCACCGGCGTGGCAGGCGATATCGGGGTGCTGCGCGTTGACCACCTCGACCACCCGCTCCGACCAGCGACGCCGGTCCAGTGCCGCGAAGTGGGTGTCGGTGACGACCACCACGCGCAGGCCGTCCAGCTGCTCGGCCAGGCCGCGGATCGCCACGTCGACGGTGCGCACCCGCGGCACCCGGCGGGCCTCGTAGACACCCCAGCCGACCAGCGCGGCCGAGATCGTCAGCACGCCGATCGCCACGATCCGCGCGGCGGTCGCGCCGTCCACCCCGGCCACCGCCAGCGCGCCGCGCGCGAACACGCCGAGCACGAACCAGGAGAACACCACCCACAGCACCCCGAGCAGGGTGTCGCCGTAGATCACCGCCGGGTCGTTCTGCGCGGGGCCGTGGCCCAGGAACATCGCCACCGGCAGGGTGAGCATGCCCAGCACGCACAGGGCGGTGCCGGTCCAGAACAGGGGACCGGTGCCGCCGGTGGGTGCGGCGACCAGCGTCCACCACGGCAGCGCGAACAGCAGCGCGGGGATCAGCAGGAACATCGACAGGCGTAGCGCGAGCTTCACGGGGGTCCGTCCTTGGCAGGGCCGCCGGGGGTGTCGCGGCACGATCGACCACCCAGCCTAGCGGTCCGGCCGCCGCTGCCGGTCGGTGCGAATCCGCAGGCAGCGGCGGTGACGCGAAGCGGATTGGCCCGCAGCGCAATTGGCGGTGTTCCCCGGCTCGCCGGGCGCGCTATGCTGCCCGGCAGGATCCGCCCGCGCGACGACGGCGCTCGGCGGGTCGCGTGGGGAAGCGGCGAGGCCGCACGAACGAAAGGTCTGATCAGCATCATGCGTGGCGAAATTCGGGGAGGCGCGCAGGAGCGCCGGCACAGATCCGGACTGTCCCGGCGGACGATGATCGGCGCGGCGGTGGTCGCGCTGCTGCCGTGGGGCGCGGTGGCGGCGCCCGCGTCGGCCGATGCCGACCCCTCGGCGATCGACTTCCCGGTGGACTCGTCGATGGGCACCATCAACACCCGCATCATCCGCGCGGCCGACGGCAACACCGACCGCGTGGTGTACCTGCTCGACGGCGAACGCGCCGAGAACGACCTCAACGGCTGGGAGAAGCACACCACCATCCCGGCGCAGATGGCCAAGTTCAATATCAATGTGGTGATGCCGGTCGGCGGCCAGTCCAGCTTCTACGCCGACTGGGACCAGCCGAGCAGCTTCAACGGTGTCAATCCCGACGGGTCGATGCTGCCCAGCGCCGACTCCGGTTCGGCCATCGGCGGCTGGGAGGACACCCAGGGCAAGACCAACACCTATATGTGGGAAACCTTCATCACCGAGACCCTGCCGAACGCGCTGAAGTCGCGGCTGGGCTTCAGCGACAGCCGTAACGGCGTGGTCGGGCTGTCCAGCGGCGGCAGCGCGGCGCTGCTCATGGCGGCCTACCACCCCGAGCAGTTCACCTACGCCGGATCGCTGTCGGGCTACCTGCACATGTCCATGCCGGGCATGCGGGAGGCGCTGGCCGGGGCCATGATCGCCAGCGGCGGCTACAACATCGAGTCGATGGCGCCCGCGGGCAGCGAGAAGTGGAAGCGGATGGACCCGTACGGGTTCGCCGAGAAGCTGATCGCCAACAACACCCGTCTCTACATCTCCGCGGGCAGCGCCAAACCGGCCGACCAGGATCTGTCCTCGATCGACGCGATCACCCAGGGCATGCCGCTGGAGGCGATCGCGCTGGCCAACACCCGTTCGTTCGAGAAGCGGCTCACCGCACTGGAATACACGAACGTCACCTACGACTTCCCCGATATCGGCATCCACAACTGGGGCACCTGGGAGCAGGTCGCGATCCGGTTGATGCCGGATATGGCGCGCAATATCGGCAAGCCGCTGCCCGCCGGGGCGCCGCCCGCCGGTGGGGAGCCCCCAGCCGGTGCGCCGCCCGGGGGTGGGCCTGAGGGTGGCCAGCCGCCTGCGGGTGAACCGCCGAAGTAGGCTCTCGCACAACGAAACCGCCGCTACCTCGTGGGTAGCGGCGGTTTCTGCGTTGTGGGTGGCCGCCGCTCGCGGTGCGGCGGCTTCCGGTCACCTCGTTCTGATCGGGCCGGGAGTGGTCCAGCCCCAGCGTGATTCGGTGTGCGTGCCGATGTCCGCCGGTGGGGCGGCGACGTAGCGGGTCAGGCGCTGGAGTTCGCCCCAGTCGCGGGTCCAGTCCTCGGCCAGGTAGGCGGGGAGGGTGGTGGTCCGCATGAGCATGCCGGTCCAGCCGAGGGGGCCGCCGCCGGTGTCGCCCTGCCAGGTCTCGGAGACCTGCGCGTTGAGCTTGTCGGGGAGGATGCGCCAGATCGGCAGCTCGGCGACGCCGTCGCGGTGGTCGAACGGGCGCTGGCACGGGAAGGCCAGTCCCACATGCCAATCCGCCAGTACCGGGTCGGTGGTGCCGACCATGGTGTGCAGCGTCGAGAGCTTGGGCAGGCGCGGTGGGGTGACCGCCAGCCAGCGCATCGGATCGGGTTCTCCCGACTCGGCCATGAGCCGGACCGCGGTGGTGCCCTGTGGGATCCGGTCCAGGTCGACCGGCAGGTTCCGCCAGCCCGGTGCGCCGCCGACCGTCGGTGGGCTGAGTTCGCCCAGCGCGGTGACGGTTCCGTCCTCCGCCCGGTTCGCGAACTCGACCCGCAGCTGCTGCCCCGGCATCGGCGAGCCGTCGGGACCGGTTCCCTCGATCCGTCCCGCCACCGTGAGGATGAGCACGCGATAGGCCGGATTCTGCTGCGCGGCAGCGAGATCGAGACGGTACCACTGAGTGGTCAGCTGTGCTCGCTGTGGTGCGCCGGTCGAGTAGCTGCCCAGCACCGGGGTGCGTTCGGGGGCGAGGCCGAACGGGAGTGCGACGGTGCTGCCGTTGACGCCGGTCACCGCCGGGCCTCCGGCGCCCGGGGCGCCATTGCCGGGAGGGGCACCTCCTGGCGCAGACCCTGCGTCGCCGGGCGCGCCACCGGGGGGCGTGCCACTCCCACCAGGGGCTGCCCCACTCTGACCGCCCGGCGCTGTTCCACCGTTTCCGCCGGAGGCAGAGCCGCCTCCGTCAGGCGCGGTGCCGCCCGGTGAACCTGGCGCAGAGCCGCTCCCGGGACCGCTCGGTGCGGAGCCGCCGGGACCGCTGGGTGCGCCACCGCCGGGGCCGCCGGGTGCGGCGCCGCTGGTGCCGCTGGGTGCGCTGCCGCTGGGGCCGCTGGGTGTGCCACCGCCGGGGCCGCCGGGTGGGGCGCCGCCGGGTCCGCTGGGTGCGCCGCCGGGGGCCGGGCCGGAGCCTGATGGGGGTGCGGAGGTCTGGCCGGGGCCGGGGTCGGGCATGAGGCTGCCGACTCCGTTGGGGGTGAAACCGGTGTTCTCGGCGGCGAGTCCGTCGGCGACGGTGCCGGTGTAGGGGGTGAGGAGGGAGTCGGCGGTGTTGGTTTCGACCAGGACGTCGTTCGCCATGGCGCAACGATCGCCGGTGAGGGTGCGCAGGTTCGACAGGCCCACCGAGTAGGCGGGGTACTGCGAAACCATCGCGGTCGCCAGGGATCCCACTTCGAACAGCACCATTCCCGCCGCGGCGAGAGACAGGGCTGCGACCGCTGGCACGCGGGAAGACCGCACGGCAGAGCGAATCTCACTGCCGCCGCGAACACGATCGCTGGATTTGGTACCCGTGCTCTCGCCCGCGCCGGTAGCCAGTATCGATGTTGTCGGCTGGTTGTCCGCGTCTGTGTTCGCGGGATGGCTGGCTGATGGTTCGGGGGTCGTGAAACGGGTTGGGGTGGGGCGGTCCGGGGTGCGGTAGTACTGCCAGAGGGCGATGGCGGCCGTCAGTCCGGTGGCGGTCAGGAGCAGGGTCGAGACGGGGATGCCCGCGAGGGTGGGGGCGCGGTCGGGCCAGGGGACGCCGTAGCCGGAGACGTACCACCAGCCGTTGGAGCCGGTGAAGGTGATGGCCAGGAGGAAGAGGATGGCGGTGGTGAAGAGGGTGCGGAGGTAGCTGGGGCGGACGACGTGGCGGCTCAGGGCGACCGTGGTGACGGCCGCTAGGGCGCCCGCGAGACCGGCGTAGACGCCGAAGTGGTGGGTCCACTTGGTGGGGGTGAACATCATCAGCAGCAGGGCCAGCACGATGACGGCGAGCAGTCGGCCGACCGGGCCGCGTGCGGTGGCGGGGACGCGGCCGCCGCGGCGCACCGCGACGAGCACGCTGACCGCGAGACAGGCGAGCATGGCGAGGATGCCGAATCGGCGGGCCAGTGAGCCGTCGGGGTTCACCGACAGCAGCGAATCCCAGCGGGTGCGTTCCTCGAACCACGCCATATCGGGTCCGACGAGCTGGCGGACGCGGGTGGCCTCCCACACCGTCGCGAATGTCTGGTCCGCGAAGACGACCACCAGCACCAGGGTTCCGGCGGCGAGGATCGGCGCGACCACAGCCGCGTAGCCGAGCAGCCGCGCTCCCCAACCGCCGCCGGAGCCCCGCTCGATGCGGGAGCCCGGCCCGCCGCCGGAGGACTGTGTGTCGCCGGAGCCTGTCTCGGTGCCGGACCGCTGTGTGTCGCTGGAGCCTGTCTCGTTGCGGGAGCGCTGTCCACCGTCGGAGTTCGGCTGGGAGCCGGATGACGAAGCCGGGGTGGAGCCAGGGAAGAGGCGGGCGCGGGTGGCGATCGTGTGCAGGACGGGGCGGGCCCCGGCCAGGAGCGCGCCGACGCAGATCAGGCCGGTGGGGCCCGCGGCGAGGGAGAACGCGGCGACGAGGACGGCGATCGCCGCGGGGAGCAGGCGGCGGGTGGCGATGGCGCGTTCCATCGAGCACCAGGTGAGCAGGGCGCCCACGGCGATGAGCGGTTCGGGGCGCAGACCGTTGTTGTAGGGCAGCCAGATGGTGAGGAAGACCAGTGCGGCGGTCCAGCGTGCGACACGGTTCGAGGCGATACCGGAACCCAAGCGCGGCAGCACTTCCCGGCTCAGCAACAACCAGCACACCAGCCCCGCCAGCAGGGCGGGCAAGCGCATCCACAGGCCCGCGCCGCTGACGTGCGTCATCCAGGCCAGCACCTCGTACGGCCAGCCGAAGGGAGCCTCGGCGACCTGGAACCAGCGGTAGTAGTTGGCGGTGTACCCGGCCTCGCGGGCCGCGCGGGCCATGGTGAGGATGTAGCCGTCGTCGGAACTGTTGGCGCCGATCACATGCCAGACCACCAGCGTGCCCGCCACCACCGCGTCGAGCCCGGTGAGGCGCCACCACCGCGCGGGCAGCACCCGCCGGGAGCGCCGTCCGTCGCGGAGATCGCCGCGATGCAGGCAGATCAGCGCGATCACCGTGCACAGCAGCGCCCCGATGATCGCCGCGATCTTCCACCCGCTCGGGCTCGACGAGAACCGCGCATCGATCTCGGCGTGCAACCGGGCATCACCCATCCGCCCACGATCCAATTCGGTATAGACACCGACGATCTGCGGCCGCACATCCCCGTCGACAACGGTCCGCATCGGCGACCCGTCGTCCTTGGTCAGCCCGGTGATCTCCGCCGTCGTCCGCGTGGCCGTGGAAGTCACGGTGAATGCCACGCATCCCGCGTCCGGACCGGTACCAGCCGGAGACCCATCGCTGGGTGCGCGGTCACCGGTGGGTGCGGCGCCGGGTGGCGGGGCTGTCGGCTGTCCGCCGGGGGGAGCGGCCGACGGGCCGCTGGACGGCGGAAGTCCGGAGCCATCGGGCGAAGGCGCTCCGGAAGGACCGCCAGGTGGTGGGGCGCCCGGTCCGGCTGGGGCACCGGTGGGTGGGGCGCCGGGGCCGGTGGCGCCCGGCGGTGATCCCGCTGAGGGGCCGCCTGGTCTACTCGAGTCCGAACCCGCTGTCGCGCTGATGATCTCGGACATCGGCACGCTCAGCAGCAGGCGGTCGCGCAGGACCACCGCCAGGGTGCGTCCGGCCTCCGGGCGATCCTCGATCCGGGCGACGAGCCCCTTGGAGCCCGCGCGGGGTGCCTGGGGCGGCACGGTGGCGAGGACGGTGCCGCCGGTCAGATCACGCAGGGCGGTGCAGGGGATGCTCACATCCAGGGACAGGGGGACGTAGTCCACCAGGGGGGCGCTGAGTTGCAGCGACTGTGGCTGGGGCCAGTCCAGGCTCGCGCGGTGTTGCTGGACCGGAAGCAGCGGGACGAGAACCGCCAGCAACACTCCGAGCACCCCCGCCGCGATGCCGATCACTTTTACACGGCCGGAGCCGGAAGAATCTGCATGCACGGAAGTCGATGCTAGCGAGGGCGTCCGGTCAGCGGGGACGGCGCAGCTCGGTGACCGCGATCCGGGCCGCCTCACCGATGGCGGCATCGACCACCGGCAGTATCGGATCGGCGCGGGCCGCGCGCGTGAACACCGCGACCGCCACCGGGATCTCGTCGGGGAACTCGACCACCGCCACCTCGTTGCGGATGACCCCGATGGTGCCGGTCTTGCCCGCCACCACGACCCCGCGATGCGGGAATCCGGCGGCGATGCGGTGCGGCCAGACCTGCTTGCTCATCACCGAGCGCACGAAAGCGGTGCTGCCGGTGGACAAGACGCGCCCCGACCACAGGGCTTCGAGGAGCGCGGTCATCTCCGCGGGGGTGGTCGCGCTGGCGTAGGCGGGGTCGTAGGCGGAGACGGTCCAGGCCTCGTCGGTGTCGGCCAGGGCCGCGAACGCCGCGGCGACGCTGGGGGTGTCGGTCTCGCGGACCAGGCTGCGGTGCAGGTCGGCGGTGCCGCCGACGACGCGGGTGCCGGGCAGGCCGAGTTCGGTGACCAGTGCCGCGATCGCGGCGGGCCCGATCTCCCCGAGCAGGACATCGGCGGCGGCATTATCCGAGACGGTCATCATCGAGGTGGCCAGGTCGCGGCGGCTCAGCGTGATCGGGTCGTGCAGGGCGGCGAGGCCGGTGGGGCCGGGGGTGCAGTGGGCGGGGTCGACGGTGAGCCGGGCGGCGGGATCGAGGACGCCTTCGTCGACCTGTCGGCAGAACGCCACCAGCAGGAGCAATTTATAGACCGAGGCGGTGACCACCCGATCGCGTCCACCGACGCAGACCTCGGCAGGGGAGTCGTCGCAGCGGCGGGCGTGCAGCCAGCCGCTGCACCCCGCATCGGCGAAGACTTCTCGAATACGTTGGACAACAGAGGCATCCGCGTCGGGAATTCTTCGACTCACCGCAGTCTTTCCCGGTGCAGGACCCTGTCGACCGATTCGACGTGCGAGGCGGCATCGGCCCGGCGGATCACCCGGACCCGCAGCGCCACCGACTGGGCCGCCAGCGTCAACCACGCCACGCCCGGCGTCGGGGTGGGCGGAGTGGCGATGACGCCGAAACTCGTGCCCGCGGCCACTGCCGCCAGCACCGCCCGATCGTCGGGCGCGGCGAGAACCGGTGTGTCCAGACCCCGTTCGCGCAGCAGGTCCACCACGGCGTCGAAGGCCGGGGGATTGGCCGAGCGGGGCGGATGCGCGAAATGCAGTCCGGCCAGCATGGAGAAGATCGGCCGCTCGGTGGTGGTGCTGCGATGCCCGGCGGGAACCACCAGCCATCGCGGCAGCTTGACCACCGGCCCCGCCTCCACCCCGTCCACCAGGGCCGGATGCTCGACCACCGCCACATCGCAGACCCCGGCCCGCACCTCGGCGATCAGGTCAACCGTCGCGCCGAGCGTGGTCGACACGGTCGTCTCGGTGCTGCGCAGTGCGGTAACACAGGCGGTGACGAGCCGGGCGGGCAGCGCCGTCGTGGCTGCGAACCGCACCGTCCCGCTGCGCCGGGCGATGCGCTGGGACTCGGCCAGCAGGCGGTCGGCATCGTCGACGAGCAGCCGGGCGCGCGGCAGCAATTGCCTGCCGGCCGGGGTAAGTCGCGCGCCCCTGCTGGTGCGGTGGATGAGTTCGACCTCGAGATGCTGTTCCAGCCTGCGCAAGCCCTGGGACAGGGGCGGTTGGGTCATGTCCAGGGCCGCGGCCGCCCGCCCGAAGTGGCCCTCGTCGGCGACCGCGACAAAGAACCGGAGATGGCGGAGCAGGTCCATGACGGCCATTGAACCAGCGTCACGGCGGGGGAATCGGCGGATCGGTCGCCACCGACCACCCCGGTGTGCGTCCGCACGCGGCGCCACCTGCGCCAATGTCGGGTTCGATCCGGCCGCGCCGTGTACCGCTACCGGCGGGCTCGGGTACGCGGCGTGCCGATCGGTTCGAGGTGGCCTGCGCGGGAGAGATGACCGGACGCGGGGGCGACGCGCCACCTGCGCCGATATCGAAGGCGACTCGCCCGCCCGGCGTGCCGGTATTGGCCGCGGCCCGGTGCCGGGTGATCTGCTGCGGCCGTGACTTCCTCCACCTCGCATCGGATGCATCGATACCTCGCGGCTGTGGTTCTGGCGTCGGCCGTGACAGCCTGTTCGGCCGAACCCGCTCCGGCGCCGAGCACGACCGCACCCTCGGCGGCCGCCGGTGCCGCTCCCGTCAGCCAGCTCTTCGCGGATCTCGAGGCGAAATATGGGGCCCGCCTGGGCCTCTCGGTGATCGATACCGCCGATGATCGCGCTGTCGCCCACCGCGAGAACGAACGCTTCCCGATCGCCTCCACGTTCAAAGGCATCGCCTGTGGTGCCCTGCTCCAGGCGCATCCGCTCGCCACCGGGTACTTCGACCGTGTCATCCGCTACACCGCCGCCGATCTCGTCGACTACTCACCGGAAACCGAACAGCACGTCGACACCGGGATGACCGTGGCGGAGCTCTGCGCCGCCGCCATCACCCTGTCCGACAACACCGCGGGCAATCTGCTGCTGCGCGAACTCGGTGGGCCCGCCGGTTTCACCGCGTTCGTCCGGACCCTCGGTGACACCGTCACCCGGCTGGACCGCTGGGAAACCGACCTCAATACCGCCCTCCCCGGCGACGACCGCGACACCACCACCCCCGCCGCGCTGGCCGCCGACTACCGCGCCCTGCTCCTCGGCCCGGCGCTCGCCGAACCCGAACGCGCGCAGCTCACCACCTGGTTGCTGGCCAATACCACCGGCGCCGAACGCATCCGGGCGGGACTGCCCACCGACTGGAAGGTCGGCGACAAGACCGGAACTCCCGCCTACGGTTCCGCTCTGGACGTCGCCATCGCCTGGCCACCCGGCCGCGCCCCGCTGATTCTCGCGGTGCTGTCCACCAAATCCGAGCAGGACGCCGAACCTTCCAACGCCCTGCTCGCCGATGCCACGAGAGTCGCTGTGGCACAGCTCAGCTGACGCGCGGCGTCCAGCGGCACGGCTCAACAGAGTCGCCGCGTCGAGCGGCACGAACTCAGCTGACCTGCCACCCCGCACTCACCGATCGCGCACACGTCTGCGGATCATCCCCAGCCGCAACGAATAGTGCGGTGAGCAAAGGGATTCCGTTCGCGAGCAGCTCCCGGGGCAGGGGCCCGGTGGCGACGAGCCCGGCCAGTCCGTGCCCGATCGTCCAGCTCTGCGTCGCCAGCTCGAGCGGATCGATATCGGCCCGGAAGCGACCGAGACCGCGGGCTGACGCGGCGGCGGTGACCAGCCGCTCCAGGGTGGCATCGGCGGCCGCCGCGTCCTCGAGATCGAAGCCGGGATCGAACATCACCCGGTACAGGTGTGGTTCGGCGAGCGCGTGGGCGAGGTAGGCGCTGCCGAGCGCGGCCAGGTCACGCACCGGGTCCTCGGTGACCGGCACCTGGTCCAGACGGGCGGCCAGGCGGGTGAACCCCTCCTGGCGCACCGCGCGCCACAATCCGTCCATACCGTCGAAGTAGGTGTAAACGGCCATGGTCGACACCTCGGTACCCGCCACCAGCCCGCGCAGCGTGACCGGTGCGCGCTCGCGCAGCAACTGCGCCGCACGGTCGATCAGCATCGAGCGCACGGCGGGATTCCTCGTCCTCGCCATGGACTCAGATTACATATCATTGCTATGTTATGAAAAAGGCCACGAGAGATCGGGAGAGATCATGACGGTGGAACTGCTGAATCCGGACGGACTGCCCCAGCCGGAGGTGTACCGGCAGATGTCGATCGCGACGGGCTCGCGGCTGGTCTTCCTGGCCGGGCAGGTCGCCCGTGACGGCGACGGAAACCCGGTCGGCGCCGGGGATTTCGCCGCACAGGTGGAGCAGGCGTACCTCAATATCGGAACCGCGCTGGCCGCGGTGGGCGGCAGTTTCGACGATGTCGCGAAGCTGACCGTCTACGTCGTCGACTGGGGTCCGGACAAGTTCCCGCTGCTCGGCGAGGGCGTGGCGCGGGCGGCGGCCAAGCTCGGGGTCGACCCGGTCAAGCCGATCACCCTGCTGGGCGTCACCGCGCTGGGCGAACCGGACCTGCTCGTCGAGGTCGAGGCCACCGCGGTCTTGGACTGATCAGGACACGCCCGCGCGCCGGACACCGCTATTGGCGGGCCCGGTTCCGTCGTGACACTTTTCCGGTGCCCGGACAATCGGAACCTGTTGCAGTGGCGGAAATTCCCGCAGCCCTCGGTGGGACCATTCCCGGCATGTCACCGCCGTTGCTGGAAAGGATGTTTCGGCACGTTCGATTTTTCGAAGTCGTCGGTGCCGTCACTGGAATGAGCATCGCGGACGGCCACCGCGTCAAGTGTGTGCGAACACATAGTGAACCGGCCTCGTCCGAGTGGCAGGCGGGGCGGGGGCTCGATATGCTCGCATGCACTATCTGAACGGGCTGTCGTGCCGCGTGATTGGTTCGAGATTGGCGGTTGGGGGCCTGTGAATACTGCGGAAGTCGCGTCGATGGCGCATGTGCCGGAACCGGTGGCCGAATCCGGCCGCGACGGTGCCGGACAGACCGCACCCGTGGTGTTCGGCGCCGGGCTGGTCCTGGTGGTGATCGCCGTCGTGACGGCGATTTTCGCACCCGTCGCCATTGGCATCCCGGTGCTGGCCGGGGTGGTCGCCGCGGTGCTCATCGGCTGTCCCGCGATCTTCCTCACCCTGCGCGCTCGGGCCCAGGCCCGGATCAGCGCGGCCGCCGCCGAGCACGCCGAACGTGAATTGGCCCGCGTCGTCGCCGAATCGGCGCAGCGCGTCGCCCAGGCCGAGGAGCACACCGCCGCTTTCGCCTGGGAGGCGCAGGAGAACGGCCGCCGGGGCGCCGCCGCCCTGGCCGCCTTCGCGGGCGCCGCGGGCCGCATCCAGGCCATGACCACCTCCATGCTGGCCGAACTGCGCGAGATGGAACACCGCCACGCCGACCCGCGCGTGCTCACCGACCTGCTCCACATCGACCACCGCACCGCCCAGACCGGCCGCCTCGCGGACAGCATCGCCGTGCTCAGCGGCGCCCGCACCGGCCGCCGCTGGGCCAAACCGATTGCGATGGAGTCCATCCTGCGCGGCGCGATGGGCCGGGTCGCGGGCTATCAGCGCGTGCGGCTGCGCGCTGTCGCCGAGGTCGGCGTCGCCGGGCACGCCGCCGAGGGCGTCATGCATACCCTGGCCGAATTGCTCGACAACGCCTGCAACTTCTCCCCGCCCACCACCGAGGTGCACGTCTACGCGGCGGAAGTGCCCGCGGGCGTGGTGATCACGATCGAGGACAGCGGTCTGGTGATGAGCGAATCGGCGCTGCGCCGCGCCGAAGCCGCCGTCTCGGGCCGCGATCACAAGGGCAAGGGCGTGGACCTGGCCTCGCTGTCGGGCACCCGGCTCGGGCTGGCCGTGGTCGGCAATCTCGCCCGCAAACACGAGCTGACCGTGTCCTACCGGCCCTCGGCCATCGGCGGCACGGCCGTTGTGGTGGTGGTCCCGCGCGAACTCACCGCGCGCGCCGAACGCCGCGGCACCGGCCTGCTGGCCACCCCGACCCCGCGCCCGGTGGAACCGCCGCGCCCGGTCGAGGCGCCGCGTCCCGATCTCGGCCGCTACGACGCACCGATCCCGCGCGCCCAGCACGCCCGGCCCGCCGACGAGTACGGCAGGTCCGAGACCACCGGCCAGCACGCGCTGCCGACCGCGGACTCCTCGCCCTCGCTGCCGAAACGACGCCGGGGCAGCACCCTGGCCCAGGTCCATCCCGAAGGTCTGGCCACGCCACCGGCCGTCGAATCCGCGCCGACGAAGCCTGCGGCACTGGGCGCCTTCCAACGTTCCGCGCCGGGCCGCCGCCACGCTGCCCCCGACTCCACGGAGGACTGATGACCACCGCATCCACCAACCTCGGCTGGTTGCTCGAGAAACTGCTCGCCCGCACCCCACGCGCCAGGCACGCCCTGCTGCTCTCCGGTGACGGGCTCAAGATCTGCCACACCCCCGAACTCGATGTCGACCGCGCCGACCAGTTGGCCGCCATCGCCGCCGGATTCCAGAGCCTGTCGCACGGGGCTTCCGTCGAGTTCGGTGACGGGCGTGGCGGTGTCCGCCAGTCGATGACCGAGTTCTACGGCGGCATCCTGTTCGTGATCGAGGCGGGCCGGGGCGCGCACTTAGCCGTGGTCGCCGCCGAGGACGCCGACGCGGGCCTGGTCGGGCACACCATGCACGAGCTGGTCGAACAGCTGGGCGAGCATATGGCGGCCCAACCGAGACGGGTGGTGCCGAGTTGACCAGGGCGCTGCGCGACGACGATCCCGACCGGTTCTACACGCTGACCGGCGGCCGCGCCCCGGCCACCGAGGACTTCGACCTGGTCACCCTGGTGGTCAGCGAATCGGCGCCCTCGGCGGGGATGACCTCCGAGCAGGTGGCCATCCTGCGGATGTGCCGGGCGCCCACCGCGGTGGTGGAGATCGCCGCCGAACTGCGCCTGCCCGTCGGGGTCGCCACCGTGGTGCTCTCGGATCTGCTGCACGCGGGCAAGATCACCGTCCGCCCTCCGCTGTCGGCAGCCATGACGCTGGATCTCTCCACCCTCGAGAAGGTGCTCGTTGGACTTCGCAAACTCTGATCTCGCGCCCGAACGCGCGCAGGCACCGCTGGAGGGCACGGTCAAGCACGGCCTGAAGATCGTGGTGATCGGCGGCTTCGGGGTCGGCAAGACGACGCTGGTGCGTTCGGTCAGCGAGATCAGGCCGCTCGACACCGAGGCCACGATGACCGACGTCGGCGTGGGCGTCGACGACGCCGAGAGCGTGCCCGGCAAGTCGACCACCACCGTGGCCTTCGACTTCGGCCGCATCTCCCTCGACGGCGAGCATGTGCTGTATCTGTTCGGCGCGCCGGGGCAGCAGCGATTCTGGTTCCTGTGGGACCGGCTGTTCACCGGCGCGCTCGGCGCGATCGTGCTGGTCGACCAGCGGCGCATCGCCGACTCCTGGTACGCGATCGACCGCCTGGAACACCAGGGCACCCCGTTCGTGGTGGCCTGCAACGACTTCGGTGACTCGCACGCCCCCGAAGCCGTGCGCGACGCGCTGGATCTGGATCCGGCGGTGCCGCTGCTGATGTGTGACGCGCGCTCGCGCGAATCGAGCAAACAGGTCCTGATCGCCCTGGTCGAGCACCTGTATTCCGCTGTCGGGCAGGGGGAATCCGTTTCATGAGCACTCCGGCGGGCGCGTGCCCGGTTACCGGCGCCGTCCCGTTGAGCGGCCCGGAATTCCATATCGAACCGCACGAGGTCTACCGCAGGATGCGCCGCGAGCACGGCCCCGTGGTGGCGGTCGAGCTGCCCGGTGGGTTCCCGGCCTGGCTGATCATCGGCTATCGCGAACTGCATCAGGTGACCAGCGATCCGCTGCTGTTCCCGCGCGATGTCTCGCTGTGGAACCAGTGGGGCCGGGTGCCCGAGGACTGGCCGCTGTTGCCCATGGTGGGCAGGCCGATGCCGTCGATCTACTTCACCGCCGGTGCCGAGCATCGCCGTCATCTGGCCATGGTGGAACCCGCCCTGGACGCGGTGGACCACTTCGAATTGCGCCGGGCCTGTGAGGAACTCGCCGACCGGCTCGTCGACGGCTTCTGCGGGCGCGGCCACGCCGACCTGGTAGCCGAGTTCGCCGAACCGCTGCCGGTGCTGGCGCTGGGCCGCATTCTCGGCCTGCCCGACTCCGACGCCGCCGATCTGGCCGCCACCATGAAGGCCCTCGCCGACGGCGGCGCCGACGCCCAGGACGGGCACGTCCGCTTCGGCGAGCACATGGCCCGGCTGCTGATGAGCAAGAAGGCCAGGCCCGGCGGCGATCTCACCTCGCTCATGCTCGCCGATCCCGAGCCGTTCACCGACGAGGAATACATCAACGACCTGATGGCGATCACCGCCGCCGGTCACCTCACCACCGCCGACTGGCTGGGCAGCTCGATGCGGCTGATGCTCACCGACGACCGTTTCGCCGCGGCGCTGGGCGGCGGCAGGCGCAGCGTCGGCCAGGCGATGAACGAGGTGCTCTGGGAAGAGGGCCCCACCTCGATCCTGGCCGGGCGCTGGGCCGCCCGCGACACCCGCCTGGGCGATCAGACCATCCGCGCGGGCGACATGCTGCTGCTGGGGCTGGCCGCGGCCAACCTCGACCCGCACATCCGCCAGTCGTTCACCGACGGCGACACGGTGCCCACCGGCAACAACGCGCACTTCGCGTTCAGCTACGGCGAATACCGCTGCCCGTTCCCGGCGCAGCAGATCGCCGAGATCATCGCCAGGACCGGGATCGAGGTGCTGCTCGACCGGCTCCCCGATGTCGACCTGGCGGTCCCCGCCGACCAATTGACCCGGCGTCCTTCGGCTTTCCTTCGGGGCATGACCGCACTGCCCGTTCGTTTCACACCAGTTCGACCCGTCGGAGGTTCGTCGTGAGTTCCCAATGCCCGTTCGCCATCGACCCCATGGTCGGTGACCTCGACGGAGAAACCGCCCGACTCCGCGCGCAGGGCCCGATCACCCGCATCGATCTGCTCGGCGTGCCCGCCTGGACCGTCACCGACCACGCCACCGCCCGCAAACTGACCACCGACCCGCGCCTGATCAAGGACATCAACGCCTGGAAGCTCTACACCGACGGCGTGGTGACCAACCAGTGGCCGCTGATCGGCATGGTCGACGTGGACCGCTCCATGTTCAATGTCGACGGCGCCGAGCACCGCCGCCTGCGCCTCAAGACCGCGCAGGCGCTCGCCCCGCGCCGACTCGAGGAGCTGCGCCCGGTGATCGAGGCGCTCACCGCCGAACTGCTCGACGATCTCGCCGCCGCCGGCGCCGACGGCACGCCGGTGGACCTCAAGCAGGTTTTCGCCTACCCGCTGCCGATGCGGGTGGTCGGCGACCTGATGGGCGTCGCCCGCGAAGACCACGCCCAGCTGCTGGACTGGTACAAGAAGTTCTTCTCGGTGATGACCCCGCAGGACGAGCGTCTGCGCGTGATCGGCGAGCTGGACGTGTATTTCACCGACCAGGTGAAGCAGAAGATCGCGAACCCGGGCGACGATCTCACCTCGGCCTTCGTCGTGGCCGACGAGGAGGGCGGCGCGGCGCTGTCCGAGGAGGAGGCGATCGGCAATATCAAGGCCCTCGTCGCCGCCGGGCACGAGACCACCGTGAGCCTGATCGTCAACACCGTGCGCGCGCTGCTGGGCCAGCCCGAGCAGCTGGCCAAGGTGCTGGCCGGGGACGTGGAGTGGAAGCAGGTGATCGAGGAGTCGCTGCGCTGGGACGGCCCGGTCTCGCACCTGCTGATGCGCTTCGCCACCGAGGACATCACCGTGGGCGACACCGTGATCGAGAAGGGCGAGGGCGTGGTGATGTCGTACCGCGCGATCGGGCGCGACAATGCCGTGCACGGCGAGACCGCCGACGAGTTCGACGTCACCCGCGCGACCGCCAACCGCCACCTGGCCTTCGGCTACGGCCCGCACATCTGCCCCGGCGCTGCGCTGTCGCGGCTGGAGGCGGCCATCGCGCTGCCCGCGCTGTTCGAGCGCTTCCCCGAGCTGAAGCTCGCGGTGCCCGACAGCGAGCTCGGCAATCTGCCGGTGCTCACCCAGAACGATCTGGCCGCGCTGCCGATCATCCTGAACTGACCGGCGTCGCGTCGCGCCCGGCGAAAACCCGCCGGGCGCGACGCTCAACGTTTCCCTACAGCCCCAGATCGCGGCCGATGAGCTCCTTCATGATCTCGTTGGAGCCCGCCCAGATCTTGGTGACCCTGGCGTCCATCCACGCCCGCGCGACCTTGTACTCGCGCATGTAGCCGTAGCCGCCGTGCAGCTGCACGCACGCGTCGAGCACCTCGTTCTGCACCTGTGCCGACCACCACTTGGCCTTGGCGGCGTCGACGGCCGACAGCTCGCCGGTGGCGTGCGCGGCGATGCACTGGTCGACGAACGCCTGCGTCACCTCGACCTTGGTGACGATCTCGGCGAAGAGGAACTTGTTGTACTGGAAGCTGCCGATCTGCTGACCGAAGGCCTTGCGCTCCTTGGCGTACTGCAGGGTCTCGTCGAGCACCGCCGCCGCGTGCGCGATATTCGACACCGCCGCGCCGATGCGCTCCTGCGGCAGGCGCTCCATCATGGCGATGAAGCCGCGGTCGACCTCGCCGATCCGGTTGGCGTCGGGCACCCGGACATTGTCGAAGAACAGTTCGGCGGTGTCGGATTCGGGCTGACCGACCTTGTCGAGCTTGCGGCCGCGGGTGAAGCCGTCCATGCCGTTCTCCACGGCGAACAGGGTGATGCCCTTGGCCTTCTTCTCCGGGCTGGTGCGCGCGGCGACGATCACCAGGTCGGCGTTGAAGCCGTTGGTGATGAAGGTCTTGGAGCCGTTGATGATCCAGTCCTCGCCGTCGCGCACGGCGGTGGTCTTGAGCGCGGCCAGGTCGGAGCCGCCGGAGGGCTCGGTCATGCCGATGGCGGTGACGATCTCGCCGGTGCAGAACTTGGGCAGCCAGCGCCGCTTCTGCTCGTCGGTGGTCAGCTCCACCAGGTAGGGCGCGCATACGTCGTAGTGGATGCCGAACGAGGACGACAGGGCCGCACCGGCTTTGGCCAGTTCCTCGCCGAGCACGGCGGCGAAGCGCCAGTCGCCCGCGTCGCTGCCGCCGAACTCCTCCGGGATGCCCAGGCCCAGGTAGCCCAGTTCGCCCGCGGCCAGCCAGGTCTCACGGTCGATCGAGCGCTGTTCGATGAACTTCTCGGCGTGCGGCTCGACCGAGCGCTTGACGAATTCGGCGACCGAGGCCCGGAAGGCTTCGTGGTCCTCGGTGTAGATGGTGCGCTTCATGGCTTTCCTTTCAGCATTACCAGCGAGGCCTGGACGACCTTGGCCGCGTCGGGTTCCTCGCCGCTGATCACATCGGCGTAGATGAAGGTCTCGGTGATCCGCGCGAGCAGCAGGGCCAGTTCCGGCACCGGCAGCGGCGGATCGAGTTCGCCCGCCGAGATGGCCTCGGTGAGCAGGTCGGCGATCACGGCGACGAAGCGGCGCTGCACCGAACCCGCCGTGGTGGTGAGCAGGCGCAGCGCGCGTTCGGGTTCGCGGCGCAGGAACTGGCGGAACGCGTCGGAGTCGTTGACCGCCTGCGCGAAATCGCCGAGCACGGTGGCGATCCGGTGGGCGCCGCGGGCCTCGGTGGCGGCGGTGGCGCGGCGCAGGGTGGGTTCGGCGATCGACCAGATCACCTCGGCGAGCAGTTCGTCGCGGCCGCCGACCCAGCGGAACAGGGTGGCCCGGTTGACGCCGAGTTCGTCGGCCAGTTCCTTCATCTCCAGCCTGCGCCCGGCCAGGAAGCCGGAGCGGGCGGCCTTGAAGGCGGCGATGGCGTCGGGGCGGGCGGCGAGCTCGTCGAGGCGCTGTCCCAGTGCGGTCTGTTCGCCCACGTCACCTCCCGGTCTGCGCTTGCAACGTTTCGCTCAGTGTATTGGGCATGCAACATCTGTCAATATGTCGCACAGTGGGCACAAAAAATCCCCCGGTCTGATGACCGAGGGATTCTCGTTGTAGCCCCGACGGGATTTGAACCCGCGCTACCGCCTTGAGAGGGCGGCGTCCTAGGCCGCTAGACGACGGGGCCAGAACCACAGTTCACCAGGGGCGAACCGCGCGAGACATACGATAGCCGACGACTGGTCGTTCATCCAAAACGGCTGGTCGGGGTCCCGCGGGGCTCAGAACTCGACGGCGTCGCGGATGATCGGGCAGGTCATGCAGTGCCCACCGCCGCGGCCGCGGCCCAGTTCGGCGCCGACGATGGTGATGACCTCCACGCCCTGTTTGCGGAGTTCGGTATTGGTGTGGGTATTGCGGTCGTAGGCGAACACGACACCGGGTTCCACCGCGACGAGGTTGTTGCCGCTGTCCCACTGCTGGCGCTCGTTGGCGTAGTAGCCGCCGCCGGTGTCCACCACGCGCAGTTCCGGGAAGCCGAGTGCCTTGGCGACGACCGTGAGGAACGGGTCGGCTTCGTCGACCACCTCGATCGGGTTCTTGTCGCCGGGGCGCAGCGAGAAGGCGTGGATGCCGTGCACGATGTCGGGGAAGATGGTGACCAGGTCACGGTCGGCGAAGGTGAACACGGTGTCCAGGTGCATGGCCGCGCGCAGCTTCGGCATCCCGGCCACGATCACCCGCTCGGCGGCGCCCGCCTCGAACAGCGCCCGCGCCACCTGGCTGATGGCCTGGCGCGAGGTGCGCTCGCTCATGCCGACCAGCACCACGCCGTTGCCCACGGGCATCACGTCACCGCCCTCGAAAGTGGCCAGGCCCCAGTCACGTTCGGGGTCGCCCCACCAGATCCGCGCGCCGGTGTAGTCGGGGTGGAAGGTGTAGATGGCCTTCATCAGCAGGGTTTCGTCGTGCCGGGCGGGCCAGTAGAGGGGATTGAGGGTGAGGCCGCCGTAGATCCAGCAGGTGGTGTCGCGGGTGTAGAGGGTGTTGGGCAGGGGTGGCAGCAGGTATTCGCGGGCGCCGCTCTGTTCGCGGGCCAGGGCGCGGTAGGCCAGGTCGCTGCCGGGGACATCCGCCACGGCCAGCCCGCCGATCAGGTGGGTGGTGAGGGCGCGGTCGTCGAGGGATTCCAGGTAGCCGCGGGTCTGCTCGAGCAGGCCGAGGCCGACCTCGTTCGGGGTCATGGTGCGGTCCAGGATCCAGTCCCGCGCACCGGGCACGGCCAGGGTCTCGGCCAGCAGGTTGTGCAGTTCGACCACCTCCACGCCCCGGTCGCGCAGCTTGGCCATGAAGTCGAAGTGGTCGCGCTTGGCGTTCTGCACCCACAGCACGTCGTCGAAGAGCAGGTCGTCGCAGTTGGTCGGGGTGAGCCGTTCGTGGGCGAGACCGGGCGCGCAGACCAGGACCTTGCGCAGCGTGCCGACCTCGGAGTACACGCCGTAGGCGGATGCGGGCTGGGTCATGGGCTTACCTCCTGCGGACGACGATGGGTGTCAGATGGTGATCCAGCCTGCGGCCAGGCCGACGATCCCGGCGACCGCGCCGATGATCGATCCGGCCAGCAGCAGCGTTTCCCAGCCCTGGAAGGGTTTGCGGCCCTGCTCACGGCGGGCCAGCCAGAACAGGATGGAACCGGGGGCGTAGATGATGAGCGAGAGCAGCAGGAACTCCGGGCCTGCGGCCATGATCATGAAGGTGGTGTAGAGGGTGGCGATCGCGGCGACGATCAGTTCCTTGCGCCGGTCCTCGGGATGCAGCTCGGGGTAGGTCTCGCGGGTGTAGGCCAGTTTCAGCGCGTAGGCCGCGGCCAGCAGATAGGGCACCAGCGACAGCGAGCTGCACAGTTTCAGGGTGAAGGTGAAGGCGTCGTCGGAGAACAGCGTGGTCAGCAGCACCAGCTGGATCAGCACCGTGGTGAAGATCAGCGCCACCACCGGCACCTTGTGGGCGTTGACCCTGGCCAGGAACGAGGGCATGTCCTCGTCGGCCGCGGCGACGTAGAGGACCTCGGCGGCCATCAGTGTCCAGGCCAGATACGCGCCGAGCACCGAGACGATCAGGCCGATACTGATGAACCACGCGCCCCAGGTGCCGACGGCGGATTCGAACACCGGCGACATCGAAGGCTGCTGGACCCCGGCCAGTTCGTCGCGGGGCATGATGCCGAACGACACCATGGTCACCGAGGCGAACAGCGCCAGCACGCTGAGGAATCCGAGCACGGTGGCGCGGCCGATATCGGAACGCTTGCGCGCGTAGCGCGAATACACGCTCGCGCCCTCGATGCCGAGGAAGACGAACACGGTGATCAGCATGGTCGAGCGGACCTGCTCGAACAGTGACTCCGAGTACGCGTCGCCGCCCAGGAAATTGTCGGCGAAAACGCCGGTGTCGAAATAGAACACCAGCACGAGCACGAACACGACGATCGGCACGATCTTGGCGATGGTGACGATCTTGTTGATCGCCGCCGCCTCCTGCACCCCGCGCAACACGGTGAAGTGGAACGCCCAGATGAACACCGTGGACAGCAGCACCGCGGGCACCGTATTGCCCTCGCCGAAGATCGGAAGCACCTGGCCGAGCGTCGATTTGATGAGCACCCAGTAGCTGACATTGCCCACGCACGCGCTGGCCCAGTACCCGAAGGCGGAGAAGAAGCCGAGGTACTCGCCGAATCCGGCCTTGGCGTAGGCGTAGACACCGGCGTCCAGATCGGGCTTGCGAATGGCCAGTGCCTGGAACACCAGGGCCAGCATGAGCATGCCGGTACCGGCGATGCCCCACGCGATCAGCGCGCCGAAACCACCGGTGGCCTGGCCGAAATTGCGCGGTAGCGAGAAGACGCCCGCTCCCACCATCGAGCCGACCACCATTGCCGACAGGGTCAGCAACGGCATCGTTTTATTGGGTGCTACCTCGGTTTTCGTCATCCGTGACTCCCCGGGCGGGCCTGCTGGACGTATCGGGACGCGGCTAGCCGAATGTTAGCCGAGCGTCGGTTCTTCCGGGCCGGGGCGGACGGATGTGAGCGTGCCCGTCTTCAGATCGTGATGCGGACGGTGGTCGTCAGGGCAGTTCCCAGACGTGGAGGGTGTTGTCCGCGCAGCCCGCGACGATGACGGTGCGGCTCTCGCGCTGGGCGGTGGTGACGGCCTCGGCGGAACATCCGGTCAGGGGTTCACCCACGGGCTGGCCGGTGGCGAGATCCCACACGCGGACGGTGCCGTCGCGGGCGCCGGAGACGAGGACGGTGCGGCCCTGGTATTCGGCGGTGGTGAGGGCTCGGACCCAGCTCCGGTGGCCGGTCAGCGGTTCGCCGACAGGCTGGCCGGTGGTGAGATCCCAGACCCGGATGGTGTCGTCGTGGGCGCCCGAGACGATGACGGTGCGGCCGTCGAGCCGGGCGCCGGTGAGGGCGGCGATATCGGCGGTGTGGCCGGTGAGCGGCGGGCCCGCGGGTCGGCCGGTGTCGAGGGTCCAGGCCCGGACGATCGTGTCCGTGCCGCCCGAGACGACCACATCGCGGCCGTCGACCTCGACCGTGGCGACGGCGTCGACATTGTTGACCGTCATCGGGGCCTCGCCCTCGGTGGTGCCCGCGAAGCCCTGGCGCAGGCGTCGGCCGGTGCCGAGATCGATGAGGGCGACGCCCGAGGAGATCCCGGCCAGGACGACGGTGCGCCCGTCGCGCTGGGCGGTCGCGAGTGCTCGGGGGCCTCGGACGGACAGTTCGCCGGGTACGTCATCGCCCGCGATTGTCCCGATCGGAATGGCCGCGTCGAGGTCCCAGAGGCGGATGGCCTTCGACCCACCGGAGACGATGACGGTGCGGCCCTCGCGCTCGCCGGTGGTGAGCGCCTCGATGCGGTCGTTGCCGTCGGTGAGCGGTTGGCCCACCGGCTGACCCGTGGCGAGGTCCCAGAGGCGGATCGAGCCGTCGTCGCTGCCGGAGACGATGACTGTTCGGCCGTCGCGCTGGGCGGTGGTGAGGGTGTTGACGGTGTCGGTGTGGCCGGTCAGCGTGCCGACGAAGTGCTGGGCCGCCGTGTCGTGATCCGTTGTGCCGGAAGCGGTGTGATCGTCGCGCGTCGACACCACGATGGTGATCGCGGTGAGCAGGCCGAGTACGACGACCAGTGCGGCGGCCGCCGCCCACCAGCCACGTCCGGATCCGGCGCTGGACGGTGTATTCACTGGGCGCCCCTCCCCACTCGGTGGCATCTGCCCGCCACACGTCCCCATGCCGCCCGGCTCAGGCGGTACGGCCGAAACTCTCGACTACGAAGGAGAACCTACCTCGAACCCGGCCCGCGGGTCGGGGCATCCATGGTTGACCCCGTGCGATGCCGGGGGAAGGGTGGGGTGATGGCCGGTAAGGAAGTGCGGGGCGGGGTCGAGATGTCGAACCTCGACCAGCCGCTGTTCGACGGTGCCGAGGCGACCAAACGCGACCTGATCGACTACCTGGAATTCGCGGGGGAGCGGCTGCTGTGCGTCCTGCGCGGCCGCCCGCTGTCGGTGGTGCGGGTGCGGCCGGGGCAAGACAGGTTCATGCAGAAGAACCTGCCCAAGTACACCCCGGAGTGGGTCGCGCGCACGACGATCTGGGCGGAGAGCTCGCATCGCGAGGTCACCTACGCCCTCTGTGACGACCTGCGCACCCTGCTCTGGTTCGGCAACCAGCGCGCCGTCGAATACCACCCGACCCTGTATCTCGCCGAATCCGCCCCGGCCCCCACCCATCTGGTGCTCGACCTCGATCCCGCACCCGGCCAGACCTTCGCCGACGCGGTCGCCGGTGCCCGGCTGATCCGCGAAGCCCTGGCCGCCGACGGACTCTCCGGCGCCGTGAAGACCAGCGGATCCAAAGGCCTGCACGTCTTCGTCCCGGTGGTCGCGGGCCTCGATGTCGAGGACGCCGCCGCGGCCACCCGAGCGGTCGCCGCCAGAGCCGAACGCATCGACCCCACGATCAGCACCACCGCGTTCATCCGCGAAGACCGCCACGGCAAGGTCTTCCTCGACGCCACCCGCGCGGGCGGCGCCACCGTGGCCGCCGCCTACACCCCACGCATCCGCCCGGGCGTCACCGTGTCCTTCCCCCTGCCCTGGTCGGCCCTCGACAACGTGACCCCCGCCGACTTCACCCTCCGCACCGTCCCCGACCTGCTCGGCGACCGCGACCCCTGGGCATCGGAAATGCCCGCATCACAGGAACTTCCCGCAGATCTGGTCGAGGAGGGCCACACGATCCCGGTGGCCCGCGTCCAGGCCATGCACGAAGGCAAGCGGCGGGCGCGGGCCCGCCGCGAGGGGTGATCGGCGCACGTATCGTGGCCTGGCTCAACGGCTTTGCCGATAGGCGACCGCAGTCATCGGCTTGGTGTTCGCCGCCCCGAGGAACCCATGGTCCGGGTCGGCGGCGCTGCCCGTAGCTCGGCAGCAGGGCAGAGTCCGCCGGGTGATTCAGCCCAGCGCGGCGACGCCTGCCTGGGCGAACTTCTGGTCGAGGTCACCGCTGGGGGCGCCCGCGACGCCGATGCCCGCGATGGGGGCACCGTTGGCCTGCACCGGGGCGCCGCCGCCGAGGAACAGGGTGCCGTCGATGTCGGCCAGGTGGGGAGCGGAGTCCAGGCGCTTGGTGAGGTCGGTGGTGGGGGCGTTCCAGGAGACGGCGGTGAAGGCCTTCTGCTGGGCGGCGTCGTAGGACTGCGGGCCCGCGCCGTCGCCGCGCAGAGTGACGATCACATTGCCGTTGCGGTCGACCACCGCGACGCTCACCCGCTGGTTCTCCTGCGCGGCGGCGTCGAGGGCGGCCTGGGCGGCTTCGGTGGCGGCGGCGATCGACAGGTGCGTGCTCTGGGTCAGATTGTCGTCGGCGACGCTGGCGACCACGGGGGTGCGGGTCGCCGGGTCGGGATTCTGCGCCTGCACGGTCACCACACCGACGACGCCCGCGCCGATCACCGCGGCGGTGGCACCGGCGACGACGAGGCGGTTGCGGGTGCTGAACTTGCTGGTCATGGCTGCTCCTGCTCGGGTACTCGGCCGTCCGGCGGTTGCCGTGGCCTGCTGATATCCATCCTGTTCGCCGCGCGGCCCCGGCGGATCGGCGAAGCGGCTGCACTCCGCGACCGATCCGGACGACACCCGGGTCAACCGATCGGTTGATCCGCCGCACGCGATCGACGGGAGAGAATGGGGCAGTTTGCCGCCGCGGTGGACGGTGCCGAGGGAACAGGGAGGCGAACATGGCGAACGCGACCGGCGACCGGCGCGACGACACCCGCCTGCTCGCCGTCATCGTGCACAGCGCGTTCTATGTGCTGCTGTCGGCGTCGCTGCTGCGCTTCCTGCTCCGCCACGCCGACAGCGACCGGATCCTGTGGGTCGTCGGCCTCGCGCTCGCGCTGGCGGTGCTCTACGCGGTCAGCGAG
The DNA here is from genome assembly GCF_037034205.1 of Nocardia sp. SSK8. Taxonomy (NCBI): domain Bacteria; kingdom Bacillati; phylum Actinomycetota; class Actinomycetes; order Mycobacteriales; family Nocardiaceae; genus Nocardia; species Nocardia sp. SSK8. The sequence goes on from NZ_JBAGKD010000001.1 coordinate 265,466, forward strand.
CTGGGCCGCTCCGGGCGGGTGCTGTGGTTCGCGCTGCTGGTGGCGGCCTGGGCGGTGCTGGTGGTGCTCGCGCCGAGTTTCGCCTGGTGCGCGGTGCCGCTGGTGTACACGGGTCTGCGGATCCTGTCGGTGCGGGTCGCGGTGACGCTGGTCGTCGTGCTCACCGCGCTGGTGGTGCTCACCCAGCTGCGCTTGGCCGGGTGGGCCGATCCGAACCTGATCCTGGCCCCGCCCGCGGTCGCGGCGGTGACCACGGCGCTGTTCGTCGGCATGCGCCGCCAGTCCGAGCGCCAGGCCGCGCTCATCGACGACCTGGTCCGCACGCGCGAAGAGCTGGCGGCCACCGAACGCCGCGCGGGCACCCTGGCCGAACGTCAGCGCCTCGCCATGGAAATCCACGACACCCTCGCCCAGGGCTTGTCCAGCCAGCGCATGCTGCTGCAGGCCGCCGACCGGGTGTGGGACACCGACCCGGAGCTCGCGCACACCCACTTGCGCTCGGCCGCCGAGATCGCCGAACGCGACCTGACCGAGGCGCGCAGATTCGTCCACGATCTCGCCCCCGCCGATCTCGCCGCGGGCGGATCGCTGTCCGCCGCGCTGGCCGCGCTGGCCGAGCGCGAGAGCACCGACACACTCACCGTGCGCTGCCATATCGAAGGAACACCGGGACCGCTGCCGCAACGCGTGGAAGCCACCCTGTTGCGCATCGCCCAGGGCGCGCTGGCCAATGTGCGCGAACACGCGGCCGCCACCACCGCGACGATCACCCTGACCAGCCTCGACGACCAGATCGTGCTCGATATCGCCGACGACGGTCGCGGCTTCGACCCCGAGCGCCCGGCCGACCACGCCGACCACCGGGGACACGGGCTGCCCGCGATCCGCGCGCGGGTCCGTCAGCTGGGCGGGGACTGCACGATCGAGTCGGCGCCCGGTGACGGCACCGTCCTGTCCGCCGCGATCCCGCTGGTGGAGTCGTGACCGGGCCGGGCGCACTAGCATCGGCAGCTGTGACCTCTGTCGTGCGTTTGCTGATCTGCGACGATCACGCGGTCGTGCGGGCGGGCCTGCACGCGTTGCTGTCGAGCGCACCCGACATCGAGGTCATCGGTGAGGCGGCCGACGGCCCGGCCGCGGTCGCACTGGCCGCGAGCCTGCACCCCGATGTCGTCCTGATGGACCTGCAACTCGGCGGCGAGATGGACGGTATCGAGGCGACCCGGCGGATCACCGCCCAGCCCGCGCCCACCCCGCACGTGCTGGTGCTGACCACCTACGACACCGACGCCGACATCACCCGCGCCATCGAGGCGGGCGCCACCGGCTACCTGCTCAAGGCCGAGCGCCCCGAGGAACTCTTCGCCGCCATCCACGCCGCCGCGAGCGGCGAGACCGCGCTGTCCGCCCCGGTCGCGGCCCGGGTGATGGCCCGCATGCGCAACCCCGGCCCCACCCTCACCGCCCGCGAGCGCGACATTCTCGGTCAGCTGGCCCAGGGCCTGGGCAATCGTGAGATCGCCAAGGCCCTGCACATCAGCGAGGCCACGGTGAAGACCCACCTGGGCCGGATCTACGACAAACTCGGCGTCGACACCCGCGCCGCCGCCGTCGCGGTGGCCACCGAGCGCCGATTGCTCGCCTGAGCGGCGCGGATCAGGCCGGTATCAGCGGCGCGGCGCCGAAGGACACGTGGAACCGTTCGCACCAGATGCTGACCGAGCGCATCGTCGCGGGGTCGGTGCCGACGGGGATCTCGTAGTTCTGATTGCCCTCGTTGCCCTTCAGCGGCCCCAGATCGACGTGGTCGCCGTCGTCGAAATTGCGCCAGTCACCGGGGTCGACCTGCTGATCGGTGAGCCAGACGCGCAGGGCGGGCCCGTCGGAGGTCCGCAGATCGGTGATCCGCAGGACCAGGGTGCCCTCGGCCGTGCGCTGGAGCTGCGCGGTCCCCGAAGTCGAATGCTCGTGGGAGACGAACATGCCCTCGGCCACGACCGGCGGCGGCCCCCCGCCGACCGCGGTGACCGGGGCTTCGTCGACGGTCACGGTGGTGAACAACCGCCAGGGCTGGAACAGGTACAGCCCCACCGCCACCGCCGCCACCAGGCAGAGCGCGATGACGCCGAACAGGGAACGACGAGCGGACATCAGGACCTCCTCGGGACAATCATCCTCCCGATGCGGGCGCGGCGAAATGCCCGAATCGCCGGAGTGGCCCTGTGACCGGGGTCATGAAATCCCGGTGATCCCGGTCACGAAATGCATGATCAATGACAGTTGTGTGATTACGGATTTATTACGGTGGACCAGCGCGGAACAGCGTTCTTTTGAACAATGTGCGCTACAGAATCGTTCGTGATCGGGATGTGATCGAAGGTCGCGTAACCGCTACATTCGATCACGGCTTGCACAACAACCCGAGCCGAATCGAATCGCAGAACACCGGAAAGCCTGCCCCGCGATTCGAGGATCCCCGACATTCCTGAGGGGCAGGGACACGGCAGATCTCGTCGCCGGGCCGGTGGGCGCAGGTAGGAATCCTTATGTCTTTCAATCGCAAGTTCACCACTCGTGCCCTTGGCCTCGCCGCTGTCGCCGGTGCCATGATCGCCGTTCCGGCCGGTCTGACCACCGCCACCGCCTCGGCCAACAACTGGGACGCCGTGGCGCAGTGCGAGAGCAGCGGCAACTGGGGTATCAACACCGGTAACGGCTACTACGGCGGTCTGCAGTTCTCGCAGAGCACCTGGGAGGCCTACGGCGGCACCGGTACCGCCGACAACGCCAGCCGTGAAGAGCAGATCCGCGTGGCCGAGAACGTCCTCGCCGCGCAGGGTCCCGGCGCCTGGCCGGTCTGCAGCGCCTACCTGTAAAGCGCGCAGTCACCCGAGACTTTCCTTGTCGGGAAACGAAATACCCGTTATTCGGAGCACACGCCGAATAACGGGTTTTTTCGTTGTCAGCCGAGCTGCACCGAACGCCTTGCCATTCCGAGCCAATAGCCGTCGATGACGGTGCGCAGCGAGTCGAGGTCGTCCAGGCCCGCGCCGAGGGTGAAGAAGAGCGGCGCGAAGTGCTCGGTGCGCGGATGGGCCAGCCGGGGTGCGGGGGCGGTGTGCTCGAAATCCAGGAGGGCGTCGATGTTTCGCGCGTCGAGCGCCTCGCGGCCCCAGTCGTCGAACTCGGCGGTGAACGAGTGGACCTGCCGGTCGTCGCCGGTGAGTGCGCGCAGATTGTGGGTGAAGAATCCGCTGCCGATCAGCAGCACGCCCTCCTCGCGCAGCGGCGCCAGCTTGCGGCCGAACTCCAGCAGTTCGCGCGGATCGAGTGTGGGGACCGAGACCTGCAGGACGGGGATGTCGGCATCCGGGTACATCTGGGTCAGCGGGACGTAGGCGCCGTGGTCGAGCCCGCGCTCGGGCTCGTCGGTGACCGCGCCGCCCAGCAGCGCGCGGACCCGGGCCGCGAGGTCGGGCGCGCCGGGGGCGGGGTAGCGCACGTCGTAGTAGCGCTGGTCGAAGCCCCAGAAGTCGTAGACCAGCGGCACCGTGCGGGTCGCGCCGATGGTGACCGGCGCCGACTCCCAGTGCGCGGAGACGATCAGGATCGCCGTCGGCCGGGGTAGATCGCCCGCCCAGGCCGCCAGCTCGGCGGGCCAGGTCGCGTGGTCGATCAGCGGCGGCGCGCCGTGGGACAGGTAGAGCACCGGCATGGTCACGGTCGGCTCCTTCGGGTCGGATCTGGTGATATTCAAATTTGAACAACCAGGGTTGCCCTGCTATTCCGCCGATCGATAGGGTGGCCGCATGGACGAACCGCGGTGGCTCGACGCCGAGGAGATGCGGCTCTGGGACCGGTTCCTGGCCGCGGGCGCGCTGGTGGACCGCGCGCTCGACCAGCACCTCAAATCCGAGGGACTCTCGCACACCCAGTACGAGGTGCTGGTCCGGCTGGCCGCCGCCCCCGGCGGCGCGCTGCGCATGACCGACCTCGCCGCCGCCCTCTACACCTCCAAGAGCGGGCTGACCTACCAGGTGGGCAGGCTCGAACGCGCGGGCCTGGTCCGCCGCGCCGACGACCACACCGATGTGCGCGGGGTCAATGCCGTGCTCACCGAGGCGGGCCGAGCGCGGCTGGCCGCGGTGGCGCCCGGGCATGTGGCGCTGGTGCGCCGGGTGTTCATCGATGTCCTCGACCCCGCCCAGCGCGCGGCGATGGCCGCGGGGCTCGGCGCGGTGGTCGACCGGCTCGGCGGCTAGGCCGGGCGCTGCGCGCGTGATCGCCTCCGGCGATCGTCGTGGCGTCGCGAGGTCAGTCCTCGGGGCGCTGGGCCGCGTCGAGCCGGTGCACGGTGAGGGCGGCGGCGAGCATGCGCGAATCCGTCGGGTCGGCCGGATCGAGGCCGGTGAGTTCGGCGATGCGGCGCAGGCGGTAGGTGAAGGTGTTGGGGTGCACGTGGATTCGCCGCGAAGCGGTCTTGCGGTCGGCGCCGTGACGTAGGTGCGCCTCGAGCGCCTCGATCAGGTGCGGGCTCGACAGCAGCGGAATCACGCGCTGCGCCAGTCGTTCCCGGGCCGGGCCGGGGCGGGTGAGCTGGTATTCGAGCAGCAGGTCGTCGAGGCGGTAGCAGCCGCCGGGCCTGCCGCGCAGGCGGGCCAGTTCGGTGAGCTCGCTCGCGTCCTTGGCCGCGGCGGGGATGGCATCGCGGGTGACACCGGAGAATTCGGCCAGATACACCGTCACCCCGAACTGTTCGGCGAGCCGGGCGGCGAGCGCGTCGAACTGCTCGGCGTCGAGCACATCGGTCTCGGAGGTGTTGCTCAGCAGGGCGATGCCGCCGGTGCCGTCGAAGGTGGCGGGCGTGGTGGTTCCGGTCAGCTCGTCGAGGGCGCGTTGCAGTACCCGGATGCGGCGGCGGGTCACCAGATTGGCGGCGCTGCCCGTGCGCGCGGGCTCGCTGAGGTGGATGGCCAGCACGGTGTACTGCTCGGCCAGCACGGTGTCGGCGCGGGCGGCCAGTTCCTCGGCGGGCAGGCCGCGCACCAGCGCCGAACACAGCTCTCGACGGGCCTCGCGCTCGGCGTGATAGATCGACTGCTCGACCTCGGTGTAGGTCTCCACGACGGTCATATTGATATGGCGCAGCAGTTCGAGCAGGCGGCTGCCGACCACGACCAGTTCGTCCATCTCGGTGGGGTCGGCCAGCGCGGAGGCCTCCGCCAGCACCGACTGGGCCGAACCGTGGATCGCGCCGATCAGCATCGGCAGCGGGAGTCGGTCCTCGGCGTGCCGCTCGGCGACCGGGCCGACGAAGGCCGCCACCTCGGCCTGGGTGAACTCGCGATCGGCGGCGATGGCCTCGAGCACGGCCCGCCCACAGGCGTAGATGGTGGGCAGGACCTCGGCGGTGAAGTGGCCCGCGGGCAACTCGGCGGGCGCGGTGGCGCCCAGGCCCTCGGCGAGCATGCGCTCGGCGATCTGGGGCCAGTGGGTGAGCAGCCGCGCGGTCAGCGCGGGGCGGGTGGAGACGGGGTGTTCGGCGAGCATGACTCGATTGTGTCCGAGGACAGGGCGGAACGGGACCGACCGGTCGAAAACGCACAGAACTTGGCGTCGACGACAATCCTCGCCCGGTTTTCTCGGTTCACGGTGCAGTGACAGTGCTGTGGTGCGGGTCATAGATTCGCAGAGCGCGTCGAAGCCACCCTGCTCGTCGGCGCGGTTCGACGGAAGTGACATCATGACAACGCACACCCTGCGCCGCACCCTCTGCGGCCTCGGCATCGCCGCGGGCCTGACCGCGGCCTCGGCCCTGGGCACCACGCCCGCCACGGCGGAACCCACGCTCGAGCCGACCATCGGTTCGCTGGCCGCCTACCTCGACTCGACCATGGCCACCGCGGCCGACGGGCGCACGCCCACCGCGATCGCCGACACCGGCAGTGCCTCCGGCAGCGGCTCCGGATCGGCCGCCACCAGCCGCGCCACCGACACCCTCGGCGAGGGCCCGGCCATGACGGCCCCCCTGGCCGCCTTCGCCTACAGCCTGCTCCACCCCGACGCGGCCCCGCCCAAGGCCAACCGGTGGGACTGCGAGCCCTCGGCCGAGCACCCGAACCCGGTGGTGCTGCTGCACGGCACCTGGCTCAACGCCTTCGACACCTTCTCCTATCTCTCCCCGCGCCTGGCCGATGCCGGGTACTGCGTGTTCACCCTGAACTACGGCAAGTCCGGACTGCTCGAGGGCGGCGGTCTCGGAGCCATCCTGCCCGGCCGCAACGGCGTGGGCCCGATGGCCGATTCCGCCCGGCAGGCCGCCGATTTCATCGACCGGGTGCGCGCGGCGACCGGCGCCGAGCAGGTCGACATCATCGGCCACTCGCAGGGCGGCACCATCGCCAACCACTACCTCAAGTTCGACGGTGGCCAGGGCAAGGTCGGCAAGCTCATCACCTTCGGCGCCACCCACCACGGCACCTCGCTCATGGGCATCGCCACCCTGGGCCGGATGATCAACAACGCGGGCATCGACATCCTCGGCTTCTACCGGCCGATCATCGGCGTCAGCAATGTCGAGCAGGCGGTCGGCTCGCCGTTCTACACGACCCTCAACGCGAACGGCGACACCGTGCCCGGCGTCGCCTACACCGCGGTCGGCTCCCGCTACGACGAGGTGATGAACCCCTACGACTGGACCTTCCTCACCGCCGGGCCCGACGCCACCGTCGACAACATCACCCTCCAGGCCGGATGCGAACAGGACATCTCCGACCACCTGACCATGATGTATTCGCCGCGCGCCACCTCCATCGCCCTGCGCGCCCTCGACCCGGCGAACGGCCCGGAACTGGCGTGCACGTTCAATCCGTGGTTCCTCGGTGGCGGCGGCAGCCTGTGATGAGCCTCGACCTGCGGATGGCGGCGCCCTGGCGCACCGACCCGCTGCTCCCGCCCGCCGACCCGTTCTACGCCACCCCGCCCGCCGTCGAGCTGCTCGCGCCGGGCGCGGTGGTGCGGGCCCGGCCGGTGGAGCTGGCGCTGTTCGGGCTGGTGCCGCAGCGGATCACGGCCTGGCAGTTGCTGTATCGCACCTGCGATCTCGACGGGGCGCCGGAGGTGGCGGTGACGACGGTGCTGCTACCCGCCGACGCCGATCCGGCCCGATCGCGGCCGCTGGTGTCGTTCCAGTGCGCGATCGATGCCGTTGCCCCGCAATGCTTCCCGTCCTACGCCTTGCGCCGCGGCGCGCGGACGCTGGGCTCCATCGCCCCGCTGGAACTGCCGATCATCGCCATGGCGCTGCGGCAGGGCTGGGCGGTGTCGGTGCCCGATCACGAAGGGCTCGGCGGGCGGTTCGGTGCCGCCCGCGAGCCCGGATACCGCGCGCTCGACGGGGTCAGGGCCGCACTGGCTTTCGCGCCGCTCGGCCTGGATGCCGCCGCGCCGGTGGCACTCTGGGGCTACTCCGGCGGTGGGCTGGCGACGGCCTGGGCCGCCGAACTGGCCGCGGAGTACGCGCCGGAGCTGCGCGTGGTCGGGGCGGTGGCCGGTTCGCCGGTGGGCGATCCCGCCGCGGCGTTCGTGCGGCTCAACGGCGGTTGGTTCGCCGGGTTCCCCGCCGCTTTCGTCGCGGGCCTGCGCCAGGCCTACCCCGATCTCGACCAGATCCTGCGCGATCACCTCGACGAGCGTTATCGCGCGCTGCTCGGCGAGGCCGAACAGCGCAGCACCTTCGCGCTGCTGCTGCGGTTCCTGCGCCGCGATGTCAGCGGGCACCTGCGCGACGGACTCGACGGACTCCTCGCCGAACCAGCCCTGCGCCGCATCCTCGCCGATATCGAACCCGGCACCCGCGCACCCGCCGCCCCGCTGCTGGTGCTCCAAGGGGTGCGCGATGAGGTCATCGCCGTCGCCGATATCGACGCCCACGTCCAGCGCTACCGTCACGCCGGGGCCACCGTCCACTACCTGCGCATCCGCCGCGGTTCCCACCTGCCGCTCGAATTCCTCGTCGTCCCCGCGGCCCTCGACTGGCTCACCGCCCGCTTCGCGGGCCACGTGGCCCCCACCGGCACCACCACCGTCACCTCGGTGACCCGCAGCGGACCCGCCCTGCGCACCCACCTCGCCTTCCTCGGCGTGCTCGCCCGCATGCTCACCGGCAGCCGCCTCACCTCCACCCCGGGCGCGGAAAAGACCGCGACTGCAACGACGACGTCCACCAGGTAGGCGGCCGCGACATCCTCGAATACTGGATCCCCGCCGAAGACCTCGATACCGTCAACGCCCACCTCCTGGGCCCCCATCGAACTCGTCCACACCTTCCCGAACCCCACCACCCCGGCATAAGTGGGACGGGGTGTAGCGGGTGCCCCTATTTTTCGGGGCATTGGAAAGGGGGCCTTATCAGTTGGCGCAATGTGAATCTCATGGGGCTCTTATATTCGCCTCAGAAAGATGGTGTATCACGAGAAAAGGGCTGGTGGTGATAGGTTTTTGAGGGGGATTGTTACCGTCGTCACGAAATCGGGAAATGCGTAACCCGGGGGTGGGTCGGGGTCGATATGCCGTTCGTAAGCCAGCCTCGGCTGGACCTATCGAGAAACAGAGGAATTCTTATGATCCCCGTTATCATCGACACCGGTAGCGCCGCCCTGAACGGCCTCTTCGACACCCTCGGCGCCGCTCTCCACGGCATCGTCAACACCCTGTGGACCGGTTCCTTCGGCGGCTGATTCCAGCCCCAGGTCGATGTGACGACCAGGTCCGCCCTGACCGCGTGACCTACGAGAAGGCCCCGCACCCGGACGAGGTGTGGGGCCTTCCCGCGTCTGCGGGTCAGTGCGAATGCGAGTGGGTGCCGCTCCCGCTCGGCACGTGCTTCGGCCCGTGCGACTCGCCGCAGTGGCCCTCGTCGGGACGCCCGGCGCCGATGTCGAGCACGCTGGGATTGGCGTGGTCGACCTGCAGGGTGACGTGCCCGATGTGGTGTTCGTGGTCGAGCATGTGCGCGATATCCTCGCGCACCGCGTGGCAATCGTGCCCCGGCTGCACCAGCACGTGCGCCGAGAGGGCGGGTGAGCCGGAGGTGATCTCCCAGATGTGCAGGTCGTGCACCTCGGTGACACCCTCGCGTGCGGCCATGTCGCGACCCACCCGCGCGGGGTCGAGATAGTCCGGCGCGGCCTCGAGGAAGATGCGGCTCGACGCGCGGATCAGCCCGATGCCCGCCTTGATCATCAGCGCCACCACGATCAGGCTGGCCACCACGTCGGCCTGCACCCACCCGGTGAGAATGATGACCAGACCGGCCACCGCCGTCGCGATGAAGGCGAACAGGTCGTTGAGGATGTGCTGGTAGGCGCCCTCGACATTCAGGCTGGTCCGGTCGGCCCGGCTGATCATCCAGGTCGCCAGCACATTCACCACCACGCCGACCAGCGCGGTGATCAGCACCAGCGTGCCGTGCACCTCCGGCGGCTCGAACAGCCTGCGGATCGCCTCGTAGCCCAGCCACAGCGCCAGCAGCAGCAGGGTCAGCCCGTTGGCCTGGGCCGAGAGGATCTCCACCCGCTTCCAGCCCCAGGTCATCCGACCCGCCGCCGGGCGCTTGGCCAGCCGGATCGCCAGCAGGGCCAGCACGATCGATGCGGCGTCGGTGGTCATGTGCGCCGCGTCCGAGAGCAGGGCGAGCGAATCGGCGATCACGCCGACGATCACCTCACCGATCAGGAACGTGACGATCACTGCCAGCGCGCCGGCCAGCCAGCGCCGATCGCTGTCGACCGACACCCCGTGGTCGTGCCCGTGTCCTGCGCCCATCGCTTTCCCCTTCTGCCGCGGTTCGATCGATGGCTATCGTATGCACGCATCGCTATGTGTGCAATTCCTTCGTGGCCGACGGTGGCGCGCGCGGGCGATCGAGGCTGGTCACCGGCGGTACCAGCCTAGGCCGTGCGGGGGCGTTGTGGTGAGTTCGCTCAGTCCGGTTCGGGCCGGTCGTCGGCGACGATCAGCCGCGCCGTCGCGTAGTGCGCGGCGATCAGCGCCGGGGGGTAGGTCGGCCAGGCCGACACTGCCCCGGTCGGCTTGTCGATCACATAGACCGAACCGCCGACCGGCACCGGCGGATCCGGCGGCGCGTTCGTCCGCACCACCGCGAAGACGGCGAAACCCTCGGGGAATTCGATGATGCGGCGCTCGGTGTCCGGCGCGTCGGCGGGTAGGTGATCGGCCGCGATGCGGGCGGCCTCGGCCCGGTCGACCGGCGTCTGCGCGTCGGTCGGAAATGCATGGATGTCCACGTAACAGCTCCTCGCCGCGATTGTCGTCGCCGGGACGCCGCCGTGGGTGGGGAATCGGGGAAGCCGGGAAAAAGAGCGAGCCCGGCGGCCCTGCTCCCCCCTCCTGGAGCAGGCCCGGCCGGGCTCGCGAGAAAAGTGTCGCGCGCGGGCCCAGCAGGATTCTGAAGACCGGCTTAAGGCGGTGCGTTGTCATCGAGGGTCGCCGCGGCGATACATCGATATGACCGACACACCCTGCGGCGCGCACTGCGCGCGACTGTGCACCAAAGACGGGCTGGCGGCCGTGCTGGCCGCCGACCGCGGCCTGCTGCACTGGCGCGCGATGCGCAGCCTCGGCGATCGCGGTCTGGCCGAACACGCGGTGCAGGAGACGCTGCTGCGGGCCTGGCGCTCGTGCGCGCGCTTCGACGAGCGCAAAGGGACTGTGCGGACCTGGCTTTCGGTGATCGAGCGGCATGTCCTCATCGATATCGTGCGGGCCAGGGCCGCGCGCCCGGGCGACGTGGGCTGGGACGACATCACCGAGCTGCCCGCCTGCGGCGGACCGGATTTCGCCGACGGGCTGGTCGACGGCCTGCTCGTCGACCAGCTGCTCGCCCTGCTGCCGGAAGCGCAGCGGGCGGCCGTGGTCGAGGTGATCCTGCGCGATCGCGGATACCGGGAAGTGGCAGCGGATTTCGGCATCCCCGTGGGCACGGTGAAGACCCGCGTGCATTACGCGCTGCGCGCGCTGCGGCAGTTGCCGGACGTTGCCTGACCGGCTTCGCCTTCTTCGCATCTGGGCGCCTGACCAGCGGTTATACCTTCTTTTCGGCTGTTGCATTTCGGTAACGGTGCTTGCTCTGTGGTTACTCGCGTTGCAAGAGTGAACCAGTGGGTTTGGTGTTACCAATGGGAAGGGAGGGGTGCTCCGGTCCCGGGGCGCCGACCGAACATATGCAACCAAACATCATCAATGCCGGTCTCTGCTCCGCCGTCTCCGCCGCGGTCGTGGTGTCGCTGTCCGGGCTGATGCCCGTGACCGCCCACGCGGCGCCGCCCGGGCAGGCCAGCGACAGGCTGGTCGGGAAGACGATCTTCCTCGACCCCGGTCATCAAGGGCCGGAGCACGCGGAGAATCTGAGCCGCCAGGTCGACAACGGCCGCGGCGGTACCAAGGACTGCCAGACCACCGGCATGACCTCGCTGCACGGCATCCCCGAGCACACCATCAACTGGGAGGTCGCGCAGCTGGTCAAGGCGTCGCTGCAGGCACTCGGCGCCGATGTGGTGCTCAGCCGCGACGACGACTCCGGCTGGGGCGGTTGTGTCGACGACCGGGCCCGCGCCGCGAACGAGTCCGGCGCGCAGGTCGCGGTGAGCATCCACGCCGACAGCGCACCCGCCGACCAGCGCGGCTTCCACCTGATCGTGCCGGAACTGCCGATCCCCGACACCGTCGCCGACCACGCGCAAGCAGGCGCGGGCCGGGCGGCATCGTCCTCCGTGCGCGACGCCTACCGCGCCGCCGGTTTCCCCGCCGCCACCTACGCGGGAGTCCAGGACGGCTTGCAGACCAGGGCCGATATCGCCGGTCCGGCGCTGACCCAGGTGCCGCTGGTCTTCGTCGAGATGGGCAACGGCGCCAATGCCGAGGACGCGGCGCTGCTGGAATCGCGCGAAGGACAGCTCAAGCACGCGCTGGCCATCGCCACCGGCGTGGTCGGGTTCCTGATGAACGCGCCCGTCGCCGGGACGACGCCGGTGGACGCGACGGATCAGACCACGGGCGCGGAGGCCGAGGGGTCCACCGCGCCGGGTGAGCATCCGGACGGAACGGCCACCGACCAGGGCTCCGCTCCCGCCGACGGAACCGATCCGTCGGCTCCCCCCGCGGGCAACCCGTCGGGCACCCCCGCCGAGGGCGTGAGCCCCGACGCGCCGCCCGCGACCGGCACCGACGAGGCCCCCGGCCCGGAGGGGGCGCCCGCGAACTCCGCTCCGGCACCGTCGCCGGACCCCGCCGGTACCCCCGAGCCGGACCCCGCCGCCCCGCTCGGCGCCGACACCACCGGCCCGAACCCCGCCGGTGAACCCACGCCCGCCCCGGCGGACCAGGGACCGGCGGACCAGGCGCCCGCCCCCGCGGACCCGGCCCAGGCAGACGGTGCCGTCTCCGCCGAGCCTCCCGCTCCTGCCGACGCTTCGGCGCCCGCCCCCGCGGCCCCCGCCCCGGCAGACGGTCCGGCCCCCGCCGAGCCCCCCGCCCCCGAACAGCCCACCGAGGAAGTCTCCCCGGCCCCCGCCGCGTCCCCGATCAGCCTGTTCGCCCCCGTCCGCCACCCGGTCGCCGACCCCCCGAAGCCCCCCACCGGCTCCAGCGGCCACCTCACGGTCCCCGGCGACAAGAAGCCCGACCCCCTCACCACCGACCAGGTTGCCCCCAAGCCTCCCACCGGTTCCAGCGGCGGCCTGACCATCCCAGCCGACCCCCAGCCCCCGGCAGCCCCCGAACGCGGCGAGAACACCGCCCCCGAAGGCGTGGAAAACGCGATCCCGGGCGCCGATCCCACCCCGACCCCGGGCTCCACCCTCGCGGACCCCGGCACCGACCAGATCCCCACCCCGGGCACCGACACCCTGCCGACCCCCGACTCCGCTCCCGGCACGGGTCCGCTCCCGGTCCCCGGCGCGAACGCAGTCCCCACGCCGGGTCTGAGTCCCTCCACCGCCCCGGGGCAGGGCGCGGCGCGGACGACGACCGCCGTCCCGTCCGCCGCACCCAATGCGATCCCGGCACCGGGCACGGCGGACCAGGGGCTCGGACTCGTCCCGGCGCCCGGCGCCGGTCCGGCTGTACCACCGGCGGTCCCCGGCGGGGATTCGGTTCCGGCTCCCGGGTCGGCCCCGATCCCGGGCCCGGGATCGGTTCCCACACCCGACACGGTGCCTTCCACCGGACCGGATTCGACACCCAGTACCGGCGCCGCGCGAACCACCACCGCGGTCCCGTCCGCCCCGCCGAGCTCGTCTCCCACCCCGACGACCTCACGCGCGACAGGCGCCACCCCGGACAACTCCACGCCGATGGTCCCCCCGAGGCCGACCCCGGCCCGCGCACCGATCAACGATCCCGCCCCGGTCCCCGTCGCCCCCGTCCGCACCGCACCCCCAGGAGCCCCCGCCGCCCCGGCACCCACCCCGCGCGAACGCGGCACCACCCCGAAGTCCCAGGTGACACCCGAAGAATCCACCTCGGACCTCAGCTCCCTGAGCAGCGCCGTCGGCGGCCCGGTCCTCACGATCATGAACCTGCTCATGCCCATGGCCCAGGCCCTCGGCATGGACAACAGCGCCGCGACCAGCCAACTCATCAACCTCGCCTACACCCTCGCAGGCGTGATCTTCGGCCCCACCAAGTAGTCACCGGACCCGATCCGGCGGCCGTCACCATGACGTCCGTCGGCTCGGTCGTTTCCGGATCCGAGACCCGCCGCACCCCTGACCGCATCGACCAGCCGAGCCAGGAGTGGGCGCCGCGGGGCGTGCCGGAAATGGCACCATGGTCGGCGTGATTCCTGTCGTCGTGGTCGCGGGCTTTCTCGGGTCGGGGAAGACGACCCTGCTCAATCATCTGTTGCGCAACAATCGGGGGACGCGCATCGGGGTGGTGGTGAATGACTTCGGGGCGGTGAACATCGACGCGATGCTGGTGGCGGGGCAGGTGGACGCGATGGTGTCGCTGGGGAACGGGTGCGTGTGTTGCGCGGTGGACGTGTCCGAGCTCGATGATCTGTTCGCGCGGCTGGCGCAGCCGCGCAGCGCGGTGGATGTGATCGTGGTGGAGGCCAGTGGGCTGGCCGAGCCGCGGAATCTGATCCGGATGGTGGTGGCGAACCCGAATCCGCGGATCGGGTACGGCGGGCTGGTCGAGGTGGTCGACGCCGAGCAGTTCGGGCAGAGCAGCGCACGGCACCCGGAGCTGGTCTCGCATCTGCGCCTGGCGGATCTGGTGCTGGTGAACAAGGCGGACCGGGTCCCGGAGCAGGCGCTGACCGCGTTGCGTGGGCAGCTGAGCGAGTGGGTCGGGCAGGTCCCGGTCTACGCGACAACGCACGGCCGGGTCGACCCGGGCCTGCTCTTCGACGAACGCACCCCGGAGACGCCGACGGTCGGCCAGCAGCTGAGCTTCGACGCGCTGCTCGACGACCACGACCACGACGAGCCCGGCCACCGCCACCTGCACGACGACTACGTCACGGTGACGTTCACCAGCGAGCACCCCCTGGACCCTCGCGCCCTGGTCGGCTTCCTGGAGGACCCGCCACCAGGACTGTTCCGCGCCAAGGGATTCGTGGCCTTCGCGGTCGCGGGGGAGCGGCGCAAATTCGAGGTGCACCTGGTGGGCAGGCACATCGTCTTCACCCCGGGCCCGTGGGCGCGCGGCGAACAGCGCGTGTCCAACCTGGTGCTGATCGGCGCCGGACTCGACACCGAGCAAGCACTGAAACGCCTGCGCGACACCGCCGTCGAGCCCCCGGCCCGCTGCGACGAGCAGGCGATGCTCGGCGTCTGGCGCTACACCCCGAGCGTGGACTAACCGCAGGCGTTGACCCATTCGGAGAGCCCGTCGGCGAACAGCTGCCGCTTCCAGATGGGCACTTCGTGTTTGATCCGGTCCACCAGTTCGTGGCACACGGTGAACGCCTCGGCCCGATGCGGCGCCGCCACGGCGACGACGATCGCCAGATCGCCGATGGTCAGCGA
Source organism: Nocardia sp. SSK8 (assembly GCF_037034205.1). NCBI lineage: Bacteria > Bacillati > Actinomycetota > Actinomycetes > Mycobacteriales > Nocardiaceae > Nocardia > Nocardia sp. SSK8. The sequence goes on from NZ_JBAGKD010000001.1 coordinate 280,519, forward strand.
CCCGATGCGGTGGGTGGCCGCCACCGGAAGGCCGTGGGCGGCAGCGACTTCGGCGCACAACTCCCGCAGGAAGCGCGCCGCCTGTGGATGCGCGGAGTATTCGAGCGCGGTGACGGCCTGGCCGCCGTCGTGATTGCGCACCTTGCCGGTGAATACCACGACCGCGCCGAATTCCGGTCCGTCGACGGCCTTTTCGACCTCTACCGGATCCAGATCGAGCTCGCGGATCGCGCTCAGCCGGACGACGCCGTGCTCACTCATGGTCGCCTCCTCCGGCCACCTGCGCCAGCAGGTGATCCAACAACGGTTCCAGCACGGCGATGCCGTCTTTCACGCCGCCGGGGGAGCCCGGCAGGTTCACTACGACGGTACGTCCTGCCAGCCCCGCCACGCCACGGCTCAATGCCGCCAGCGGGAATTTCGCGGTGCCGCGCTGCCGGATGGCATCGGCGACACCGGGCAGCTCCCGGTCGAGCACCGCGCGGGTGGCCTCGGGGGTCGCGTCGGTGGGGGAGGCGCCGGTGCCACCGGTGGTGACCACCAGCGCGGGCCCGCCGAGCAGCGCGTCGGCCAGTCCGGTCGCGATCTCGGCATCGGCGTAGACCAGCGGCCCGCGCACCGAGAATCCCTGCGCGGTCAGCCATTCGGCGAGCACGGGTCCGGTGGTGTCGGTGCGCGTCCCGGCGGCGGTGCGGGTGGAGGCGACCACCACGACCGCCGACGGCGAACCAGCTACGGCGTCAACGTCATTCGTCCCGCCCATGCTTGCAGTCGCGCCCCCGCCTGCCCCGGCGGCCGCCGCCGAATCCGTGCCCGCGGCATCCCCCGCGGCCACAGCGGAGCCCGTCGTGGCGCCCCGCGCGGGCTCGCCGGTGGCCTGCGTACCGGGCGCCGCGACCGAGCCCGGCCGATCCTCCGGCCGCACCCAATGCCCGTGCTTACCACCCTCTTTGGTGACCAGCCGCACCCCGTTCAGCACCGCCGCCGGATCCACCGCCTTCACCATGTCGTGCAGCGTCAGCCCCGCCACGGCGACCGCGGTCAGCGCCTCCATCTCCACCCCGGTCGGCCCGGTGGTCTTGGCCGTCGCCTCGACTGTGATGGTGGTGTCGGTGAACCCGAACTCCACCTTCACCGACGACAATGCCAGCTGATGGCACAGCGGGATCAGCTCGGAAGTCTTCTTGGCACCGGCGATTCCGGCCAGCCGCGCGGTGGAGAGCACATCGGCCTTGGGCATCCCGTCGGCTCGCACCAGCGCGATCACCTCCGCGGTGGTCTGCAATTCGCCTGCGGCGACGGCGATCCGGGTGGTGTCGGCCTTGCCGCTCACATCCACCATGCGTGCGCGGCCTTCACCGTCGACGTGGGACAACTCGCTCATAGGGACAAGATTCGCACAGGGGCGCCCACGGCCAGCGAGGTGACCTCGGCCGGGATGTCGACGAGCACATCGGCCCAGGCCATGCCCGCGATGAGATGCGAGCCGGGACCGCCGATCACCTCGACACCGTCCTCGGTGCGCAGCCCGCGCAGGAACTGGCGGCGCCCGGCGGGGGAACGCAGCGGGGTGAGCAGCGTGGTCTCGGCGGTGAGGGCCGGGGGCAGCCCGCCCAGCGCGCGGAGGGCGGGACGCGCGAAGACGGCGTAGGACACCATCGTGCTCACCGGATTGCCCGGGAAACTGAGCACCGGGACGCCGTCGACCACGGTGTAGCCCTGCGGTCCACCCGGCTGCACGGCCACCGAACCGAACACCCCGCCCATCGGGGCGAGCACATCCTTGACCACCTCGAAATCGCCCTTGGACACGCCACCGGAGGTGAAGACCACATCGGCGCTCGCGGTGGCGGCGCGCAGGGCGGCGGTGAAGCGGGTCGCATCGTCGGTGCTGTGCGCGATATCGATCACCTCGACACCGTCGGCCTGCAGCGCCGCGGCCAGCGCGATCCCGTTCGAGTTGTAGATCTGGCCCGGGGCGAGCTCGCTGCCCGCCGGACGTAATTCGTCGCCGGTGGTCAGGCACACCGCGCGCGGCCTGCTCCGCACCGGGACCGTGGCCAGCCCGACGGCCGCCAGCGCGGCGATGTGCCGCGGTGCCAGCACCGTGCCCGCCCGCGCCACCAGCGCACCCGTCCGCACATCGGTGCCCGCCTCGCGCACGAACTCGCCGCGGCCGCGGCCACGCTCGACCACGATGCGGTCCGCCCCGGCCTGCACGTCCTCCACCGGGACCACACAGTCGGCGCCGGGCGGCATCGGCGCACCGGTCATCACCTTCATCGCCGATCCGGCGGGCAGCTCCGCACCGGCCCGGCCCGCCGCGATCACCCCGGCCACCGGCAGCTGCACCGGCGTGACGGCCACATCGGCGGCGCGCACCGCGTACCCGTCCATGGCGGAATTGCGGAACACCGGCAGGTCGATCGGCGAGACGACATCGGTGGCGAGCACGCGCCCGAGCGCGCCGGGCACCGGGATCTGCTCGTCCGGGCGGTCGGCGAGCGGGGCCAGCAGCGCGGCGACCGTCTCGCGGTACTCGTCGACGCTGCGTGCCGACGCGGTAGCGGGCCGGGGAGTCATGGTCCCAGCCTAATCGCCGCCGGACGTGCGGGTTCGGCTCCGTGGCTCACCACGCCCGGTAGCCGACGGTGAGCTGACGAGTTCGCGACCAATCGGCCCGCCGCACCGATTGTGCTGGGCCTTACGGGTCATACTAGAGAGATGACGTTGGTCGAGATGGGGATTCCCGCTGTGCGAACGGAGCTGCCGTCCCTCGACGGCAGGCCCGACACGCCTTTCCTCGTCGACCGCTTCGGCCGTGTCGCCCGCGACCTGCGCGTGTCCATCACCGAGAAGTGCTCGCTGCGCTGCACCTACTGCATGCCCGAGGAGGGCCTGCCGCCGATCCCGCGCCAGGAACTGCTCACCACCGAGGAGATCGTGCGCCTGGTGTCGCTGGCGGTGCGCGAGCTCGGGGTGCGCGAGGTGCGCTTCACCGGCGGTGAGCCGCTGATGCGCCGCGAACTCGAGGACATCGTCGCCGGGTGTCACGCGGCCGTGCCCGACACCCCGCTGGCCATGACCACCAACGGCGTCGGCCTCGAACACCGGGTCCGCGCGCTCGCGGCGGCGGGACTGTCGCGGGTCAATGTCTCCCTCGACACCGTCGACCGCCTCGATTTCACCCGCCTGACCCGCCGCGACCGCCTCGAATCGGTGCTCAACGGCATCCGCGCCGCCCGCGACACGGGGCTGGCCCCGGTGAAGGTGAACGCGGTGCTGATGAAACAGAACCTGGCGGGCGCGCCGGATCTGCTGGCCTGGTGCCTGGCCGAGGGCGGTGAGCTGCGCTTCATCGAGGAGATGCCGCTCGACGCCGATCACGAGTGGGCCCGCGACCACATGGTCACCGCCGCCGACCTGCTCGAGGTGCTCGGCGAGCGCTTCACCCTCACCCCCACCGCCCGCGCCGATCCCTCGGCCCCGGCCGAGAAGTGGCTGGTCGACGGCGGCCCGGCGACGGTGGGCATCATCGCCACCGTCACCCGCAAGTTCTGCGACAACTGCGATCGCACCCGCCTGACCGCCGACGGCATGCTGCGCTCATGCCTGTTCAGCGACCAGGAGTTCGACGTGCGCACGGTGCTGCGGGCGGGCGCGAGCGACGACGAGGTCGCCGAGCTGTGGCGCGGCGCGATGTGGCAGAAGTGGGCCGGACACGGTATCGACGCCGCCGGCTTCGTCCCCCCGGAACGCACGATGGGAGCCATCGGTGGTTGAGGTCCGCTACTTCGCCGCGATCGCCGACGCGGTCGGCAAGAACACCGAATCACTCGACCTGCCCGCGGGCGCCACCGTCGCCGATCTGCGCGCGCGGCTGGCCGCCACCTACGGCACCGAGGTCGACACGCTGGTGGGCGTGTGCGCCTTCCTCATCGGCGACGAACTCACCCGCGACCCCTCGGCCATGCTGGTCGAGCGGGTCGACGTGCTGCCGCCGTTCGCGGGCGGCTGAGCATGGTCCAGAGCCGGGCCACCGACGTCGCGAACTACCTCGCCGAGCTCCCGCCCGAGCGCCGCGCGCCCCTGACCCGGCTGCGCGAACTGTGCCTGGCCGAGCTCCCCGGCTTCACCGAGGTCATGGCCTACGGCATGCCCGCCTACCAGCGCGACGGCGTCGGCGAGATCGCCTTCGCGAGCCAGAAGCAGTACATCTCGTTCTACCTGCTGCGCACCGACGTCCGCGACGCCTTCGCCGACCGACTGGCCGGTCAGGACATGGGCAAGGGCTGCCTGCGCTTCCGCAAGGAACCGGACTACGACCTGGTCCGGGACCTGCTGCGGGCCACCGCGGCCGGGGAAGGCGTCATCTGCTGACGACTCAGCGCCACCAGGTGTCGAGGGGGGTGACCGGGACGGTGCGCTTGTGCCGGGTGTTGGTGAAGATCGACTCCACGCGGGCGGCCACCTCGGGGGTGACGTCCTTGCCCTCGAGGTAGTCGTCGAGCTCGCTGTAGCGCAGGCCGAGGGCCTCCTCGTCGGGGAGCGCGGGGCGGTCGTCCTCGAGGTCGGCGGTGGGGACCTTGGACCAGATGCTCGACGGCGCACCGAGTTCCTGCAGCAGCGCCGCGCCCTGGCGCTTGGTGAGACCGGTCAGCGGGGTCACGTCGACACCACCGTCGCCGAACTTGGTGAAGAAGCCGGTGACCGCCTCCGCGGCGTGGTCGGTGCCCACGACCAGCATGTTCTCCTGCCCGGCCAGCGCGTACTGGGCGACCATCCGCTCGCGGGCCTTGATATTGCCGCGCACGAAATCGCGCAGCCGCTCGTGGTCGAGCGCGCCCGCCACCTCGGCGGCCACCGCGTCGGCGCCGGGGCGGATGTTCACCACCACCGAGCGATCGGGGTCGACGAAGTTCAGGGCGATCTGCGCGTCGTGCTCGTCGGCCTGCACGCCGTAGGGCAGGCGCACGGCCAGGAACTCGGCCTCGGAGCCCTCGGCCCGCAGCTCCTCGGCCGCCAGCTGGCACAGCCGCCCGGCCAGTGCGCTGTCCTGGCCGCCGCTGATGCCGAGCACGAAACCCTTGGCCGGGGTGCTGCGCAGATAGTCCTTCAGGAAGTCGACGCGGCGGCGGACCTCCTGCTTCGGCTCGATCTCGGGCAGCACACCCAATTCGGTGATGATCTGTTCACGCAGTGTCCCCATGCCGTCTCACTCTACGTGGGCCGCAGGCGAAACCACCCGGCGAACGAGCCATTCCCAGTTGTCGCCGATCTGATCCCTGGTGTAGCCGAGCACCTCGATCTGATGGGTGACGAGAGCGGCGGTCAGGGTGGCCAGCAGGCTGTCGGCGACCAGCGGCAGGGTGCCCCGCGCCCCGGCTGCCTGTAACAGCAACAGGACGTGGGCCTTGTGCAGGCCGTAGGGACCGGTGCCGAAGCGGGCGCTGCCCTGCTCGGCGGCCCGGTGCAGGTCGCCTTCGACCTCGATGTCGAGCAGCCGGGTGCGCCCGAAGGCGATCAGCCGATCGACCGGGGCGCCGTCGGGCCCGAGCGGGGCGGGGCCGAACATGAACGCGGCCTGGAACTTCTGCTCGGAGTGGTCGAGCAGGGCCAGCATCAGGCCGGTGCGGTTGCCGAAGCGGCGGAAGACGGTGCCCTTGCCCACGCCCGCGCGTTTGGCCAGCGCGTCCATCGTGAGACCGTCGACGCCGTGCTCGCGCACCAGCTGCTGGGCCGCGTCGAGCAGCAGCGCGCGATTGCGGGCGGCGTCGGCGCGCTCGACCGGCTCCGCGCTGACCGGCAGGAGCTGACCGATCGGGAGCAACGGTGGCTCGTCCGATCTCGGTGTGCCGTAGCTCACGCCGCTCACACGACCTCCGCGGGAAGTAATCGGACCTTGGTCCGGTTATTGTCGGATGAATCTGCGAAACATCCCCACTACTGAGTACACCAGGAGTTGCCATGAGCGAGACCCGCATCCTCACTCTCGTCGGAAGCCTGCGCGCGGGCTCGATCAACCGCCGCCTGGCCGAAGCCGCCGCCCGCACCGCGCCCGAGGGTGCCGAGGTCTCGATCTACGAGGGCCTGGCCGAGATCCCGTTCTACAACGAGGACCTGGACGTGCCCGGCCAGGTACCCGCGCAGGCCGAGGCGCTGCGCGCGGCCGTCGCCGCGGCGGACGCGGTCCTGCTGGTGACCCCCGAATACAACGGCACCCTGCCCGCCGTGCTCAAGAACGCCATCGACTGGGCCTCGCGCCCGTACGGCGCGGGTGCCATCAAGGGCAAGCCGGTCGCCGTGGTGAGCGCGTCGATCTCCCCGAACGCCGCCGCCTGGGCGCACGGCGACACGGTCAAGACGGTCGGCGTGGCCGGTGGCGTCGTCGTGGAGGCGGCCGTGGCGCAGTTCGGCGGCATCGGCGAGCGCTTCGGCGCGACCCACCCGGCCGAGGATGCCGAGGCGCTGACCCAGCTCGGCGCGGTTGTGCACGAACTGGTGGCCGCGGCGGCCACGGTCGCCGTCACGGCGTAAGCTGTCCGCAGGCTCTGACAGGGGCGTCGCATCCATCGCGGATGCGGCGCCCCTGCTGCGTGTCCGGAAGGGTTTGCTGAGGACTCGCCGGGATGCGAAATCGTGATCTGGGCCACTGTTTTCCCAGCGTGTCGATCGCGCGTCCTGGGACTTACCGCGTGGGAATTACATCTGTGCGACTCGCAACACCTTGTGTTGTTCCAATCTGTCGGCCACTAGGTGTAGTGTCTTCGGTACTGGAAGACGGTGTGAAGCCACCACTGATCGGGCCCAAGGGAAGGGGTTACGAGCAGGGCTTTCTTCGCCAGATCCAGGAGTTTGCGCAGCATCACCGTTCGTGCACTGCATACGGATCACAGGCTGTGGATCAGGCATAGGAGAGAGGGACTCTAATGACCATCACCGTGTACACCAAGCCCGCTTGCGTCCAGTGCAATGCCACCTACAAGGCGCTCGACAAGGCCGGGGTGGAGTACGACATCATCGACATCTCCGAGAACGCCGAGGCGCGCGACTACGTCATGGCGCTCGGATACCTGCAGGCGCCGGTCGTCGTCGCCGGTGAGGACCACTGGTCGGGCTTCCGCCCCGACCGCATCAAGTCGCTCGCCGTCGCGGCAGCCTAGGACTTCTCCGGAAGGAGGCTCCCGTGCCCGAACGGACGACTCCGGGCGGGCTGGTCTACTTCTCCAGCGCTTCGGAGAACACTCGTCGTTTCGTCGAGAAGCTGGGTCTCCCGGCCACTCGGCTACCACTGCACACCGCTGATTCGCTGCGCGTCGACGAACCCTACGTGCTGATCACCCCCACCTACGGGGGTGGTCGGCACGTCATGGGTGGACAACGGTCCGACAAGGACCTCGTACCGCGGCAGGTCGCCAAGTTCCTCAACGACCCGCACAACCGCGCCCTGCTGCGCGGGGTGATCGCGGCCGGGAACACGAACTTCGGTGATACCTATTGCGCTGCGGGCGACATCATCTCGCGTAAATGCGGGGTGCCGTACCTGTATCGCTTCGAACTCATGGGAACCGCTGAGGACGTCGCGCGCGTCCGAGAGGGATTGGGATTGTTTTGGCAACAGCAACCACAGCACCGGCAGGCAAGTCAGCCCGTCTAGAGCAGGCCGCGGTGCGTGCCGACGCGGGCGAGGTCCTGGACTACCACGCCCTCAACGCCATGCTGAACCTGTACGGCCCCGACGGAGAGATCCAGTTCGACAAGGACCGCGAGGCCGCCCACCAGTACTTCCTACAGCACGTCAACCAGAACACGGTCTTCTTCCACAACCTGGACGAGAAGCTCGACTACCTGGTCAAGGAGAACTACTACGAGGCCGAGGTGCTCGACCAGTACGGTCGCCCCTTCGTCAAGCAGCTGTTCCAGCAGGCCTACGCCAAGAAGTTCCGGTTCCCCACCTTCCTCGGCGCGTTCAAGTACTACACCTCCTACACCCTCAAGACCTTCGACGGTAAGCGCTACCTCGAACGCTTCGAGGACCGTGTCGTCATGGTCGCGCTGACCCTGGCCGCCGGTGACGAGGTGCTCGCGAGCAAGCTGGTCGACGAGATCATCGACGGCCGCTTCCAGCCCGCCACCCCCACCTTCCTCAACTCCGGCAAGAAGCAGCGCGGCGAGCCCGTGTCCTGCTTCCTGCTGCGCATCGAGGACAACATGGAGTCGATCGGTCGCTCCATCAACTCCGCGCTGCAGCTGTCCAAGCGCGGCGGCGGTGTCGCCCTGCTGCTCAGCAACATCCGTGAGCACGGCGCGCCGATCAAGAAGATCGAGAACCAGAGCTCGGGTGTCATCCCGATCATGAAGCTGCTGGAGGACTCGTTCTCCTACGCCAACCAGCTCGGCGCGCGGCAGGGCGCGGGTGCGGTGTACCTGCACGCGCATCACCCCGACATCTACCGCTTCCTCGACACCAAGCGCGAGAACGCGGACGAGAAGATCCGCATCAAGACGCTGTCGCTGGGTGTGGTGATCCCCGACATCACCTTCGAGCTGGCGAAGAAGAACGAGGACATGTACCTGTTCTCGCCCTACGACGTCGAGCGCATCTACGGCAAGCCGTTCGCCGATGTCGACGTCACCGAGAAGTACTACGAGATGGTCGACGACAAGCGCATCCGCAAGTCGAAGATCAAGGCGCGCGAGTTCTTCCAGACCATCGCCGAGCTGCAGTTCGAGTCCGGCTACCCGTACATCATGTACGAGGACACCGTGAACCGGGCCAACCCGATCAAGGGCAAGATCACCCACTCGAACCTATGCTCGGAGATCCTGCAGGTCTCCACCCCCTCGGAGTTCAACGACGACCTGTCCTACTCCAAGGTCGGCAAGGACATCTCCTGCAACCTGGGCTCGCTCAACATCGCCAAGGCCATGGACTCGCCCGACTTCGGCCAGACCATCGAGACCTCGATCCGCGCCCTGACCGCCGTCTCGGACCAGACCCACATCTACTCGGTGCCCTCGATCGAACAGGGCAACAACGAGTCCCACGCCATCGGCCTCGGCCAGATGAACCTGCACGGCTACCTGGCGCGCGAGCGGGTCCACTACGGCTCCGAAGAGGGCGTGGACTTCACCAACATCTACTTCTACACCGTGGTCTACCACGCGATCCGGGCCTCGAACCTGATCGCCAAGGAGCGCGGCACCGCCTTCGGCGGCTTCGCCGACTCCAAGTACGCCTCCGGCGAGTACTTCGACAAGTACACCGAACAGGCGTGGGAACCCAAGACCGCCAAGGTCGCCCAGCTCTTCGCCGACGCGGGCATTCGCATCCCCACCCAGGACGACTGGCGTGAGCTGAAGGCGTCGGTCATGGAGTTCGGCATCTACAACCAGAACCTGCAGGCCGTTCCGCCCACCGGTTCGATCTCTTACATCAACCACTCCACCAGCTCCATCCACCCGGTGGCGTCCAAGATCGAGATCCGCAAGGAAGGCAAGATCGGCCGCGTCTACTACCCGGCCCCGTATCTCACCAACGACAACCTCGAGTATTACGAGGATGCCTACGAGATCGGCTACGAGAAGATCATCGACACCTACGCCGCGGCCACCCAGCACGTGGACCAGGGCCTGTCGCTGACCCTGTTCTTCAAGGACACTGTTACCACCCGCGACCTGAACAAGGCTCAAATCTACGCCTGGCGCAAGGGAATCAAGACGCTCTACTACATCCGTCTTCGTCAATTGGCCCTCGAGGGCACGACCGTGGAGGGTTGCGTCAGCTGTATGTTGTGAATGTCCGGTAACCGACTCGGCACACACCTGCCGACGAGAGCTGAACCGGAGGGAGGGCTGGCTGGGCCAGCCCTCGCCGGTCTACCAGTTGGTGCACTCGGTCTCGGCTTCGCGGCGGATGAGGCCGTTCACCTTGACCTCGCGGTTGCTGAGTTGTTTGACCGAGAGGCGGACGTCGCCGCAATCGCGGCGTTCCCAGATGGACTTGGACTGGTCGACCATCAGGGGGACGCACACGTAGTAGAAGTAGTACTTCTCGGTGGACTTAATCGACGCGCCGCGCCGGTATTTTCCGGCGGGCTGGTCGGTGACCACTCGTTCCGAGGGGACCGCGCATGATTTGGCGAGTTCTTCCGCACCGGCCTGACCTGGGCCGATGATGAGTCCGGCGAGCAAAACCGCCGGGATGGCGACCATCGAAACGATGCTGCGAAGTACTGTCACGACCGCTCCTCACAGGTAAGCCGGGCACGCTAACAGTTCTGGCGAAACCGGACGAGAGTAGCAACCGTCGCCGTGGGAGCTCGCGCGGGAATGCGGGGTGTCGACGCAACTGTGACCAGGCGGGTCAGCCAATGCTGCCGAAGATGTCGAAGCAGGTCCAGCCGCCGCGGAGCCACTGGATGATGAGTTGCCCGGTTGATGGGTAGGTGCCGTCGGCGCGGCGTAGGCGTAGGCCGAAGGAGCATTTGCCGATGGTGGTGCGGGTGAGGCGCTGGATGATCGTGCGATGCAGGAAGGATGCGCCGAGCCAGGCGGCGAGGCCGTAGAGGACGGCCGTGGGGCCGGACGCCAGGTACCACGCGGTGGCGCCGATGGCGGCGTGCAGGGCCATGTCGATGAGGAACGCGGCGATCACGCCGGTCTCCGCGCCGCTGGATGTGGTCCCGGTGAATGGGAATTCGTCCTTGGCGGGTGCCGGGGCGGCGGGTTCGTGGGGGAGGTAGGCCAGCTTGCCGTCGGCGTCGCGCTCGTATCGGCCGTTTCTCGCCGCGGGCCGGGTCGCTGCTGCAGTGGTCATGCGAGTCAGCGTGCGGGACACCGCTTAACAAGCACCGGGTGCCGACCTTGGCGTACGGCGCCGGGGCGAACGATCGCCCCGGCGCCGCGATCTACCCGATCAGCCCGCCGAGCCGGTCGACCAGGGGAAGCCCGAGGCCGAGCCGGTGCCACTGCCCGAGGACAGGTCGGCGCCCGCCGAGCCCGGGCGATGGATCTGGACGGTGACCGGGCCGGAGCCGTCGGCGTCGACGGTGACGATGCGAGCGCCGGTGGGGGAGGTGACATGACCGCCGGTGACGCGGACCTCGTACCCGTCCGGATAGGCCAGGTCGGAGACATAGATCTCGGTGGGGGCCGAGGCGGCGCGAGGACGGTAGCGGTAGGCGAAATCGCCGGTGGCGGAATCGAAGACCATCTTCTCCGGCGTGCCCGCGGTCGCCTGCGGGTAGGTGCGGACCAGCTGCCTGCCGAGCTCACCGCGGAACGGATCGCCCTCACCGGCGCTGTAATGCCAGTAGTGCCAGCCGACGAAACGTTCGTCCGCGCGGGAGACGGTGTTGTGCAGCACCGTCGGATCACCGTCGCCGAATTCGGTGACCATGGTGGGGATGTCGGTCCGGGTGGTGAAGGAATCGATATTGGCCCAGGTCTTGTCCTGCTGCACCGAGCACACCGCGCGCAGCTCCTCGGGCAGATCGAGGTAGATGGCCAGCTGGCTCGGGATGCAGTAATCGTGCGGGGAGAACACGATATTCGGGCTGGTGATCGGCGGGTTCTTCCCCAGGTGGCTGGGCATGGTCTCGTTCCAGGTGACATTGGGTTCCCAGAACACCGGCACCGTGGCATTGCGGGCCCGCACCGCGTCGGTCAGCTGTTGCAGTGCGCGTTGATATTTCGCGTCGAAGTCCGGGCAGCCGTTGGGGAAGCAGGTGAGAAACGGTGTGCCGGGCCAGGGTTCGTTGAGCAGTTCGATACCCAGCACGCTCGCCCGGCCGTTCATGCGCTCGGCCAGCGCGCCGAGCGCGGTACCGAGGTGGTCGAGCACGCCGTGGGTGTTGTTCCACACCTCGTCCCAGCCCGCGTTCATGCTCGGCATGAGGTAGTAGAGCGGGAAGCCGGGATTCGGTTCGCCCTCGCCCGGCCTGGCCGCGAGTGCCCATTCGGGAAAACCGTTGCCGCCCCAGATCTTCGACAGCCCATCCTGATGGTTGTCGAGCAGGGTGTAGATGCCGTGCGCGGCCAGGGTGTCCACCACGGTCTCGACGCGGTCGAGGTAGGCGGTGTCGACCACGCCCTCGGTGGGCATCAGCCCGTCGAAGGAGACGCCGAGGCGCACGGTGGTGAAGCCGTGCTGGGCCAGCACGGCCGCGGCGGCGTCGGTGAGTGTCAGGCCGTCGCCGGGTTGCAGGTAGGGGGCGGTCTTGTCGACATTGTTCACCCCGTGCAGCAGGACCGTGCGGCCGTGGCCGTCCACCAGTTCGGCGCCCTGGGCGCGCAGCGGAGTCAGCGCGACCCCGGGCTCCGCCGCGGCGGGCGTACACCCGGTCATCCCGAGTCCGGCGACCAGCGCCAGTGCCGTCATCCATCGCACGGCCCGGCCGTGTCTCACTGTCTCGATCATCCGCGTCCCTCGACTCCGCAGATGGACATGCGTTCAGTTGAACGCATGTCCAGTTCCATTGGCGAGTGAACATAGCCGGGGAACGGCGGTGTGGTCAAGGACACATCGTCGAAAATTTCCGCGCCGGATTGTTCATGTCCGCCAGGCTATTCCGCGAACCGCCGTCATTCGGGGTCGCCGACCGGCTCGTCGGAGTCGATGCTCTCGGCCATCCGCCAGATCTCCTGTCCGGTGAGCTCGGGGAACGCGGTGCTGATCAGGACGGCGGTGGCGAAGCGGTCGCGGGCGCCCTGATCGAGGATCATCGCCGACATGCGCAGGGCCTCGGCGCGCGCGGCCGTGGTCGAGATCTTCTCCGCGTACTTGTCCGCGCGGGCGCTCGCCTCCCGTGACTGCCAGAACAGCAGCCCGCCCGCGGCGCCGGGCAGCAGGCCCGCCGCGACCGTGGCCAGGCCCCGCGGGTCGCCGGGGTCGCCGCTGATCAGCCCGTACATGATCACGCCGATCGCGATGGCACCGCAGAGCAGGCTGGCGATGGTGGTCAGCCGCTGCTGCCGCTGGGCTCCGGCGTGATTGGCGAGGTCGAGTTCGGCGCGTTTACGGGCGGCCGCCTCGAGCCATCCGTGCTTCCCGTCGGTGCCGAGGGCGGGCGCCTCGGTGGCCTCGCCGCCGTCGGCGATCACCTGACTCAGATGCTGGACGTGCGTGCGGGAGCGCCGCGCCTCCAGGAGCTGCACGGCGGCCGCGTACAGGGCGCCGAGCGTGGTCGAGCCCGCCGCGAGCAGTTCGACGGGCAGCATGTCGGTCATCCGGAATCCCCTTCCGGGCCTGGGATCGGCAGGCCCGGAAGGAGATTCGAGCAGCGACCGGCACGGTTCGCGGCGTGTCCGGGTTCTTCGGCGTGTCAGCGCAGGGCGGGGATCACTTCGCGTTCGAACAGCTCGATGCCGGAGGTGTCGTAGGCGGCTTCGGGGAAGTTCAGGATGGCGTAGGACAGGCCGAGATCGCGCACCGCCGACAGGCGTTCGACGATCTGCTCCGGCGTGCCCGCGGCGGCGCTGGTGGCGAACTGGTCGCGCACCCTGGCCTCGGCACCCTCTGCGCCGAGGAAGGGGGTGAGGCGGTCGACGATGGCGGCCAGGCGGTCCTCGACCTCGGCCTCGGTGGAGCCGACGACGGCATTGAAGTTGGAACTGCGGGTGATGGCGGCGAAGTCGGTGCCCACCTCCGCGCAGTGCTCGGCCAGGATCGCGGACTTGCGGGCGAATTCGGCCGGGTCACCGCTGAAGTTGGTGTAGTTCGCGTACTTGGCGGCGATGCGCAGCGTCTTCTTCTCGCCACCACCGGCCACCCAGATCGGAATCCCGTTCTCCTGCAACGGCCGCGGGTGCACGATGGCGTCGTCGACCTGGTAGTACTTGCCGTCGAGGGTGGCCCGGCCGGTCTGCCAGGCCTGGCGGAAGATCTGCACCCCCTCGTCGAGGCGGCCCAGCCGCTCCCCGGCGGACGGGAAGCCGTAACCGTAAGCGCGCCACTCGTGTTCGTACCAACCGCCGCCGATGCCCATCTCGACCCGGCCGCCGGAGATGAGGTCGACGGTGGCGGCGACCTTGGCGAGGTAGGCGGGGTTGCGGTAGCTCATGGCCGTACACATCTGGCCCAGCCGCACGCGCGAGGTGGTGGCCGCGAAGGCCGACATCAGCGTCCACGCCTCGTGGGTCGCCTCGTCGGTCGGGACCGGGGTGGTGTGGAAGTGGTCGTAGACCCAGATCGACTCCCAGTCGGTGCCGCTGTCGAAGCGCTGGGCCAGCTCACGCATCACCGCCCACTGGTCCGCCGGTTCGATACCGACCAGGTCGAGTCGCCAGCCCTGGGGGACGAAGATGCCGAAGCGCACAGGTTTCTCCTCGGTGTGAGTGACGGGAACCGCTGCCCCCACTGTCCCCACTGTCGCGGCGACGGGCAACGGTTGCGCGCGCGCCGCGCCGAATCCCGGACCGGCGGATATGGGCGGAAAACCGCTTGGCGCCAGGCGCCGGGGAATGCACCGACGCCTTCGATGTCCTGGCCGCGCTGGTGCCCCGGTTCGAGGGCCGGGTCTGGGTGATCTCGAAATGCGGTCCCCGCATCGAGCAGCGCACCCGGCAATGGCTCGACCACCACGATTTCGCCGCGCGCACCGGCATCCCCCGTGCGCATCTGCGGTTCTGCCGCACCCGCGCCGGGAAGCTGCCGCACTGTACCGAGCTGGGCATCACGCACATGATCGACGACCGGCTCGATGTCCATCGCCACCTGCGCGGACACGTCCCACACCTGTATCTGTTCGGCGCGCAGAGCGCCCCGGCTCCGGACTGGGTGACCCACGCGCCGGACTGGCGGGCGGTGGAACGCGCCCTCGGCGCCGACCTCTCGGGGTGAGCGAGGCCACTGTGGCCAGTGGTACGACAGTGCCAAGGTGAAACGTCGGCGGATCGCATGTACGCTACGAAGTGAAGGATGTCCGGCCGCGGGTCGGCAGCGACGACGAGGAGGTGGTGTTGCCATGCGCAGCGAGCCCCCCAGTCGAAGGCCGCGCGGCGTCGCCCCTTCGTCCTCGTACTGATTCCCGGCCTGCTCGAGCCGGTCGTGCGTGATGGCCGTGGCGGTGGACGCCCGCGGTGTGTGCCACCGTTCCCCGATCCACACTCGTAGCATTCCCGCGGCGCGGCCGCCGGAGTGCGCGCCCGCGCGCCAGAGGACTGTCCCATGTCGCAGACCGATCTCGTCGAAGCACGTCACGTAACCGCCGATTCCGTTGTGCCCGAACCGGTTCCGGCTCAGCACCGCGGTGCCGAGGATCACTCGGTGACCGAGGCGCTGGCCATCCTGTCCGAGTCGGTGCGCGACATCGTGGAGACGCACCGGGTCGCCGGGGCGATGGACTGGCTCGACAACCGCCCACCGCACGTGATCGCCGACGCGCTGGCCCGCATGGACGCCGTGCAGGCCGGGGTGGTGTTCCGGCTGCTGGACAAGGACCGCGCGATCACCGTGTTCGAGGAACTCGAGCCGGTCGACCAGCAGCAGATCCTGCAGGGCCTGCGGGAGAAGAGCTTTCGCGATCTGGTCGAGGCGATGGACCCCGACGACCGCGCCCGCATGCTGCACGAGGCCCCGGCCAAGGTGGCCAAGAAGGTGCTGGCCGGGCTGAGCCCGCGCGAGCGCCGGATGACCGCAGCGCTGCTGGGCTACCCCGAGGGTTCGGTCGGGCACTACATGACCCCCGAGGTCGTCGCGCTGCCCGACAACCTGACCGTCGCCCAGGCGCTGACCTGGGTGCGGGCCAAGGGCGCCAATGCCGAGACCGTGTACACGCTGCCGGTGGTCGACAGCGGCCGCAAGCTCACCGGCATCGTCGAACTGCGCGAGCTGGTGCTGCACGCGCCGGACGCGAAGGTCAGCGAGCTGGTCGTCACCGAACCGGCGTTCGTGCGCGCGACCGACTCCGCGGAGAAGGCCGCCCGCCTGATGAGCTCCACCAACGACATCAACCTGGTCGTCGTCGACAGCGAGGACCGGGTGGTCGGGCTGCTCACCATCGACGACGCGATGGAGGTGCTCGAGGCCGCCGACAGCGAGGACGTGGCCAAGCAGGCCGGTTCGGCGCCGTGGGAGGGCCACTACATGGCCGCCGGGGTGTTCCAGCTGGCGCGCTACCGGGCGCTGTGGCTGATGCTGCTGCTGTTCGCGGCCACGCTCACGGTCAGCGTCACCGATGTGTTCGCGGCGACGCTCGAGCAGGCGGCCAGCCTGGCACTGTTCATCCCGCTGCTGATCGGCGCGGGCGGCAACGCGGGCGCGCAGGCGGCGACGGCGTGTGTGCGCGCGCTCGCGGTCGGTGAGGTGCGCGGGACGGACCTGTTCAAGGTGATCTGGCGGGAGTGCCGGGTGGGGCTGGTGCTGGGCGGGATGCTCGCCGCGGCCGGGCTGCTCATCGGCACGCTGTTCGTCGGCCCCAAGATCGCCGTGGTTGTGGCGATCACGCTGGTGATCATCTGCGGCTGGGCCGCGACCATCGGCGGCACCATGCCGTTGCTGGCCAAGCGGATCCGCATCGACCCCGCGGTGGTGTCGGCGCCGATGGTCACCACCCTGGTCGACGCGACCGGGCTGATCATCTACTTCACCACCGCCAAGCTGGTGCTGGGGATCTGAGTCAGCGCTGCGGGAACAGCGTCAGGGCCTGGGCCATCACGTCCCGGGCGACGTCGTCGGTGCGGGCCACCACCTCGACCACCGGGATCCGCCTGCCGAACGCGGTGGATTCCGGGGGCAGTTCCGGGCCGACGGCGGCGGTGAAGATCGGGATGGAGCTGTCGTAGACCGAGACCGAGCGGTGCACGGTGCGGCCGTCGATGTGCTCCTCGGTGCTGTTGGCGGCCAGGTACTCGGGCACCCGGTACTCATAGCTCACGGTGATCTTCTCGCCGCGGTAGCCGAACAGGCACTGGGTCAGGCGCTGTTCGGGATCGGGCACGGTCTCGGCGAGCTTGCTCCGGACCGTGCACGGGTCGGCGCCGAGCAGCACGGTGGGCACGGTGTCGGGGGAGGTGCCCTGCGGCGGCGACTGGCGCCACCGGTCGATCATCCCGGGCATCAGCTGGTCGGCCACGGTGCACGGATTGGTGCCGGGCGGGGTGGACAGGCCGAGATAGAAACTCGCGCCCGCCGGGAAGTGGGCCGTCGCGCCACAGGCGCGGGGTTCCCCGGCGTCCCGGTCGGGGACCACGCGCACCTGCACGTCGCCGATCTGGGAGAGCACGCCCTTGGCGGCGGGCGGCAGGCCGGGCAGCAGGGTCGCGTGCCAGGTGAGGGTGGTGCCCTCGCCGGGCTTGTCGCTGCCGATGATCGCCCGGCACGAATCCAGGCCAACGGTGACGCTGCGCACCTCGCCGAGATCGGCGAGTTCGTCGCGCGGCAGCACCGCGCACACGTCGACCTGACGGGTAGCCTGGGCCACCTCGTCGCGCTGCGCCGGATCCTGCGGCACCTGCGACCAGAACTCCGGGGGCTGGGCCGGGATGACGGGGGCCGGGGGCGGCGGCAGCGTGCCGTAGTCGGGCGCCTCGCCCGCATCGTCACCACACGCGGCACAGACGAGCAACGCGGTAGCGGCCAACATCATCCTGCGATACATCGGCACCCCTGTCCTCGACAGACTCCGGCCCGGACTCGCGCCCGACCACCGAGTCTGCCCGGGCGGGCAACCCGCGCGCAAACGATCCGGACGGGTCGTTCCCAGAACGTTGTCAGCGCGGATCGGGTCAGTTCAGGGTGGCGAGGGTCTCGCGCATGACCTGTTCGGCGACGCCGGGATCGGCGGTGACGGTGACGACCGGGACGCGGGGGCCGAGCAGGGCGTCGCTGCTTCCCGGGGCGAGTGCCGGGCCGACGGCGGCGGTCAGCGACATGATCGACTGCACTGTGGAGTCGAAGCGGTAGACCTGCCGGGAGCCCACGGTGAAGGCCGGGACCTCGTCGAGCAGCGAGTGCTCCTGGCGGTAGTCGAAGCTGACGATCGTCTCCTTGCCGTCGACCGTCATCGCGCACTGCACGGTCCCCTGGCGGTCCACCGGCACGCGGGTACCGATCAGCGGCGCGGCCGCGCACGGATCGGCACCGCTGAGCACCGTGCGGTCGGAGTCGGGGGAACTGCCCTGCGCGGGTTCCGCACGCCAGGTCACCAGCGCGATCCGCAGCAGCGACTCGGCCGTCGCGCACGCGTCCTGCGGCGCGCGCACGCTCAGTATCAGGGAACCTCCCGACACGAACAGGGCGTACGCGTCGCAGCTGCTGCGCAGGGTCGGGTCGGTGGCGGGTTCCTCGGCATACAGCGCCCGGACGTCGCCGAGTGCCCGCTCGGTCAGCGGCCGGTCGCCCATGTCGTACTTGCCGGAGAAATCGGTGCTGGTGGTCCAGGTGGCGTCGATGCCGCCGGGACGCCCGTCGACGGCCATGTTCGCCCGGCACTGCTGCGGACTCACATTCTCGACCTCGGTCACCGCCCCGAACTCACCCAGTGACTCCCTGGGCAGCAGCGCACACACATCGATCGCCCGCACTTTGCGCAGGACTTCGAGCTTCTGCTCATCGGAATTCGGTGCGGCAGACCAGAATCCACCGGTCGGCATGGAGTCGGCGGCCTCGGAGCTCTGGCAGGCGGCGGCCAGGACCGCGGCGGCGGTGAGCGCGATCAACCGTGCGCCCGACCTGCGCCGGGCCGGGCGGGTCTTCCCGCGCATCGGGACCGTGATGAGCTGTCGCACAGTGGTTCTCCTGGTCAGGCGGCGGGGAAGAGTTCGGCGGTGGCGGTGAGGACCTCGCGCAGGACGGCGGGGTCGCGACCGGTCAGTTTGACGACCGGAACTCGCGGCCCCAGGGACGACGGCGGGTCGTCCGATGCCAGAGGTTCACCGAGAATCGCCCCGTACCAGTAGTTTTCGGTAACGCTGCGCAGGTCGTAGCCGCGGTGTCCGTTGACTTCCAGCAGCGGTTCGCCCTGGGTCAGGATGCCCTGCTGCTCGTAGGAGTACTGCAGGTCGACGGTGGTGCCCCGGTACTCGAAGACACACCCGAACAGGAATTGCTTGTCTACCGGTGTGCTGACGCCCAGTCGCGTCGCGACCGCACACGGATCGGCCCCGGTCAGCGGGGTGACGGGGTTGTCCGGGGAGGTGCCCGCGGTGGGCTGGGCGCGCAGCTGGTCGAGCGCGCCGGGCAGGACCCGGTCGACCAGGGCGCACGGTTTGTCCGCCACCGGTGTGGAGATCTGCAGGTTGAGACCGACCGTGGCCGGATACAACGCCAGCCCCATGCACGGGTGGGTCAGGACATCCGGATCCGGTGTGGTGTCTCGCTGGGCGACGACCGAGGCATCGCCGACGCGGCTCTCGACGCTGTCGGGGAGCGGTTCCAACGGCTCGGCGGAGAGGAAGATCGACCAGCTCAGGCTCGTCTTCTTTTCGAAATCCGTCGAATTGAGTTCCGCAGCACAGGAATCGGTGGAACGCGCGGCCACGGACAGGACTGTGCCGTGCTCCTCGAGAACCGACCGCGGAATCAGGGCGCACGGATCGATGGCGCGGGCGGCCGCCAGAATCGCCAGCCGCTCCTCGTCGGTGTTCGGCGCGGTGTCCCACGCGATCGGCGCGACAGCGGCGGGCTCCGGATCGTCGCACCCCACGACACCCGTCAGCACGACCGCCGCGGCGACCATACCGGCCAGTCGACGAAGCATGATGTTCCCCCCTCGGGCTCGTTCGCCCCGCGGAACGGGCGCACGAGCCGCAGTTTGCCGGGTGCTGTCGGAGAATGCAAAAGCGTGGCGGCGGGTGACCGTGTTCACGGCGCGGAGTGGTCCCGTGCGCGGGCAGGACGGATCACGGCGATGCGATGGTGGTGTGGCGGCGCGCGTACCGCACAATAGGGGCCGCGTGTGTGGTGCGTGGGTTCGTCGGTAACGCGGATCGCGCGGGCCGCAACACAAGCTGTTGTGTTCCGTGAGGTTCCCACCCACTACGAGTAGTGTTCAGGGTGAAGGGCCTCGCGCGCGCGGCGGCGTCGGAGGTAACAGGTCTGGTGGAAAGGTGCGGAGGCGGAATGAAGCTCATCGATCGGGTACATGCCATCAACTGGAATCGGGTGCCCGATGAGAAGGACGCCGAGGTCTGGGATCGTCTGACCGGCAACTTCTGGCTGCCGGAGAAGGTGCCGGTGTCCAACGACATCCCCTCCTGGAACACCCTGACCCCCGACGAGAAGCAGCTCACCATGCGGGTCTTCACCGGCCTGACGCTGCTGGACACCATCCAGGGCACCGTCGGCGCGGTCTCGCTCATCCCCGACGCGCTCACCCCGCACGAGGAGGCGGTGTACACCAACATCGCGTTCATGGAGTCGGTGCACGCCAAGAGCTACAGCTCGATCTTCTCCACCCTGTGCTCCACCAAGGAGATCGACGAGGCGTTCCGCTGGTCGGAGGAGAATCGCAACCTGCAGCGCAAGGCCGAGATCGTCCTGTCGTACTACAACGGCGACGACCCGCTCAAGCGCAAGGTGGCCTCCACGCTGCTGGAGAGCTTCCTGTTCTACTCCGGCTTCTACCTGCCGATGCACTGGTCCTCGCGGGCCAAGCTCACCAACACCGCCGACATGATCCGCCTGATCATCCGCGACGAGGCCGTGCACGGCTACTACATCGGCTACAAGTACCAGAAGGGCCTCGAGCTGGTCTCCCAGGCCGAGCGTGACGAGCTCAAGAACTACACCTTCGAGCTGCTCTTCGAGCTCTATGACAACGAGGTCGACTACACCCAGGACCTCTACGACGAGGTCGGCCTCACCGAGGACGTCAAGAAGTTCCTGCGCTACAACGCCAACAAGGCGCTGATGAACCTCGGCTACGAGGGCCTGTTCCCCAAGGACGAGTGCGAGGTGAACCCGGCGATCCTGTCGGCCCTGTCGCCCAACGCCGACGAGAACCACGACTTCTTCTCCGGCTCGGGTTCCAGCTACGTCATCGGCAAGGCGGTCAACACCGAGGACGAGGACTGGGAGTTCTGAGCGCGTAGCACCACGTCGAACGCCGTCACATCGCTCCCGGTGTGACGGCGTTTCGCGTCTGGGCAGGGCCCGCGCGGCGGTTTACTGTGAGATAGCGGTGTCCGCGTGGCTGACGGGAGTGGACGATGAACGGCCTTGTCGTAGCGCTGGTCGGCGCGTTGCTGTGCTTCTACGGAATCCGCTCGGTGCACCTCGGGGTGATCGCCGTCGGCTTCGGTCTCGGCTGGATGATCGCCGACCTGTTCAACGCCTCGTTCACCTGGCTGCTGCTGATCGGGTTGATCGGCGCGGTGTCGTCGTGGGTGGTGACCTCGCTGGTCTTCCGGTTCGCCTCCTATTTCATCGGTGGGCTCACCGGTGCGATGGTCGGCGCGAAGCTGGCGACCGTGCTGCAACCGGGCGAGGACCGCAATGTCGCGCTGAGCTTGATCGTCATCCTGGCGGTCTGCGTCGCCGGTGCGTTCCTGGCCGAGAAGTTCCGCGCCAGGGCGCTGCTGTGGCTGACCTCCATCGGTGGCGCGAGCATGATGCTCAGCGGCATCGGCCGGATGAGCGATTCGCTGGAGTTCCTGCGTCACCCCGAGAACGGCTGGCAGCAGATCGGCTCGACGCTGGCCTGGATCGCGCTGTCGGCGGCGGGCTGGATCACCCAGCGGCACCTGTTCGCCGAGAAGCTGGGCATCCAGCACCTGGTCGGCGACGAGCCGCGTGAGGACCCGTCGGCCCGTAACGGTGGCTGGCCCAACGGCTGACGGCGGCGACCCCTCGCCGCCGCCGTCTCACCGCAGCGCCGCCAGTCCGCGTCGGTCGATCTTCCCGGTCGGGGTGCGCGGCAGGTCCTCGACGAAGATCACCTCGCGTGGCGCCTTGAACCGGGCCAGGTGGGCCTTCACATACGCCCGCACCGCCTCGGCGTCGAGACCGGTGCCGACGACGAAGGCCGCCAGCCGCTGCCCGAACTCCTCGTCGGGGATCCCGATCACCGCCGCTTCGGTGATCGCCGGATGCCGGTAGAGCAGGTCCTCGACCTCGCCGGGGAAGACGTTCTCGCCGCCGGAGACGATCATGTCGTCGTCGCGGCCGTCGATGAACAACCGTCCGTCGGCATCGAAGTGGCCGAGATCGCCGGTGCTCATCAGCCCGCCGCGCACCTGTTTGGATCCGCCGCCGGAGTAGCCGTCGAAGGCGATGCTGTTGCCGACATACACCGTGCCGACCACGCCGGGCGCGCTGATCCGGGTGCCGTCCTCGGCGTAGAGGGCGACGGTGATGCCGACCGGCGGCTTGCCGACCGTGCCCGGGGCGGCCACCCAGTCCGCCGGGGTCGCGATGGTGGCGGTGCCGGTTTCGGTGCAGCCGTAGAAGTTGTAGAGCACCGGGCCGAAGGTCGCGATGGCGCGGTTGCCCAGTGCCGAGGGCAGCGCCGCGCCCGCCACGAAGACGATGCGCAGGGCGGTCGTGTCGGCGGCAGCGAGCGCTTCGGGGCCGAGGTCGAGAATGCGGCGCAGCATGGTCGGGACGAGCACGACCATGTCGGCGCGGTGTTCGGCGAGCTGGGCGAGGGCGCGCGCCGCGTCGAATCTGCCGTGCAGTACCACCGTCGACCCGAGATTGAGGGCGAGGATGAACTGCGAGAGCGCGGTGCCGTGGAACAGGGGTGCGCACAGCAGCACCGTCTGGCCGCGGCGGAGCGGCACGCGGTCGACGAATTGCGCACCCGCCAAGGGGGACTCGATGCGGCGGGGTGCGCCCTTGGGCGTGCCGGTGGTGCCACCGGTGAGCAGGACGAACCCGCCCTGGCCGACGGGATCGGGGAGACGCGGTGCGGTGCAGACGTTTTCGCTCCCGCGTGCGGTCGTATCGACGGGATGTGATGTGGCACGAGCCTTGCCGTCTCCGCGTGCATCGGTGGACCGCGAGGTGAATCGCGCCGCCGCGAGGGCCGACGCGTCGTCGGGCCGCTGCTCGGCAATGTTGTCGTCGCCCAGGTTCGCGAGCACCGTGATCTCGTCGGGGATACCGGTCACGGCGGACAGACTCGGGTCGAGAACGAGAGCGCTCACCTGTTCGCGGACCAGGACATCACGCAACTGCTCTGCTCCGAAACCGGTATTCAGCAGCACCAGCCTGCTCCCGAGTTTGGCTGCGGCGGCCATGGTTTCGACCAGACGCAGACCGTCGGGGGCGAGCACACCGATGGTGTCGTGGGCCCGGAGCCCGGCGGCGTGCCAGCGCGCGGCGAGGGCGTCGGTGTGCTGGTCGAGCTGGCGGTAGCTGAGCCGGGTAGTGCCGTCGATCAGCGCGGTGCGATGGGGGACCCGGCGCGCCGAGGTCCGGATACCACCGGCGATCGGGCCGAGCGTGCGCATGGTGCGTGCGGTGCGGATGGTCTGCGCGGGATGGCGCAGGTCGACGAGTCCGGCGCGCTGCATGACGGTGAGTTGCCGCGCGGCGGTGCCTGCCGCGCGGAACCAGTGGGCGGTCCGCATCGCGAAATCCGCTGTGGCGCGGCTGGTCAACATACCCGCGGCCCCGGATCGGCTCCGGCGGTCACCGCGAGCAACCACGCGACCGTGCCGAGTTCGGGGACGATCTCGGCGCTGATGTGCTCCGACATCGGCACCCGGAACATCCGCAGGTTCACCCCGCGCGCGCAGTACCCGGCCACGATGTCGTCGATCGCGAGTTCGGCGGGCAGTAGCTGGTCGGTGGTGGAATGCCACATGAGCAGCGGGATGTCCGGCGTGTTCTCCGGGCGTCCGAAACTCGCCGCCGTCAGGCCGGGCCGGGCCGCTTCGAGGGCCGCTTCGGGGTCGGTGAGGTAGTCGGTGACCGGGCGCAGGAAGGCGGTGGCGACGGCGGTGTAGAGGCAGCGCTCGCGCAGATCCTCGGCGACCCGCTTGCCCTCCGGCGTCAGATACCGCTGCAATGCCCGGTCGAAATCGGGGTACTCGCGGGCCAGGCCCAGGATCGCCAGCCAGCCGGTGAAGTTGGCCTGCGGCTGCTGTCCGGAGATGGCGAACGGGGCGATGGCCACCTTGTCGCCGGGGATGCCGCCCTGCGCGCTGCCCCGGATCGTGAGTTCGGGCGCGTAGTGCTGCCGCTGTTCGGCCGCCGACGCCGAGGAGTTGCCGCCGCCGGAATAGCCCCACAGGCCCACCGGTGACGCCTCCAGCCCGAGCCCGGCGCGCTGGGCCGCGCGGATGCCGTCGAGCACCATCCGGCCCTCGCTGGGCGACATGATGGT
Organism: Nocardia sp. SSK8; assembly: GCF_037034205.1. Lineage (NCBI taxonomy): Bacteria > Bacillati > Actinomycetota > Actinomycetes > Mycobacteriales > Nocardiaceae > Nocardia > Nocardia sp. SSK8. The sequence goes on from NZ_JBAGKD010000001.1 coordinate 304,791, forward strand.
GTTGTCCTTGCCGTCGAAATCGGTGACCACCACCGCCGCGCCCGCCGCGAGGAACTGGCCGATCAGCGCTACTTCCTTCTGGATCCCGGCGCGCAAGGTGTAGGACGGGTTGCACTGCTGGCCGAGGCTGTCGATCGCTTCCTGATACGAGATCAGCGGGCGCGCACCGGGTCCCAGCCACGGGATGCCCGGCATGAGCACGGTGGTGGCGGTGGCCAGGGGGTTGTCGTGGGTGTCGGTGCTGCGCAGCAGGAGCTGGGTGGTGTGAACCGGGACCGGGATGCCCAGCGCGTAGGTCTGCACGACCCGGCTGCGGATCACGTCGCCGTTGGCGTAGGCGGAGAAGTCCTCGGGGTCGGCGTACCAGGGGTCGTGCTGGGGCGTGGGGATCGGCACGACCGCGGGATAGACCTGCGCTTCGTTGGGCAGTGGCGGGAGCGGGAAGTCCTCGGCCGCGGCGGGACCGGCCGCGACGACCACGGTCGCGAGCAGGGGCAGGGCGCGCGCGAACCGGCGCGTTCGGGGGGTGGCCGTGCTGCGCTGCATGGCATCTCCTTCGGTAGGTGATGCCGATTACAGCATGAGCTCTTGTTAAGAACAAGAGTCCTTGTTCTTTTTCGGTGCTCGGTAGGCTGAGCTGCGTGACGTCCACCGACAAGAGCCCCGTTCGCCCCCGGCGCATCCAGGGGCTGGACGCCGAGCAGCGCCGCGCGCGCCGGCGCGAACAGATCCTGGCGGCCGCCTTCGAGCTGATCGCCGCCGACGGCTATGTCAACACCGCGATCGAACAGATCTGCCAGACGGCCTTCGTCGGCAACAAGGCGTTCTACGAGCTGTTCGAGAGCAAGGAAGCCTGCTATCTGGCGCTGCTCCAGCAGCAGAGCGAACGCGCCCAGGACATGGTCGCCACCGCCCTGGGTGAGGTCACCGGCGACCGCGACGCCGTGGTCGCCGCCGTCATCGGCGCCTTCGCGCACTCCCTCGTCGACGATCCGCGCGTCGCCCGCGTCACCTTCGGCGAGGCCAGCGGCATCTCCGCCAAGGTCGAACAGCAGCGCCGCGCCAACCGCCGCTGGGCCGCCCAGTTCCTCGAAACCCTCTGGCGCACCCACGCTTTCGTCCCCCCGGGCGACATCCCCCACCTGCACGCCATCGCCGTCTCCACCATCGGCGGCCTCTTCGACACCGTCGCCGACTGGCTGCACACCGACGCGGGCGCCACCGGCGACATCGCCACCCTCATCCGCGACCTCACCGCCTTCGCCGACATCGTCCACCGGGGGCTGTCCGCCGCCTACCCGCCGTCCTGAGCGACGGGGTTCAGCGCGCGGGCGTCAGCCAGCCCGGGCCCGCGAGGAGGGCGGCCGCACGGGCCCTGACGAGAGATATTTGCTCCCCCCCCCCCCTCGAAGATCGAGGGTCTGGTGGAGTGCTGGAGGTGGTGCTTCCGGTACCGGAGGGTGGGGGTGGAGATGACGATGCCGGGGGCGAGGGCCGAGGCGGACATGAGGAGGGCGGTGTCCTCCATGCCGCGGAGTGCGGCCCAGCCGCCCGCGGTGAGCAGGAGGTCGCGGCGCCACAGGACCCCGGCGGGGTGGACGGGGAGGCGGTAGGTGTCCGGGGTGGTGACCCAGGCGTCGAGCAGGGCGCCGCGGTCGAGGCGGCCGGGGGCCGGGTCGTGGGGGAAGGGGCGTAGTTCGCCTGAGCCGAGGAGGTCGCGGGCGGGGCCGACAGCGAATCCGGCGGTGGGTTCGGTGGTGAGCGCCGCGGACAGGTCGGCGAGGGCGGTGGGTTCGAGTTCGTCGTCGGCGTCGAGGTTCTGGATCAGCGGGGCCGTAATCCGGCCGAGCGCGACATTGCGGGTGATGCCGGGGCCCTCCCTGGTGCCGTTGAAGGCCAGGTGGACGCGGGGGTCGTCGGTGGCGCCGCAGCCGATCAGCGCGGTGGGGATCTCGGGGGTGCGGGGGCCGTCGACCTGGACGTACCAGGACCAGTCGGTGTGGGTCTGCGCGCACAGCGACCGCCACGCGGCGGGTAGGTAGCGGGCGTACCCGGCGTGTACCGCCGTGAGCACCGCGATCTCCACGAACCGACACTCTGCCATGTCGACTCGCGCCGAACCCTGTGGTAGGTAGTGACATTGATCATTCGGGTGTGGCGGCAGGCAGGGGACGTTCATGGATCACGCGCTGATCGAGTCGACGTTGGGCGGGCTGGTCGCCGCGAATTCGCGTGTGCTGGAGCGGGATTGCGAGCAGATCGCGCTGCAATACCTCGCTCAGCAGGTGGAACCGCAGTTCGATGTGGACTCGGCGGATTTCGACAGCGATCCGCATCTGATCTGTGCCGATCGGTACTGGAATCAGCGGTTCCGGGCCGAGCCGACCCTGCATACCGCGGTGCAGTGCGCGGGCTGGATGGCCGAGCACGTCGCGGCGGCGGTACACGAGCCGATCCGGGAGAAGTGGGCGCTGGGTTATGCCTTCATCACGCGGGATTCGGTGGAGTCCGCCGGGGAGATCGCGGATACGACCGGTGATATCGTCGCCGCCGACGACAGTGGGTGCGACAAAGCGTATTTCGCGACGCTGTATCACGCGGGCAAGCTGCGGGCCGACTTCTACTTCGACGAGCTCGCGCAGTTCCTCGACTCCTCACCGTTGGCGATGGCCGCCGGACCGCATCGGGAGTCGGTGCTGTTCACCGCCTTGCGGGCCTTCGCCGCGTTCGGTAGCCGCCGGGCCACGGCCGAGTACGCGCGGGAACTGTTCGATCGTGTCTGGAGCGATGCCGATCGGACCTATGCCGCCGTCGATGTCGCGGTGAACGGGCTCGCCTACAGCGTGGAGTTCGACGGGCGCGACGAACTCCTGCGCGATCGCGCGGCCGAAGCGGTCGCCGCCTATCCCGGCAGTCACATCCTGCACTTCCGTCTGGCGACCGGGCAGTGGTGGTGCGGCGAGCACGACGTGGCGCTGGTCAGCATCGACGCCGCCCTGCGATTGCTGCCCGCCATCGGCGGCCGGGTGAGTCATGAACTGCTACAGGAGCAGTACCGCGCCCGGCGCGAGGCGATCGAGGTGGCCGCGGTCAACGCCCGGCACGCGGCGACCGCACGAGCGGGTGCCGAACGCACCGAGCACGAGATCACGAAACTGGCCGAGACGGTGCGGGGTTCGGTGGTGAAGGTGATCGAAGGGGTGTCCATCTTCGCCGCGATCATCGCCTTCGCCGTAGGCTCACTCAACATCAGCCTCAACGGCTCGCTCTCCCTGGGCGACCGGCTGTGGATTCTCGCCGCGTTCGGCGGGGGATTGCTGCTGTTCGCGCTGCTGGTGGTGGGTGGGACGTGGACCATCGTGCACCGGTTGTCACGAAAGTCACGATGAGTGGGGCAGTCCTCGTGCCTGACGCTCTTGCGCGGCTAGTTCGGTGAGGTTCGCTATCGCGGTCCGTGCTGCCTGTCGTACGGTCTCGGCGGAGTCCTCGACGAGGGGACGGAGGTGCGTGATCGCGCCTACCGCGCCGAGATCGTCCAGCTCATCGATCGCGCTCTCACGAACCAGATCGCTGCGGTCCGACAGTGCGGCGATGAGGATCGCCGCTGCCGACTCTCCGCAGATTCTTCGCGCGTATTGCAGGACCGCACTCCGGACCTCGGGTGACGGGTGGTCGACGGACGCGAGCACCTTGTGCCGCACGTCCTCAGCACCGAGAAAGCCCAGTGCCACGATCGCCTCGGCCACCAGCTCCGGCTCGCGATCCTCCAACAGGGCCCGCAATTCGGCGCCGAAGATCGGATTGCTGCTGTCCACTCGGAAGAGTTTGTCGATCACAGCGAGTGCCTGTGGATGCTGCCTTCGGTCCAATTCCGCAAGGAGGCAGTTGATCCCAGCGCTGCCGAACGCGGCGATGTGGTCGACAACCTCTTCGTAGTAGTCGTCGTAACCTCCGCTGCCGCGCAGGCACTTCACCAGCTCATCCAGCGAGAGGCCCGCCAGTTCTGGATACAGATTCACGGTTCACTCCTTCGTCGCCATTGTCCGCTGCTGACTGAGGCCATCGCGCATAGATTGTCGCCGAGCGGTCAGGTGAGGATCACCACCGCGCAGGAGGCGAGGAACAGGGCCTGGAGGAGGGTGCGGGCGGGGAGGGGCATGGTGGTGATGCCCAGGTCGGCGTGGGCCGCGCGGATATTGGCCGGGAACATCGCCAGGAGCAGGACGAACAGGCAGGCGGCGGCCAGGGGGGCGGTCGCGGGGATGAGCAGGCCGAGGGCGCCTGCGAGTTCGAGGGCGCCGGTGAGGGTGACGAGGGCGGGGGCGTTGGGGAGGCGGGGTGGGACCATGGCGATCAGGGCGTCGCGGCGGGGTTGGACGAAGTGGGCGCTGGCGGTGAGGGCGAACATGGCGGCCAGGCCGACGGTGACGGCGTGCGGCCAGGAATCGAGCCAGGTCAGTGGGGTGAGCCAGCCGAGCAGGCGGGCGAGGGCGGTGACGGCGGTGAGGACGAAGAAGGGGGCCATGGACAGCTCCTGGGAGGCGGATGCCGACTGACATGATGTCAATCTTGACACTGGAAAGATTGACACCGCCGGGAGAACTTGTCAATGGCAAGTTTGTCGGTCAGGATCTTGGCATGGCCAAGGACGGGTATCACCACGGGGATCTGCGGGCGGCACTGCTCGACTCGGCGGCCGAGCAGATCGCCGCCGAGGGGGTCGAGGCGGTGTCGCTGCGCGCGCTGGCCCGGCGGGCGGGCGTGTCGCACGCGGCGCCCGCCCACCATTTCGGCGACCGCGCGGGGCTGTTCACCGCGCTCGCGATCGAGGGATTCGACCTGCTGGCAACGCGATTGGCGGCGGCGGGCGACGACATGCGCGAGGTGGCGGTCGCCTATATCCGCTTCGCCCTGACCCAGCCCGGCCGTTTCGACGTGATGTACCGGCGCGAGGTGCTGCGCGCCGACGACCCGGATCTCCTCGCTGCCCGCGAACGCTCGGGTGCGGTCCTGCGCTCGGGAATCGCGGGACTACAGGCCGATCAGCCCGCCGACCGCCAGCGTTCCACCCGTCTGGCCGCCTGGTCGCTGGTCCACGGATTCGCGACGCTGTGGCGCGAAGGGGCGCTCGAGGGCTCGGAGCTGGCGTCCTCGGCCGACCCCGAACAGCTGGCGCGGGAGATGCTGGCGACGGTGCAGTTCGACTGACGTGCGCTGGACCTGGTTGGCTGGGCGTAGGGCGTGCGGTGTCGCCGGATCGTCGAGCGGTGGACCCGGGGGCTTCGCCAGCCGTCGGACATGACCGGCGGCGGGAGCCTGATCGCCGGTGCGTGCTAGCGCGGCGGTCGGCCACCACTCGGCGGCTCATCACCCGGGCCGCCCGATGGCGGGCCGCCTTGCCCACCCGGGGGCTGGCCGGGAAAGCCGCTGTCGGACTGGGTGTTCTGCGATTTTTCGGCCACACCGATCGTGAGCGATACCCCCATGCCGGTGGCCGGTGTCCCGGTGACGGTGGCGAGTTCGGCGTCCCAGCCGTCGCCGAAGACATTGTCGGAGGACAGGGTCACCCCGGACATGTTGCGGGTGCTGGCGGCGTAACCGGAGTCGGCGGCGAAGACGGCTTCGCAGGCGTCCTGCGGGAGGGCGATCTGGGAGGTGAGGCGGGCATTGTCACCGGCGACGGCGGTGGACAGGGAGTCGTAGACCTCGAAGTGGATGTGCGGCCAGCGGCCGGTGTAGCAGGCGGGGAAGATCGAGGTGAACTCGACGGTGCCGGTGTCGTCGGCGACCTGGACGCCGCGCAGGTAGTTCTGGTCGGTGACGCCCTCGCTGTAGAGCGAGTAGCGGCCCTCGCGGTCGCAGTGCCAGACGTAGACGGCCAGGCCCGCGCCCACCGCGCCGGTCGTCAGGTCGACCAGGTTCAGGGTGAGGGTCATCGGAACACCCTCGGCGGTCCCGGAATACGCGCCGAAGCTGCCGGTGATGTCGGAGCGGACGACGCCGGATTCGATGAGCACATTGGGTCCGTTGGAGCCGTCGCCGGGATACGGGCCCGCGGTCTCGCCCGGGGCGGCGGCGGGCAGGGTGGACGGGCTCGACGAGGTCGTGGCGGTGCTGCCGGAATCGGTCGCGCAGGCCGCCGCCGCGGCGGCCACCCCGGCGATGCCGAGCGCGCCCAGCATCCGCCTGCGCGACATCACCCGCAGGTCGTGGCCCAGTCCGAGATCATGGTCGTCCATCGCGTTCCTTCCGCTTGCCCGGTGTCGAGGACGACGGTAGGAGCGGGGACTGCGCCGGAGCTGGGGACGCGCTGGGAGGTCGCTGGGAACGGTCAGTCGGTGACGTAGCCGTTGAGGCTGTTCCGCAGGTCGGTGAGGATGGCGCGGGCGGCGGTGAGGCCGGTGGTGTGCCAGATCTTGTCGTCGACGGCGAAGACGCGGCGGTCGGTGGCGGCGCCGAGTTCCTCCCACTCGGTCGAGCGCAGGACCTGTTTGCCGTGCTCCTCGCCCTGCTCGCCGTCGAACATCACGTAGACGACATCGCCCTCGGCCTTGGTGGCCAGGTCGGCGGCGGTGATGTCGTAGGACTGGCCGCGCTGGGCGGTGGGCCGCTGCACGCCGACATCGGCGAGGACCTGGGCGGCGAAGGTCTCGCTGCCCTGCACCTGGGTGGTGTCGGCGGTGAAGCGCAGCACCGAGGCCTGGGACTGGCGCGCGTTGATCTCGGGGCCGAGGGCGTGGGCTTCGGTGAGGTAGTCGCGCAGGGCGGTCGCGGCGGCGTCGCTGCGGTTCATGCCCGCGGCGTAGGCGGCGAAATCGGACTGCCAGCTGCCGCCCTGGCCGACCAGGACGGTGGGGGCGATGGCGCTGAGGGCCGCGTAACCGCCTGCGGCGGGGGCGATGTCGCCGAGGATCAGGTCCGGCTTCAGTTCCGCGATGCGGGCGGGGTCGGGCTGCCCGTTCGGGCCGACGCTGGGCACCTCGAGCACGCCGTAGCCCAGGTACATCGGCTGCGGGCGGTCACCGTCGAGGGTCACCGCGCCCGCCACGCGCTCCCACAGGCCCAGCGCGCAGGCGGCGTCGAGGGCCGAGCTGGTGAGCACCACGATGCGCTGCGGGTCGGCGGGCACCTGGGAGACACCGGCGGTGTGGGTGACCGCGCGGGGGCCGCCCGCGTCGGGGGCGCTCGGCAGCGGGCACGCGGTGGCGGTGTCGCGGTCGGCGCCGACCACACCGGCCCCGGCGATATTGGTGGTGGTCCGGATGATCGTGCTGGCGTCGTCGGTCTGGTCCGCGCAACCCGCGGTGAGCGCGACGGCGCACAGCAGCGCGGCGCCGACGGCGATGCCGCGCGAACGGGCGCGACCGGCCCGCTCGGCGGTGCGACGGAATCGGGTGCGTTCTCGGGCGCTCACCGGCATGCGCACGAGGGTACTGCGTGGCCGCCGTGCTGCTCGCCGGGGGCGTCACCGGCGGCTGGCGCGGCGGAACCCGATGGCGGCGGGGACGGCGAACAGCAGCACCGCGCCCGCCGACCAGAGCAGGGTGAGCAGCAGCGGCCGGGCGACCGGACCGTGGTCGGCCAGTCCGCGCATGGCGTCCACGGCCACCGACATCGGCTGGTTGCGCACCACCGGCTGGATCCAGGTGGGGAAGGCGACCAGCGGGACGAAACCGGTGCTGAAGAACATCATCAGCGAGGTGAGGATGGTGATGCCCTCGACCAGTGAGGCCTTCGCGGTGTAGACGGCCACGGCGGTGACGATGGTGGCGAAGGCCAGCCCGAAGATCACCGGGACCAGCAGGAACGCCAGGGCCGCCAGGGGGCCGTGGTGGAAGCGGAAGCCGAGCAGATAGCCCACGGCGATCACGGTGACGGTGCCGACCAGGATGCGGCAGCCCTCGGCCAGGATGCGCGAGGCCAGCCCGGAGGCGCGGTGCACCGGCAGTACCCAGAACCGCGCGAGCAGGCCCGCGTCGCGTTCCCGGCCGAGCAGCACGCCGCTGGCGACGGCGCCGGAGAGCGCGCCGACCAGGGCGACCATCGGGACCGAGCCGTAGAGGGCGTCCTCGCCGGTGAACCGTTCGATCTGGCCGCCCACCACGATGTCGAGCATGATCAGCAGCAGGCACGGGATGAGCAGCGTCTCCAGCAGGGTGATCGGGTTGCGGGCCCAGCGCAGCAGCAGGCGCTGGGTCTGGATGACGGTGTGCCGGACCAGCGCGGCCGGGGAGTTCTCCGCCTGCAGGGTCATCAGGTCCTCCGTGCGCTGAGCCGGACGGCGAGGGGCGCGCAGAGCAGCAGGATGGCGGCCAGCCACAGCAGCGACGGGCCCATCAGCGACCAGCTCACCACCCCCGCGTTGCCCGCGGTGTCCCCGGCCAGCGCGCGCAGCCCGATGGCGAACTGGGACACCGGCTGATTGCGGACGAACCACTGGATCCACTCCGGGAACTGGTCGGCCGGGGCCAGGCCGGTGGAGAGCATGCCGAAGATCAACGGTGGCAGCACCAGCGCCTGCGAGGTGGCCTCCGGGCTTTTGGACAGGGTGCCGATCACGTCGGCGCCGAGGGTGAGCGCGACGCCGATGAGCAGCGCGAAGGCCAGGAAGCCGAGGGTGTGCGCGGCATCGAGCCGGAACCGGAACCCGATGACGTACCCCGCCGCGATGGCCGCGGCCAGCGAGATCACCAGCCGGAACAGATTGGCCGACATCCGCGCCGCCACCGGCACCAGCGGCCGCAGGGGCATGGCGCCGAAGCGCCGGTTGAGCCCGGCGACGGCGTCGGTGGCCGAGCGGAAGGCCGCCGAGATGGCGGTGAACGCCGCGGCCTGCAGGATGACCAGCGGCATCATGTACTGCGCGTAGCTGCTGAAACCGTTGCCGGAGAACATCATCACGGTCTTGAGCGGGATGTAGAAACTGGCGGTGAACGCGGCGGGGGCCAGCACCGAGGACAGCACCTCGCCGGATTTGACGGCGGGCACGATCAGCCGGGTGGTCAGCACCCACCACTGCTGGCGGGTGTCGGGGGTGGCGCGGGCGGTGGTGTGCCAGGTCGCGGCGGTCACGGGACGGCCTGCTCGGTCGTGGCCAGATGGCCGGTGAGCTGGAGGAACACATCGTCGAGGGAGGGGCGGCGCAGGGCGATGTCGACGAGTTCGATACCGGCGTCGTCGAGGCGGCGCAGCGCTTCGGCGAGGGTCTTGGCGCCGTCGGGGGCGGGGATGGTGAGGCGGTCGGACTCGGGGGTGAGCGCGGCGAGGTTCTCCGGGGGCAGCAGGGCGCCGAGCGCGGTGGCGATGGCGGGCAGCCCGGCCAGGTCCAGGGGGACGATCTCGCAGTAGCTGCCGCCGGTGCGGTGTTTGAGTTCGTCGGCGGTGCCCTCGGCGATGACGACGCCGTGGTCGATCACGATGATGCGGTCGCTGAGCGCGTCGGCCTCTTCGAGATATTGCGTGGTGAGCAGGGTGGTGATGCCCGCGTTCTTGAAGCCCTTGACCAGGTCCCAGACGCCCTGGCGGCTGCGTGGGTCCAGACCGGTGGTCGGCTCGTCGAGGAAGACCACATCCGGGCGGACCACCAGGCCGCAGGCGATATCGATGCGGCGCCGCATGCCGCCGGAGTAGGTGCCGACGCGGCGTTCGGCGGCGCGGTCGAGATCGAACTCGGTGATCAGTTCGCGGGCTCTGGCCCGGGCCGCGGGTTTGCGCAGGCCCATCAGCCTGCCGAACATGACGAGGTTCTCGTAGCCGCTGAGCATGTCGTCGAGGGCGGCGTACTGGCCGGTGAGCATGATGCTTCGGCGCACCGCGGCCGGGTCGGCGACCACATCGTGCCCGGCGACCACCGCGCGGCCGCGATCGGGGGTGATCAGGGTGGACAGGATATTGACCGTGGTGGTCTTGCCCGCGCCGTTGGGGCCGAGGATGCCGAGGACCTGGCCCGGGGCTGCGGCGAAATCGACCCCGCGCAGGGCGTGCACGTCGCCGAAGGATTTCTCGATGCCCTCGACCAGCACACCGCCGGTGCGCGCCGGGCTGGGGGCGAGGGTGGGTTCGACGCTCATAGCCGGTCTCCTGCTTCCATGTGGTCGTCGAGCAGCGGCGAGATCACCGACAGGGCCAGGGGATTGGTCATCTCGTCGTGGGTCACGGGCACGTCGTGGCTGACGATCTCGCCGGTCACATAGGGCCGCCAGCCGTCCGGACCCATCCATTCCTGGGGGTCGACGGTGGCGCGGAAATACAGCAGATCGCCGTCGTAGGTGGGCCGCCGGTAGCCGGTTCTGGTGCGCGCGGAGGCGTTGTAGGAGGCGGCCAGGCGTTCGAGGGTGGCGGCGTCGACGAGCTCGGCGCCGAGCCGGGCGGTGATGGCGGCGGCCGCCTGCGCGGCGGTGGCGTCGGCGGGGACGTCGTCGATGCCGAAGATCGCGCCGAAGGTGTGGATGAACGCGCCCGCGGTCAGACGTTCGATGCTGTCGCCGTCGATATCGGCGGTGTCGGTGTCGAGCAGGGCGACCACGCCGACCCGCTCGCCCGCAGCGGCCAGTTCGACGGCCATGGCCTCGGCGATGAGCCCGCCGAAGGACCAGCCCAGCAGGTGGTAGGGGCCGTGGGGCCGCACCGCGCGGATCTCGCGGACGTAGCGGTGGGCGAATTCCTCGATGGAACGGGCGGAGGGTTCGCGGCCGCTGAGGTCGGGGGCCTGCAGGCCGTAGACGGGGCGGCCGGGGCGGAGCTGTTCGGCGAATCCCAGGTAGCTCCAGGACATTCCGGAGGAGGAATGCACGCAGAACAGGGCGGGCTTGTCGCCGTCGGGGCGGATGGGGAGCAGGACGTCCAGGCCGAGGCCGCCGGTGGTGGGTGTGGCGGCGGTCATGGCGGCGGCTTCCTCGGCGGATGCCGTTCGGGCGGAGGGTGTTTCGGCGTAGCGGGCGGCGGCGGTGAGGGCCTCGGTCCAGAGCTGGGCGAGTTCGGCGACCGCGTCGCGGTCGAGAAGTTCGGCGGCGTAACCGAAGTCGGCGCGCAGGCGGTCGCCGGTGACCAGGGCGTTGATGTCGATGGCGGCCATGACCGGGACGTCGGGGTGCTCGGTGGCGGCGAGGTCACCGAGGTCGGCGGTGGGGAGCCAGCCCAGGCCCTCGAGCCCGGCGGGGGTGTCGACGGAGGTGTGTCGGCCGAGGTAGTTCAGGCAGATCTGGCCGGGTAGGCCGGTCGGGAGTTGTTGTGCGGTCTCGGGATTCAGGTAGCGGAGCAGGCCGAAGCCGATGCCTTTGTCGGGGACGGCGAGGAGGTCGTGTTTGACCGTGCGGAGGACGGCGCCCATGGCCGGGCCGCTGTCGAAGGCGTCCTCGATATCGATGTCGGTGAGGTCCAGGTGCACCGGGTAGAGGGTGGTGAACCAGCCGATGGTGCGCGAGAGGTCCGCGCCGGGCACCACTTCTTCCTGTCGGCCGTGGCCTTCCAGCCGCAGCAGGGCCGAGGGTTCGCGCACGCCGCGCCGTGCGCGCCAGCGGATCAGGGCCAGGGCGAGGGTGGCGAGCAGGGCGTCGGTCACGCCGCCGTGGAACAGGCCGGGCAGGGTGGTGAGCAGGGCGGCGGTGGTGGACTCGTCGACCTCGATCTCGAGGCGGCGCACGGTGTGGCCCTGGTCGATCGCGGGATCGAGGGGGCGGGGGCCGAGCAGCGGGTCGGGGGCGCCTGTCACGCGCTGCCAGTAGCCGAGTTCGGCGCGGCGGTGCTCGCCGTGGGCTTGTTCGGTGAGCGCGTGCGACCAGCGGCGCATCGAGGTGCCGATCTCGGGGAGCACGGGGGTGGTGTCGGCGGCGACCTGGGCCCAGGCGGCGATGAGGTCCTGGACCAGGATGCGCCAGGACACGCTGTCGATCACCAGGTGGTGGGCGACCACGATCAGGCGGCCGGGCCGCGTGCGTGATCCGGCGTCACCGACCGGGTCGAGCCAGACGAACTGCAGGACCGTGCCGGTGGCCGGGTCGAGGCGGTTCATCGCGGAATCCAGGGCGGTCTGGGCGAATTCGCGCAGTTCCACCGGGTCGATGGCGGCGTCGCACTCGCTGCGGTGCACCAGCGTGTCGACCTCGACCGAGCCGGGTTCGGCCACCCGCAGGCGCCAGTCGTCCCCGTCTCGCTCCAGGCGTGCGCGCAGCATGTCGTGCCGGTCGATCACGGCGGTGAGGGTGGCGACCAGGCGCGCGCGGTCGATGCCGACGGGCAGCTCGAGCACGGCGGTCTGGACGAACCTGCCGAAATCGCCGCCGCGGTCGATCATGTACCGCACGATCGGGGTGAGCGGCAGCTCGCCGACACCACCGCCGGGCAGTTCCTCCAGCGCCGCCACGGTCTCGCCCGCATCGATGACGGCGCCGAGGGCGGCCACGGTGCGGTGCTCGAAGACCTGCAGCGGAGTGCAGTGCACGCCACGCAGTTTCGCCTGGGTGACCAGCTGGATGGCCAGGATGCTGTCGCCGCCGAGGGCGAAGAAGGAGTCGTCCACGCCCACCCGGTCGCGGTTCAGCAGGTCGGCGTAGATCTCGGCGAGGGCCTGCTCGGTGGGGGTTTCCGGGGCGCGGTAGGGGGTGTCGTCGGTGACGAACACCGGGTCGGGCAGGGCCTTGCGGTCGAGCTTGCCGACGGCATTGATGGGGATCGCGTCGAGGACGACGAAGGCGGCGGGGACCATGTAGCCGGGCAGGGTGTCGGCGGCCACCGCACGGATGTGGGCGACATCGAGGTCGGCGCCGGGCAGGCGGACCAGGTACGCCGCCAGCGCGGTGGCGCCGGTGGGGCCCGGAACGCCCAGGGTGACAGCGAGATCCACGCCGTCGATGGCGCCGAGGACGGCGTCGATCTCGCCGAGTTCGATGCGCTGGCCGCGCACCTTCACCTGGAAGTCGGTGCGGCCGAGATATTCCAGGGTGCCATGGCGGGTCCAGCGGACGAGGTCGCCGGTGCGGTAGAGGCGTTCGCCGGGGGCGCCGAAGGGGTTGGCGATGAAGCGGGTGGCGGTGAGGGCGGGGCGGGCGTGGTAGCAGCGGGCGGCGGCGGTGCCCGCGAGGTAGAGCTCACCGGCTACGCCGAGGGGAACGGGGCGCAAGCGGTCGTCGAGGACGAGGGCGCTCGCGCCGCGGATCGGGGCGCCGATGGTGACCGGCTCCGATTCCGCGAGCGGCGCGGAACCCGTTGCCCAGATGGTGTATTCGGTGGGGCCGTACAGATTCACCATGGTGCGGCCGTCCGCGCCACCGCACCAGCGGGCGACGAGATCCGGGCCGACCGCCTCCCCGGCCACCGCCAGCACCCGCACACTCGACACCTCGGCGGGATCGAGGGTGGCCAGTGCCGACGGGGTGATGACCATGTGGGTGACCTGTTCGGCGGCGATGAGCTCCGCGAGCGGGGCACCGCCGAACACGTCGGGTGGGGCGATGACGGCGGTGCCGCCCGCGCCGTAGGCCATGAGTGCCTCGAAGATGGACGCGTCGAAGCTGGGGGAGGCGACCTGGAGGACGCGGGCGTGCTCGTCGAGGGCGAGGTCGGCGCGCTGGGCGGCGATGAGGTCGGCCAGGCCGCGGTGGGTGACGGTGACGCCCTTGGGGGTGCCCGTCGAGCCCGAGGTGTAGATCATCCAGGCGGGGTTCTCGACGCGGATCGGGGCCGGGAGGTCGTCGGGGGTCAGCGGGGTGTCACTGGTGGTGGACAGTTCTTGCGTCATCGCCGGGTCGTCCAGCACCAGCCAGTGGGTGCTGTCGGGGAGTTCGGGGCGGTAGCGGGCGAGGGTGATGCCCACGCGCGCACCGGAATCGGTGAGCATGTGCTCGATGCGGTCGGCGGGGTGCTTGGGGTCGACCGGGACGAAGGCGGCGCCGGTCTTGGCGGTGGCCCAGAGGCTGGTGTGCAGGAACTCCGAGCGTGGGAGTGCCAGCGCGACCACGGTTTCCGTTCGGGCGCCCCCCGTGATCAGCAGCCTGGCCAGCTGGTTGGACCGGGCGTCGAGTGTGCGATAGGTGGTCGGCGACCCGCCGGCCGAGCGTGCTGGTGACTCGGAAACCGTGGTCGTACCAGCGGTGTTCAGGTACGGCGGTGTGCTGTCTTCGGTCTCCGCGGATGCCTCGATTCGACGGGCTTCGGGAGCTGATCCGGCGCGTTGCGGTGCCTCGGTGCTGCGGCCATTCGGGACGGCGGACGGCAGGTGGGCGGGGCGGTCCGGGAAGGTCGCGGCGGTGGTGGTCAGCAGGTGGGGGAGGGTGGTGGTGCCGGTGGTGGCGGGGCCGCGGACCGGGATCAGGTGGGCGCGTTCGGATTCGGTGAGGAGGTCGATATCGGCGAGGGGGGTGTCGATGTCGGCCAGGACGGTGGCGAGGATTTGGTGCCAGCGGGTGGTGAAGGCGGTGGCGGTGGGGGCGTCGAAGAGGTCGGTGGCGTAGGAGAGGACGCCCTCGATGCCTGCGGGGGTGGTGTCGTCGAAGCGTTCGCGCAGGTCGAAGGTGAGGTCGAAGGCGGAGGCGCGGCGGTCGAAGTCCTCGACCTCGAAGCGGAGGCCGGGGAGTTCGAGGACGGGCTCGACGAAGTTCTGGAGCGAGAGCGAGACCTGGAACAGGGGATGGTGGGCGGTCGAGCGGGTGGGGTCGAGGGCTTGGACGAGCTGTTCGAAGGGGATGTCGGCGTGGGCGAAGGCGTCGAGGTCGGTGGTGCGGACGGTGTCGAGGAACTCGCGGAAGCCGGTGCCGGGGTCGACGGGGGTGCGCAGAGCGAGGGTGTTGACGAACATGCCGACCAGCTCGTCGAGGGCTTCCTCCCCGCGACCGGCCACCGGGGTGCCGATGACGATGTCACCGGTGCCACCCAGGCGTGCGAGCAACACCGCCAGCGCGGCATGCACGACCATGAAGACGCTGACACTGTGCGCGGCGGCGAATTCGGTGAGCGCGCGGTGGGTTCGGGCATCGAGAGCGAAACCGACATCGTCGCTGCGCATCGACTGGACCGCCGGGCGGGGGCGGTCGCTGGGCAGTTCCAGGGCATCCGGTGCGTCGGCGAGAGTGTCCCGCCAGTACTGGATCTGCTGTGCCGCCAGGGAATCCGCGTCGGTGGCGGCACCCAGCACCTCCCGGTGCCAGAGCGCGAAGTCGGCGTACTGCACGGCCAGCGGTGCGCGGCTGGGTGCCGAACCGGCGACCCGCGCCGAATAGGCGGCCACCAGGTCGGCGGCGAGCGGTGCCATGGATGCGCCATCAGCGCTGATGTGATGCACCACGAGCACGACCACGTGCACCGGCGCGCCGGAAGTACGGGCAACGGTGCCCACTGTCGGCGCCGTGCTGGTGGCACCAGCGGGCGCGGTGCTTGAGGAGCTCGTTGGTGCGGTGCTTGCGTGTGTGGTGTTGGGGGAGTTCGTTGGTGCGGTGCTTGCGTGTGTGGTGTTGGGGGAGTCCGTTGGTGCGGTGCTTGCGTGTGCGCTGCTGGCGGGCTCGGCCGGTGTGGTGCGGGTGCGTGCGGTGCTGGCGGGCTCGGTCCGTGTGGTGCTGCTGGAATCGGTGTGGGCGATGGATACCTGGTCGGTGGATTGACGAGTAGCACTCTGCGCGCCGATGAGACGGGCGGGGGCAACGGTGTTCGTGGTGTCGACGCGGAACAGGGCTATGCGGAGGGGGGTTTCGCGGGTGAGGTCGAAACCGGTGGCGGTGAGTTCGTTGATGCGGGTGCGGAGTGGGGCGCCGTCTTCGGTGTCGAGGACGGGCAGCGGGAGGGATTCGGGGCTGACGACGACCTGGCGGGGACCCTCGGTGTCGGTGGGGTAGCGGGTGCGGAGGGATTCGTGGCGGGTGATGACGTCGGTGAGGGCCTGGCGCAGGGCGGGGATGTCGAGGTCGCCGGTGAGGCGGAGGGCGATGGCGATGTTGTAGGCGGCGGAGCCGGGGTCGAGCTGGTTGAGGACCCACATGCGCTGCTGGGCGGGGGAGAGCGGGAGGCGGTCGGGGCGGGGGCGGGCGGACAGGGCGGGGCGGCCGGGGGTGCCCTCGGGGGCGGGGACGAGGCGGGCCGCGAGCTGGGCGACGCTGGGGGCGTCGAAGAGGTCGCGCAGGGCGATGCGGCAGCCGAGGGCGGAGTTGACGCGGGCGACGACCTTGGTCGCGGTCAGGGAGTTGCCGCCGAGTTCGAAGAAGGACTGGTCCACGCTCACCCGGTCGCTGCCCAGGACCTCGCCGAACACCGTGGCGACCGACTCCTCGACCGGGGTGCGGGGTGCCAGGTACGCGCGCTGGGCCGACGAGAAGTCCGGTACCGGAAGGGCTTTGCGGTCCAGCTTGCCGACGGGCGTCAACGGGATGTCGTCGAGCAGGACCACATAGCCGGGCACCATGTAGCCGGGCAGCTCGGCCGCGACCTGCGCGCGCAGGTTCTCGGTGTCGAGATCGGCGCCGGGCGTGGGCAATACATAGGACACCAGCACGGTCGCCCCGGCGGGTCCCTCCCGGCCGATGGTGACCGCGTATTCGACCTCGGCGTCGCGGGAGAGCACCGCGTCGATCTCACCCAGCTCGATCCGCAGACCACGGATCTTGACCTGGAAATCGCTGCGGCCCAAGTACTCCAGCGTCAGAGCGTCGTCCGCGTCGCGGACCCAGCGCACCATGTCGCCGGTGCGGTACATGCGATCGCCGGGCGCGCCGAAAGGATCGGCGACGAAGCGGCTCGCCGTCATCTCGACCCGGCGGAAGTACCCGCGGGCCAGGGCGGGGCCCGCCAGATACAGCTCACCCTGGACACCCACCGGCACCGGCCGCAACCAGCTGTCCAGCACCACCACCGACGCACCACGGATCGGCCCGCCGATGGTGACCGGTTCGCCCGCGCGCAGCTCGGCCGGACCGGTGGCCCAGATGCTGAATTCGGTGGGGCCGTAGAGGTTCACCATCCGTCTGCCCGCCGCCCACTTCTCGATGAGCTCGGGGGTCGCGGCTTCCCCGGCGACGGCGAGAACGCGCAGCGCGGTGAGGTCGGTGGGTTCCATGGTGGCCAGGGCGGACGGGGTGATCACCGCGTGCGTCACCGCTTCGGTGCGCAGCAGGGCTTCCAGTTCGCTGCCGCCGTAGACCTCCGGCGGCGACACGACCAGGCGCCCGCCTGCCGCGTGCGCGGTGAGCATCTCGAAGACCGAGGCATCGAAGCTGGGGGAGGCGACCTGCAGGGCGCTGGCCGACGGGTCGAGATCGAGGGTTTCGCGTTGCGCGGTCACCAGATTCGCGATGCCGCGATGACTGAGCAGCACGGCCTTGGGTTTGCCGGTGGAGCCGGAGGTGTAGATGAGGTAGGCGGTGTGGTCGAGGTCGATCGGGCCGCCGCGTTCGGCGTCGGTGATCGGCGCGTCGGAGACCAGCATGGCGCGGCGGATGGTGTTGAGATCGTCGAGCAGCAGCCAATCGATGGTGCCGGGCAGGGTTTCGCCGGTGGCCGTCACGGTGACGCCGATCGGCGCGCGGGAATCGGAGAGCATGTGTTCGATGCGCTCCACCGGGTAGCTGGGGTCCAGCGGGACGAACGCCGCGCCGGTCTTGGCCAGCGCCCACACCGCGACCACCGATTCCAGCGAGCGGGTCAGCGCCAGCACGACGAATACCTCCGGGCCCACCCCGCGCCCGAGCAGCACCCGGGCGAAGCGGTTGGACCAGGCATCGAGTTCGCCGTAGCTCATGTGCAGCTCGCCGGAGCTGACGGCGACGGCCTGGGGGTCGAGAGCGGCACCGGCGGTGAGGATGTCGGGCAGGGTCCGCTGGGGCACGGGTGGGGCGCCGTGGACCGGGGCCAGGGCCGCCAGTTCGGTGTCGTCGCAGGCACGCAGCCGGGAGACCGGCAGGTCCGGGTGGTCGGCGAGCTGGGTCAGCAGGCGGACGAAGCGGTCCAGCAGGGACTGCGCGGCGGTGTGGTCGAGCTGGTCGGCGAGGTACTTCACGGTGATGCGCAGGGCGTCGCCGTCGGCGGTGTGCAGCGGAATCACCATGAGATTCAACGGATACGGTGTCGCGTCGGTGCCTTCGACATCGAGCACCCGCATGCCCGCGATGTCGAGCGCCTGGGACAGGGCCTCGCGGTCGATCGGATAGGACTCGAAAACGGTGAGGGTGTCGAACAATTCGGCCAGGCCGACGGCACGGTGGATGGCGGCCAAGCCGACGTGCTGGTGATCCATCAGCCGGGTCTGCTCGGCCTGCACGCGGCCCAGCAGGTCGGCGACCTGCTCCGCCGGGTCCAGCGTGACCCGCACGGGAACGGTGTTGATGAACAGGCCGAGCATCTCCTCGACGCCGGGCAGCTCCGGCGGCCGCCCGGACACGGTGCTGCCGAACACCACATCGGTGCGGCCGGTGAGCAGGGCCAGCAGCAGCGACCAGCCGACCTGGACCAGAGTGTTCACCGTGGCCCCGGCCGCGCGGGCGGCGGCGTCGAGCGCGGCGACGGTGGTGGCGGGCAGTTCGTGGGAGCGCAGGGCGGTTTCGGGAGTGGTGATGTCCGCCAGGGTGGGGACGGCGCGGGTGGGCGTGTCGATACCGGCGAGGGCCTGGCGCCAGGCGGTGAGGGAAGCCTCGGTGTCCTGGTCGGCGAGCCAGGACAGGAACGCGCGATAGGAGCGGGCGGGCGGCAGGGCCGACGGGTCACCGGCGGTGACGTAGAAGGCGAGCAGTTCGCGCACCAGCAGCGGGGTGGACCAACCATCCAGCACCACATGGTGATTGGTCATGACGAGGCGGAAGGTGTCGGGGCCGGTCTTGATCAGGGTGAAGCGGAGCAGGGGTGGGCGGGTGAGGTCGAAACGGGTGCGGGCGTCGAGGTCGATCACCCGGGCGAGTTCGCGGTCGCGGGCGGTGTCGTCGGTGATCGTGGTGAGATCGATGTCGTCCCAGCGGATCTCGGCGTGCGACAGGACGAGCTGGCGGGGGCCGTCATCGGTTTCCACGAAGGCGGCGCGGAGGTTCTCGTGCCGGTCGACGAGAGCCTGGGCGGCGGTGCGCAGGCGGGTGGCGTCGACGGTGCCCGCGAGGGTGAGCAGGGATTGGACGGTGTAGCCGTCGGCGGTGTCGGTGTCGTAGAGGGCGTGGAAGAGCAGGCCGTACTGGAGTGGGGAGAGGGGCCAGACATCGGCCAGGTGCGGGTAGGTGTGCTCCCAGCGGTCGATCTGGGGTTGGTCGACGGTGACGAGGTCGAAGTCCGAGGGGGTGCGGCCGCCCGCGCCGTCGGTCCCCGCATGGGTGACCAGGGCGGTCAGGGCCTGTGACCACAGGTCGGCCAGCTCGTGGACATCGTGTTCGGTGAGCAGGCGGCTCGCGTAGGCCCAGGTGACCTCGAGGCCCGCGTCGGTGAGCACGGCATTGATGTCGACGGTGGCGGCCAGGGGTGCGTGGGCGTCATTGGTGGCGGCGAAACGCTGTGGCAGCCAAGGATCTTCGCCGGTGACGGCGCGGCCGAGGTAGTTGAAGCTGAGCTGGGGTGCCGGAGTGTCCGCGAGGGTGGCGGCGGTCTCGTCGTTCAGGTAGCGCAGCAGGCCGTAGCCGACGCCGCGATCGGGGATCGCGCGCAGCTGTTCCTTGGTGGCCTTGATCGCCGCGCCCGCCGCCTGGCCGCCGGTGAAGGCGTTGTCGATGTCGATGCCGGTCAGGTCGACTGCCACCGGATACACCGTGGTGAACCAGCCGACCGTGCGGGCGATGTCCGCGCCGGGCAGCAGGGATTCGGCGCGGCCGTGGCCCTCCAGGGTGATGAGGGAAGCGGTGCGGGCGCGCCAGCGGGCGACGGCGAGCGCGAGGGCGGCCAGGAGGACATCGTCGGCGCCGCAATGGAATTGCTCGGGCAGTGTGGTGACCACGGCGTGCGCGGTAGCGGTGGGCACCGTCGACTGCCACTGCGCCATGGTGTCGACGACATCGCGCGCCGGGTCGAAAGCCGCTGTGCCGAACGGTGGGTCGGGGGTCGCCGAGATGCGCTGCCAGGTGGACAGTTCGCCCGCGCGGGCAATGGCTTCGAGCGGCTGGCCGTGCGCCCACCGCCGGAACGAGGTACCGACCGGGTCGAGGGTGCCGCCGAAGGCGGCGGTGGCCAAGTCGGGCAGCAGGATTCGCCAGGAGACGCCGTCGGTGACGAGGTGATGCAGTACCAGCCAGCACAGGGGAGCGGCATCGGCGCGCTCGAGGAGGACGAAGCGCGCGACCGTGCCGGTCGAGGGGTCCAGCTGGTCGGCGGCGCGCTGCAATGCCTGCTCGACGGTGGCGACGGGGTGAGGCGGTGCGCCCTGGCCTGCCGGGACCACCTCGAGGAGTGTCCCGGCTTCGACGGTGCCCTTCTCGGCGACCTCCCAGGTCCAGGTGCCGGGTGCGCCGCGCAGGGTGGAGCGGAGGATGTCGTGGTGATCGAGGACGACCTGGAGGGCGTCGGTGAGGGCCGCGCGATCGGTGCCTTCGGGGAGGGTGATCAGGACGGCCTGGGCGTAGCGGTGCCAGGGGGCGTCGTGGTCGAGCATGGCGTGGACGATGGGGGTGAGGGTGATCGGGCCGGTGGGGCCGTCGGGGAGTTCTTCGACGATGTGGGCCGGGGTGTCGGTGGCCACGGCGGCGAGGGCGGCGACGGTTTTGCGTTCGAAGACGTCGCGGGCGGTGAAGGTGAGGCCCGCGGACTTGGCGCGGGAGACCAGCTGGATGGAGACGATGCTGTCGCCGCCGAGGGCGAAGAAGCTGTCGTCGGCGCCGACCGCGTCCACGCCGAGGACCTCGGCGAACAGGACGGCGAGGAGTTCCTCACGCGGGGTCGAGGGAGGTCTGCCGGTGACCGTCTCGGCCCGGAAATCCGGTGCGGGCAGGGCTTTTCGGTCGACCTTGCCCAACGGGGTGAGCGGAACGGCATCGAGCACGGTGATCACGGCGGGCACCATGTAGGCCGGAAGCCGCTCGCCGACAGCGGCTTTGACCGCTTCGGGATGCAGCTCGGTACCGGCTTCGGCGGTGACATAGGACGCGAGCGCGGTGGCACCCGCCGGGGTCTTCGCGCCGAGTGTGAGCGCGAAATCGACACCGGGGAGCCGTTGCAGGGCGGCGTCGATCTCGCCGAGCTCGATCCGGTAGCCGCGCACCTTCACCTGGAAATCGCCGCGGCCCTGATATTCCAGGGTGAACCGGCCGGAATCGGCGGACCAGCGCACCAGATCGCCGGTGCGGTACAGGCGTTCGCCGGGCGCGTACGGATTCGCGACGAACCGGCTCGCGGTGAGCCCGCTGCGCCGGTGATACCCGCGCGCCAGACCGGGACCCGCGAGATACAGCTCGCCCACCGTCCCGGCCGGGACCGGCCGCAGCCACGGGTCGAGCACCAGCCCGGACACCCCGCGGGTGAGGCCACCGATGGTCACCGGGGCGCCGGGGACCAGCGGATCGCTGAGCGTGGTGGTCACCGTGGTCTCGGTGGGGCCGTAGCCGTTGAGCACGGCGCGGCCGGTCCACTTCGACACCAGCTCCGGCGGGCACGCGTCGCCGCCGACCACGATCGTGCGCAACGCGGGCAGACGCGCCGGATCCAGCGAACCGACCACGGCCGGAGTCACATTGAGATGCGTGACGCCGTGCTCGCGCAGCACCCGCGCCATCTCCTCGCCCGCGTACACCGAGGGCGGCACGATCGCCAGCGTCGCCCCGGCCGCGAGGGTCACCAGGATCTCCTCGACGGAGATGTCGAAACTCGGCGACACCGCGTGGGCGACCACGGACGTGGCGTCCACCCCGAATCCGGCGCCGGACCCGGTGGCCAGGTTGGCCAGGCCGCGATGCGATACCAGCACGCCCTTGGGCAGCCCGGTCGACCCGGAGGTGTAGATGACGTAGGCGATCTGGTCGAGACGCAGCGGGGTGGTGCGGTCGGCGTCGGTGAGCGGGGTGGGGTCCTGGGCGGCGACGCGCGCGGTGGTGGGGGCGTCGTCGAGGGTCAGCCAGTCGATCCGGCCGGGCAGGGCCGAGCGGGCGTCCGCGACCGTCACGCCGGTGACCACGCCGCTGTCGTCGAGCATGTGCTCGATGCGGTCGGCGGGATAGGTCGGATCGATCGGGACGAACGGCGCGCCGGTCTTCGCGACCGCGACGGTGGCCAGCACGGAATCCGCCGAGCGCGGGATCGCCAGCGCGACACCGTGTTCCGGGCCCGCCCCGGCGGCGATCAGGACGCGCGCCAGGCGGGTGGTGTACTCGTCGACGGCGCGGTAGCTCAGGGACTCGCCGGTGCCCCAGCGCAGCGCCACCGCCTCCGGGTCGATCGCGGTGCCCGCGGCCAGGAGCTCGGGCAGGGTGCGCGGGCTGGTTCCGGCGGGGCCCCGGGCGGGCACCGCGATGGCGTGCTCGTCGTCGGACAGGACCGAGACGGCCGCGAGCGGGGCCTCGGGACCGGCGGCCAGGAAACGGTGCAGGAAGCGCAGGAAACGCGCGTGGTGGGCGGCGAGGTCGGCGTCGCTGTAGAGATTGCCGTTGCCCTGCAGGTCGATGTGGGTGCTCTCGCCACCGACCCCCGGATACAGGTTGACGAACAGATCGTCGATCAGGCCGGAGGTGAGCACGTGCAGCCGCCCGACCACCGGGCCGAGCGCGATCCGGGTGTCGACCATCATCAGGTTCACCGCTGGCCCGAACGAGGCCGCCTCGTCCATCGCCCAGCCCAGATCGCGGACGATGTCCTCCTGGCGGTACCGCTGCCTGCGCAGCGCGCCGGTGAGCTCGCTCTGCACCGCGAGAATCGCCGCGCCGACCGTGGTTCCCGGCGTGAGTGCGACCCGCAACGGCACCACATTGGCGAGCATGCCGCCGGACCGGCGCAGCGTCGCCGAGGTCCGCGCCGACACCGGCAGGCTCAGCACCACCTCGGGCGCGCCGGTCATCGCGGCCAGGTAGGCGCCGAACGCGGCCACCACCGTCGGCGCGACACCGGAGTTCACGGCGGCCGCCACCTCGTCGAGCAGGGTCGCGGTGGCGGCGGGCAGATCGCCGGAGACACGGCGCGGATGACCGTCGACGGCGGCCGCCCGGCCCGCCAGCGTCACCGGATCGGCCAGCTCGGCCAGGTGCGCGCGCCAGTACTCGCTGTCGGCGGCGAACCGGTCGGAGCTGCGATAGGCCAGGTCGGCC
Source organism: Nocardia sp. SSK8 (assembly GCF_037034205.1). Classification (NCBI taxonomy): domain Bacteria; kingdom Bacillati; phylum Actinomycetota; class Actinomycetes; order Mycobacteriales; family Nocardiaceae; genus Nocardia; species Nocardia sp. SSK8. The sequence continues at coordinate 327,962 of NZ_JBAGKD010000001.1, forward strand.
TCGACGATCTTCGGCAACGGCTCGGCCTTGGCGGGCGGCGGTTCGCGGCCCTCGACGGCGGCGTTGTAGAGCTCGCCGGTGCGCTGCACCAGGGCCAGCGCGCCCATGCCGTCGAGCACGATGTGGTGCATCCGCGAGTACCAGAACCAGCGGTCCTCGCCGACGCGCAGCATGGCCAGCCGGACCAGGCGGTCGCGCAGCACGTCCAGCGGCGCCGAGTACTCCGCGCGCATCCAGGCGTGCGCGGCGCGCTCGGGGTCGGGTTCGCCGCGCAGGTCCAGTTCGGTGATGTCGGCGTCGAGGGTGGGGTCGACCAGCTGATACGGCTGCCCGTCGACCTCGACCAGGCGCAGGTAGCCGGTCCCGAACTCGCGGCCGGTGCGGCGGACCGCCGCGGTGAGCACCGCGAGGTCGACCGCGCCGCGCAACTCGACGTACTGGGCGATGGAGATGGGCGTGTCACCCGCGATGTGCTGGGCGAACCAGATGCCCCGCTGCGCCGCGGACAGTGGGAACGGACCTTCGGTGGCGTCGGCGGCCGACGCGAGCGAAGAAGTCTGGGTCATGAGCGGACCTGTGTTGTCATGGCTTTGCTCCAGATCCATTCTGAACCTGTGCGGGCCGGATCGGAATGGCTCTCAGGAGACCGCGCGCAGATCCGCGCTCGACAGCGGCGCGTCCGAACTCACCAGGTAGTGGCGCAGCGTGCCGCGATCGTCGAGCACCAGCCAGTCCACCGCATCGGTCAGCGCGGGCCGGTGCTCGCGGACGGTGATCCCGAATCGGGGCGTGGGGGCGGTCTCCGCGACCGGGATCGCGCCGATCTTGCGCACGGCGGCCTCGGCCACGATCGCCTCGATCCGGGGCTCCACCACCAGCGCGACCCGCTCGCCCGCCACGGCCCCGCGGGCCAGCAGCAGCCGGGCCAGGCGATTGGCCCAGCGGTCCAGATCGGCGTCGGCGAGCGTGCCGTCGGCGATCGGGGCGCGCTGCGGGAGCTGGATGACGTTGTCGGCGGAAGCGGTGGCCAGTGCGTTCATCGTGATTCCCCTCGGGGCTGGTGGGAGGTGTTTTTCGGTACCTCTCCACCCTCGCCGCCGGACGGGGTGTCCGACAGCGACCCCAGCGTTGGGGTCGCCACTCCCAGGGTGGGTGATTACCACCCCGAGGTGGGTGAACCGCTCAGCGCTTGTTGCCGCCGATGCTGAAATGCGCGCCGGTGGCGTCGGTGAGCCCGGCCAGGCGGCCGTAGGGGGTGTCCATCGGCTCGAAGACGATCGCGCCGCCGAGTTCCGCCGCCCGCGCGGCCGTCGTGTCCACGTCCTCGGCGCCGAAGTAGACCGTCCACGCGCCGGGCACGCCCTCGGGCAGGTGGCCGTTGGCGTCCATCACGCCGCCGAGCATGGGGGAGGTGGCGTGCAGGGTGGTGTAGCGGAACTCGTCGGAATCGGCGACGGTGAAGGTGTCGTCCCAGCCGAAGACGTCCCGGTAGAAGGTCAGCGAGGGCTCGTAGGCGCGGGTCATCAGCTCGAACCAGGACGGCACCCCGGCATGGCCGGACCAGGTGCCGTCGGCGACCGTGCCCCTGGCCTGGAAGCCGCCGAAGGTGTCGGCCTGCCACACCCCGACACCCACGCCGCCGACATCGGCGAGCACGGCCATGGTGCCGATATCGGCGACCGCCATCGGCGGGAGGAAGACCTGGCCGCCCGCCTCGCTCGCCTTGGCGGTGGTCGCGGCCGCGTCGGTCGAGGACAGGTAGACCGTCCACCGGTCGGGGTAGGGGTCACCGGCGTCTTCCTGCCGCGACATCGCGCCCGCCACCGCGCTCCCGTCCTTGCTGAAGGTGGTGTACCCACCGAACTCCGGGCCGCCGCGGTCGGCGGTCCAGCCGAAGAGCTCGCCGTAGAAGGCGATCGAACGGTCCAGATCGGCGGTGTAGAGATCGGCCCAGACGGGATCGCCGGGCTTGGGGGTGATCGTCATGACGGACTCCTCGGTTCGACAGATGGTTCGACAGAGGCGGTGGGCACAGCGCGCACCGTCATCGATCATGACGCGCCGAACCGCGAAAAGTCATCGCCGCCAACCGTTGCACCCGCTGGACCTGCGGAGGAAGATCGAGACCGGCGTCGGGCCGCCGTCTACGGCGCGCCGAATACGACACAGAGTAGGACCCGCGCGGAATGCTGCGGCAGCACGGTTTACGATCACTTCAACGCATGTCTGCTGCTGTCCTCCCGAGGCGGGGCCGACGCTGCGAGTGACGTACAGGCATCTTCAGGAGGATCAGTGACTGCGGTAGAGCCCAGGCCAGTCCCTCAGTTGGAAGCGACTCGACCGTATCCGGCTCGGACCGGGCCGAAGGGCTCGTTCCTCTACAAGGCGGTCACCACCACCGACCCCAAGGTGCTCGGCACCATGTACCTGGTGACGGCGATCAGCTTCTTCCTGGTCGGCGGTCTCATGGCGCTGCTCATGCGCGCCGAGCTCGCGCGCCCGGGTCTGCAGTTCCTTTCGCCGGAACAGTTCAACCAGCTGTTCACCATGCACGGCACGATCATGCTGCTGTTCTACGCGACCGCGATCGTGTTCGGCTTCGCCAACATCATCCTGCCGCTGCAGATCGGCGCCCCCGACGTCGCCTTCCCGCGCCTGAACGCGTTCAGCTACTGGCTGTACCTGTTCGGCGGCACCATGGCGACCGCGGGCTTCGTGACCCCCGGTGGCGCGGCGGACTTCGGCTGGACGGCCTACGTGCCGCTGACCGACATCCTGCACTCGCCCGGTGTCGGCACCGACCTGTGGATCCTGGGTCTGGCCGTCTCCGGTCTGGGCACCATCCTCGGTGGTGTCAACATGCTGACCACCGTGGTCTGCCTGCGCGCGCCCGGTATGACCATGTTCCGCATGCCGATCTTCACCTGGAACATCGCGGTGACCTCGGTCCTGGTGCTGCTGGCCTTCCCGCTGCTCACCGCGGCGCTGTTCGGTCTGGCCTACGACCGCCACCTGGGCGGCCACATCTACGACCCGGCCACCGGCGGCATCCTGCTCTACCAGCACCTGTTCTGGTTCTTCGGCCACCCCGAGGTATACATCATCGCGCTGCCGTTCTTCGGCATCGTCTCCGAGATCTTCCCGGTCTTCAGCCGTAAGCCGATCTTCGGTTACACCACGCTGGTCTACGCGACCCTGGGTATCGCGGCGCTGTCGATCGCGGTGTGGGCGCACCACATGTACGCCACCGGCGCGGTGCTGCTGCCGTACTTCTCCTTCATGACCTTCCTCATCGCGGTCCCGACCGGTGTGAAGTTCTTCAACTGGATCGGCACCATGTGGCGCGGTCAGCTGACGTTCGAATCACCGATGCTGTGGTCCATCGGCTTCCTGGTGACCTTCCTCTTCGGTGGTCTGTCGGGCGTCATCCTGGCCTCGCCGCCGCTGGACTTCCACGTCACCGACTCGTACTTCGTCGTCGCGCACTTCCACTACGTGCTCTTCGGCACCATCGTGTTCGCCACCTTCGCGGGTATCTACTTCTGGTTCCCGAAGATCACCGGCCGCATGATGGACGAGCGTCTCGCGAAGTGGCACTTCTGGACCACCTTCGTCGGCTTCCACACCACCTTCCTGGTGCAGCACTGGCTGGGTGCCGAGGGCATGCCGCGTCGTTACGCCGACTACCTGCCCAGCGACGGCTTCACCACGCTGAACACCATCTCCACCATCGGTGCCTTCATCCTGGGCTCGTCGATGCTGCCGTTCGTGTGGAACACGTTCAAGAGCTACCGTTACGGCGAGGTCGTCACCGTGGACGATCCGTGGGGCTACGGCAACTCCCTGGAGTGGGCCACCACCTGCCCGCCGCCGCGCCACAACTTCTACGAGCTGCCGCGCATCCGTTCGGAGCGTCCCGCGTTCGAGCTGCACTACCCGCACATGGTCGAGCGCATGAAGGCCGAGGCGCACGTCGGCTGGGGTTCGGGCAAGCACAAGGCGCACGCCGCCGAGGAAGTCGCGCTCGCGAAGAAGTAGCAAAACACCGTAAGACAAGGGTGTGCACCTGCTGGGGTGACCAGCGGGTGCACACTCTTTTTGTGGGTAATCGAACGGAGCAGATCGACTTGGCCGACACCACAGTTCTCGTGACCGTCACCGGCCCTGACCGGCCCGGCGTCACGTCGGTCCTACTGACGGCGCTGTCCAAGCATCAGGTGAGCCTGCTCGACGTCGAACAGGTCGTCATCCGGGGGCGGCTGACCCTGGGCGTGCTGGTGTCGTGCCCGAACGACCCCGAAGCCCTCCAGGACGACCTCGAAGAGGCGATGAACACCGTCGGCATGCAGGTCGACGTCTCCGTCGACGCGCAGATCGGCAAGCCGCCGATGTCCACGCACGCCGTCGTCGTGCTGGGCGCGCCGGTCACCGCGCACGCCTTCAGCGCCATCTCGCGCATCCTGGCCGCCCTCGGCGCCAATATCGACACCATCCGCGGCATCGCCGACTACCCGGTGACCGGCATGGAACTCATGGTCACCGCGACCGACACCGGCGCCGACACCGACTCCCGGCTGCGCACCGCGCTGGCCGACGTGGCCGTCGCCGAACAGGTCGATATCGCGGTGGAGCGCGCGGGGCTGGCCCGGCGGGCCAAGCGGCTCATCGTCTTCGACGTGGACTCCACCCTCATCCAGGGTGAGGTCATCGAGATGCTGGCCGCGCACGCCGGGGTCGAGGAGCAGGTCCGCGAGGTCACCGAGGCGGCTATGCGCGGCGAGCTCGACTTCGCCGAATCGCTGCGGCAGCGAGTGGCCACCCTCGAGGGTCTCGACGCCTCGGTGATCGACGAGGTCGCCGACCGCATCGAACTCACCCCCGGCGCCCGCACCACCATCCGCACGCTGCGCCGCATCGGGTTCCGCTGCGGCGTGGTCTCCGGCGGGTTCCGCCAGGTCATCGAGCCGCTCGCGCACGAGCTGGAACTCGATTTCGTGCAGGCCAACACGCTCGAGATCGTCGACGGGAAACTCACCGGCCGGGTGGTCGGCGAGATCGTCGACCGGGCGTTCAAGGCCACCGCGCTGCGCAAGTTCGCCGCCGACGCCGGGGTGCCGATGGAACAGACCGTCGCGGTCGGTGACGGTGCCAACGACATCGACATGCTCAATGCCGCCGGGCTGGGTGTGGCGTTCAACGCCAAGCCCGCGCTGCGCGAGGTGGCCGATACCGCGCTGTCGCATCCGTACCTGGACGCGGTGCTGTTCATCCTGGGCGTCACCCGCGACGAGGTCGAGGCCGCCGACGCCCGTGACGGGGGCGTGCGTCGGGTGCCGCTCGGTCGCTGACGCCGAAACGAGACTGCCGGGACGTAGAGTGACGACGAGGTGTTCCGAGTCGTCGTCACTGTTCGTCACTGGGAGGCTGCGGTGCGTAGAACGTTGTTCGTCCTGATCGCCGTGGCGAGTGTGGGGACACTGACCGCGGGCTGCGGCAGCGACGAGAAGCTGATCACCGAGGTGACGCTGCCGACCTACCCGCCCGCGAGCGCGGAACCGCCGGTGGTGATCGACCAGACCGTCAACGGCGGCACGGTGGTCCTGCCGGTCGGCCGTCGCCTGCACGTGCGGCTGCCGCAGTCGCCGGACTCCACCGACCAGTGGGCCGTGGTGAACTTCGAGTCGGGCATCCTGATCACCGACGGCGGTCCCCTGGCCGACGGCAATGCCACGATCTGGCAGTACCGCACGGTCCAGCCGGGGAACACCGCGCTCCAGTACAGCTACACCCCGGCCAACAAGCCCCCGGTGCTGCCCGCCCCCGCCTTCCACCTCGATGTGCGGGTGACCTGAACGGTCGTCCGGCTCGATTAGGCTGATCCGACGATGAGCGACGAATCGACCGGCACCGTGGACGCCCCCGACGACACCGACACCTTCGCCCTGCGACACGCCGAACTCGCCCGGGGCTACGGCGGCGCGGGCGATCCCGCCGATCCGGCCCTGGTGCAGGCCATGCAGATGGTGCTGCACATTCCCAAGACCGACCCGCCCGCCCGCAGTGCCCTGCTGGCCGCCGCGGCCGCGTCGGCGCTGGCGGTCTGCCTGGACCCGCGCTCGGGACCGGGCGGGGAGTGGGAGCCGCGGTATCTGGCGTGGAAGCGCTCGCGGATCCGGAAGGTCGCGCGGCGGGCCAGGGGCGCGCAGTGGGTGGCCGCCGGGGCGGTCGACGGGGTGACCGTCGAGGTCGACGGGGCGCAGGCGCGCGCGTTCGTGCCCGGGCCGGTCGGCGCGATCGACCAGCGCGTGCGCAAACTCCAGATCGGCGGCACCGATCTCGACCACGACGAGCCGGGCCCGGCCGACCCCACGCTGCCGGTGCTGTGGGTGAACGCGGCGCTGGAGATGTCGGTGGGCAAGGCGGCCGCGCAGGTGGGTCACGCGAGCATGCTGCTGGCCGGTGCGCTGCCGGTCGAGGTGGTCGAGGACTGGGCGCGCCGGGAATTCCGCTGCGCGGTCCGCGATGCCGACGCCGAGCAGTGGGCGCGGCTCACCGCCGAGGTGGCGGCGGGTCGCGCGGTCGCCGTGCGCGACGCCGGATTCACCGAAGTAGCACCGGGTTCGATGACGGTCATCGCGGTGCCCGCCGCGCACTGACCCCGGCCGACACGCGCGCACCGGCCTTCGCGCACCGCGTGACCCGGCCGCGCGAATCCGATCCGGGCCGGTCGTTCCGCAAAGGGCCCGGGTGGTCCAAGATGGAGCGCGTGTCGCAACCCGATCCCGATCCCGATCTGCTCATCGACTTCACCGACGTCACCATCCGCCGCGCGGGCCGAACGCTCGTCGGCCCGGTCACCTGGCAGGTCGAGCTCGACGAACGCTGGGTGGTGCTCGGCCCCAACGGGGCGGGCAAGACCTCGCTGCTGAGAATGGCCGCGGCCGAGGTCCATCCGACCTCCGGCGCGGCGAACCTGCTGGGGGAGACGCTCGGTCGCGTCGACGTCACCGAACTGCGCCCGCGCATCGGCCTGTCCTCGGCGGCGGTGGCGAGCCGCATCCCGGTCGACGAGAAGGTCAGCGACCTCGTCGTCTCGGCCGGGTACGCGGTGCTGGGCCGCTGGCGCGAGCGCTACGACCGCATCGACACCGAACGCGCGGTCGACATGCTGGAAACCCTGGGCGCCGAACACCTTTCCGACCGCACCTACGGCACGCTGTCCGAGGGCGAGCGCAAGCGGGTGCTCATCGCGCGCGCCCTGATGACCGACCCCGAACTGCTGCTGCTCGACGAACCCGCCGCGGGCCTGGACCTGGGCGGCCGCGAGGAACTGGTCGAGCGGCTGGGCAATCTGGCCGCCGATCCCGACGCGCCCGCCATGGTGCTGGTGACCCACCACGTGGAGGAGATCCCGCCGGGCTTCACCCACGCGCTGCTGCTCAAGGAAGGCGAGGTGGTGGGCCAGGGACTGCTCGAGGACGTGCTCACGGCGGCCAACCTCAGCGCCGCCTTCAGCCAGTCCATCGCGCTGGACCGGGTCGACGGGCGCTGGTTCGCCCGGCGGGCCCGGCGGGCGGGTCAGCATCGGCGCGCCTGAACCACCCAGCGGGGCAGTGCCACACCTGAGCTGCCGAGCGGGGCCGCTCCGGCGCGCCCGAACCGCCCAGCAGGGGCAGCACCGCCGGGCCTGAACCGCCCAGCAGCGCACCGCCACGCCGGAGCCGCCCAAGCGGGGCAAACTGCCGGGCCTGAATCGCGCCGCGTGGGGCAGCACCGCGGGCTGAACGTCCACTGAGCGGGAAGCCGGGTCGCGCGCGCCCGAACCGTTACCGTGGCGAACCAAGCGGGCGTTAGGGTGCTGACAGGCCGGTGCATCGGCGCACCGGTCCGAGCGCACCCGGCGCATGGCCCCAGGTCGGTCGTGGGTGCGCGCAGGTGGAGAGGAACGGTATGAGTGAGTCCGGGGTGCCCGTGCGGGACGCGTCGACGGTGATTCTGGTGCGCGACGGTGAGACGGGCCTGGAAGTGTTCCTGCAGCAGCGGGTCAAGGGCATGGCCTTCGCCGGTGGGATGACCGTGTTCCCTGGCGGCGGGGTCGACCGCACCGACGCCACCGCCGATATCGCGTGGGCCGGTCCCGGCCCCGACTGGTGGGCTCAGCGCTTCGGTACCGACGAACCCGGCGCGCAGGCGCTGGTCGCCGCGGCTGTGCGCGAGACCTTCGAGGAATGCGGCGTGCTGCTGGCTGGCCCGACCGCGGAGACCGTCGTCGACGACCCCACCTCCTACCGCGAGGCGCGTGGCAGGCTCGAGCGCCGTGAACTCTCGCTGGCCGAGTTCCTGGCGGCCGAGGGGTTGGTGCTGCGCGCCGATCTGCTGCGCCCGTGGTCCAACTGGATCACCCCGGTGGCCGAACCGCGCCGCTACGACACCCGCTTCTTCGTCGCCGTGCTGCCGCAGGGCCAGAGCGCCGACGGCGCCACCTCCGAGGCCGCCCGGGTGGCCTGGGCGAGCCCCAGCGCCGCGCTGGCGAGCTGGAAGGCGGGCGAACACGTGCTGCTCCCGCCGACCTGGTCGCAGCTCGACGCCCTGTGCGGTTTCGCCGACACCGCCGCCGTGCTGGCCGCCGAGCGGCCGATCACCCCGATCATGCCCACCTACACGCCCACCGGCGACGGCCCGCCGCTCACCGACTTCCCCGACAACGGCCGGTATTTCGCGGAGCTGCCGCAGCTGGGTGCACTGGGCGGCCGGTAGGTTGGCCGCATGGCCGAATTCGTCACCCTCGAGCTGCCCGCGGAGCCGACCGCCCGCGGCGTCGCGCTGCTGCGCATCGATCGCCCGCCGCTGAACCTCGTCGACGCCCAGCTGGCCAGGGAGGTGGCCGCCGCCGCGGCGACGGTCGCCCAGCATCCGGGCGTGGCCGCGCTCATCGTCTACGGCGACGAGCGGGTGTTCAGCGCCGGTGACGAGATGCGCGAGCTGGCCGAACTCGACGCCGGACAGGCCGCGGCCATGGCCGCCGATCTGCAGAGCGCGCTGGGCTGTCTGACCCGGGTTCCGCAGCCGACCGTCGCCGCGATCACCGGTTACTGCCTGGGCGCCGGGCTGGAGCTGGCGCTGGGCGCCGACCACCGGATCATCGGCGACAACGTCAAGCTCGGGCTGCCGCAGATCAAGGCGGGCCTGATCCCGCTCTCGGGCATTCGCAGGCTCACCCAGCTGATCGGCGCGAGCCGGGCCAAGGACCTCGTCTACACCGGCCGTTTCGTCGACGCCGAGGAGGCCGCGACGCTCGGTCTGGTCGACGAGGTCGTGGCCCCCGACGACGTACTGGCCGCCGCGCGCCGCTGGGCCGAACAGTTCACCGCTGCGGCCCCGCGCGCCCTCGCGGCCGCCAAGGCGGTCTTCGAGGCGGGCCCGCACGGGCACTCCGCCGCGGTCACCGAATGGTCGGCGCTGTTCGACACCGACGACGCCCGCAACGGCACCCGGACCTTCGCCGCCGAGGGCCCCAACAGCGCCGTGTTCACCGGACACTGACCGGAGTACCGGTCGATCGCCCAGTTGGAACCATCGGAAACAAGACCGCTCACCGCGTGCTGAGGGTCTCCTATTACGCTGTGCTGTTATGACGGTCCACCCCGATGACCCGGCGCCGAACCCGCATGCCACCGAGGCCGAGGTCGAAGCAGCGCTCAAGGACACCAAGCTCGCCCAGGTCCTCTATCACGACTGGGAAGCCGAGACCTACGACGACAAGTGGTCGATCTCGTACGACGAGCGCTGTATCGCGTATGCGCGCGGCCGGTTCGACCTGGCCGTGGGCGACGCCCCGCTGCCCTACGAGCGGGCGCTCGAGCTCGGTTGCGGCACCGGCTTCTTCCTGCTGAACCTCATGCAGGGCGGCGTGGCCAAGACCGGCTCGGTCACCGACCTCTCGCCCGGCATGGTGAAGGTGGCGCTGCGCAACGCCGAGCACCTGGGCCTGGACGTGGACGGCCGCGTCGCCGACGCCGAGACCATCCCCTACGACGACGACACCTTCGACCTGGTCTGCGGCCACGCCGTGCTGCACCACATCCCCGACGTGGAGCTGGCGCTCAAGGAGTGCCTGCGGGTGCTCAAGCCGGGCGGCCGTTTCGTGTTCGCCGGTGAGCCGACCACCGTCGGCAACTTCTACGCCCGCAAGCTCGGCCAGGTCACCTGGAAGGTGACCACCGAGGTCACCAAGCTGCCGTTCCTGTCCGGCTGGCGCCGTCCGCAGACCGAGCTGGACGAGTCCTCCCGCGCCGCCGCGCTCGAGGCCGTCGTCGACCTGCACACCTTCGACCCCAGCGATCTGGAGAAGATGGCGAAGTCGGCCGGTGCCGTCGACGTGCAGGCCACCACCGAGGAATTCGCCGCCGCCCTGTGGGGCTGGCCGGTGCGTACCTTCGAGGCCGCCGTCCCCGACGAGAAGCTGACCGTGGGCTACCGCATGGCGCAGTACCGCGCCTGGCTGGGCCTGAGCTGGCTCGACGAGAACGTGCTGCGCAAGGTCGTGCCCCGCGAGTTCTTCTACAACGCGATGATCACCGGCGTGAAGCCGGGCGCCGCGCAGAAGTAGGTGGGTTACCGCTTCGGCCGCGACGACATCGCCTTTCTCGGCAGCGCGGCAGGCCGTGCCGCGCTCGCCGAGGTCGACCGGCTGGAGCTGACTCCCGCGACGCACCTGCGCGATATCGAGCAGGTGCGCCGCACCCACGGTGAACACACCGCCGCCCTCATCGAAACGGTGCGGTTGCGGCGCAAGGCCGCCGCCAAGCTGCCCGGCTCCGGCGGCTGGCTGTTCACCGACGACGCGTTGCAGCAGGCCACGCCCGCGCTGGTCGCCCGGCATCGGGCTGCCCGGCTGGCGGGGCGCGCCGTCCACGACGTCACCTGCTCGATCGGCGCGGAGCTGGCCGAATTGTCGCGGACCTGCCCGAGCGTCATCGGCAGCGATCTCGACGAGGTCCGCCTCGCCATCGCCGCCCACAATCTCGCTGTCGCGCCGGTGCTGGCGGCCGATCCCGGCGGGCTGCCGGATGGCCTCGCGTCCGCTCACGGTTTCCCGGCCGCCTCGCCGGACTCGCACGTGTCCACCGCTGCTCGCGACTTGGATGGCTCCGGGCCCGGCACCGTCGCTGCCGACGACCACGCTGTGCCCGATGCGGTGTCCGGTGCCGTGTACCGCCACGGGACCATCGTGCTGGCCAAGGCCGACGCCCTCACCCCCACCTCGCGCGACACCGTGATCATCGCCGATCCGGCCCGGCGCGCCGATGGCCGCCGCACCTACGATCCGGCCAAACTCCAGCCCCCGCTGCCCGATCTCCTCGCCGTCTACGCGGGCCGCGATATCGCCGTGAAGTCCGCGCCCGGACTGGATTTCGACCGGCTCGGCTGGTTCGGGGAGATCGAGGTGGTCTCCCTCGACGGGGCTGTGCGCGAAGCGTGCCTGTGGTCGCCGGGGCTGGCCGAACTCGGTGTCACCCGGCGCGCCACCGTCCTCGATTCCCGGGGCGGCACGACCACCCTCACCGACGCCGACCCCGACGACATCCCCGAGCGCGCCCCCGGCGCCTGGATCGTCGACCCCGACGGCGCCATCGTCCGCGCGGGCCTGGTCCGCCACTACGCCGCGAAACACGGCCTCTGGCAACTGGACCCGCAGATCGCCTACCTCACCGGCGAGACCGTCCCACCCGGTGTCCGCGGGTTCCGCGTCGAAGACCGCCTCGAACTCCGCGAGAAGACCCTCCGCCAGGAACTCGCCCGCCGCGACTGCGGCTCCCTCGAAATCCTGGTCCGCGGCATCGACCTCGACCCCGACGCCCTCCGTAAGAAACTCAAACTCCGCGGCACCCGCCCCTACACCCTGGTGATCACCCGCATCGGCCGCACCGGCGTCGTCTTCCTGTGCACGACGACCGCACCCGCTCCACGTCCCTGACAGCGCCGGAGCGGACATACGCGTGCGATCAGGCCGGACTCGTCGCCGGGACCGGCCCACCGCGTCGAGACGCGCGAATTGGTCTGCACGCAGGTGGATCTCGTGGGCGGCCGGATGGCCCAGCGGCGCTGTTCGCGGGGGCGACACCAGCCCCGGCGGTGGCCTGAACGCCGCCTCCGGCGAGCGGAGGCGGCGGGACGGATCAGTCGACGGCCGTGGCCTCGAGTTCGATCAGCTGGCCGGGGACGGCCAGGCGGGTGACGCCGAGCATGGTGGTGGCCGGGGCCGCGCCCGCCGCGCCCAGGCGGGCGGCCAGGACGCCGTAGTGCTGGAAGAGCAGGTCGACGTCGGTGGTGTAGACGTTGAGACGGACGAGGTTCGTCAGCGTCATGCCCGCCTCGGTGAGGACGGCTTCCACATTGTCGAGGCTCAGTGCCAGCTGGGCGGCGAGGTCGTCGGGGTGTTCGGGCTTGCCCTCGGCGTTCATGGCCGTCTGTCCCGAGCAGTACAGGGTGCGGGTCGCCCCGGTGACGAGCTCGCCCTGGTTGAATCCCAGCTCGAGCGACCAGTCCACAGGGTTGACGGCCGTACGTTGCGCTGCCACATCAGCTCCATTCGATTCGGTGACCGACGTCCCTCGACGTCGTGGCAGCAAGCCTCACAACCAATCACGACATCCTGTGTCGTGTATTCGGTGCTAGTTTTCCGGAGTGCGCGCGGACCGATTGGTGGCGCTGGTGCTGCTGCTGCGCCAGCGCGGCAGGCTCACGGCGGCCGAGCTGGCCGCCGAACTCGAGGTGTCCACCCGCACCGTCCTGCGCGATATCGAGGCGCTGTCCACGGCCGGGGTGCCCGTCTACACCGAACGCGGCAGGCACGGCGGCTTCGCCCTGCTGCCGGGATTCCGCACGGAGCTCACCGGCCTCAATCACGACGAAGCCCTGGCCCTGCTGATCGCCGGATCACGCCGTGGCGCACAGGCTTTCGGGCTCGGCTCGGCCCTGGCCTCGGCCATGCTCAAAGTCGTCGACGCGCTGCCTGCGAGCTATCGCGACACCGCCGCCGACGTGGCCGAACGGCTGCTCATCGAACCCGAAGCGGATCTGCTCGCCCGCAAGCAGGTCGTGGAGGAGGTACCCGTCGCGATCATGGCCGAGATCCGACGCGCGGTCTTCGCCGGTCACAAGCTGCGCATCCGCTACGCGGCCCCCGGCCAGGACCCGGCATGGCGCACCGTCGACCCCATCGGCCTCGTGGTCGTCCGCGACCAGGGCTACCTGCTGGCCACCCGCGTCGGCGAGGACCGCACCTACCGGCTCGCCAGGGTCGACGCCGCCGAACAACTTCCCGAACCGGCCCAGCGCCCCGACCGCGTCGACCTCGACCGCGCCTGGCAGGACCGCAGCACGCGCTTCCGCACCGGCGGCACACAACTCACCGTCGAACTCCACCTCGCCCCCGCGCGCCGCGAAGAACTCCTCGCCACCGCGCTGGCCGTCCTCGCCGAAGTACCCACCCCCGACGGCCTGCTGCGCCTCACGGTGACCTTCCAGGACACCCGCCACGCCGAATGGGCGCTCTGGCAACTCGGCACCGACGCCGAAGCCCTCTCCCCACCGGCCCTGCGCACCGCCCTGCGCGACCGCGCCACCGCCCTCAGCACCCGCTACGAACCTCGGAAAGGCCCCTGATGACCGTGTGGAACTCCCCGGACGACGTCGACTACGGCAGCGCCGTCGCCGAACAGCTCACCCTGATGGAGACCTACGCCGACGGCGAGATGACCCGCGCCGACTTCGTCACCGAATGGCAGTCCGCCCGCCGCCTCGCCACCACCAACGGCGAACAACTCGGCAAGGACTTCGCCTGGCTCCTCGACGGCGTGGACTCCGAAGTCCGCGACTACGCCACCGACCCCGCTCCGGAACCGGACGACCCCTCCGAAGACCCCCTCCGCGCGGAAGTGGACCAGGCCCGCATCGCCCTGGGCGGGCTCTACTGACCCTCGATCCCGCGCACCACCCGCTCGCTCAGGGACCCATCTTCCTGACCACCCGCTGGATCGTGAGCCAGGTGCGGGTGGTGATGTCCTTGCCGTACTGCTTCTCCAGCCAGGCCATGAAATCGGGGGTCTTGCCGGTCGAGTTGTCGATCACGGCCAGGACGGCGCGCGCGGCCGGGTCGACGCCGACCACGCGGGCCAGGGGGTCGTCGAAGCCGGGGATCTCGGCGGGTGCCTCGGGGGCCTTGAAGAAGGTGGCGATGAGGTAGGTGCCGCGGCCGTGGGTGAGGCCGGGGAAGGGGTCGGTGTCGAGGAGGGCTCGCAGGTCCTCGCGGGATCGCACGATCGTGCCGCCGGGGATGCCCAGCTCGGCGTTGAGCGCCTCCTGGATGCGGTCCTCCAGCGCGGGGATATCGGTGTCGGCGCAGCGGAAGACGATATTGCCGCTGGCCACCACCGAGGCCACGTCGGCGAAGCCGAGGCCGGTGAACACCGCGCGCAACTTGTCGTTGGTCATCTGCGGGTTCGACGGGGCGATCCCACGCAGCAACGCCGCATAGCTGTTCATGGCTGTGACCGTACCCACCGGCACCGACACGGTGGGTATGTCCGGCCTCAGCCCGCGGTGCTCTCGGCGTTCTTCTTGCGCTCGATATCGGCCAGGGCGGCCAGGTAGGCGGCGCGTTCCTCGGCGGTGGCGTCCCAGGCGACCTTGCGGTTCTTCACGACCTTGGCGGGCGCGCCGACGGCGATGCTGTAGTCGGGCACGTCCCCGCGCACCACCGCGTGCGCGCCGAGCACGCAGCCGCGGCCCACCCGGGTATCGCGCAGTACGGTCACCTTGGCCGCGATCCAGGTGTCCGGGCCGATGCGCACGGGGCTCTTGACGATGCCCTGGTCCTTGATGGGCAGGGTGATGTCGTCCATCTTGTGGTCGAAGTCGCAGATGTAGCACCAGTCGGCGACCAGGGTGGACTCACCGATCTCGATATCGAGGTAGGTGTTGACGACATTGTCCTTGCCGAACACGACCTTGTCGCCGATGCGCAGCGAGCCCTCGTGGCAGCGGATGGCGTTGCCGTCGCCGATGTGCACCCAGCGGCCGATCTCCATCCGGGCGAAGCCGGGGGTCGCGTGGATCTCCACATTGCGGCCCAGGAACACCATCCCGCGCAGCACGATGTGCGGGTTGGCCAGGCGGAACTTGGCCAGCCGGTAGTAGCGCACCAGGTACCAGGGGGTGTAGGCGCGATTGGCGAGCACCCAGCGCAACGAGTCTCTGGTCAGGAAGCGCGCCTGCTGCGGATCTCGGCGGCGCGATCCACGCCAGCGCGCGCTCAGTGGCGCACCCCACATGCTCGTCACGAAGTACTCTCCCTCGGAAAGAACGGGCGATCCACCGGGCCTGCCACCCGGGGATTCGGTCATCGGGTACACAGAGTACTTTCGTCAGCGCACACCAACAGTGCCCTACCCCGATTACCCAGGGAGATCAGCAGGTGCGAACCCGGACTCGCGTCGTTGCCTCGCTCGCTGCCGCCGGAGTGGTGGCGCTGGCCGGATGTGGCACGGATGTGGACGACATCACCGTCGGCGCCGGAAAAGGCTGGCCCGCCGTGCATCACGACGGCGCCAATGCCGGGGCGAGCCCGGTCGAGGGCGCGAAGGCGGTGGCCCTGCGCTGGTCGCGCCCGGTCGGCGGCCCGATCGCCCAGCCGTTGACCATCGGCCCCGAGGGCCAGATGTTCGTCACCACCAGCACCGGCAACTGCGCGATCTTCTCCTTCCAGATGCCCACCGGTCGCAAGCGCTTCTGCAACCAGCTCGGGCCATCCACGATCGCGGCGCCGACCGTGGTCGACGGCATCAGCAATGTCTACGTCGGCGACGACGGCGCGGTGAACTCGTTCAACTATCTCGGGCAGCCGCGCTGGCGCACCCCGGTGGCCGGGGTGCCGGTGGCGATCCAGTTCACCGGCGACGGCAAGGTGCTCACGGTGACCCAGTCCGGCCAGGTCGACGTGCTCAGCCGCCAGACCGGCGGCCGCGAGGTCCCCACCCTGCAACTGCTCGGCGAGCCCGACTTCCTGAAGTTCCCCGGCTTGACCAGGCCCGCCTCCGGCGACGGCCTCGACGACTGCGAGACCGGCGGCCCGCGCTGCGCCGTCGCCAACACCACCGCCGTCGACCCGGCCACCGGCCGCTTCTACGTCACCGTCTGGGAGCCCGGCAAGCCCGCCGCCGCCCTGCGCGCCCTGCGCTACGCCGACGGCAAGGTGACCCAGGACTGGAGCGCGGAGATGCTCACCGGCGGCAGCGCCACCAGCCCGACCCTCTCCGCCGACGGCGCCACCGTCTACGTCGGCGACAACAGCGGCCGCCTGATCGCCGTGAACGCCGAGGACGGCAGCACCCGCTGGACCCATGACCTCGGCTGGACCCCCGGCGGCGGCATCGCCCTCGCCGACGGCCTGCTCGTCCCCGCGGGCGACGACGGCCATCTCACGGCCCTGCGTGACACCGGCGACGGCGCCGAACTCGTCTGGGAGCGCGCCGATCTCCCGCTGCGCGGCACCCCCGCCCTCACCGCGGGCGGCGTCGGCTACACCGTGGCCGCCATCGGCGCGGGCCTCAACCTCATCACCTTCGACACCGCCACCGGTACCACGTTGGACTCCGACCACCTGCCCGATGCCACCGGCACCACCGCGGGCACCTCGATCGGCCCCGAGGGCGAGGTCGTGGTGGCCAGCCGCCTCGGCGAGATCTTCACCTTCATGCCGGAGGCCTGAACTCAGTAGGCGTTGGCCCGATCGGCCCAGCGGGCGGCGAGATCCCCGGACAGCGTCCGCGGGAACGAGACGCGCGCGGGGTCGCCGTCGGCGGTGTAGCGCTGCTCGGGGTGGGCGGCCAGCCAGTCGAGCCAGTAGGCGGAGTCGAACGGGACCTCGCCGCGGCCCGAGCGGATGCGGGGGACCCCGGCGGGGTCGAGCGGGCCGAACGGGGCGGGCGCCGGATTCGCGCCGACCAGCATCACCGCGTCGAAGGCGTAGGACGTGCCGTCCCAGCTGCCGGTGCGCGCCAGGGCGTTGTCACGGGGACTGATGCCAAGGGGCAGGGCCATGGTCCGCACGGTGACCTCCGGCGCGGCCGTCGTCACCGCCCGCACATTCCGCACCAGCTGACGTTGCACGCCCTCGGCGTCCAGGCTCGCCAGATTCGCGTGATCGGCGGTGTGCGCGCCGATCTCGTGCCCGTGCGCCGCCAGCCAGGGCAGGGCGCGCGGGTCGGCGCCGAAGGGCTCGTTGTTGACGTAGAAGGTGGCGACCGGCCGGAAATCCGGGTAGCGCGCGGCGAATTCGGCGAGGATGCCCGCCGCGCTGTCGGGACGCACCGCGCCGGTGGCGGTGAAGGAGAGCTGGCTGTCGGTGGAGTCGTCGAAGGTGAGGACCACCGGGTGGGTGCCCGCGGGCAGATCGAGCTCACCCGCGATGTACTGGGCGGCGGTGACGGGGCGGTAGTTCTCGCGGTAGAGGCGTTCGAGCTCCGCGCGGAATTCCGCGGGAGTCTGGTCGTATTCGCCCGCCGGGTCCGGGGTGATCTGGTGATACATCAACACCGGGACGAGCCCGAGCTCATTGGCCGCGACGGCGGCGGGATCGGGTGGCGTGGTGGTCACCACCGGAGCGGCGACCGGTGCCTCGACCGGTGCCATCGCGTTCTGTGATGTGCACGCCGCGAGTGTCGTCGCCAGCAGGAGCACAACCCGGAGTACCGTCATCGAACCACCCGCCATCGGGGCAATGTTACGGGGCGGCAGAGGTTTTCCCGTGATCTTCGGATATCCGCGCGACGCGTGGCCGGACTGCGGGATAGTGGCCTGACACTCGATGCGGAAGGCGGTGTGGGCGTTGGGTTTGCGGCTCGGCTCGGTCGTTCGGCGGCGTGCGGCGGTCATCGCCTGCGGTGCCGTGCTGGCGGCGGTGATGGTGGCGCTGGTGGCCGGATTCGCGCTGAGCAGATCGGCCGGGATGCCCGCCGCCGACGCGGTGGCGCCGCTGCTGCAGGTGACCCCGGCCGCACCGGGGTCCTATCGCGCGCCGGTCGTGGTGCGCGGCACCGCCGCGGGCGCGGAGCGGGTGTCGGTCGGTGAGGTGAGCGCGACGCCGGGACCGGACGGGGCCTTCGAGCTGTCGGTGCCGTGGGCGCCCGCGGTCGAGGTGGTCGCGCAGGACTCGGCGGGTAATCGCAGCCGCAGCACGGTGGTCACCGCGACGACGCTGCCCCGGATGCGGGCGGTGCACGTCACCGCGCACGCCTGGTCGCACGAGGGCTTGCGGGAGGCGGTGCTCACGCTGGCCCGGGAGGGCCGCATCGACACCGTGCAGCTCGACATCAAGGATGAGGACGGCGTCGTCGGCTACGACTCGCAGGTGCCGCTGGCCCGCGAATCCGGTGCGGTGGCGGCGATCTACGACGCGCCCTCGGCGCTGAAGCAGCTGCACGACCTCGGCCTCCAGGTGGTCGGGCGGATCGTGGCCTTCCGTGATCCGACGGTGGCCGCCTGGGCCTGGCATCACGGCAGGCCCGACTGGGTGGTCCAGAATCCCTCCGGCCAGCCCTATTCCAGCCATTACGGCCCGATCGCGTTCACCAACGTGGCCAACGCCGAGGTGCGCCGGTACAACATCGATCTCGCGGTGGAGGCGGCGCGGCTCGGCTTCGACGGCATCATGTACGACTACGTGCGCCGCCCCGACGGCAGCCTGTCGAGCATGCACTTCACCGGCCTCACCGGCACCCCCACCACCGCCGTCGCGGACTTCCTGGCCCAGAGCCGCTACCCCGTGCACAGCGCGGGCGCCCACCTGAGCGCCGCCGTCTACGGCATCGCCGCCACCCGCCCCGACCAGATCGCCCAGGACATCCCCCTGATGGCCCGCAGCGTCGACTACGTCGCCCCCATGATCTACCCCTCACACTGGAACGCGGGCGAATACGGCGTCGCCAACCCCAACGCCCAGCCCTACGACATCGTCCTGGCCTCCCTCCGCGACTTCCAATCCGCTGTCGCGGGCACCGGCGCCGCCGTCATCCCCTGGCTCCAGGACTTCAGCCTGGGCGTCACCTACACCGACGCCGAGATCGCCGCCCAGATAGCCGCCACCCGAGACGCGGGCATAGACAGCTTCTTCCTCTGGAACGCCGCCACCCGCTACCACAGCGGCGGCATCCACCCGCCCGGAGACTAGCCGACCTTCACCAGATCGTCGGGGCGCCAGGTCTGGTCGTAGAAGGCGGCCTCGGTGCCGTAGAGCCGCAGGGCGACGATGAAGTGCCGCCCCGGCACGGTTTCTACGAACGCGGCGTCGACGACGCCCTCGGGCTTGGCCGGACCGAAGTAGATGTCGATCGCGCCGTCGTCGTCGGTGGGGATGTCGTAGTAGCCGTTGGTCGAGGGCAGCAGCTGCGTGGTCTCGGGCATGGTGCCGTCGGTGATGTTGTACGCGGTGGTCGCCCAGAACAGCGCGGCCGGGATGTCCGGCGGCAGATGCAGTTTGTAGGTGTGGCTGCCGTCGAGGAAGTCGCCGTCGGCGTCGTGGTAGGTGAACGGGTACTTGGATCCGGCGCCGGTCGAGTGGATGTTCATGGCCGGGGCGGAAGAGTACGCGTACTGGAAGAACCGGGCCCTGGTGTTGATGTCGAGGTAGCTCTCCTGCATCCATTCGGCCGTGCCGCCTGCCCAGGCGACTTGCCAGCGGCGATCGTCGTAGTAGTAGTTGCGGTCGTCGTCGCGGCCGAGCTGGGCCAGGGCGAGGATCATCCGTGGGGCGTCGGTCAACGCCCGCTCCAGCGCGGCCCGCTGCCAGTCCCGTGGCTCGAACGGCTCGCCCTTGATGATGCCGATCGAGGCCAGCACCCCGCGCAGTTCGGGGTCGATCGCCGACACCGGCTCGTAGTCGACGAACTCCTTCAGCTTGGTCCAGTACGCGAAATCTGTGGGGTACATCATGTTCAGGCGGCGGCCACTGGCATTGGGGAACTCCATGGCAGGCACGTCCTTCTCGGGCGTCCACAGCGGGAAGATCCGCGTGCGTTCGGCGAGTGCGACCGCCCCGGCCGGGTCGGGCGCACCCTCGCCCTGTCCCATGACCGTGCGGAAGAACAGGAACACGTTGTACGTCGCCGAGGTGACGGTGTAATAGCCACCGGGGACATGGCCGTCGTAGCCGGGAGGCAGCAGCAGGTAGAGCCCACCCCGCGCCCGGTCCGGACCGATCGCGCCGACGTCGGTGAGCGTGCGCTGGAAGAAGTCGGTGAACATCCCGATCACATTCGGCGGCGCGTTCACGACCAGTGGTCCGGTCTCCTTCAGGTTCAGGTAGTTCATCGCGTAGATGACATCCGCGTTGGGTGTGGGCACCCAGGTGCGGCTGTCCATCCGGTCCTTCCAGATCGGCAGGATGTGATACCCGCGCCCGAAGGCCTGTTCGGACCCGTCCCGCATACCGATCACGTTCAAGGCGGCCTGCATGGTCATGTACGCGTGCACCGCGCGCTGGTAGAACAGCTCCGCGCGCAGATCCTCCGCCTCCCGTGGCGGCAGCCAGTTCCCGCCGTCGATCTGCCTGACCAGCGGTGACGTCGTCTCGGTCATAGCTACCCCTCTACCGGTGGAAATCCGCCCGAACCGCAGCATTCGCCGATCGCTCGGCGCCTCCGACGCTAACCGCACCGGCCCCACGCGGCCTCACACGTACCGGGTGAAACCGGCTACTCGGGAGGGGCGATCTCGGTGTGGATCGGGGCACGAAGTCCACCCGCAAGGCGGTCGCCGATCCACGCGCTGACCCCTTGCCGCGCACCGCGATTCGACGACGGTGCCGAGGGATGCCGACGCCCACTCCCGAAGCGCTACAGCGCTCATGTGTGCAGTGGGTCGGCGTCAGGCGATCCAGGCGAGGGCGTCTGCTTCGGCGGAGGTGGGGAAGACGCGGACTTCGGCGGGGAGGAGGAAGTGGAAGAGGTGGAGGGCTTCGCCCAGGGCGCGGTGGTCGGTGACCAGGGCGACGCGGTTCCAGGCGCTGCGGGGGACGCGGATCAGTTTCGCGTCCTGCCAGAGGGCCTCGAGGGAGTAGCGGTCGAAGTCGGGGCCGAGGACGTAGACGAGGTTGATCGGCTGTTCGTGTTCCAGGGCCGCCTCGATCGCGGGGTCGAGGACGGTGGTGTAGTCCTCGGCGGTGACGGTGCCGACGGCGCGGAAGCCGAGGGTCGCGGCGGGGAGATCGGGGATCGGCTGCAGGGGCATGGCGCGGCTCCTTCGACACGGTGGGTGATACCGGCGACCCTAGGACCGTGCCGACGTGGCGGCGTCATGCGTTGTGGGTGAAATTGATCGGGAGCGGGAGACTACTTCGGGTCGCGTTCGGGCAGCGGCCGTTCGACGATGTCGGGGCGGCCGAGCGAGGTGCGGACCCGGCGTTTGGCGGCCGAGTAGACCTGGGCCGTCTCGGCGGCGACCACGTCCCAGGCGAAATCGGCGGTGAGCCGTTCGCGGGCGGTGAAGGCGCGGTCCTGGGCGGTGGCGGGGTCGTCGAGCACCGCGCGGGCCGCGTCGACGATGCCGTCCACATCGGCGGGTTCGAAGGACGCCCCGGTGACACCGTCGATCACGGCCTCGCCGAGCCCACCCGCGGTGGAGGCGATCAGCGGCACCCCGGCCGCGGCGGCCTCGAGCGCGACGATGCCGAAGGGCTCGTAGCGGCTGGGCAGCACGATCGCGTCGGCGCCGTGCAGCCAGCCCAGCAGTTCCTCGTGCCCGAGACTGCCCACGAAGTGCACCGCCCGCGCCACCCGGTGCACGCGCGCGCGTTCGCGCAGCCAGTCGAACTGGGTACCGACACCGGCGACGGTCAGCGTGGTGCCGGGATGGGCGCGGCGGATGCGCGGCAGCGCGGCGATCGCGTCCTGCACGCCTTTCTCGTATTCGAGCCTGCCCACATACAGCAGCTTCGGCGGCCCGGAACGCGGCGCGCGCGGCCGGAAGGTCCACGCGCCCACATCGATACCGTTGCGGATCACCGTGACCGGGGCGAGCTCGGGCCCGTAGAGCCGCTCCACCTCGTCCTGCATCGAGGCCGAGCAGGTGATGAGCTGGTCGGCCTCGTTGGTGAGCCACCACTCCACCGAGTGCACCTGCTTGTTGACCCGCCCCGACACCCAGCCGCTGTGCCTGCCCGCCTCGGTGGCGTGGATGGTGGCCACCAGCGGCACGTCGTAGAACTCGGCCAGCGCGATCGAGGGATGCGCGACCAGCCAGTCGTGCGCGTGCACCACATCGGGCGTCCAGCCCTCCCCGACGCCGGGCTTGCCGAGCGCGACCCCGGCCCGCACCATCGCGTGGCCCATGGCCAGCGTCCAGGCGAGCATGTCCTCGCCGAAGTCGAAGCACGGCGGGTCCTCGGCCACCGCCACGACGAGCACGCCGTCGGCGATGTAGGAGTGGGTGGGATGGGTGATCGAGTCGGTCCCCGTCGGCCTGCGCGCGAGCACGACCACCTCGTGCCCGGCCGCGGCGAGCTCCACGGCCAGGTGATGCACATGCCTGCCGAGCCCACCGACCACGACCGGCGGGTACTCCCACGACACCATCAAAATCTTCATCGGAATCCTTCAGCGGCGGCCGAGGTGACGGCGCTCGGCAACCGCCGCGCGTCCAGACCCGGGAAGAATCCGTCGGCCGCGCTCCATCCTGCCGCGAGACGGGCCGCTTTGGCGAACTGTCCGGCCCCGACGGCCTCGGCGAGCTCGCGGACGGCGTGCGCGTGTTCGTGCGCGCGGTCGCGGGCGTACCCCGCGGCGGAGTCCTTGGAGACCATGAACGCCCAGTCGCTGGAGACGGTGAGGATGGCCTCGCGCAGCAACTGATCGGCGACCGGATCGCGCAGCGCGTCCGCGCGCCGGGTCTTGTCGAGGGTGTCCAGCGCCAGCCGGACGACGTCGGCGTTGAGCTCCACGAGGTCGGCCACCTGGTCGCCCGCCCACACGCGCCAGTCCTTGCCCGAACCCCACGACGAGTCGTTGAGCTGCACGGGTTCGCCCACGAAGCCGTTGGCGCGGGCGTCGGCGAGGGTGCCCACGGTGACCCCGGCCTCGGGCAGCGCGCGCAGCACCTGCTCGAGCCACTGCGGTCCCTCGTGCCACCAGTGGCCGAACAGTTCGGTGTCGAAGGCGGCCACCACGAGGGCCGGTCGCCCGATCCGCGCGGACTCCTCGATCAGCCGCGCGCGCACCGTCTCGACGAAGTCGGCGACGTCGCGGGTGACCGCCGTGGCGGCGAGTTCGGGATCGTAAGGGGCCTTGTCAGGACCGGCCACCGTCTTGCCCGTCACGCGCGACGGCTTGAGCCCGGTGGCGTGGTCGTAGTGGTGGAAATCGCGGTACGCGGCCTGCCCCGGATAGCCCTGCTTGGGCGACCACACCCGGTAGCTCACCTGGAGGTCGCGGCCGAAGGCGACCACGTCGGCCTCGCGCACCGGCCTGCCGAGGCTGGTGTCGCCGCGCAGCGAGGGTCCGTCGACCATGAAATGCGTCACACCGGCATCGTCGTAGCCGAGCTCCATGCCGGGCGTGTACCCGCACTCGGGTGCCCAGATGCCGGTCGGGGTGGTACCCCAGCGCAGCCGCGCGTCGGCCAGGCCCTCGGTGAGCTGGAACTGGCGCAGGCGCGGGTCGAGCAGCGGCTGGAACGGGTGGGCCAGCGGACCGCCGAGCAGTTCGATGGCGTCGGCGTCGATCAGCGAGCGCCACACCGGCGAGCCGCCGTGGCGCCAGTCGCGCTCGAAATCGTCCAGCGCCGTTGCCGCGAGCCGATGTTCGTGGCTGCCCAGCGCCACATTCCCCGACATGGACGCCTCGTCGGCGCGCAACTGCCAGTTGCCCAGCCAGTGATGCATGCCCGCCAGGCAGTGCGGGTCGTCGAGCTGGGCCGCCAGCACGGGGGTGATGCCCAGACTCAGCAGATGCGAACGCCCTTCGGCGGCAAGGTTTTTCAGCACCCGGACCAGCGGCAGATAGGACGCGGCCCAGGACTGGTAGAGCCATTCCTCGCCGACCGGCCAGCGCCCGTGATGGGCCAGCCACGGCAGGTGGGAATGCAGAACGAGGGTGAACTGCCCCGGAACTTCGGTCAACGCCTTGCCTTTTCGGCGATCGCCACCAGGTCCAGGCTGGCGTCGATGTCACCGGAGCGCAGGTCGAAATCGTCGACGGTGACCGCGGCGACGTCGGCGGTGAGCTCGGCGGGCCACGGCTCACCGGCCAGCGCGCGCTCGATCTGGGCGTCGATGAACGAGCCACCGTGCTTGGCGTCCAGCGCTTTCAGGCTCGCGCCGTGGTGCACGCCGAGCATCTCCGAGACGGTGAACCCGGCCTCGACGAGCAGTTCGGTGAGTTCGGCGGCGTTGAGCTCGCGAGTGTGGAAGGGGTTGAGCGGGGTGTCGCGGCCGGGGGAGAAGGTGATCCGGTTCGGCGTGCTGATCAGCAGCTGCCCGCCAGGGCGCAGCACCCGCAGGCACTCGCGCAGGAACTGCGCCTGGTCCCAGAGATGCTCGATGACCTGGAAATTCACCACCACGTCGACGGACTCGTCCTCCAGCGGCAGCGCGGCCAGATTGCCCTGGATCATCTCCACGCGCGGGTAGCGCGCGCGGACGTGCGCGACGGCGCTCTCGTCGTAGTCCACCCCGACGACACGCGCGGCCACACCGGCGATCATGTCGGCGCCGTAGCCCTCGCCCGAGCCCGCCTCGAGCACGGTCAGTCCGGCGCAACGGTCGAGCAGGCGGGCGTAGGCGATCTCGTGCCGACGGAACCAGTAGTTCTCCTCGGCGATGCCGGGCACGGTCCGCTCGCCGGTCAACGGGAGTGGTTCATGTGTGGCGGCCGCGGGTGCGGCAGGGATCACAGCCTCGCTCATGGGTACCGACGTTACTGGTACCGCCGGTTCCCACCGGACTCAGGGACCTGTTGCGCACGTAGGTTACCCACGAGTAACTTAGTTTGGGGTAGTGTTCCGCCCTGAGCTATTTCTCACCCGGACGTACGGCTCCGCTCGTGCGGCCACCACACACGTGTCCCAGAAGGAGGTCGACGAAGACCGATGCCGAACATCGTCGTACTCATCAAGCAGGTTCCCGACACCTGGTCCGAGCGCAAGCTGACCGATGGTGACTACACCCTCGACCGCGAGGCCGCCGACGCCGTCCTCGACGAGATCAACGAGCGCGCCGTCGAGGAAGCGCTGCTGATCAAGGAGGCGCAGGGCGGCGAGGTCACCGTGCTGTCCGCCGGTCCGGATCGCGCCACCGAGGCCATCCGCAAGGCGCTGTCCATGGGTGCCGACAAGGCCATCCACATCAACGACCCGGCGATCCACGGCTCCGACGCCGTGCAGACCGCGTGGGTGCTGGCCGGTGCGCTGGGCCAGGTCGAGGGTGTCGAGCTGGTCATCGCCGGTAACGAGGCCACCGACGGTCGCGCCGGTGCGGTCCCCGCGATCATCGCCGAGTACCTGGGCATCCCGCAGCTGACGCACCTGCGCAAGCTGACCGTCGACGGCGACAAGATCACCGGCGAGCGCGAGACCGACGAGGGCGTGTTCAAGCTCGAGGCGAACCTGCCCGCCATCGTCTCGGTCACCGAGAAGATCAACGAGCCGCGCTTCCCGTCCTTCAAGGGCATCATGGCCGCGAAGAAGAAGGAAGTTCAGGTCTTCACCCTGGCCGATCTGGGCATCGACCCGTCGACCGTGGGCGTCGCCAACGCCGGTACCCAGGTCACCGGTGCCACCCCGAAGCCTGCCCGCACCGCGGGCGAGAAGATCGCGGACGAGGGCGAGGGCGGCAACCAGATCGCCACCTACCTCATCGGTCAGAAGATCATCTGATCCCGGCCCGTCCGAGACTTCCAAGGAGAAAGAACAATGGCTGAAGTACTTGTGCTCGTCGAGCACGCCGACGGTGCCGTCAAGAAGGTCAGCACCGAACTGCTCACCGCCGCCCGCACCCTGGGTGAGCCCGCCGCCGTCGTGACCGGCCCGGCCGGTACCGCCGAGAAGCTGGCCTCCGCGCTGGCCGCCGCGGGCGCCGAGAAGATCTACGTCGCCGAGGGTGACGAGGTCGAGGGCTTCCTGGTGACCCCGAAGGTCGACGTCCTCGCCGGTCTGGTCGAGTCCGCCGCCCCGGCCGCCGTGCTGGTCGCCGCCACCGCCGAGGGCAAGGAGGTGTCGGGCCGCCTCGCCGCGCGCATCGGCTCCGGTCTGCTCGTCGACATGATCGGCGTCAACGCCGACGGTTCGGTGCTGGGCTCCATCTTCGGTGGCGCGTTCACCGTCGAGGCCAAGGCCACCGGCGACGTGCCGGTGATCTCGATCCGTCCGGGTGCCATCGAGGCCGCCCCGCAGGCCGGTGCCGGCGAGCAGGTCGCCGTGGCCGTGCCCGCGCAGGAAGAGGGCGTCGTCAAGGTCGTCTCGCGGGAGCCGATCGTGGGCGGCGACCGTCCGGAGCTCACCGAGGCGAGCATCGTCGTCTCCGGTGGCCGTGGTGTCGGCTCGGCCGACAACTTCGCGGTCGTCGAGGCGCTGGCCGACTCGCTCGGTGCCGCCGTCGGCGCCTCGCGCGCCGCGGTCGACTCGGGCTACTACCCGGGCCAGTTCCAGGTGGGTCAGACCGGTAAGACGGTCTCCCCGCAGCTCTACGTCGCCCTCGGCATCTCCGGCGCCATCCAGCACCGCGCCGGCATGCAGACCTCGAAGACCATCGTCGCGGTCAACAAGGACGAAGAGGCTCCCATCTTCGAGATCGCCGACTACGGCATCGTGGGCGACCTGTTCAACGTCGCCCCGCAGCTGACCGACGCCGTGAAGGCCCACAAGGGCTGACACCGTCTCCACGCTGTACGAACGGCCCGGCTCTCCGTCCCGGAGAGCCGGGCCGTTCGGCCTTTCCGCCGCGTGAGTTGCGGCGTAGGCGCTGGATGCGGGTGCGTAGCATGAGCGCATGGCCATGCCGAGCGTCGATCGCCCCGATCTTCCCGAGTCGATGACCTGGGAGGAACTGGAAGCGCTACCCGAAGAACTCGCCGCCCGGATCGAGCTGTGGGAAGGGCGCGTGGTCTGGTTGCGGCGTGGGCCGGGCGAACATCAGACGGCCATGCGTCGCCTGACCAACGAGCTCGAACGCTGCGCTCGACAGCGGGGAGCTGTGGACCCGCACCGCTGCTGGCGGGTCAATCTGGCGACGAACGTCTTCTTCGGCCACACCGGGAAATCCGACTGCGTCACCCCGGATTTCCTCGTACATCGCTGCCTGGAGCCAGGGGCGGACGTGCGCGCCACTGATACCGTTCTGGTCGGTGAGGTGCTGTCGCCCTCGAATACGCCCTCCGAGATCGAAGCGAAGAAAGCCCGCTATGCGGGGGTGGGTATCCCGTCGTACTGGGAGGTCGAGCTGAGGCGCGATCTCACCGGCATCGCCGCACTGCGGGTATCCATCCTCGAGACCGGTCACGCCGAACTACCGCCCGGCGTGCGACCACTGCGCAACGCGAACTACCTGCTGGCGGGCGAGTGGACACCCGAATCCGCGACAGGAATTTCCTTCCCGTACCCCTTCACGATCGAGATCCCCTGGTCCGCACTGACCTTCTGACACTGTCCGGTTCGGCATGAGCCCCCGAATCTCGGGGCACCCGTTTCCGAAACTATGAACTGAATCTGTTTCAGAATGTTCGCGACGGCGCGCGGGCGCCGCGGAAAGCGAGGATTCGGATGCGCAGAACACTGACGGCGGGCCTGCTGGTGGCAGCCTTGGCAACGGGCGGCAGCGGCATCGCCACCGCGGCACCCACCGCCCAGAGCGGCTCCACCGACACCGGCAGCGCCCTCGTCGACGCCGCCCAGGTCGGGGCCCTCGTTGCCCTCTTCGGCGCCCACCTCCTGTCCTGCAACCTCCTCGGCTCCAGCGCGGCCCCCTGCAACCCGATCGGCCTGGGCTAACACCCGGCGCCCCACCTCCGCCCGGCGCGGTCACGGCTTCCCGAGGACGGCGGCCTCGTCGGTGACGATGCGGCGGGAAGTCGGTTGACGGGGCGGAGGTGGGTCGACAGGGTGGGGGAATGTCGTTGGGGCGGTTCGGGGTGGTGCTGAATTCCGAGGTCGAGGAGAACGTGCGGGAGGTGTTCGGGGTCGAGGGGGAGCGGTGGATCGCGGAGCTGCCCGGGGTGGTGGACGGCTTGAAGGCTCGGTGGGGGTTGCACATTTTCCACGGGCCTTATCGCGGGGGGACGCACGCGTATGTGGCACCGGTGTTCCGGAGCGATCGGTCACTGGTGGTGGTGAAGGTGCCGGTGGTCGACGAGGAGAACGTCGCGGAGGCGACGGCGCTGTACGCCTATGACGGGGATGGGGCGGTGCGGCTGCTCGAATACGATCCCGGCAGTGGGGCGATGCTGCTCGAATGTGCCGAGCCGGGAAGGGCATTGCTGACCCAGCCCGGTTTTCCGAGTCTGGAGGGTCGGCCCGAGAACGCCGAGAAGGTGGCGCTGGCCTGTTCGCTCTACCGGCGGTTGCGGCGGCCGTTGCCCGCGGCGCCGCCGACGTTTCCGCCGCTGCCCCGCGCGACCGATCTGATCGTGGGGCTGCGTGCGCGACTCGCGGATCCGGCTCTGGCGCCGTTGATCTCGGATCCGTTGCGCGCGCGAGTGGAGCACTGGTGCACCGAACTGGCCACCTTCGACGGGCCCCCGCTCATCGTCAATCGCGACACCCATCTCGGCAATATCGTTGCCGCCGAACGGGAACCGTGGCTGCTCATCGATCCCAAGCCCTGCCTCGGCGAGGCCGCCTTCGACGCCGGGTTCCTGCTGATGATCCAGGTGCAGTCCTGCCCGACCCGTGCGCACGCGGACGCGGTCGTGGACGCCACCGCCACGGCCCTGGCCGTCGATCCCGCCCGGGCGCGGGGCTGGGCGCTGATCCGGGTCGTCGAGGAGATGACCTGGGCGGTCGAGGACGACGATCCCGCCATGCTGGCCTTGCACACCGCCGTCGCCTACGCCCTCGCCGACCTGCCCTTCGCCTGAACGGGCCCGGCGCGCTGACTAGGCTGCGGACATGCAGTTGACATGGGAGGGAACCGGGCGGCGCTCGATGCTGCGCGAGGAGGAAGGCGAACGCCGGGACCGGCTCGCCGACGCGGCGCGGGCCGGGAAATGGGATGTCGTCTTCGAACTGATCGCGAGCGGGGGCCGCGTGAATCTGCCGCGGCTGGGCGGCTGGTCGCGTTTCGCTCCGCTGCACCAGGCGGCGTATCAGGGGGCGCCGGAGCCGATCGTCAAGCGGCTGTTGGCTTTCGGTGCCTGGCGGACCCTGCGCACCACCGACGGGGAAACCGCCGCCGACATCGCTGCCGCGCGCGGCCACGACCACCTCGCGGTCCTGCTCGAGCCGGAACTGCTGCGCGAGGTGTCCGCGAGCACCCTGGCCCAACTCGAATGTCAGGTGCGGGCCGTCATTTTCGGCCGCGCGTTCGACCTGTGCGCCAAGAGCCGGTTCCGTACCCCGCCGGTGGGCCCGCTGCTCGAATACCCGGATGCCGTGCTGTGGTGCCCGATTCCGGGCATGTACGGCGGATTCTCGATCCGGTTCGATCCCGATGTCACCGACGAACTGCTCGTCGAGAGTTCGTGCCGGGTGGTGGGCGGGTCCGGGCAGCGGCACCGGGTCAGGGCCGACGGGTTCGAGCTCATCGACAGGTTCGTCTGAGCGTGGCACGGCGGGTAACGTCGGGCGGCGAACCGGGGGACGGAAGGGACTGATGGTGCTGGATGTGGGGGCGAGCTTCGCCGGATACCGCCTGGAACGCGTGCTCGGTCAAGGCGGTATGGGCACGGTGTACCTCGCCCAGCATCCCCGCCTGCCGCGCAGTGTGGCGCTGAAACTGCTCAATCGCGAGTTCTCCGGCGAC
This sequence comes from Nocardia sp. SSK8, assembly GCF_037034205.1. Taxonomy (NCBI): domain Bacteria; kingdom Bacillati; phylum Actinomycetota; class Actinomycetes; order Mycobacteriales; family Nocardiaceae; genus Nocardia; species Nocardia sp. SSK8. Next base: position 357,966 of record NZ_JBAGKD010000001.1, read on the forward strand.
CGGGAACTCCAGCGGCGCTTCGAGCAGGAAGCCGATGTCGTCGCGCAACTGGATCATCCGGGCATCGTCGGGGTGTTCGATCGGGGCAGCGACGACGGCTACCTGTGGATCGCCATGCAGTTCATCCGCGGCACCGACGCCGCCACCTGGGATTCGCGGGCGCACGAACCGGGTGTCACCGCGCGGCTGATCGGGGAGACCGGCGCGGCCCTCGACTACGCCAACCAGCACGGCATCCTGCACCGCGACGTCAAACCGGGCAATATCCTGATCGCCGAGCCCGACCACGGCCTCCAGCAGCGCGCCGTCCTCACCGATTTCGGCATCGCCCGGGTGACCACCGCCGCCACCCAGCTCACCGCCACCGGCACCTTCACCGCCACCATCGCCTACGCCTCACCCGAACAGCTCTCCGGCGAGGTCGTCGACCACCGCAGCGACCAGTACTCCCTGGCCTGCACGCTGTTCGCCCTCTACGCCGGGCACCCGCCGTACGCCTCGACCAACCCCGGCCAGGCGGTCATGGGCCACCTCTCCCAACCGGTTCCCCGCCTCAGCGCCAGCCGAACCGACCTGCCGCCCGCGCTCGACGGGGTGATCGCCCGCGCGATGGCCAAACGCCGCGACGAACGTTTCGGCAGCGCCACCGAATTCACCGACGCCGTCCGGGATGCGCTGGAAGGCAAGCACATCGCCGCACCGCCGATGTTCCAGCCGTGGAGCGGTCCGGCGCGGGCGCACGGTTCCGGTGAGCACGCCGTGCCGGGGCAGTCGTGGGCCGGGGGCGCGCAGCAGCACGGCGCGGGTGGACAACCGTGGGCCGGGGCCACACCGCATGGCTCCAGCGGGCAGCCGGGAACCGGCGGCCAGCCTCACGGCTCCGGTGAGCATGCGCAGCAGGCAGCCGAAGGGCGGTCGCCGCAGCACCAGGGTTCCGGCGAGCACGCGCAGCAGAGTGGCACGGCGCGACCGTATGGCGCGCACGGCCAGGGTCGGCAGCAGCCGATGTGGCCGCAGCCGGAATACGGTGTTCCGGTCGGTGATGTGCAGAGGCCGTGGGCACACGGAAACCCTTGGCAGCAGGCGAGTCTCGGTCCGGAGCCGAGCAAGGCCGGGGCGATCTTCGCCGGTTCGGTCACCTTGCTGATCAGTCTGGGCATCTTCGCATTCCTGATCTACGGCATCACCGAGACGCTGAAGGAGATCGACCGAGGCGACGACCCCACCGGCTCGTTCATCGCCATCGCCGTGCTCATCGCGATCGTCGCCTTCACCGGCAGTGGCGGTCTGCTGTTGCTGCTGGCGCGGACCACCGGCCGTGTCCTGACGATCTTCACGGCGGTCATCGTGGCTGTGTTCGCGTTGATCATGGTGATCGTGCTGACGGTGCAGTCGGAGTATGTCGGCACCGCGATCAGCGCGGCGGTGTTCGTCCTCGCGGCGAGCCTGGTCGCCTGCGCGGCCTCCACGACCACCGGCCGCTGGATCAGCTACCGCAAAGCCCTGCGTACCCAGCGCTGGTGACCGCGCGGGCAGCACTCCCATCGGCGCGGAATAGGTCCGCACAACCCACGCCGCTGCTGAACGCGCGGGGTGCGCCCGGTGTCATCTTCTCCGCAACGCGTCGAGCAGCGTGTTGACGATGGTGTTCTGCCGGGCCTCCTCGCGCAGCACCGCCGAGACCGGGATACGTAGGCGGTGGTCGGTGAGGTCCAGGGTGAGCAGGCCCTTGGTGGGGCCCTCGTAGAGGATCGTCCAGGATTCGGGGCGGTTGAGCAGCTCCATGGTGGCGGTGTGGTCGGGCGGGATCGGCGGGCCGTAGGTGGGGCCGGTGGGGAGGTCGGCGAAGGCCGAGCGGATCAGGGTGTGCAGCAGCACCTGTTCCTGTTCGGGGGGCAGCAGCAGTGGGTAGGGGGCCAGGTCGGCGAGGGTGACGGCGCCGCGTTCGGCCAGCGGATGGCTGCTGGAGATGGCGATCACCAGGTCCTCCACCCACAGCTGCTCCACCGCCAGCCCGGGCTGGTCCACGCTGCCGCGGATCAGCGCCAGATCGCAGTCCCCGTCGGCGACGGCGTTGATCCGCTGCCGGAACGGCTTGATCACGTACTCGATCTCGGCGTCGGGGTGCGCGGCGCGGGCGGCGGCGATGGCCGAGAGCGAGGGCGCGGCGAAGGACATGTTCGCGGCCAGCCGCACCCGCGGCCCGGTGGTGCGCACGGCGGCCCGGATGGCCGACTCCAGGCTCAGCATCTGTTTGGCCAGCGGCAGCAGCCGCAGGGTGGCGTCGGTGGGCACCACCGCGCGGGTCGTGCGCTCGAACAGCTGGGCGCCCAGATCACGTTCCAGTCTCGCGATCTGATGGCTGATCGCGGACTGGGAGATGAAGCAGCGGTTGGCAGCGCGGCTGAAACTGAGCTCCTCACACACCGCGACGAAGTAGGCCAGTTGACGCAGTTCCACCAGGTAGCTCCCATTCATTAGTTATGCAGATAAGAGTGATCTCCAGTATGCGCCCAGGCAGTGGAAACATCTTCATTCCGCATCGCGTTTACTCATAGGAAAGGACTCATTACCGATCTTGGAGCGTTGTGATCATGGAACACACAGATGTCGTCATCGTCGGCTCGGGCTTCGGCGGGCTGGCCGCGGCGAAGCAGCTGGCCAAGTCACGAATCAACTACGTCCTGATCTCGAGCACGCCCGAGCACCTGTTCCAGCCGCTGCTGTACCAGGTGGCCACCGGCGTCCTCACCGCCGACGAGATCGCCCCGCCGATCAAGAACGTACTGCGCCGCGTGCCCACCGCCGACGTGCGCCTGGGCAAGGTCACCGCGATCGACGCCGACGCCGCCGTGCTCACCTATGAGACCGCCGAGGGCACCCGCCAGATCGGCTACAGCTCGCTCATCGCCGCCACCGGCGCCAGCCAGAGCTACTTCGGCCGCGACGACTTCGCCGAGAAGACCTATTCGCTCAAGACCATCGACGACGCCCAGCGCCTGCGCGCCCAGATCGCCCGCGTCTTCGCCGAAGCCGAGCACGTCGACGAGGTGACCCGGCGCAAGCTGCTCAGCTTCGTGGTCGTCGGTGCCGGTGCGACCGGTGTCGAGGTCGCGGGCCAGATCAAGGAACTCGCCAAGCGGCACTTCCACCAGCCGGTCTCGGTGACCCTGGTCGAGGGCGCGGGCGAGGTGCTGCCGCCCTTCGGTGGCGGCCTGTCGGAGTACGCCAAGCGCTCGCTGACCGACAGCGGCGTCGAGGTGCTGCTGGGCACCTTCGTCACCGATATCGAGGAAGGCAAGGTGACCGTCCGCGACAAGGAGGGCATCGAGCGCCGCATCGCCGCCGAGACCGTGGTGTGGTCGGCGGGCGTGCAGGTCGGCGGATTCGCGAAGCTGCTGGCCGAGGCCACCGGCGCCGAGACCGACCGCGCGGGCCGCCTGCTGATCAACCCCGACCTGACCGTCGGCGGCCACGCCGACATCTACGCCATCGGCGACATGACCTCGCTCAACGGCTACCCCGGCCAGTCGCCGGTGGCCATGCAGGAGGGCCGCCACGCCGCCGACATCATCCGCCGCAAGAAGCCCGCGGGCACGCCGTTCGTCTACTGGGACAAGGGCAGCATGGCCGTGATCAGCCGCTTCAGCGCGGTGGTGAAGCTCAACGAGAAGATCACCTTCCGCGGCACCATCGCCTGGACCATGTGGCTGGCCGTGCACCTGCTGTACCTGGTGGGCTTCCGCAACCGGTTCGCGGCGGTGGCCTCGTGGCTGGTCGCCTTCATCGGCACCGCCCGCCCGGGCTTCGCCGACACCACCCCGGCTCCGGCCGCGATCCAGGCCCCGGAAGACACCCCGAAGGCCGAGGCCGAGCAGGCCCCGGCGCGCACCGAGGACGACTCGCCCGCCCGCGAGCCCGCCACCGTCTGACGCACCCCACCGACGACCCGCCGCACCCCGCGGCGGGTCGTCGTGTTCGACGGCAATCCCGCAGGTCGGCGAACGTTTCGAGACCGTTCGGTGAACGGCCGGTATGACCGAGGTCTCGTTCACCGAGTCGGCATCGCGGCGACACTTCGCGGTCAGCCCGATGCCGATTCGGGCTGGCTTCATCAGCGGTATGACTATTACGTCAGTACTGTCGGCGCCCGCTCGTCCGACGGGCACAGGGGTGGAGAAGTCTCAGTACTCGCTGGTGGTGGCCTCGGACGCCGAACACCGCGAGGCCGCGCAGCGTCTGCGCTATCAGGTGTTCGCCAACGAACCGGGCTTCGTCATCCCCGACGACGGCACCGGCCGCGACGCGGACCGTTTCGACGAACACTGCGACCACCTGCTGGTGCGTGACGAGTTCACCCAGCAGTTCGTCGGCTGCTACCGCATGCTCCCGCCGGACAAGGTCGCCGCCGCGGGCGGGTACTACACCGCCACCGAATTCGACCTCACCCAGCTCGACCCGACCGGTCACCGGATCGTCGAGATGGGCCGGGCCTGCGTGGTGCCCGACCACCGCAACGGCTCGGTGCTCACCCTCATGTGGGCGGGCATCCTGCATTACATCCAGCTCACCGGCTACGACTGGGTGATGGGCTGCGTCTCGGTGCCCATGCGGGACACCCCGCAGGACCCGGCCGGGGTCAATGTGCGCGGCGTGCGCGACCTGCTGCTCGGCCGCCACGCCTGCGATCCGGAGCGCCGGGTGCACCCGTACCGTCCGGTCGTCGTCGACGGTGTCGCCCTCGACGACCTCACCCCGCCGAGCCGCCCCAAGCTGCCGCCGCTGTTACGCGGCTATCTGCGCCTGGGTGCCGAGATCTGCGGCGAACCGGCGCACGACCCCGATTTCGCGGTCGCCGACTTCGTCGCCCTGCTCGGCATGGAAACCATCAACACCCGGTACCTGGAGCGGTTGCAGAGCGCGGCCGCCAATTTCGACGGGAAGTAACCGCCATGGTGTTCGACGCGCCGCCCGCCATCGCCTCGCATTCGTGGATGCCGTCGAGCCCCTGCGGGCCCGCCTGCATCACGCCGACCGATCAGGTCGGCACCGCCCACACGCTGGCCCGGCTGGCCGGTGTGGTCGGGCTGGTCCTGAGCTTCCCCGTGCTCACCGTGGCCACGCCGAGGGCCCGGCGGGAGCGGATGCAGCGCCGCTACGCGCGGGTCGCGCTGCGCTGCCTCGGCCTGCGGCTGCGGATCGTCGACAACCGTCCCGGCGGCGGTGACGGCTTCGCCGCCCCGGACACCGGTGTGCTGGTGGTGGCCGGGCACATCGGCTGGGCCGATGTGGTCGCGCTGGCCGCCGTGCAGCCGGTCGGCTTCGTCGCCAGGGCCGACATGGTCGACTGGCCGGTGCTGGGCGGGCTGGCCCGGCTCACCCGGGTGATCCCGATCGAGCGCGCCCGGCTGCGGGAACTGCCGGGCGTGGTCGAGCAGGTGGCCCGGCGGCTGGGCACCGGCCAGCGGGTCGCGGTATTCCCTGAGGGCACCACCTGGTGCGGCCGCGCCTACGGTTCGCTGCGCCCGGCGCTGTTCCAGGCCGCCGTCGACACCGGCACCCCGGTGCAGCCGGTACGGGTGCGCTACCTCGACCGCGACGGAATGCCCTGCACCGTCCCGGCTTTCGTCGGCACCGACACCTTCGGCGATTCCGCCAAGCGCGTGCTGCGTAGTAGGGGCATGACCGTGGAGATCGTCCTGGAACCTCAGGAGCACCCCGGCACCGACCGCCGGGAACTGGCCCGGCGCTGCACGGCCGCCGTGCGCGGCGCCGACACCTCGCGCCACGGCCTGGCCGACACCGAGTGGATCGCGTCCAGCACCACCCGGGTACAGGATCCGTCGGTGGGGGAGCGGGCACCGGTTCGCCGAACCGTGATGGCTACTCGCTGGTAATCAGTTATGTTCGTTTTGTACATCCCGGGGGTCGCGGTCGCGGCCTCCGGGATGTGGCGTCGATGGGCATCTTTCCCTGAGGATGCGCTGGTCGGCGCCGCTCGGCGTGGTCGGTCCCGAATGTGAAAAGGCGGTGTCCGGCCGAGGGGAGCCGTGCGCGTGAATGTCCTGCGTATGGCCCGGATAACAAACCGGGCAGTCGGCTATACCCACTCATCGATACTCCGAAACATTCGGATTGCCGCTGGACGGTGATTGATGACATATTTGCCGTACCGTCCCGCAGGTTTTCGCCGATACCCCCGTGTAGCCGAGAGTCCGACCGGACGACGGGCAGGGTGATCCGAGGTGAAGGGAATCGATAACCGGTGACCGAGCAAGCTTCTGGCGTACGCCGTCCCGCCGCACGCCGCGGCCGCCGCACGCCGGTGTCCACCCTGCCCAGGCTGCTGCTGGCCGCCGTCGAACGCGCCCCCGACGCGACCGCGCTGCGCTTCGCGGGTCACGGGCTCACCTACACCGAACTCGACCAGCGGTCCTCGCAGCTGGCCCGCGTGCTGATCGGGCGCGGAGTTGGCCCCGGTGACCGGGTGGTGCTCGCGCTGACCCGCTCGATCGAGGCCGTCGTCGCGGTGTGGGCGGTGGCCAAGACCGGTGCCGCCTTCGTCCCCGTCGACCCGCGCTACCCGGCCGAACGGGTGGCGCACATGCTCACCGATTCCGGCGCGGGTTTCGGCGTGGCCACCGCCGCCGACGCCGCCCGCCTGGATGCCGGATTGCGCTGGCTCGCCCTGGATTCCGCCGAGTACGCCGCCGAGCTGGCCGCCACCTCGGACGCCCCGGTGCTCGCCGCCGACCGCACCCGCAGGCTCTACCCCGACGACATCGCCTACGTCATCTACACCTCCGGATCCACCGGCGTGCCCAAGGGCGTCGCGGTCACCCACACCGGCCTGGCCGGGCTGTGCGCCGAGCAGATCCGCCGCTTCGGCATCACCGGCGCCGCGCGCACCCTGCACTTCGCCTCGCCCAGCTTCGACGCGAGCATTCTGGAACTGCTGCTGGCCATCGGCGCGAGCTCGACCATGGTGATCGTCCCGCCGGAGATCTACGGCGGCGACGAACTGGCCGAGCTGCTGCGCGCCGAGCGGGTGAGCCACGCCTTCATCACCCCCGCCGCGCTGGCCGGGGTCGACGGGTCGGCGCTGCCGGATCTGGCGGCCATCGTGGTCGGCGGCGAGGCCTGCCCGCCGGACCTGATCGCCCGCTGGTCGGCCGGTCGCGAGTTCTTCAACCTCTACGGCCCCACCGAGACCACCGTCGCGGCCTCGATCAGCGACCCGCTCACGCCCGGCGACCTGATCACCATCGGCGCCCCCATCCCCGGCATGACCGCGCTGATCCTCGATGCCCGGCTGCGCCCCGTCCCCGACCGGGTGCCCGGCGAGCTGTATCTGTCCGGCCCCGGCCTGGCCCGCGGCTATCACGCCCGCGCCGGGCTCACCGCCGCGCGCTTCGTGGCCGACCCGGTCACCGGCGGACGCCTGTACCGCACCGGTGACCTGGTGAAATGGGAACGCACCGCCGACGGCTCGACCCAGCTGGCCTTCCTCGGCCGCACCGACGCGCAGGTCAAGCTGCGCGGCTTCCGCATCGAACTCGGCGAGATCGACGCGGTCCTCGCCGCCGACGCGGCCGTCCGCTCGGCGACCACCCTGGTGCGCACCCTGCCCAGCGGCGCCGACGCCCTCGTCGCCTATGTCGTCCCCGAGCCCGGCGCCACCATCGACACCGCCGCGCTGACCCGCCGCGCCGGGCAGCGGCTGCCCCAGCACGCCGTGCCCGCCGCGATCGTCGTCATCGACCGGCTGCCGCTGACCCCCGTCGGCAAGCTCGACCACCGCGCCCTGCCCGCACCCGAACTCACCGCCCGCGCCTTCACCGCCCCGAGCACCCCCACCGAGACCACCGTGGCCGCGACCTTCACCGAGCTGCTCGGTGCGGGGGAGGTCGGCCGCGAGGACGATTTCTTCGCCCTGGGCGGCAATTCCCTGCTCGCCACCCAGCTCGCGGGCCGCCTCGGCGCCGCCACCGGCCTGCGGGTGCCCGCCCGCACCGTCTTCGAACACGGCACCGTCGCCCAGCTGGCCGCCGCCCTCGATAAGCTGACCGGCACCGCCTCGGCCCGCCTCCCGCTGACCCGCCGCGAGCGCGGCCCCCTGGTGCCGCTCTCGCTGGCCCAGCAGCGCATGTGGTTCCTGGCCCGCCTGGACCCCGGTTCCAGCGCCTACAACATCCCGGTCGCCCTGCGCCTGTCCGGCCCGCTGGACACCGCCGCGCTCACCGCCGCCCTCGACGACGTGCTCGACCGGCACGAGGTCCTGCGCACGGTGTACCCCGAGATCGACGGCGCGGGCCACCAGCGGGTGCTGCCCACGGCCGAGGCCGGGCTCGACCTGACGTCCAGGCCGATCCACCCGACCGACCTGCGCGCCGAACTGGCCCGGCTGACCACCGGCGGCTTCGACCTGTGCGCGCGAGTTCCGGTGCGCGCGGCCCTGTTCCAGCTCGGCACCACCGAACACGTGCTCGCGGTGGTCGTGCACCACATCGCCACCGACGGCTTCTCCCTCGGCCCGCTCACCCGCGACCTGGTGACCGCCTACAGCGCCCGCGCCCGGGGCGGCGCCCCGCGGTGGCAGCCGCTGCCGGTCCAGTACGCCGACTACACCCTCTGGCAGCGCGAGATCCTCGGTGCCGCAGACGATCCCGCCTCCCTGCTGGCCCGGCAGTTGGACTTCTGGCGCACCGAACTCGCCGGTGCCCCCACCCTGCTGGAACTCCCCACCGACCGGCCCCGCCCGCCGGTCGCGGGCAGCCGCGGCGCCGCGCACCACTTCGTGCTCGACGGCGAGCTGCACCGCGGGCTGGAAACCCTGGCGCGCGAACACAACGCGTCGCTGTTCATGGTGGTGCGGGCCGCGCTGGCGGTGCTGCTGGCCCGCGTCGCGGGCACCGACGACGTCACCGTGGGCGCCCCGGTCGCCGGGCGCGGCGAACCCGAACTCGACGATCTGGTCGGCATGTTCGTCAACACCGTCGTGCTGCGCACCAGGGTCGACACCGCCGAATCCTTCACCGCCCTGCTGGACCGGGTCCGCGAGACCGACCTGGCCGCCTTCGCCCACGCCGACGTGCCCTTCGAACAGCTTGTCGCCGAACTGGATCCGCCGCGCTCGCAGGCCCACCACCCGCTGTACCAGGTGGCGCTGTCGTTCCAGAACTTCGCGGGCGCCCGGCTGGAACTGCCCGACCTGGTCGTCGCCGCGGTCGACCTCGGCGACGAGGTGGCCCCGACCGACCTGCAGCTCACTGTCGTCCCACAGGCGGACGGCGCCGGGCTGCGCTGCTCCTGGCGCTATGCCACCGACCTGTTCGACGAGTCGACCATGGCCACCCTCGGCCTGCGCCTGGCCGGGCTGCTCGCGGCGGCGGTCGCGGCCCCCGGGCGTCCCGTCGGTGACCTGCCGCTGCTGGTCGAGGCCGAGCGCGCCGAGCCCGCGGGGGAGGTGCGGCTGATCCCGGACGCCACCCTGCTCGACGAATTCCGGGTGCGGGCCCTGCGTCACCCCGACGCGCCCGCGGTGACCTTCGGCGATCTGACCCTGAGCTACGAGGCGCTGGCCGACCGGGTCAACCGGCTGGCCCGGCTGCTGGTGGCCACCGGCGTCGGCCCCGGCGGCACCGTCGGCGTGGCGATCCGCCCATCGGTGGAGCTGGTGGTGGCCATGTACGCGGTGTTCGCCGCGGGCGGCGCCTACGTGCCGATCGACCCCGACGCCCCGGCCGAGCGCCGTGCCGACATCCTGGCCGTCGCGGGCCCGGTCTGCGTGCTGACCACCTCCACCGACGCCGTCGAGGTCACCGGCACGCCGCTCATCGCGGTGGATCTGGTGGTGAATTCCGGTGCGCTGTCGGCCTTCCCGGCCCGGTGGCTGACCGACGCCGACCGGCTGCGGCCGCTGCGCACCCTGGATCTGGCGTACGTGATCTTCACCTCCGGCTCGACCGGCAAGCCCAAGGGTGTCGGCGTGCCGCACGCGGCGATCGTCAACCAGGCGGCGTTCATGGTGGGCGAGTACGGCGTCGGCCCGGATGATGTGGTGCTGCAGTCGATTCCGTTCACCTTCGACGCCTCGATGATCGGTTTCGCGGCGCCGTTGCGCGCGGGCGCGCACATGATCGTTGCCGCCGCGCACGGGCTCACCGACCCGGCCTATCTCGCGGACATCGTTGCCCGGCACCGGGTTACCGGGACCACCATCGTGCCCTCCGTCCTCCAGATGCTGCTGGCCGCGGCCCCGGCGGGCGCGCTGGGCTCGCTGCGCGCGGTCTGGGTGGGTGGTGAGGCGCTGCCCACCGCGACGATCGACCGGTTCACCGCCGCCACCACCGGCAGGCTGCACAACCTGTACGGCCCCACCGAGGCCACCGTGTCGATCACCGGCGCCGACGTGACCGAGGTGGGTGAGGGCGTCGTCCCGATCGGCCACCCGCACTGGAACTCCCGCGCCTACGTCCTCGACGCGCGGCTGCGGCCGGTGCCGCTGGGCACCCCCGGTGAGCTGTATCTGGCCGGTGCCCAGTTGGCCCGCGGCTATCTGGGCAGCCCGGACAAGACCATGGAACGTTTCGTCGCCGATCCCTACGGCCCGGTCGGCGAACGCATGTACCGCACCGGTGACCTGGTGCGCAGGCTCCCGTCCGGCGACCTGACCTACCTGGGCCGCACCGACGTCCAGCTCAAACTGCACGGCCTGCGGATCGAGCCCGGCGAGATCGAGGCCGCGCTGCGCACCCATCCGGCCGTGGCCGGGGCGGCCGTCGCGGTGCGCCACGAGCAGCTCGTCGGGTATGTCGTCCCGGTCGCGCACGCGGTCGTCGACGTCGCCGAGGTGCTGGCCGCGGTGCGGAACCTGCTGCCGCCCTACATGATTCCGCACCGGCTGCTGGTGCTCGGCGAGTTCCCGCTCGGCGCCACCGGCAAGCTCGACCGCAAGGCGCTGCCCACCCCCGCCCAGGAAGTCCGCGCCTACACCGCCCCGGCCACCGACGACGAACGGGCCGTCGCCGAGGTCTTCGCCGATGTCCTCGAACTCGACCGGGTCGGCCGCGACGACGACTTCTTCGTCCTGGGCGGCACCTCGCTCTCGGCCATCCGGGTGCGCGCGGCGCTGACCGGGCGGCTGGCCGTCGAGGTGCCGCTACGCCTGCTGTTCAGCTATCCGCTGGTCAGCGACCTGGCCCTGGCGGTGCGCGACGAGTCCGCGGCCTCGGCCACCGGACCGGACCCGGCCGCCGACATCGTCCTCGACCCCGCGATCGACCCCACCGGCTGCGCCCCCGCGCGTCCCGGTGCGCCGCGACACATCCTGCTCACCGGCGCCACCGGCTTCCTGGGCAGCTTCCTGCTACGCGAGCTGCTCGACCGCACCGGCGCCACCCTCCACTGCCTGGTCCGCGCCGCCGACGACGCCACCGCCGTGGACCGCGTCGTCACCACCGCCGCGACCTACGGCATCGACCTGTCCGGAGCTCGGCACCGGCTCGTCGGCGTGCCCGGCGATCTGGCCCGGCCGGGGCTGGGGATCGAGCCGGACCGCTTCGCCGAGCTGGCCGAGCGGATCGACGTGATCTATCACAACGGCGCGCTGGTCAACCATCTCGAACCGTATGGGCGGATGCGCGCGGCCAATGTCGGTGGCACCACCGAGGTGCTGCGGCTGGCCACCACCGCGCGGCTCACCCCGATCCACTATGTCTCGACGCTGTCGGTGCTGGCCGGAATCCCGCAGGACAGCGGCATTCCCGGCGGCCTGCCCGGCTACGCGATGACCAAGTGGGTGGCCGAACAGCTCGTGCACATCGCGATCGAGCGGGGTGTCCCGATCGCCGTCTACCGGCCCGGCCTGATCACCGGCGATTCGGTCAGCGGCGCCGCGCCCGCCGAGGACGCCTGGTGGACGATGCTGCGCGCCATGCTCGTGCTCGGCGTGGCCGTCGACGTGCGCGCGATCGGCGTCGAGATGGCCCCGGTCGACCACGTCGCCGCGGGCATCGTCGGCCGCTCGCTGGACCCCGCCGCCCTCGGCAATATCTACCGCGCCGCTGGCTCCCAGGTCCCGCTGCACCTGGTCTACGAAGAGATCCGCCGCCGCGACTACCGCTTCGAGTTCATCGACCCGCTCGAATTCGGTCGCACCCTGACCACCGCCGCCGAACAACCCGACGCCGACCCCATCCTGGCCAGGGCCTCGGCCCTGAGCGGCAACTACGCGGCCGTGCTGGCCAAGGCGACCCCGGCCACGGTCCTCACCTCGGTCGAGGCGGGCGCGCCCGCGGAGGTGTTCCGTGGGCTGCCGATCGATTTCCCGCCGGTCGACGCCGCCGTCATCAGCCGCTATTTCGAGCACTACATCGAGACCGGCTTCTTCCCGGCGCCGGGAGGTCATCTGCAACCGGCGTGAGCGGGCCGGTCAGGGACAGAAGGCGCGCAGCGTGCGCTCGACCAGCGCGTCGGCGTAGTCGTCGGTGAGCGGGCCCGTGCGCAGCAGCCAGCGCTGGAACAGCGGTGCGTAGAGCATCTCCAGCACCAGGTCGAGATCGGCGCCGGGATCGAGCTGGCCCGCCCGCTGGGCGCTGCGCAGGCGCTGCTTCTTGAGTTCGTCGACCGGGCCCGCCAGCTTCTCGCGGTACTGGGCGGCGAGCTCGGGATCGGTGATGATCTCGGTGTTGAGCGCGCGGATCGGGCGCTCGAAGTCCGGGTCGGCGAACTCGGCGACGGTCGCGCGCAGCACGAGTTTCAGGTCGGCGGCCAGGTCGCCGGTGTCGGGCAGCCGCATTTCCTGGCCGTCGGCGGACTCGCTCAGCGCGAGGAAGGCGTCGAAGATCACCGCGCCCTTGGACGGCCACCACCGGTAGATGGTCTGCTTGCCCACCCCGGCCCTGGCCGCGATGGCCTCGATGGACACCTTGCCGTAGCCGACCTCGGAGACCAGCTCGCGGGTGGCGGCGAGAATGGCCTGGCGCGAGCGTTCACTGCGCCGGGAGGCGGCCGGAGGGCGATCGTTCGTCATCAGCGTAGGTTACCACCGAAGCGAGACGATACGGTTCGTTCGACGCCCGCGGGAGCCGGACCGGCTCCCGCGGGAACCGATCACTTCGCGTAGTCGTAGAACCCGCGACCGGACTTGCGGCCCAGCCGACCCGCGTCGACCATCCGGCGCAGCAGCGCGGGCGGGGCCAGGTGCGGCTCGGCGAACTCGGCGTAGAGCGACTCCGCGGCGGCCAGCGCGATGTCCAGGCCGACGGTGTCGAGCAGGGTCAGCGGGCCCATCGGGTAGCCGCAGCCGCCCTTCATGGCCGCGTCGATGTCCTCGGCGGTGGCGTAGCCGGACTCGAGCATCCGGATGGCCGAGCAGAGGTAGGGGATGAGCAGCGCGTTGACGATGAAGCCGGAGCGGTCACCGGCCTGCACGGTCAGCTTGCCCAGGGTGTTCTTGGCGTAGTCGGTGACGGCCGCGGCCGCCTCCGGCGCGGTGACCAGGGTGGAGATGATCTCCACCAGCGGCATCACCGGCACCGGGTTGAAGAAGTGCACGCCCACCACGCGCTCGGGACGCTCGGTGGCGCCCGCGACCTTGATCACCGGGATCGAGGAGGTGTTGGTGGCCAGGATGCCCTCGGGCTTGACGATCTTGTCGAGCTTGCCGAAGATCTCGTACTTCACCGACTCGATCTCCGGGGCGGCCTCGATCACCAGGTCGCGATCGGCGAACTCGGCGATGTCGAGGGTGACCCGCACGCGCGCGAGCACGGCGTCGGCCTCCTCCTGGGTGATCTTGCCCTTGGTCACACCCCGGCCGATCGAGGTGGCGATGCGCTGCTCGGCGGCCTCGGCGAACTCCGGCTTGGTCTCGAGCACCAGCACTTCGCTGCCCGCCTTGGCGCAGACCTCCGCGATTCCGGCACCCATGGTGCCGCCACCGATCACACCGATCAACTTCACTGCTGTCACTCCCACTATCGCGTTCCGCTTCAGATCACGGAATCATTTCATGCCCGCCCGTCGCCGGGCTGATCCGGCGGTGGCGACGAAATTCACATCCGTCCGTCACCAGGGGTGCTCCGGCCCGGGCCGGGCAGACGGGCTCGCGTTGCGAGGCGATAACGGTGCTTAGCGTACGTAACGATTCCGCAGGCCCGGTAACCGCGCCCGGCGCCCCGGCGAACTGGCATGAACAGCATTCGACTCCTGGAGAGGACACCATGCAGCACAACCTCTTTCGGCACTCCGCTAGGCGGATCGGGATCGGCGCCGCCGCCGTCTCGATCGCGGCCGCCGGACTGGTCCCACTCGCGGCCGGACCGGCCGCGGCCCAATCCGGCTGGCCCCTCTGCGGGGTGACGAGCGCGCCGCAGACCCTCGCCGCGGGCTCGGCGATCGACGACCGCTACCACAGCGACCCGGCCCTGCGCGATCTGCTCGGCGCCCCCACCGGCCCCGAGCGTGAGAGCGAGGAGGGCGGGGTGTTCCTGCGTGACTACGCGGGCCCGCCCGGATGGCCCGGCATCCTGTACTCGCGCGCCGACACCGGCGTGCACGAGGTGCACGGCCTGATCAAGGAGACGATGTGGAACGCGGGCGGACACCGCGCGACCGGCGTCCCCATCACCGACGAGTGCCCCACCGCCGAATACGGCGGCAAGTACAACCACTTCAGCCGCGGCGGCACCACCCCCGAGTCCTCGATCTACTGGCGCCCCGGCGAACAGGCCCACTGGGTCCACGACTACGGCCAGAACGGCTACGGCATCCACCGCAAGTGGGCCGACTCCGGCTGGGAGACCGGCCGCTACGGCTGGCCCACCACCAACACCATGAGCCTGGAGAACGGCTGGTACACCCACTTCACCGGCGACGACCAGCAGGGCGCCTCGATCTACTGGAGCCCCGGCACCGGCCCGCACGGCGTCAACGGCCGCATCCGCGACCGCTGGGCCGCCCTCGGCTGGGAACGCTCCTACCTCGGCTACCCGGTGACCGACGAATACGACATCCCCGGCGGCAAACGCAGCGACTTCACCGGCGGCTGCGTCACCTGGAACCGCGCCACCGGCACCGTCACCGATTCGGCGACCTGCTGAGCCCGGTCCCAGCGGGGCCGGAGACCGCGGAGGGCGATGTCGGCCACGTCGTCGGCGAACGATTCGTCGTGCGGGCCGGGGGAGATCCGCTGACGCCGCGAGATCGTGGACGCGGCGGTCGCGTTCACCGAATCCCTCCAGACCACCGGGATCGCCGGGGGAGTGCTCGGTGCCGCCGCGGTGTACGCGCTGACCCCGCGCGACACCGACATCACGGTGCGGGCGCACCGAGCCGACGGCCCGGCCCCGTTACCGCGCCGTCGCCCCGTCCGCCTACTGCGCCGGAATGACGATCGGTCCGCAGGTATTGGCGCCGACGTAGCAACCGATCGCGGTGAACAGCGACTGGGCCAGCTCGGCGGAACCGGTGCCCGCGGAGCCGCTCGACGGCGACTCGGCGGCGGCGGGACCGGCGGCCGCGACCAGTGCGGCGGTGAGGGCGAGGGCGGCGGTGACGGTGCGCGCGGCGCGGGTGGTGCTCATCATTCCGGCAGCATATGGCCGATCCGCCCGCCCGGAATGCCCCCGAATGCTGGGGCTGGCGGCGACCGAAGCCCGGCCTCGGTCGACCGCCCGCGACCGCTCACGCGATCGGTACCGCGTGCTCGCGCTGGGCCAGCAGCGTGGGCCGGTACTTGCCGTCGGGGAACCACCGGTGCGAGCCCGGTGCGGTCGCCTCCTTGGCCAGGTGCTTGATCCCGGCCTCGCAGGCGAATTCCTTGAGCTTGCGGCCCACCGCTCCGGCGAAGAACAGCCGGATGCCGGTCTCGTTCCTGCGACCGAGCTGGTAGATGCCCGCGTGACGGCCGAAGCTCAGGCACATGGCGGGGAACGACATGTCGACCGGGGTGGGCTGGTCGCCCGCGAGGCGGTGCAGCAGGGTGTCGGCGGCGTGCGCGCCGAGGCAGTAGGCGGTGTAGGCGCTCATCCGGAACGGGATGTCCGAGGGGACCGACGCGTCGCCCGCCGCGACGATGCGGTCGTCGTCGACGCTGGTCAGCGTCTCGTCGGTGCGCAACCGCCCGATGGCGTCGGTGCTCAGCCCGCTGCGCGCGGCCAGCTCGGGCACGCTGAAACCGGCCGCCCACACGGTGACGGCACTGGGCAGTGACCGGCCGTCGGCGAGTTCCACCGAATCCGCCGTCACGGCGGTGACGGCCGCCTCGGCGCCCTCGATGACGCGCACACCCAGCTTCGTGAGATACCGGTGCGCCCGACGCCGCGCCTTCGGGTGCAGGAACGCGATCAGCGCGATCCCGCACACCAGCGTCACCCGGCGCCCCCGCTCGGCCAGCTCCGCGGCGGTCTCGACCCCGGCGGGCCCACCCCCGACCACCGTCACCGGCGCCGTCATCGGCGTATCCCACAGCACCGACCGCAACCGCCCGGCGGCCTCGAAAGTCGCGGCCGGGTGGGCGTATTCGGCGACGCCAGGCACCGGCGGTTCGGCATCGCCACTGCCCACCGCGTAGACCAGGTAGTCGTAGCCGATCGGATCGCCATCGGCAGTCATAACTCTGCGCTCGGCCACATCGATCCGCGTCACACTGTCGACCACCAGCCGGACATTCTCGGCCAGGATGTCCCGGTAGTCGACGACCGCGTCGTGGGTGCCGCCGACCAGTTGATGCATCCGCAACCGCGGCACGAAGACCTCGCGCGGATTGATCAGGGTCACGGTGACGTCCGCACGCTGGGTCAGGCGGTTGGCCGCCATGACACCGGCGTACCCGCCACCGACCACCACGATGTGATTCTCGGTGCTCATGTCCTGTCTCCTTCGTCCAGCAAGGGTTCGGACACAAGACGCCGCCCGCCCCATCCCCGTGACAATGTGTGATGTGGATCACATGGCGGGGTGCGATCTGAGATGTGGTGAGATGGGCGGATGAGACGTCAGGGGGACGTGGCCGCCTCCGGTGGCGCGGCGATGACCGCCGCGATCCTGTCGGCGGTCATCGCCGGTGTGTGCGCGGTGGTGGCCCTGCTGGTCGCCGCGGTCGTCGGCAGTCTCGAAGATGCCATCGGTGACGATTCGGGGGCGAGCATCGTGGTGGCGGTGGCACTCGAGGTGCCGATCCTGATCTGGTTCGGCGGTTCGGTCGCGATGCTGTTCCGCCGACGGGTGGGCCGATGGATCGTCGCGGTGTTCGCTGGAATCGGGACCTTCGGCGCGGTCTCGGTCGCGGTGGGCGGTGCGTCGGGGGCCAGGCTCTGGGCTGTGCTCGCCACTGTCGTGTTCGGGGTCATCTTCGCACTGACGGTCAGCCGCTCGACCGGCCGGTGGATGCGCTGAGGTCCGCTCGGCACCCGGTCGCGGGAGTGGTGGTCACGGTGCGACAGCCGGGTCGCCGGGGTGCGCATCGGCGTCGGGTGACGCGGGGCGGGTCCGCCCGCGAAGCCACAGGTAGCCGACGGTAGTAGCGGCCAGTACGACGAAGTGGAACACGACGTCGTCAGTCCGGCCACCATTCGCGACGAGGAACAGACCGAACAGCCACAACGCCAGCACGGCGCCGAGACAGCCATTGAGCTGATGGCGTCGGCTCCAGCCCGGTCGCGCCACCCACTGGCGCAGGATTCCGGCGACAGCGGCGGCGAAGAGCAGTGCGGCCAGCGTCCACACCAGAAACGGGGCCGGGCTGCCGATGAAGGCGACCACATACAGCATCAGCCACGCCAGTCCCGCACCGAATCCGACCCAGCCGACGGTCGCGGCCGTGGGGCACCGCTTCGTCGACATGCCGTCCCACGGTCGCCCGCACCTGCCCGCCGACCACACCAGGATGATCACCGCCGCGACCCCGCCGATGATCTGCCAGGCGGACAGGCGGAAATCGGACCGAACGAGCGAAATGAACACGAACACGGCGAACCCGACGGCGAACACCGCCGCGACGACGGTCAGCATCGAACGCGACAGCCAGGCGGTGTGTCGCTGGGCGGGAAAGATCAGGTGCGTCAACACGATCGGGATGACGATGCTCCATACCGCGTGGTATCCGGTGACCACGACCGCCCACAGCCAGTTCACCTCGAGCGCCCGCCCGTAGACGGTTTCGCCGTCCATGCCTTGCGGATTGAAGATCGTCTGTAACCCGAGCCCTTCCTCGAGGACGCCGAAGGCGACGGCGAGCGACAGCAGCCCCCACCCGTTGAGGCCCCGGCGTCGCGCTACTTCCCGGATCAGCAGTACGCCCGCACCGTAGAAGCAGAGGATCGCGACGGCTCGCAGCGGTTGGGCGAGATAACTGAATCGGAATGCCGCCCCGACGATTTCGCCGATCAGCGGTGACAGCACGAACAGCACCACGACCGGCGACACCGTCCCCGCTGTCGTGGCGGAGCGCTGGGGGCGCACCCGCGGGCCGGTCGACCGGTCCCTACCTGTCGGCATGATCGTTTTCCTCCTCTGTCACGGCGATGCCGTTGACGAACAGTGATGGCCAGTGGCGCTCGAACACGGCGCGGTCGACCTCGCCGCGGTCCCGGATCTCCCGTGGCAGGTCCGTCATCGCGTTCATCAGGACCGAAGCGGCGAGCCGGGCGTCCGTCGGCCGGAATTGGCCGCAGTCTTGTCCTTCGACGATGAACGAGCGCAATTCCGCCAGACCCTTGACCCGCTCGGCATCCTCGGCCGTCCCACCTGCCTGGTCATGCCGTTCGAACTGCGTCAGCACGAGCATGGCCGGTAGGTTGTCGAGGCAGTACGCGGCGAACCGCCGCAGCATTCCTTCCAGCGCCGAGACATAGCTGTCGTCCACCTCGACGGGCTGCATCGCTTCGTCGACTCGCTGTTGGATCGTCGCGCGCATCTGGTCGATCAGACCCTGCCGGGACCCGAAGTGATAGTTGATCAGTCCCGGGCTCACCCGCGCGCGAGCCGCTATCGCGGCGTTCGACGCCTTCGCCAGCCCCACATCCGCGATCGTCGCGATCGCGGCATCCACGAGTTGCCGTCGCCGTGCCAGCTCGATGAAGCTCGCCGTCCCCTTCGCTGATGCCATAGTCAGAATTTTAACCAGTGCATCAAAACCGGCGCTGATCGCCGCCGCTCAGGCTGTGCAGTCCGCGGCCGAAGGGGAGATCGCGCTGCTCGAAGGCCAGATCGCCGAACTCGGAGATCGCGACCCTGTTCCTGGCGAGACCGAGACCGTGATCGCGACCCGCCGAGGCGCCGTGCTGGCACCGAACGCTGAGCGAAGCAGGTGGCGCAAGATCGTCGGCCGCCGATTCGGGAATGCGGAGAGGTGATACACGTGTTGTGACCAGTGTCAAAATCGTAGAAATCAGGGGGGTACCCCGAAGATGCCCAGGTCAGCGGTGGTATAGGCTTTGTCGGTCATGAAGTCGGCTTATTCGGGTCCGGTCAGCGGAGCGCCCACAACGGTCTACCTCGATCATGCGGCGACCACTCCGATGCTGCCCGCCGCCGTCGAGGCGATGACGGCTGCGCTCGGGATGGTCGGGAACGCCTCGTCGTTGCACGGGTCGGGGCGGGCGGCGCGGCGGTCGCTGGAGGAGGCGCGCGAGTCGATCGCGGCGGATCTGGGGGCGCGGCCCTCGGAGGTGATCTTCACGTCCGGGGGGACCGAGAGCGACAATCTGGCGGTCAAGGGGATCTTCTGGGGGCGCCGGGCGGCGGATCCGCGCCGGACCCGGATCGTCACCAGCGCGGTGGAGCACCACGCGGTGCTGGACGCGGTCGAGTGGCTGGAGCAGCACGAGGGCGCGCGGGTCAGCTGGCTGCCGGTGGACGCCGACGGGGTGCTCGATCCGCAGGTGCTGCGCGCCGAGCTGGCCGCGCACGCCGACGAGGTGGCGCTGGTCAGCGTGATGTGGGCCAACAACGAGGTCGGCACGGTCGAGCCGATCGCCGAATTGGCCGCGGTCGCCGCGGAATTCGGTATTCCGATGCACAGCGACGCGATCCAGGCGGTGACCCAGCTTCCGGTCGATTTCGGGGCCAGCGGGCTGTCGGCGCTGAGCGTGGCGGGGCACAAGGTGGGCGGTCCGCACGGGATCGGCGTGCTGCTGCTGGGCAGGCAGGTGCCGTGTGTGCCGCTGGTGCACGGCGGGGGACACGAGCGCGATCTGCGCTCGGGGACGTCGGATGTGGCCGCCGCGGTCGGGCTGGCCGCTGCCCTGAGCGAGGCCGTGGCCGAGCTGCCCGCGCGCGCCGAGCGGCTGCGTGAGCTGCGCGACCGGCTGATCGCCGGGGTGCGCGAGGTCGTGCCCGAGGCGCTGCTCAACGGGCCCGCCGACGCCGCGCGCCTGCCGGGCAATGCCCATTTCACTTTTCCCGGCTGCGAGGGCGACTCGCTGCTCATGCTGCTCGACGCCGCGGGCATCGAGTGTTCCACCGGCTCGGCCTGCAACGCGGGCGTCGCCTCGCCCAGCCATGTGCTGATCGCGATGGGGGTGGAGCCGTGGCAGGCGCGCAGTTCGCTGCGGTTCTCGCTGGGTCACACCTCGACCGGGGCCGATATCGACGCACTGCTGACCGTGCTGCCGCAGGTCATCGACAGGGCCAGGGCCGCGGGCCTGGCCGGCGCTAGAGGAGGTGCCTGATGCGAGTTCTCGCCGCGATGAGTGGTGGTGTCGATTCGGCGGTGGCCGCGGCGCGGGCCGTGGACGCGGGCCACGAGGTGGTCGGCGTGCACCTGGCGCTGTCGGCCAACCCGGGCACGCTGCGCACCGGGTCGCGCGGCTGCTGCTCCAAGGAGGACGCCGGGGACGCGCGCCGCGCGGCCGACGTGCTCGGAATCCCGTTCTACGTCTGGGATTTCGCGGACCGCTTCAAGGAAGACGTGATCGACGATTTCGTCGCCGCCTACGCCGCGGGGGAGACCCCGAATCCGTGCCTGCGCTGCAACGAGAAGATCAAGTTCTCCGCCCTGGCCGACCGGGCCGCCGCGCTGGGCTTCGACGCTGTCGTCACCGGGCACTACGCCCGGCTGGAGGACGGTGTGCTGCGCCGCGCGGTCGACGCCGACAAGGACCAGTCCTATGTGCTCGCGGTGCTCACCGCCGAGCAGCTGGCGCGCGCGATGTTCCCCGTCGGGGACACCCCGAAGCCGCGCATCCGCGAGGAGGCCGCCGAGCGCGGTCTGGCGGTGGCGAACAAGCCCGACAGCCACGACATCTGCTTCATCCCCTCCGGCGACACCCGCGCCTTCCTCGGCGCCAAGATCGGCATCCGGCCGGGTGCGCTGGTCGATGCCGACGGCACGGTGCTCGGCGAGCACGAGGGCGTGCACGGGTTCACCGTGGGCCAGCGCAAGGGGCTGGGGCTGACCCACACCGCCGCTGACGGCAAGCCGCGCTATGTGACCGGGATCGATCCCGAGTCGGGGACGGTCAAGGTCGGTTCGGCCGAGGACTTGCAGGTCGACGTGATCACCGCCGACCGGGCGATCTGGACCTCCGGCGTACGGCCGGACGGGCCGGTCGAGTGCGTCGTGCAGGTGCGCGCGCACGGCGGCACCGCGCCCGCCGTGGTGGAGCCGGTGGGTGACGGGCTGGTGGCCCGGCTGCGGGAGCCGCTCACCGGCGTCGCGAAGGGGCAGGCCATCGTGCTGTATCTGCCGGATGCCGAGGGCGGGGATACGGTGGTCGGCAGCGGCACGATCAACGGCACCGATCGCTCCGGGGCCGTGGCGGACGCGGTCGACGCGTCGGCTTGATCCACCCCGGCGCGCCGGATCGTCTGCGGGCTGCCGCGCAGATCCCGTGGTCAGTCACCGCGAGCCGGGGTGTCGATGGCCCGCTCGATCGTAGTGAGCCTGGGTGCGGAGGGTCTGCTCGGTCGTAGTGAACCCGGCTGCGTAGGGTCGGCTCGGTCACGGTCGGTAGGGATGTATGGGTCAGGTGCGGGCAAGATGGCGAACAGTGGTCGCGGGCATCGCCGGATCGGCGCTGACGCCCGCGCGACACCGGGTTCGCGCCGGGACGGTGCGGGGCCGACGAGTTGAAAGGTGTTGAGCGCGTGGCATTGTGGCGGAGCGAGAACTCGCGGGAGGTCGCCGCACCGGAGCCGGTCGACCTGCTGACCGGCGGCGTCGCCACCGGCATCGGTTCCTGGCCCGGCACCGACCCGCGCGAGGCCGCCGCGACGATCATCGGTGAACTGCCCGCGCTGCCGCATCTGGTGGAGCTGCCGGAGCGGGGGATCGGGGCCGACATGATCGGGCGGGTCTCGGCGCTGCTGGTCGACCTGCGCTTCGACTCGACCACACGGGGTTACCGGCTGGCCGCGCGGCCCGGCGCGGTGTCGCGGCGGGCCAGGGATGTGCTGCGCGCCGACCTCGACGCGATCGAAGAAGCTTGGGAGACAGCGGGTCTCGCGGGGACCGGGCGCGTGGTGAAGATCCAGTCGGCGGGTCCGCTCACGCTGGCCGCCGAGGTCGAGCTGCCCGGTGGGCATCGCGTGCTCACCGATTCCGGGGCGGTGCGCGATCTGTCGGAATCCCTCGCCGAAGGGCTGGCCCGGCATGCCGCGGAGGTGCGCAGGCGGCTGGGTGCCGAGGTGATCGTCCAGCTGGACGAACCCCGGCTCACCACCGTCCTCGACGGTTCGCTCCAGGGCCCCAGCATCCTCAACACCATTCGTGCGCTGCCCGAACCGGAGGCCCTGCACATCCTCGACACGGTCATCACCGCCCAGTCCGCGCCGGTCCTGCTGCACACCTGCGCCTCCCGCCCCGCCCTGTCCACCCTGGGCCGCACCGCCGCCGCGGGCATCTCCTTCGACGCCTCGACCATCACCACCGCCGACCTCGACCCCCTCGGCGAGATCCTCGACGCGGGCAAGAAGGTCGCCCTCGGCCTGGCCCCCACTGCCGCCCCGGCCACCCCGCCCACCTGGCGCACCATCGCCGAACCCGCCGTCCGCCTCATCGACCGCCTCGGCTTCTCCCGCCGCCTCCTGGCCGACCAGATCCTGATCACCCCCACCTGCGGCCTGGCCACCGCCACCCTCCCCTGGTCCCGCCATGCCCTCACCCTCCTCACCGAAGCCGCCCGCGCCCTCACCGAGGACCCGGACTCCATCACCGCCGACTGACCGCCGCCCGCGCTATCTCTAATAGCGAGCTGTCTAATAGAGGGAGGTCGACGTGCGGATGAACGCGAACGGGCAGGTCACCATTCCCGCCGAGCTACGGGCGAAATTCAACCTGCGGGAGGGTGACGAACTCGATGTGGTCGAGGACGGCGGCACCCTGCGCATCGTGGTCCGCGGCGGTGCGGACAGCGTGACCGCACCTACTTCCCCCGGCTCGCGGTGATCGGGCCCGAATAGGGCTGCGACGTGCGGGAACGGTGGGCGGAAGTGTCGGTGGGGTCGGCTAGGGTTCGAGGGGTGAGCGACATCGGGGTTTCGACGGGTGTGGAGGTGGCGGGGGCGACCGCCGAGCAGCGGGTGCGGTGGCAGGAGCTGGCCGAGCGGGTGCGCGAGCATCAGTTCCGGTATTACGTGCGGGACGCGCCGATCATCAGTGACGGCGAGTTCGATCTGCTGCTGCGCGAGTTGCAGGCGCTCGAGGACGCGCATCCGGATCTGCGGACGCCGGATTCGCCGACCCAGCTGGTCGGTGGTGGGTTCGCGACCGAGTTCACCGCGGTGGACCATCTCGAGCGGATGCTGTCGCTGGACAATGTCTTCGACTACGACGAGCTGCGGGCCTGGGCGAGCCGGGTCGAGGCGGAGGCGGGCGCGGATCCGCACTATCTGTGCGAGGTCAAGATCGACGGTGTCGCACTGAATCTCGTCTACGAGCACGGCAAGCTGGTGCGTGGGGCGACCCGGGGTGACGGGCGCACCGGCGAGGATGTCACGCTCAACGCGCGCACCATCGAGGACATCCCGGCCGAACTCGCCGCGAGCGAGCGGTTCCCGATCCCGGAGCTGCTCGAGGTGCGCGGCGAGGTCTATCTGCGGCTCGAGGACTTCGCGACGCTCAATGCCCAGATCGTCGCCGAAGGTAAACCGCCGTACGCGAATCCGCGCAATACCGCCGCCGGGTCGCTGCGGCAGAAGAACCCGGCGATCACCGCGCAGCGCGGGCTGCGGATGATCTGTCACGGCTTCGGCCGGATCGACGGGTACCGCCCGGAATCCCAGCACGAGGCCTACGCGGCCCTCACCGCCTGGGGGTTGCCGGTCTCGGCGCACACCCGCCTCGTCCAGGGCATCGACGCGGTGATCGAGCGGGTCGCCTACTGGGGCGAGCACCGCCACGATATCGAGCACGAGATCGACGGCCAGGTGATCAAGATCGACCAGACGGCGTTGCAGCGCAGGCTGGGCGCCACCTCGCGCGCCCCACGCTGGGCCATCGCCTACAAATACCCGCCCGAGGAGGCCACCACCACGCTGCTCGACATCGAGGTCAATGTGGGCCGCACCGGCCGGGTCACCCCGTTCGCGGTGATGGCACCGGTGTCCATCGCGGGGTCCACGGTGTCCATGGCCACCCTGCACAATGCCTCGGAGGTGGTGCGCAAGGGTGTGCTGATCGGGGACACCGTCACCATCCGCAAGGCGGGCGATGTGATCCCCGAGGTGCTCGGGCCGGTGGTGGACGCCCGCGACGGCACCGAGCGCGCCTTCGTCATGCCCACGCACTGCCCGAACTGCGGCACCGCCCTGGCGCCGGAGAAGGAGGGCGACGCCGATATCCGCTGCCCCAACCAGCAGCACTGTCCCGCGCAGCTGCGCGAGCGGGTGTTCCATCTGGCCGGGCGCGGCGCCTTCGACATCGAGGCGCTCGGCGACAAGGCCGCCGACGCCCTGCTGCGCTTCGGCGCCATCGTCGACGAGGGCGACCTGTTCGGCCTCGACGAGCAGCGATTACTCGACGTCCCGCTGTTCACCAATCAGAAGGGCCGGCTCACCCAGAACGGGCACCGGCTGCTGGAGAACCTGCGGGCGGTGCGGGACCGGCCGCTGTGGCGGGTGCTGGTCGCGCTGTCGATCCGGCACGTCGGGCCGACCGCTGCTCGGGCACTGGCGGCGGAGTTCGCCAGTCTCGAGCGCATCGAATCCGCGACGGTGGAAGAACTCTCGGCCACCGACGGCGTCGGGCCCACCATCGCCGCCGCGGTGGTGGAGTGGTTCACCGTCGACTGGCACCGGGTGATCGTCGGCAAGTGGCGTGCGGCGGGCGTGCGGATGGAAGACGAACGCGACGACACCATCGAGCGCACCCTCGAGGGCCTGTCCATCGTGGTCACCGGCTCGCTGCAGGGCTTCACCCGCGACGGCGCCAAGGAGGCGATCCTGGTGCGCGGCGGCAAGGCGGCCGGTTCGGTGTCGAAGAAGACCGCGTTCGTGGTGATCGGCGAGGCGCCCGGCGCCAAGGCGGCCAAGGCCGAGGAGCTGGGCGTGCCGATCCTCGATGAGGACGGCTTCCGGCTGCTCCTGGACGCCGGACCCGCTGCGGTCACCCCCGCGCCGGAGCCCACCGAGGACGAGTAACCGGCCGCCGCGGGACGCCGGACCCGCTCAGCGTGGGGTGACGGTGACGGTGTTGCCGAGCTGCGTCCTCATATCGAAGGTCGCGCACTGCCCATTGCTGATCTCGACGTGGCGCGTGGTGGTCTTCCTGGCCTTGACCTCGACATCGACGGCCACATGCGTGCCCGACATCGAGCACACCTTCGACACCGGCGCCTCGGTATAGGACACCGACCCGGCCCCCTGACAGGAATTCGTCGAGT
Source organism: Nocardia sp. SSK8 (assembly GCF_037034205.1). Taxonomy (NCBI): domain Bacteria; kingdom Bacillati; phylum Actinomycetota; class Actinomycetes; order Mycobacteriales; family Nocardiaceae; genus Nocardia; species Nocardia sp. SSK8. Next base: position 383,792 of record NZ_JBAGKD010000001.1, read on the forward strand.
TCCCGAGGAACACCCGCGCGGTCCCGTTCGGGCACGGATCGGCCACCGCCGCCGGTGCCGTGACCAGTGCGACCGGCACCAGCGCACCCACCGACACCGCCGCGACGACTACGCCGCGAATCATTACCCGAACTGCCATCACGCGCACCTGTTCTCGTCACCGATCCGGAGTCCGCGCGCCGGTCGGCCGCGGTGCCCAGCATGGTAATCCGTCGGTCTCGTGCGCGCGCGGCCATCGCTGGACGGTCGGCGCCGCGGAGGTCGTGCGCGGGCAGGTGCCGACCGGTTTGTTCGTTCCCGCTGTGTGTGGTCCGCGACGCTCGCGGAGTTGCCTGCGGCGGCCACGGTCACCGCAACACCCCAGCCGTGGCGCGGCACTGGTGGGGCGGCACGTCGGGCGTGGAGCGTCCGCCGTCGCATAGTCTTGCCGGGAATCTCGGAGAGGCGGACCTTTGCTGCGCAGTTTTCAAGTGACCAACCACGGATCGTTGGCCGAGGCCCAGCAGCTGCGGCTCAGTAAGGGGACCGGAAGTCCGCTGGCCGTGCCGGTGACGGCGGTGCACGGGGTGGCGGCGGCGGGGAAGACCAGTCTGGTCGACGCGTTGGCGCAGATGCGGGACGCGGTGCTGCATTCGGTGAGTGGGTGGGATCCGTATGCGGGGCCGGTGCGCCGCCCGCATCTCGGATTCGCCGATCGCCCTTCGGAATTCGTGGCGGGGTTCATCGCCGAGGGCGTGCCCTACACCTATGGGTTCCGGCTCGACAACGCCGACGTGATCGCGGAATGGCTCTACACCCATCCGCGCTCGCGCAAGCGGATCGTCTTCGAGCGCCAGGGTGATCAGGTCAAGATCGGGCCGATGTTCGAGGCGGCCCGCTACGGCGTGACGGCGCTGGTGCCGCTGGTGCGGCCGAACGCGCTGCTGCTGAGCCTGGCCGGGCAGCTCTACGCCGAGGCGCTGGTGCCCGCCTATCGCTGGTTCGCCGCGAATCTGCGGGTGCAGCAGGGCGAGATCGGCACCGACGCGCTCGCCCACGACCTGGGTAGCCACATCTCCCGCTCGCCCGACAACGCCGCCCGCCTGCTCATGCTGCTGCGCAGCGCCGACCTGGGCATCGAGGACCTGCTCGTCGCCGAACACGACCCCATGTACGCCGACTACCTGCGCGACCTCGACGCCGAGATCGGCGCGCTGGCAGCACAACTCGACCAGGGCGGCGCCGATCCGATCCTGGTCGAACGCGAACTGAGCACCCTGCGCGCGGCCCGCGACGCGCTCTACCGACGCATGGTCGACCGCCGCGGCGCCGGGCTGAGCCTGGTGCACGAGGGCATCGATGTGCCTTTCGAGCTGGCCGACGAGTCCACCGCGACCCGCGCGCTGCTGCGGGTGCTGCCCGCCATGCTCGAGGCGCTCGACACCGGCCAGGTGCTGGCCGTCGACGATCTCGGCGCCGGGCTGCCGGTGGAGGAGACCGACCGGCTGGTGCAGCTGTTCCAGAATCCGGAGACCAATGCCCGCGGCGCCCAGCTGCTCTACACCACCGCCCACCGGGCGCTGATCGATCGCGGCAACGGGCGCTCCCAGCGAACCAGGACCGCGGTCTGGCAGCTGCGCCGCGACGCCGGGGTCAGCGCACTCACCCCGCTCTGACCGGGCCTAACATGGGGTCATGCTCGAAGTGGTGATGGCGGCGGCCATGGTGACGATGCTGGCCGTGACGATCGGCGCCGTGTTCCTGGCCCGCTCGGGCAAGGGCCGGGGTGCGAACCTCGAGCACGGTTCCCTCTATGTCACCGGGGTGAGCCCGCTGCCCGCCATGACCGGCGAGCACTACGTCACCATCACCGGCACGATCACCGGCCCTTCGGTGGGCGGGACCGTGGTCTACCGGCGCTTCGCCTGGGACGCCGCGCACTGGCCCGCCGTCGGCGACCAGCTCGTCGTCGCCTATCCGCCGCACAATCCGGACCGGTGGGTCGCCGATCACCCGGGCCTGCGGCCCTACCTCGGGTCCTGAACCGCGAGCTCACCGCGGACCCGATTTCCGGGTGAGGGCGAGCTCACAGCGGTCCGGGTGGGATCATTCGATGATGCACGGTTCGTCCGCCCCCACCCCCGGCTCCGGCCTCGAGATCCGCACCGCACACCCCAGCGAATACGCCGCGATCTCCGCCCTGACCGTCGATGTGTACGTCGGCGACGGCTATGTCTCACCCGAGGACGGATACGTCACCGAGCTCGGCGACGTCGCCGCCCGCGCCGCCGCGGCGCAGGTGCTGGTGGCCATCCACGACGAGCAGGTGGCAGGCTCGCTCACCATCGCGGAGCCGGGCACCCCGTACGCCGAGATCGCGCTGCCGGGTGAACTCGAATTCCGCATGCTCGCCGTCGCCAAGCGGGCGCGCGGCCTGGGCGCGGGGACCGCGCTGGTGCGCGCGGTGATCGAGCAGGCGCGCGCGGCTGGGTACTCCGCGATCGCGCTGACCACCATGGCGACCATGGTCGACGCGCACCGCATCTACGAACGCTTGGGTTTCGTCGCTGTGCCGGAACGCAATTGGTCCACCCACGACGGGTTACAGCTCCACGTGATGCGCCTGGCGCTGGACTGACGACTCAGTTCAGGACGGTCGCGACGATCCCGGCGAGATACCCGAGCCGCGCGACCTCCGACGGCCGGAAATCGGGACCACCCGGACGGCCCAGCAGCAGCGCCTTGCCGGTATTGCCCAGCGGGGCGGCGGCCAGCTTGGTGTCCATGTCGCGCCAGATCTGCGGCACCCACTCGGCCTCGCCGTCGAGCCACATCGGTTTCTCCAGCGGCATCCACGGCGCCGAACCCGCCTGTGTCTCCGGCGCACTCGGGCTGCCGACCACACGATAGGCCCCGGCCGGGCCGAGCCCGATGACGGTGGACCAGCCCACCCGCAGCACTCGCGGGCAGCCGTCCACCAGCACCTGGAACCGGTCGTCGCGGGCGCTGGCGACCTGGTCGATCAGCTCGAGTTCGCGGTGGGTGTCGAGCACTCCGGAGTACGGGCGGATGGAGTCGACGCTCACATCGCGCACCGATTCGGCCGCGGTGATGAGGGTGTCGGGCAGGGCGCCGGTGGGGACCTCGACCACCAGATCGTCCACCGCGAAACCGGCGCCGCGCTCCACCACGTCCAGGGAGAGGATGTCGGCGCCGACGCCGCCGAGCGCGAGCGCGAGGGACCCGAGGCTTCCCGGTCGATCCGGAAGTTGCACGCGGAGCAGGTATGACACGTGCGTTCCTTTCCTTGACGGCCGAGGTTGTTCGAGACGAATACCCGGTGACGCAATACTTACACCCCGGTACGCCGGTTCTCGACTCGAAGTATGACCCCATCCGCGCGACAAGTGCGAACTTTCGTGCGCGGTGGGTGCGTCCGACCCCGCCCGGCCACCTCGATAGGCGTACCTCCGCCTGCGCTCCGGCCATGCGCAGGGCTGCGGACTGCTGCGCAGCCGTGCCAACTAGGCTGTAGGCCATCACTGCCCACCGAAGCCGAAAGGGGTCCCGCGGTGCCCGCAATCTCCCGTGACGAGGTCGCTCACCTCGCCCGGCTGTCCCGGCTGGCGTTGACCGACGCCGAACTCGACCAGTTCGCCGGTCAGCTGGATTCGATCCTCAGCCACGTGCGGACCATCTCCGAGGTCGCCGCCGACGTCCCCGCCACCGCGTCGCCGAACCCGACGACCAATGTGACCAGGCCCGATGTGGTCGTGCCCGGTCTCACCCCCGAGCAGGCGCTGGACCAGGCGCCCGCCGTCGAGGAGCAGCGTTTCCTGGTCCCGCAGATCTTGGGAGAGGGCGAATGAGCGAGCTGACCCAGCTGTCGGCGGCGGAGCTGGCGGCGAAGATCCACGGTGGCGAGGTGTCCTCCACCGAGGTCACCCAGGCGCACCTGGATCGCATCGCCGCGGTCGACGGTGAGCTCAACGCGTTCCTGCACGTCGCGGGCGACGAGGCGCTGGCCGCGGCCGCCGTGGTCGACGCCGCGCGCGCCGCGGGCGAGACCCCGGCCTCGGCGCTGGCGGGAGTCCCGTTGGCGCTCAAGGACGTTTTCACCACCACCGACATGCCGACCACCTGCGCCTCGAAGATCCTCGAGGGCTGGATGTCGCCCTACGACGCGACGGTCACCTCGCGGCTGCGCGCCGCGGGCATCCCGATCCTGGGCAAGACCAATATGGACGAGTTCGCCATGGGCTCCTCCACCGAGAACTCCGCCTACGGGCCGACCCGCAACCCGTGGGACACCACCCGCATCCCCGGCGGCTCCGGCGGTGGCTCGGCCGCCGCGCTGGCCTCGTTCCAGGCGCCGCTGGCCATCGGCACCGACACCGGCGGTTCCATCCGTCAGCCCGCCGCGGTCACCGCGACGGTCGGCGTGAAGCCCACCTACGGCACCGTCTCGCGCTACGGCCTGGTGGCCTGCGCGTCCTCGCTGGACCAGGGTGGCCCGTGTGGTCGCACGGTGCTCGACACCGCGCTGCTGCACGAGGTGATCGCCGGACACGACCCGCGCGACTCCACCTCGCGCAACGTGCCGGTCGCCCCGGTCGTCGAGGCGGCCCGACAGGGTGCGTCGGGTGACCTGAGCGGTGTCCGCGTGGGTGTGGTGCGCGAATTGCATTCCGACAGTTACCAGCCCGGTGTGCTCGGCTCCTTCGACGCGGCCGTCGCGGTGCTGAAGGAATTGGGTGCCGAGGTGATCGAGGTGTCGTGCCCGAACTTCGAGTACGCGCTGTCCTCGTACTACCTGGTGATGCCCTCGGAGGTGTCGTCGAACCTGGCGCGCTTCGACGCCATGCGCTACGGCCTGCGCGCCGGTGACGACGGCACCCACAGCGCCGACCAGGTGATGTCGCTGACCCGCGAGGCCGGTTTCGGCCCGGAGGTCAAGCGCCGCATCATCATCGGCACCTACGCGCTCTCGGCGGGTTATTACGACGCCTACTACGGTCAGGCGCTCAAGGTGCGCACGATGATCGCGCAGGACTTCGACGCCGCCTACGAGAAGGTCGACGTGCTGGTCTCGCCGACCAGCCCGTTCACGCCGTGGAAGCTGGGGGAGAAGGTGAACGATCCGCTGGCCATGTACCTGTCGGACCTGTGCACCCTGCCCACCAACCTGGCCGGGCACTGCGGCATGTCGGTGCCCTCGGGCCTGTCGGCCGACGACAACCTGCCGGTGGGTCTGCAGATCATGGCGCCCGCGCTGGCCGACGACCGCCTGTACCGGGTGGGCGCGGCCTACGAGGCGGCGCGTGGCGCGCTGCCGGTGCCCGCGGGCATCTGAGCGAAGAACCGAGGCGGGGTGCGCCGGGCCGAAAGGGCCTGGCGCACCCCGTTTCTCAGTCGACCAGGCTGGTGGCGCGGGCGCCGACGCCCGCGGTCATGGCGGTGAAGCCCGCGCGCAGGTGCTTGCCCAGGGCCAGCTCGACGACCGGGCTGAGCCAGCCCGCGAGGGTGAAGCGGGACTCGTAGCGGCAGCGGTCCGGGCCCAGCGGTACCACGGTGTGCGAGCGCAGGCTGTGCAGCGCGCCCAGCGGCACCGGCTTCATCGCGTAGCTGAACTCGCTGCCGGGGGTGTGGGTGCGGATCCACTCGCGCTGCGGACGGCGGTTGCCGCCTAGCTGCACCCGCATGTCGATCGGCGTGCCGGGCTCCAGCGTGCTGCTCGCCTCGAAGCAGAAGGTGTTCCATTCGCCGTAGCGGTCGAAGTCGGTGAGCACCTCCCACACCTTCGCGGCGGGTGCGTCGATCTCGATCGTCTCGTCGATCACCAGGGTCATGGGTGCAAACTAGGACAAGTTCTAATTTTCGGCAAGGTGGTCAGACCAGGCGCCGACGGCGCTTGCGCAGCGCGTCGATGATCACCGCGGTCGCCGCCGTCGCCGCGAACAGACCCAGCACCGTCCTGGCCAGTGGCCACAGGTTGGGGCGGTCGGCCGGATCGGTCTCGGCGAAGACGTTCTCCACCACCGGCGCGCGGTACTCCTGCCTGCGCGAGTTCACGTCCACGGCGGTGAAGGCGATATCGGCCATCACGCCGCAGCGGGCCCGGGAGAACTCGTCGTCCCGCAGCTCGCAGGAGGCGTGGATGCGCCGGTTCAGCGCCGCGTCCACCGCCCGGCGCGCCCACGGGCCCAGCGGCTCGTCGACCCGCTCGGCGTAGCGCAGCATGTCGTAGCCCAGGTCATGGGCCTTGCAGGCCGACTGGAACTCCGCGGGCAGGGTCACCGGCGAGGAGCAGTCCCCGTTCGGGTTCACCAGCAGGCCGTTCTGTACCGCCGGGTCGTAGCCGAACTTGAAGCCGAAATCGCGCGGGATCAGCGCGGGGGCGTCCGGATCGTCGTCGGTCAGCGCTCGCACCACCGCGGCGGCGGCGGCGTTCTCCGGCAGATCCGGGGTGGTGCCCATGGCGCCCGGCGAGGACATCACGACGGCGGCGGCCATCGCCACACCCGCGGTGCACAGCGCGACCCCGCTACGACGGCGGTGCTGCGCGGCCGGGGCCGGGGCGGGAGCGGAGGCGGTGGAGTCGGCGGTACGGGCACGGCGAGCGGCGGGCACCGGGCGAAGCGGGGTGTACATGGCCTCCGACGGTAAGGAGCGGGGCGCGCGGCGGGCATCCCGCTGCGGACCGGTTCACGAGGGGCGCGGGCGGGTGACCCGGCGCCGGGGTCACACCAGGGTAGGGGGTGGGATTTCGCTCGTGGGTATGAGGTCCGCTGACCGGACGGTTCGTAGGCTCGCGGACATGTCCGGACAACTGCGCCCCGTCGCGCGCCGCGTTCCCGCGCGTACCTGGTTCGACCTGGCCACGGTGCTGGTCGCGCTGATCCTCTACAGCATCGCCTGGCCCACGCTGTTCGTCACGCACGAGGTGTCCCCGGTGCTGGCGCCGCTGGTCTCGGCGCTGGCGGTGTTCCCGATCCTGCTGGTGCGGGTCAACCCGGCGCTGGGCTGGGCGATCTCGGCGGGCTCGGCGCTGCTGATCTCGCTGGCGCTCGCGCCGAGCCAGGGCAACGACCTGCCGTTCCAGGTGGTGCACGTCATCGTGCTGTTCGTGCTGCTGTTCGCGGTGGCTCTGCGGGCGCCGGTGCCGATCGTGGTGGTGGCCTGGCTGGCGCAGTCCATGCTGTTCGCCACCACTATGCCCGGGGCCGAGTCCGGACCGGTCTGGGGCTGGGTGATCGGCTTCGGCGCGCTGGCCCTGTTCGGCTATCTGGTGCGCACCGTGCTGGCCTCGCGGCGCAGGCTCGAACAGCAGGAGGAGGTCACCGAGCTCGAACGGGCGCGGCGGGCCATCCTCGAGGAGAAGGCGCGCATCGCCCGCGACCTGCACGATGTGGTGGCCCACCACATGTCGATGGTGGTGGTGCAGGCCCAGACCGCGCCGTACCGGATCGCCGATCTGGAACCGGCCGCGCGCGCGGAGTTCGAGTCCATCGGGGCCACCGCGCGCACCGCGCTCAACGAGATCCGCGGGCTGCTCGGGGTACTGCGCAGTGACGGGCAGCTGCCCGAGCACGCGCCGCAGCCTCGCGCCGCGGACGTGCCGGAGCTGTGCGCCTCGGCGCAGCGGGCCGGGCTGCCGGTGGAATGGACCGTCACCGGGGAGCTCGAGGCGGTGCCGGAGTCCACCGGGCTGGTGGTCTACCGGGTGGTGCAGGAATCGATGGCCAATGCCGCCCGGCACGCGCCGGGGGCGCCGGTGCACGTGGCCGTCGCGGTGGGTCCCGCGCTGATCACTGTGGGCGTGCGCAACAGCGCCGCTGCCACCGTGCCGCGTCCGGGGCCCGGCGGCGGACACGGGATCGAGGGCATGCGCACCCGGGTCGGCGCGGTCGGGGGTGAGCTCGCCGCCGGGCCGCTGCCGGACGGCGGATTCGAGGTGTCGGCTCGGCTGCCGATCACCCGGGGATAGGCGCGCGACGGGCGGCGAAGTCCGGGGAACGCTTCGCGGGTGCGCGCATTAGGGTGGTCGGGTGGCAATAACCGTTTTGATCGCCGACGACCAGGCGATGGTGCGGCAGGGCTTCGGCGCACTGCTGAGCGCCCAGCCCGACATCAGCGTCGTGGGGGACGCGCCCGACGGGAAGGTCGCCGTCGCCGAGGCCAAGCGGCTGCGTCCCGACGTGGTGCTCATGGACGTGCGCATGCCCGAGATGAACGGCCTCGACGCCGCCCGCGCCATTCTCGCCGCGGGCTTCGAGCCGCCGGTGCGGGTGCTCATGCTCACCACCTTCGACATCGACGACTACGTCTACGAGGCACTGAGCCTGGGCGCGAGCGGATTCCTGCTCAAGGACGCGCCCGCCGAGGAACTCGTGCGCGCGGTGCGGGTGGTCGCCGACGGGGAGGCGCTGCTGGCGCCCACCATCACCCGCAGGCTCATCGCCGATGTCACCCGCAGGCGCAATACGGTGCGCACCCCGGCCGCCCCGGCGCTGGGCGCGCTCACCCCGCGCGAACGCGAGGTGCTCGAACTGGTGGCCAAGGGGCTGTCGAACACCGAGATCGCGGCGGCGCTGTTCGTCGCCGAGCAGACCGTGAAAACCCATGTCTCCAAGGTGTTCTCGAAGCTCGATCTGCGCGACCGCGCCCAGGCCGTGGTGCTGGCGTATGAATCCGGCCTGGTCGTCCCCGGCTGAGCGGGCGGGCTCAGCCCGGGCAGACGCCGCCGGTCAGGTTCGGCAGGTGCCGCGACAGCAGCAGCGCCAGATGGTCGAGCAGGGCGGTGGTGTCGGCGAAGGTGCCCGAATCCGCCTGCGCGGCAATGGCCACCGCCAGGCGGCCGCTGCCCACCGGTACCAGGCCGAACTGGCGCACGGTGTAGATGCCGGTGTCGTCGTCGGGGCCCCAGCCGCCCTTGAACTCGGTGCCGTCGAGCAGGCCGAGCCCCCAGGCCTGATCCGGGGTGATCTGGCCCATCATCGAGCGCACGACCTCGGTCTGCGGCAGGCAGGGCAGACGCGAGGCGAACCGCACCTGATCGGCCAGCGACCACTCGGTGCCGCCGAAGGCGGTCTCGTCGATATCGGTGTGCACCAGCTTGCCCGACGGCAGCCGCCCGGCCTCGTCGAGCACCTGCTCCACCGCCGCGCGCGCCTCGGGGGCGTCACCGAGGGATTCCCACAGGGCCTCGGCGGCGTCGTTGTCCGAGACGGTGATCGCGGCGCGCACCATCTCGAAGATCGACTGGTTCTGCTCGTGGCGCAGCGCGGCGATGGCCAGTGGCACCTTGATCGTGGACCAGGCGATGCCGGTGGTCCAGTCGCCGAAGATCGTCATCCGGCCGCCGCCGACCGGCATCAGCGCCATGCCGACCTGCCCGGGCAGCCGCGCCTGCAACTGGGTGAACTCCGCCGCCAGCGAATCGGGCAGCACGATCGACAGGCCCGGGTCCCAGGCGTCACCGCTGTCGACGGTGACGGTCGGCGCGCTCGCCGGGGTCGCGGTGCCGGGGACCGAACACGAGACGGACAGTGCGGCCGAGGCCAGCACGACAGTGTGCAGCAGCAGCCTGCGACAGGCAGCCGCCGTAGCGGTAGCGATCACCACCGAATCCTCCCCACCACCCACTGCGCGTCGGCGCCCTGCTTCGGCGGTGCAAACTACTCGTCGAGCGCGCCCGGACGATACCGGACGCATAGCAGCCAGTTTCGCCGATTTCCGGCGAGAATTCGAATGAGCGTGGTCACGCCGCCGGGCGGGTGCCATGCTGGTCCGCCACGGAGGCCGGAAGGGGGTCGCAGTGCACGACATCGGTGAGGTGTTCGCGGGGTTCACCATCGAGCGCATGCTCGGCCAGGGGGGCATGGGCACGGTGTATCTGGCGCGGCATCCGCGCCTGGACCGGTTGACCGCGCTCAAACTGCTCAACCGGGACCTGTTCGCCGACGAGCGCATTCGCGCCCGGTTCGAGCGGGAGGCCGACCTGGCGGCCGGGCTGGACCATCCCGGCATCGTCACGGTGTTCGACCGGGGGACCGAGGGCGAGCAGCTGTGGATCAGCATGCAGTACGTCGACGGGGTCGACGCGGCCACCGTCGACCCGATGACGCTGCCGCCCGAGCGGGCCGTGCAGATCATCGAAGGGGTGGCCGACGCGCTGGACTACGCGCACGGGCGCGGGGTGCTGCACCGGGACGTGAAACCGGCCAATATCCTGCTCGCGCGTTCCAGCGGCGGCCAGGGGGAGCGGGTGTTCCTCACCGATTTCGGAATCGCCCGCCTGCGCGCCGATTCCACCCACCTCACCCAGCAGGGCATGTTCACCGCGACCCTGGCCTACGCCTCGCCCGAACAGATGACCGGCGCCGAACTCGACCACCGCTCCGACCAGTACTCCCTGGCCTGCAGCCTGTACTGGATGTTCACCGGCATCGCCCCGTTCGACTCGCCCGACCCCAACGAGATCATCCGCGGCACCCTCTACCTCCCCCCACCCCCGCTGGCCCTGCGCCGCACCGGCCTGCCCCCCGCCATGGACGCCGTCCTGGCCGCCGCCATGGCCAAACACCCCGCCGCCCGCTTCGACTCCTGCACCGCCTTCGCCACCGCCGCCCGCGCCGCCCTCACCGCCACCACCCCACCCGTCCTGCCCCGCCCGACCACCCCACCCCCCGGCTACTACCCCCCGGCGACCCCGTACCCGGCCCAGGGCCAGCCGATCGCACCCCCGGGCCAGCCCGTCCCACCCTCGGGCCGTGCGCCCGCCTACCGCCCCGCACCGATTCCCCCTGCACCCCAACCAAATTGGCACCAGCAGGCACCTCTGTCGGCCCGCCCCGTGCAGCCTGGCCCCGCGCAGCCTGGCCCCGCCGCTGTCCCTCCCACCCAACACCCCGGCGCGCCCCAATTTCCTGGCGTGGCAGCTCCGCCAGCCGGTCCTGCCCAACCATCCGTGGCCACTCAGCGACCTGCCCCCGGCAGTCCAGTGCCACCTCCGGCCCAACATGCCGGTGGCGCTCAGCCTTCCGCTGCTGCCGCGTCACCCGCTGTTCCGTCGCCTCCGGGCGCGGTAGACGCCGAGCGCGCCGCCGGTGATGCTTCGGCTCCCGCCGATGTCCCGCCGTTCGCCGCGTCCCAGCCGCCGTCGCTTCAGCGACCCGATATCGGGGGATCGGTGGTCCCGTCGCCGCCGCGTGCCGGTGGCCCTCAACCCGCTGCTCCCGCTCCGGCCTCGCACGCACCAGAGGACGGTCGATCGCCATCGGTCGGCACCCGATCTGACGGAGTCGCGACATCTTCCGCCGAAGACGGCGCCCCGTCCGGCGACCTGGCAGCCGAGGCGTCGGCGGCTTGGGTCGTCGGTCCCGGTAGCTCGGATGCTCGGACAGAGGCGGGAACCTCCGAGGTTGTGCCTGCCGGTTCGTCGGTGGGCTCGGGCCAGGCGGCGCCCGGAAGTCCGGAACCAGACCGCACGGGTGCGGACCGGGATTCCGGACCCGGCGAGGACGAGGTGTCCGCGACGGCCGCAACGGATGTCGTCGCGAGGCCGGATCTCGCCGCGCAGGAGGCCGCCAACGCCAACGCCCTCACCGAGGTCGCCGGGATCGCTACGGTCGGCTCGCCGGGCGATCCCGGAGACAAGCAGATACCTGGCGCTCCGGGCTATCCCGGCTCAGCGTCGCTGGATCTGCCGGACTCCGACGACCGGACCGCGAGTGCGTCGCGGCGTGGCGATGGCGCAGTGGAAGATTCGCACTCGGTGGAATCGGCAGCACCACAGGGCGACGGGGCCATGTCGCGACGGTCCGGCACGGAAACCGGTGCCGAGGGGGCCGGATCGAGCAACGCGCCGGGAGACGGTCGGCTTTCGGAGCCCGGCGGCGACCGGACGGGAATGGTCGCCCCTGGTCCGGGTGGCGCCGCACCGGGCACGGGTGGACCTGACAACGCACCGGCGGGTCCCGGTGCGGCAGTGGGTATTCGCCCGGGCGATGCGGCTTCCGGAGCGCGGCCAGGGGGCGGGGTTCCGGACGGTCCCGCGACTGGTGGGTTGCCGATGTTGCCGCCCGGGGGCGGGCCGTGGGGGCCGCACGGGGGGCCGGTGGTTCCGCCGAAGGTGTCGGTGGTGCATCGGCTGGGGTGGATGACGTTGGTGTTGCTGGTGCTCGCGTTGCTGGCGTTGGTGGTGGCGCTGGTGGTTGTGGTGCGGCCGGGGGACGAGGACGAGGCGGCGGTGAGTTCGGGTGGGGGGATGCCGTCGAGTTCGGTGGCCGAGGATCGGGAGATCGATCCGGAGGTGCTGGACGCGAGTCGGCGGGTGTTTCCGGCGCTGGTGCCGCAGGGGTCGGTGACCGAGGGGCCCGGGTATCGGGGGACGCGGTGTGTGGCGGTGCGGGATGTGAGTGAGCTGGAGTGGAAAGAGCCTGCGCTGCAATGGAATCCGATCACGGCGGGGTGGCAGTGCGAGCGGGCTGAGAATGTGGCGGGGGCGGTGAGCTATCTGGTGCTCGAGTACGCGAGTCCGGCGCAGGCGCGGTCGGTGGTGGGTGCGATGCCGGGTGCGGTCCGGTACGAGGGGGACAAGGACGGGGTGCCGTTCTCGTTGCGGCGCTGGGTGGTTCCCGATCCCGCGAACCCGCGCGTCCAGACGGCGCATCAGGTGCTGAGTTTCCCCGAGGACGAGGATCGCGCGAATTATGTTGTCGCGGTGAGCCGCCGGGGGAGCAGCGGCCGCGACGGCGCGCCCCGGCCCTCGGCCCAGGACGAGGTGATCAGCTGGTGGGACGAGGTTCCGCTGTAGCGACGACCGCGGCGGTACACGCGCTGTGCGTGTACCGCCGCGGCGGGTTCCTCCGGGTGACTCAGTCGACCGCGAGTGCCGCGATGATCGGCATCCGGGCCGCCCGCAGCGCGGGCGGAATCGAGCCGAGCAGCGCCAGTCCCAGTGCGACCAGGCCGTAGACCAGCAGCAGCGGGCTCGGCTGGTACACGATGTCGATGGTCATCGCGTGCCCGATCGCCACCGTCGCCAGGTACTGCACCGCCGCGCCGACCACCAGCCCGATCGCGGCGCCGACGATGCCGATCCCGGCCGCCTCGGCCAGTACCGACCGCAGCAGGAACTTGCGATTGGTGCCCATGGCGCGCAGCACGCCGAGCTCCCGGCGCCGCTCCAGCACCGACAGCATCAACGTGTTGAGCAGGGCGATCGTGGCCACCAGCACGACGATCCACAGGATCATGGTGCTCATCGACGAGCCCTGTTCCACGCTCGACGAGATCGCCGCGACCATATCGGTGCCGCGATCGACATTGATCGCCTCCGGCACCACCGACCGCACCGCCGCCTGCACGGCCTCGGGGTCAGCGCCGGGCGCGTACTGCACCGACAGGATGGTCTCGCCGGGCCGTTGATACCACTCGCGCATCTGGTCCAGGCTCATCATCATCACCCCCGACACCGCGGTGAAGTACGGAATCACCTGCAGCACAGGGACAGTCCGTTCGCCCGACGGCGTGGGCATGGTGATCTCGTCACCGACCGAGAGGTGCATCGAGCGCGCCACATCGCGGGTGACGACCACGCCCTCGCCGCGCGACATCCGGTCGATCACCGCGGGATCCACCGCGCCGAGCCGGGATTCGTCGTGCCGGGCCTGGTAGCCCTGCAGCAGCACCCGGGCGCCGCCGATCGTGGCGAAGGCCATCTGCCCGGGCTGCACGCGCTCCACGCCGGGAACCGCGGCCACCTCGGCGGCGAGGTCGGCGGGCAGCACCGGACCGGTCGGGAACTGCTCGATCGGGCTCGGGCTGACATACAGGTCGGCGTCGCCGAGGCTCTCGAACGAGTCGGTGGCCGAATCGACCATATTGCTCGACGCGCCACCGAGCGCGACCACCGCGGCCACGCCGATCATCACCGTCATCGCCGTCGCCCAGACCCGGCGTGGGGCCCGTTCCAGGGTCGTCGCGCCGAGCGCGCCCGGCGCCCCGAACCAGCGCGCGATACTCCCGGCGGCCCGCACGATGGGCTTGGTCGCGGCGAAGCACAGCAGCACCGTCGCGGTGAACGCGGTGGAGATCGAGGCCAGCGAGACCCGCCCGAGGTCGAGGAAGGCCAGCGCGATCGCGCCCGCGCCCAGGCCGAGCGCGCCCACCAGGGCGGCCCAGCGCAGCACCCGGCCACCGGCGGCGGCATCGGTGGCCTCCACCGGCGCCAGCGCCTCCACGGGCGCCACCTTGTAGACCTGACGTGCGGCGAGCCCGGCCGCCAGCACGGTCGCCAGCACACACGCCACAATGGCCATCGGGATGGCATAGCTCGGGACCAGGAAGTCCGTGCGCGATTCCACCGACTGGACGATCGCCGCGGGCAGCCGGTCGATCGACATCCGGCCCATGAACACGCCGATGGCCGAGCCGATGGCACCACCGATCAGGCCCAGTACGGCCGCCTCGACGAGCAGATCCCGCACCATCGGCGCGCGCTTGCCGCCGATCGCGCGCAGCAGCGACAGCGTCGGCCTGCGTTGCGCCACCGCCATACTCATCGCGTTGTAGATCAGGAACGCCGACACGATCAGCGCCGCCGCCGAGGACATCAGCGTGGAATAGCGCATGATCTGGATGGCCCCGCCCGCCTGCGCGGTCCGCAGGCTCGGCTCAGCGACCACCGCCCGGCCGTCCACCACCTCGGTGAGCGCGCGGCGCAGCGCGGCGACGTCGGTGCCCGGCTTCGCGATGATCTGCACCGAGTCGAGCTTGTCCACCTTGTCGATGAGCAGCTGTGCCAGCGGCAGCGGCGCGGCGATCACATGGCCGCCGTTGAGCCGGTCGACGATCTCGTTCGGCAGGACGGCGGCCACGGTCGCGGTGCCCCAGCCGATCGGGATGCTGTCGCCCTCCTGATAGCCCATCGCCGCCCCGACCAGCACGCCCTTCGGGGTGCTGATCAGTTTCGAGGTGTATTCGGCCATCGGCCCGGCCAGGTCGCTGCCCAGCGCGGCGATGGTCTGGTCGGCGCCGATCAGCATGGCCCGGTCGTCGCCGGTGCCCAGGGTGGCGCGCAGCATCGGCACCGCGGTCGCCACGCCGGGGGTGGCGGCGAGGTCGGGCAGCATCGACTGTTCGAAGCCCGCGTCGGTGATGCCGGTGACCTCGAGGACGGCGTCCCCGGCCAGGCCGAGGGTGAGCCGGTCCATCGAGCCGGTCACCGAGCCGGAGATACTCAGCACCGCAACCAGCAGGGCCGCCGAGACGGCCATCACGGCGGTCGACATGACGGTGCGGCCGGGATGACGGATCAGTTCACCGATATTGAACAGCCGCAACCGATCCCACGCCGCGGCGATCACGCGTCCACCCGCGAGGTCACCACGTCGTCGGCGCCGATGCGGCCGTCGCGCAACGTGATCACCCGATCGCAGTAGGCGACCGCGCCCATGTCATGGGTCACCATCACCACCGAATTGCCTTGCGCGGTGATCTCACCCAGCAGAGTGAGGATGGCCTCGCCGGTCTTGGAATCGAGATTGCCGGTGGGTTCGTCGGCCAGGATCAGCGGCGGATCCATGATCAGCGCGCGCGCCACCGCCACGCGCTGCATCTGTCCGCCGGAGAGTTCGGCGGGCCGGTGCTGGGCGCGATCGGCCAGGCCGACCAGCTCGAGCAGCTCCATCGCCCGGGGTTTGGCTTTGCGTAATCCGGTGCCGTCCAGCAGTTTCGGCACCGCCACGTTCTCCCACGCCGACAGCGTGGGCAGCAGATTGAAGAACTGGAAGACGAAGCCCACCTGTTCGAGCCGGAACGCGGCCTGCTGGTCCTCGTCGAGACCGCCGATCTCGGTGCCGCGGAAGCGGATCGAGCCCGTATCGGGCCGGTCCAGCGCGCCGAGCAGATGCAGCAGCGTGGACTTGCCCGACCCGGACGGGCCGATGATCGAGGTGAACTGCCCCGTCTCGATGCGCATGCTCACCTCGTCGAGAGCGCGCACCTGCTGGTCACCGACGCGATACTGCTTGACCACCTTGTCCAGTTCGAGCATCGGCGGCGGCTGCGGTGATGACGTGTCCGGCATGTGTTGTCCCCCAGGGGTATTCGATGGGCGAATGTCAGCGCGCGAGCGCCCGGGCAGGGGTAGTGTGCCCGATCACCGGGCGCGCGTCGAGAATTGCCCGGAGCGCGGGCTGCTCGGCGGCCAGTTGCAGATAGGCGTCCAGGGGCGTGTCCCCGTCGATCTCGGCCAGTTCCAGTTTGACGTGCAGGTGGTTGTCCCAGCGGTTCCGCAACGCCAGCAGCAGGCCCTCGACCCCACCGAAGAGCCGGTCCAGCTCCGGGAGGCCCGCGAAGAGGCCGGGATGTTCGGGGTCGTCGGCAGCCCTGGCGAGCACGGTGTGCACGATCTCGGTGCGACGATGCTGATCGGTCCAGGTCATGAGCTTCACCTTCCGTGAGCGATGGGGCCAACGCTACGGAGCTCGCCGGGGGGAATCGTCGTGCCGCGGACCCGACTTCTTCTCCTACCCAGGTAGGAGAGCGGCACCGTTTCCGGGACGATGACCGCCGCGTACCCCGAGGGCTAGCCTTGCATCATGGAGGTGACCGACACCGTCCCCGCGAGTACGGCGGGCCGGGTGAGCAGGCTCTCGGCCCTGACCGCCGGGGTGCGGGCGCCCGTGCTGCGCTTCCGCGACGGGGTTCGCGAGCGGATCGAGGCGCTCCCGTTCGACTATCCGCCCGCGGTGATCGTCGGCGCGGATCTGGCGCTGCTGGTGATCACCGTGGCCGCCGTGGTGCAGCGGCACTCCTATTTCCCCAACCCGCTGCCGCTGATCGCCATGTTCACCGCGTTCCTGCCGATCCCGCTGTTCGCCGTCTTCGGGGTGAAACCGCACCCCGTGCTGCTGAAATTGAGCGGGATGGTCTCGTGCGCGCTGTTCATGATCCAGCCGGTGCCCGCCGACTTCGCCCCGTTCGTGCTGGTGATCGTCGCCGGGGAGGTGGCGGCCATCGCCCCGCGCGGGCTCACCATCGGCTTCAGCCTGCTCGCCATCGCCCAGCTGCTCGCCTTCGATCTGGCCGGATACCTGCACTGGGGGTCGGGCGAGCGGCTAGAGGGCCTGCCGATGTATGTGCTGGGCATCCTGCTCGGCACCTTCGCCGGGGTGATGCTGCAGTATCAGCGCCGCTTCCTCTATCAGGAGCGGGAGAACCAGTCCATCCGGGCGGTGCGCGCCGCCGACGAGGAACGCCGCCGGATCGCCCGCGAGGTGCACGACGTGATCGCGCACTCGCTCTCGATCACCCTGCTGCACCTGACCGCGGCCCGGCGCGCGTTGCAGACCGACGACGACGTCGACGAGGCGGTCGACGCGCTGGTCGACGCCGAACGGCTCGGCCGCCAGGCCATGGCCGATATCCGCCGCACCGTCGGCATGCTCGACACCCAGCCCACCCGGATCGCGCCCGAACCCAGCGCCGCCGACATCGACGAACTCGTCGGCGACTTCCGCCGCGCCGGGCTCACCGTCGACTACCGCCGCACCGGTGACCTCGCCGCGGTCGAGGGCGCGGTCGGGCACGCGCTGTACCGGATCGGCCAGGAATCGCTGGCCAATGTCGCCAAGCACGCGCCGGGCGCCGCCGCGACCGTGCGGCTCGAGGTCGGCCCCGAGCTCGCGAGCCTGGTGGTGACCAACGCGCTGCCCGCGGGCCCGCCGGTGCGCCGTGACGGCGGGATGGGCCTGCGCGGCATGCGCAAACGCACCGAACTGCTCGGCGGCACCATCAGCATCGGCCCCGGCGACGACGGCTGGACCGTGCGGGTGGAGTTCCCGCTCAAGAGCGGCGGCTGCACCACGCTGTCGACCGTGCTGCCGGGTCTGCTCCGGCCCCGACCCCAGGAGGACATGTGACGGCCGCCGCGCCGATCGACAACCCGGTGACCGTGCTGGTCGTCGACGACCAGGAACTCGTACGCGGGGGACTGCGCCGGATCCTGCGCCGCCGCGACGGTTTCACCGTCACCGAATGCGCCGACGGCGACGAGGTCGCGGCCGCCGTGGCCGCCGACCGGCCCGACGTGGTGCTGATGGACCTGCGGATGAAACGGGTCGGCGGGATCGATGCGACCCGGTTGCTGCGCGCCCGCGCGGACGCGCCACCGGTGCTCGTGCTCACCACCTTCGACGACGACCAGCTGCTCTCCGGCGCGCTGCGCGCGGGCGCGGCCGGGTTCCTGCTCAAGGACTCCCCGGCCGAGGACCTCATCCGCGCGGTGCGCACCGTCGCCGCTGGCGGGGCCTGGCTCGACCCGTCGGTCACCGGCCGGGTACTCACCGCCTACCGGACCGTGAGACCCAGCGGCACCCGCACCGACCGCAGGCTCGGCGAACTCACCGCCCGCGAGTACGAAGTGCTCGAACTGATCGGCCGCGGCCGGGTCAACAGCGAGATCGCCCGGGAACTCGGCATCTCGGAAGTCACCGTGAAAAGCCACGTGGGACACATATTCGGCAAGCTCGACCTGCGTGATCGCGCCGCCGCGATCGTGTTCGCGTTTGACCACGGCGTGGTGACACCGGGAGAATCGTCGTTCTGACGAGCAGGTCCGCTGACCTGCCAGACGTGGGAGGCGGACGCTGGTGGGTGCACCCGGGTCACGGGCGGGGAGCAGATTCGGCCCGTACGAACTGCGGTCGATGCTGGGCAAAGGCGGAATGGGCGAGGTCTACGAGGCCTACGACACCGGCAAGGACCGGGTGGTCGCCCTGAAGTTGCTGGCCGAGGAGCTCGCCCAGGACCCCGCCTATCAGGTGCGGTTCCGGCGCGAATCCCAGGCCGCGGCCAAGCTGGCCGAGCCGCACGTCATCCCGATTCACGACTGGGGCGTGATCGACGGGGTGCTGTTCATCGACATGCGCCTGGTGCCCGGCACCGACCTGCGCACCGTGCTGCACCAGGGCGGGCCGCTGAGCCCGGACCGCGCGGTCGCCGTGGTGGAACAGATCGCCGCCGCGCTCGACGCCGCGCACGCGGGCGGGCTGGTGCACCGCGACGTGAAACCGGCCAACATCCTGGTCACCCCCGCCGATTTCGCCTACCTGGCCGATTTCGGCATCGCGCACACCGAGGGCGACAGCGCGGTGACCCAGGTCGGCATGGCCATGGGCTCCTACATCTACATGGCGCCGGAACGCTTCGACGTGGGCCCGATCTCGCATCGCGCCGACATCTACTCGCTGGCCTGCGTGCTACACGAATGCCTCACCGGCGGCTCGCCGTTCCCCGCCGCCAGCATGAGCGTGCTCATCCGCGCCCACCTCTCCGAGGCACCCCCGCGCCCGAGCTCTCTCATTCCCGGCCTGCCGCCGGGCCTCGACGATGTCATCGCCCGTGGCATGGCCAAGGACCCCGCCGACCGCTACGCCACCGCCGGTGATCTTGCTGTCGCCGCCCGCGAGGTTCTGCACGCGGCCATCCAGCAGGCGCCGGGCGCGTTCCATGCCTTCGGTGGTCCCGCCGGGTCGGCGCCGGTCGCCGGGCGGGCACCGGGTACCTCCGGTGCTGGTGCGCCGGGTGCGCATTCGGGTGCGGTGCCGTTGGGTGGCGGTCGCGAATCGGGTGGTGTTCCGTTCGGTGCCGGTGCCGGTGCCGGTGCCGGTGCCGGTGCCGGTGGCCGGTCGGGGCCGGTCGCCTATGGTGCCGGGTCCGCGGCGGATGCGGGTGCGGCGACGTTCGGGGCGGCGGCTGCCGCTCGGCGTGGTGGGCCCGGGAGTTCGACGGGCGGGAATCCGGTGCCCGATGCCCCGGACACCGCGCGGACCGGGCAGGGCGGAGCCGGGCAGGACGCCGAGGCGGAGGCGGCCGAGCAGGCGCCGACGCCGACCGGGGAGTTCCGGGTGGTCGGCGCGGTCGCCGCGACCGGCGGCATCGAGACCTCGCGCAGCCAGAGCACGGCGACCGGCGCCCAGCCGACGCTGATCATCCGGCCGCCCGAGGGCAGGGCCGACACCACCGGGTTCCGGCGCGTCCCGGCCGAGGGCACCGGCGAGGCCTCCATTCCGGCCGTCATCCAGCCCACCGGCCCCGCCGAGATCCGCGCGGCCGACACCCACTTCACCCCCCTCCCACCGGCGGAGGGCGCCCCCGCCCTCGAGGCCCCCGAACCACCCCCGGCCTACACCCCGGACCAGGGCCTCCCGCGCATGCGTCCGTTCCCCGACGCGCACCTCTTCGAGGGCACCCCCGGCGACACCTCGTCCCCGATCCCCACCCAACCCCCCTTCCCGCCCCCACCCCACGCCCCCACCGAGCGCTACGTGGGCGAACCCTTCCAGCCCGCCACCCCCGAGGCGACCAGCGACCCGCGCCTCCCCGCTGGGAACCCATCGGCCCCGGGCACGCCACGATTCCCCGGCGGCCCAGCGGCTCCCGGCGCCCCCGCAACCCAGCGCTACTCCGGCGAACACCTCGCACCAGACGGTCCGGGTTCGCCCGCAGCGGGCTTCCCGGGCAACCCAGCGGGCAGCGGCGCCCCCGCGACCCAGCGCTTTTCCGGCGAGCATCCGCTGCCGGGTTTACCTGGTGCGCCGAACGAAGCCTTCCCTGGCGACCCGGCAGGACGTGGTACCCCTGCGGGCCAGCGCTTTTCGGGCGAGCACCCGCTGGCCGGAACCGCGGGTTCGCCGCCCGGGCGTTACCCCGACGATCCGTCGGCGCCGGGCGCCCCGGCGACCCAGCGGTATTCGGGTGAGCATCCGCTACCCGGTGGGGCAGAGCGGCCGCCGTTCGGGGCGCCCGGTCACGGCCCGCGATTCGGTGCTCCCACCGAGCATTTCGGTCGGCCGGAGCCGGGGGGTGAGCCCGGCCGGTTCGAGGACGACCGGGCGGCGCCGTTCGGCGCGCCTCGCTTCGGGGAGCCGACGCGGAAGTTCCCCGGTGACCCGGCCGAGGATCGATTCGGCGGTCCCGAGGAGGACCCGGAGCACGCCTTCGGTGGGCCGACGCAGATGCTCCCCGGTGCGCCCGGGGAGGATCCGCAGCGCTCCGCCGCCACCCGGCACTACGGTGGCGGGCCCGACGCGTTCACCCCGCCGACCGAGCAGTACGACCCGGCCGGGTTCGACGCGCAGCGGTCGGTGCCGACGCAGCACTTCGGGGGCGGGTTCGACGACGGGGATCCGCAGCGGTCCCAGCCGACCCATCAGTACCGCGGGGGAGCGGCACCGTTCCCGGCGCATCAGGCTCCGCCGGAGTACGAGGATCCGGCGCGCGCGGCCGAGACCAGCCAGTACGGCGGGGAGGCCGCGTACTCGCAGTACGACGACCCCCAGCAGGCCTACGGCGACCACGCGTACCGGGAGCCGGGATACGGGCCCGATCCGGGCTACGGACCGGACCCGCACTGGCAGCAGGAGGACCGCGCCCCGCGCCGCTCGCTGCTGCTGCCGATCCTGGTCGGGGTGCTCACGGTGGTCGTGCTGGCCATCGGCGGCGCGATCGGCTGGCGCCTGATGGCGGCGACCGACTCCGAGGAGACCACCACCGCCGCGCCGACCTCGCTCGCCCCGGGCGGCTCCGGCAACCCCGCCGCGACCACCCCGCGCGCGACCACCGCGCCCCCGACCACCACCGCGGGGCCGGTCACCCTGCCCGCCGGTGCGCAGCCGTGCGAATCCGGGGCCACCGGCGGCACCTTCGGCAAGGCGGCGATCGGCAACACCGTCACCAGTTGCCCCTTCGCCGAGGCGGTCCGCCAGGCCTACGCCGCGGGCGGCACGGGCACCACCACCAGGACGGTGGTGGCGGCCAGCCCAGTCACCGGCCGCACCTACACAATGACCTGCGCGCCCGAGGGCAAACTGGTCACCTGCACCGGTGGTGAGAACGCGGTCGTGTACATCTACTGAGCAACCGCTGCGACCGGGGTCACAGCGGTTTGACGTGCAGTGCAAGGGTCATAGACGATGGTTTCTCGGCTCGGGGCAACCGCCCCGTGACCGAGCTTCCGGAGGAACCCCTTGCGCACCCTGTCGGCCCCGGCGCGCCCCCGGCTCCGCCACGCTGTCACCGACATCGACCACCTGCCCGCGGTGCGGGTGTTCGTCGGCCTGGCCATTCCCGGCCTGCTGTTGATCGCTGCCGGGCGCACCGACCTGCTCATCTACGCGGTGTTCGGGTCCTTCACCGGCATGTACGGGTTCGCCGAATCGCCGCGTCAGCGGCTGCTGCACCAGAGCGAGGCCGCGGTCATGCTCACCGTGGCCGTCGGCGCGGGCATCCTGCTGGCCCGCCTGCACGCCTCGCCCGCCGCGCTGGTCGCCGCGGTCACCGTGTTCGCGGCGGTCGCGTCCCCGATCACCGACCGGCTCGGTCTGCGCCCCGAGGGCCCGTTCTTCGGCATCTTCGCCTTCGGCGCCATCGCCATGGTGGCCGGAGAACAGCCCGATCCCGGACTCGCCCTGCTGATCTGCGCGGCCACCGCGCTGCTGTGCGTGATCGTCGGCTACCTGGAATCGGCGAGCCGGGCCCGCCGGGCGGGCGACCCGATGGTCTACGCGGCGATCGCACCGCACCGCACCGGCCGGATAGCGACCGCGCAAGCCGTCCGCTACGCGCTGGCGATCTCGATCGCGGGCGGCATCGGGCTGATGCTCGGTGTCGGCCACGCCAACTGGGTGATGGCCGGTGCGGCCGTCCCGCTGGCCGCCGCGCGCGCCCGTGACCGCGTCCACCGCGGGGTGCATCGCGTGGGCGGCACCGTCATCGGGCTGGTGGTGACGGCCCCGCTGCTGCTGTCGGGTCTGAGCCCGGCCGTGCTGGGCCTGGCGATCATCGCGCTGCTGTATCCGACCGAACTGTTCATGGCCCGCCACTACGCGCTGGCCCTCGGCTTCTTCACCCCGCTGATCATGGCCATGACCGAGCTGGCCAGCCACGCCGATCCGCTCACCCTGCTGATCGACCGCGGCGTGGACACCCTGCTCGGGGCCGCGGTCGGTGTCGCCGTCGCGGTGTCGCTGCGCGATTCCGTTGTGCCCGGCTTACGGACACAGCCATGCGAACCGATGCATACTGACGACATGGCTGATGACGACCAGTGGTACTACTGCCTCAAGCATCACACGGCCGAGCACGGCAAGACCTGCTGGTTCGGCGACCGGCTCGGCCCTTACCCGGACAAGGCCACCGCGGAACGGGCACTCGAGATCGTGCGGGCGCGCAACAAGGCCGCCGACGAAGAAGACGACTGAGCCGGTCGGCTCACCCCGATGAGCAGAGTCACCACCCGGCGCAAGACCACCCGCCTGTCCCCGGGCGGGCGGATCGAGCGACCCGACACCCTGGCGGTCGAGGAACCGCTGGAGGTGCGCGTCGACGGCCGCTCGCTGACGGTCACCATGCGCACCCCGGGCGACGACATCGACCTGGTGCACGGCTTCCTGTTCGGCGAGGGCATCATCGCCACCGCCGAGGACATCGTCACCGCGCGCTACTGCGCGGGCACCGACGAGCAGGGCCGCAACACCTACAACGTGCTCGACCTGCGTCTGCGGACCCCGGTCCCGATCCACACCCGCAATTTCCTCACCACCGGCGCGTGCGGTCTCTGCGGGAAATCCGCGCTCGACGAGGTCCGCACGCACAGCCGCTTCCCCATCCCGCACGACACCGAGAAGGTCGACACCGCCGTGCTGGCCGGGCTGCCCGCGCGGCTGCGGGCCGGGCAGAAGCTCTTCGACGTCACCGGCGGCCTGCACGCGGCCGGGCTGTTCACCACCGACGGCACACTGCTGGCGCTGCGCGAGGACATCGGCAGGCACAATGCCGTCGACAAGGTGATCGGCTGGGCGGTGCGCGAGAACCGAATCCCCGCCCACGATCTGATGCTCGTGGTGAGCAGCCGCGCCTCCTTCGAACTCGCGCAGAAGGCGGTGATGGCCGGGATCCCGGTCCTGGCCGCGGTCTCGGCGCCGAGCTCGCTGGCGGTGGATCTGGCGGCCGAGGCCGAGCTGACCCTGGTCGGTTTCCTGCGCGGCGAGACGATGAACATCTACACCGGTGAGCACCGTCTGACCTGAGGTTTTCACGCTAGCGGTGGGCGATCGGCCATACTGCCCAGTACGGTGTCGCCGACGGCCACCCAGCACCGAAAGCCCGGGGGAGTTCACAAACGAAGATGCTTCACAACATGACGAAGAACCGACGACGCCGGGTCCGAACGGCGCTGTCCGCGGTGCTCGGCACGGTCGCGCTGCTCACCGCCGCCTGCGGCGCCGACCCCGAGGCGGCCGCGCCGACGACCACCACCACGACGGCCCCGGTCGTCGATCCGGGCGCGGGCACGGGCAATTTCTCGATTGCCGTCCCCGGCAGTCTGGCCGCCGATTTCGCCACCCTGCAACAGGGTTTCCGCGGCACCGCCGGGCTGGCCGTCATGCCGGTCGGCGGACAGCAGATGGTCACCTTCGGCAACTGGACCTCGGGTCCGGCCTGGTCGACGATCAAGGTGCCGCTGGCCATCGCCGCGCTGCGCAACAGCTCCGCCTACCTCACCTCGGCGACCGCGGCCATCACCGCCTCCGACAACGCCGCCGCCGACACCCTGTGGCAGTCGCTGGGTAATGCCACCGCGGCCGCCGCGGCGGTGGAGGGCGTGCTGCGCGAGGGCGGTGACGCCAACACCACCGTGCCCACCGTGCGCACCCGCTCCGACGCCTCGGTCTTCGGCCAGGCCGAATGGTCGCTGGCCGACCAGGTCCGCTTCGCCGCGCACCTGACCTGCGTGCCGCAGAGCGAGCGCGTGGTCGGGCTCATGCAGCAGATCATCCCGAATCACCGCTGGGGCCTCGGGGCTTTCGGCAGCGCGGAGTTCAAGGGCGGCTGGGGGCCCGACACCTCGGGCAAATACCTGGTGCGCCAGTTCGGCATGATCGACGCGCCGTCCGGGCGCATCGCCGTGGCCTTCGCCGCGCAACCGGATTCGGGTGCCTTCGCCGAGGGCATGACCATGCTCGACAAGATGGCCACGCTGCTGTCCGGGCACCTCGGTGAACTGGCCGGAGGTCGCTGCCCCTGATCAGCGCCGGTGCGGCAAGATGAACGCCATGCGCATCGGAGTCTTGACCGGAGGCGGGGACTGTCCAGGGCTGAACGCGGTGATCCGGGCGGTCGTCCGCACCGCGAACGGCCGCTACGGCGACGCGATCGTCGGCTTCGAGGACGGCTGGCGCGGCCTACTCGAGGATCGCAAGATCCGCATCCACAACGACGACCGCACCGATCGCCTGCTCGCCAAGGGCGGCACCATGCTCGGCACCGCCCGCACCAATCCGGAGGTGCTGCGCGAGGGCCTTGGCCGGATCGAGCAGACCCTCGACGACAACGGCATCGACGCGCTCATCCCGATCGGCGGCGAGGGCACGCTCACCGCGGCGAGCTGGCTGTCCGACGAGGGCGTCCCCGTGGTCGGCGTGCCCAAGACCATCGACAACGACATCGACTGCACCGATGTGACCTTCGGTCACGACACCGCCCTGTCGATCGCCACCGAGGCCATCGACCGCCTGCACACCACCGCCGAATCCCACCAGCGCGTGATGCTGGTGGAGGTGATGGGCAGGCACGCGGGCTGGATCGCGCTGAACTCCGGCATCGCCGCGGGCGCGCATCTCACCCTGGTGCCCGAGGAACCCTTCGACGTGGCGCAGGTGTGCGCGATGATCAAGGCGCGATTCCAGCGCGGCGACAAGCACTTCATCTGCGTGGTCGCCGAGGGCGCGCATCCGGCGCCGGATTCCGGATTCACGCTGCGCGAGGGCGGGATCGACGAGTTCGGGCACGAGCGGTTCACCGGGGTCGCCCAGCAGCTCGGCGCCGAGATCGAACGGCGCATCGGCAAGGAGGTCCGCACCACGGTGCTCGGCCACGTGCAGCGCGGCGGCAGCCCCACGCCCTACGACCGCATCCTGGCCACCCGGTTCGGCGTGCACGCCGCCGAGGCGGTGCACGCCGGGCATTTCGGCATGATGGTCGCCCTGCACGGCACCACGATCGGGCTGGTCCCGCTGGCCGAGGCCACCAAGCAGCTCAAACGGGTTCCCGCCGAACGGATGCGGGAGGCGCAGGCGTTCTTCGGCTAGCCTGGCCGTATGCGCTCCGGTCGAGTCATCGTGTCGGTTCTGTCCCTTGTCGTCGCGCTGGTGGCCGGGTGCTCCGGGTCCGGTGACGACGCCCCGCCCAGCTCGGTGCAGGGCAGCTGGCACGGGGACATCGAGGTGCCCGACCAGCCGATCCCGATCGGCGTGACCTTCGCCGAGGACGGCTCGGCCACCATCGACATCCCGATCCAGGGCGTGCGCGACGCGGCCCTGAAAGATGTTCGCACCGAGCCCGATCGGGTCGAGTTCACCATTCCGGATGTCCCGGGCGATCCGGGCTTCCGCGGCACACTCGACGGCGACCGGATCACCGGCGACTGGGTGCAGTCCGGCCAGACCCTGCCGCTCACCCTCGAGCGCGGCGAGATCGAGGGTCCGAAGCGGCCGCAGGACCCGCAGCCGCCGTTCCCGTACCGCAGCGAGGACGTCAGCTATCCCAGCGGCGATCTCACCATCGCGGGCACCCTCACCGAGCCCAGCGGCGACGGCCCGTTCCCGGCGGTGCTGCTGATCACCGGCTCCGGCCCGCAGGACCGCGACGAGAACCTGATGGGCCACCGCCCGTTCCTGCTGCTGGCCGACACCCTCACCCGCGCGGGCTACGCCGTGCTGCGCACCGACGACCGCGGCGTCGGTGGGACCGGCGGCGACCTGGACCAGGCCACCTACGGCGATCTTACCGGCGACGCGGTGGCGGGCGTCGAGTTCCTGCGCGCGCGACCGGAGATCGATCCGGCGAAGGTCGGCCTGCTCGGGCACAGCGAGGGCGGCTACCTCGCTCCCCTGGTCGCCCAGCGGTCCGGTGCTGACATCGCCTTCGCCATCCTGATGGCCGGTCCCTCGGTGGTCGGCGCCGACGTGCTGATCGAGCAGAACAAGGTGATCATGGCGGGCGCGGGCGCCGCACAAGAGGACATCGACGCCCAGGTCGACTACCTCACCCGCTGGACGTCGCTGCTGCGCGCGGGCGACACCGCGGGCGCGGCGGCCTTCGCCCAGCAGCACAACGACGCCCTGCCCGAAGGTGAACGCGCACCGCAGGAAGCCGTCGACGGCTTCAACACCCCGTACATGACCTCTTTCGTCACCTACGATCCGACCGGGGCCCTCGAGGCGCTGCGGGTGCCCGTGCTGGCGTTCTTCGGCGACAAGGACCAGCAGGTCCTGGCCACCCAGAACGAGGGCCCGATGCGCGACAAGCTCGCCGGTGCCCCGGACGCGACGGTGCACACCTTCCCCAACGTGAACCACCTCATGCAGCCCACCGACACCGGCAAACCCAGCGAGTACTCCACCATCGAGACCACCATCGACCCGGCCGTGCTCACCTATGTCACCGACTGGCTCACCCAGCACGTCCCGCCGCGCTAGGGCTTACCTAGAATCTTTCCCATGAGCGCACCCACGGTCGAGTTGATGGATTACGCCGATGTCCTCTCCCGCTACGAGCCGGTGCTCGGCATGGAGGTCCACGTCGAGTTGTCCACGGCGACCAAGATGTTCTGCGGTTGCCCCACCGAGTTCGGCGCCGAACCCAACACCCAGGTGTGCCCGGTGTGCCTCGGCCTGCCCGGTTCGCTGCCGGTGGTCAACGCCGACGCGGTCGAGTCGGCCATCCGGATCGGCCTCGCGCTGAACTGTTCGATCACCCCGTGGGGCCGGTTCGCGCGCAAGAACTACTTCTACCCGGACCAGCCGAAGAACTACCAGATCAGCCAGTACGACGAGCCGATCGCCACCGAGGGCTACCTCGACGTGGTGCTCGACGACGGCTCTACCTTCCGGGTGGAGATCGAGCGCGCGCACATGGAGGAGGACACCGGCAAGTCGCTGCACGTGGGCGGCGCGACCGGGCGTATCCACGGCGCCAGCCACTCGCTGCTGGACTTCAACCGCGCCGGGGTGCCGCTGATCGAGATCGTCACCAAGCCGATCACCGGGGCGGGGGAGCGCGCGCCGGAGGTGGCCCGCGCCTATGTCACCGCGCTGCGTGAGGTGCTGCGCTCGCTGAACGTCTCGGACGTGAAGATGGAGCAGGGCTCGCTGCGCTGCGACGCCAACGTGTCGCTGATGCCGGTGGGCGCCAAGGTGTTCGGTACCCGCACCGAGACCAAGAACGTGAACTCGCTCAAGAGCGTCGAGGTCGCGGTGCGCTACGAGATGCGCCGCCAGGCCGCCGTGCTCACCGCGGGCGGCGAGATCGTCCAGGAGACCCGGCACTTCAACGAGGCCGACGGCTCCACCTCCGCGGGCCGCCGCAAGGAGACCGCCGAGGACTACCGCTACTTCCCGGAGCCGGACCTCGAGCCTGTCGCCCCGGACGCCGCCTGGGTGGAGGAACTGCGCACCACCATTCCCGAGTACCCGTGGCTGGTGCGTGCGCGCATCCAGGCCGAGTGGGGCCTGTCCGACGAGGTCATGCGCGACCTGGTCAACGCGGGCGCGCTGGATCTGATCATCGCCACCGTCGAGGCGGGCGCCCCGGCCAACGAGGCCCGTTCCTGGTGGGTCGCCTACCTGACCGAGAAGGCCAAGGAGCGCGAGGTCGCCCTGGCCGAGCTGCCGATCACGCCCGCGCAGGTGGCCGCGGTGATCGGGCTGGTCGAGGCCAAGACGGTGAACAACAAGGTCGCCAAGCAGGTCGTCGACTTCGTGCTGGCCGGTGCGGGCGAGCCCGCCGCCATCGTCGAGGCCAAGGGCCTGGGCATGGTCAGCGACGACTCGGCCCTGCAGGCCGAGGTGGAGAAGGCCCTGGCGGCCAACCCCGATATCGCCGAGAAGATCCGCTCCGGCAAGGTCCAGGCCGCGGGCAAGATCGTCGGTGATGTCATGAAGGCCACCCGCGGCCAGGCCGACGCGGCGCGCGTGCGCGACCTGGTCATCGCCGCCTGTAGCTGAGATAGCGCGTGAGCCCCGTTCCTCGTCTCGGAGGAACGGGGCTCTCGCGTTGTCGCGCGGCCTAGTCCGGGCCGCTGCCGCCACCCTGCGGCGGCGGGATGCGGACCACGCGGTCGTCGAATTCGCCCGGCTCGCCGTCGGTCTTGTTGATCGTGGTCACCCAGACGCTGCCGTCGGAGCTGGCGGTGGCGCCGAGCAGCTTGCCGTACTTGTCCTGGGCGATCATCGCCGGTGCCGTGGTGACGGCGAAGGTGGCCGGATCGGCGGCGACCGCCGCCAGCGCCTTGCCCTCGCTCAGCGCCACCGCGACACCGTCACCGGTCGCGGTGCAGCCGCCGACGCCGGGCCGGTCCGGCCAGGTCCAGGCGACGCTGAGCGC
Source organism: Nocardia sp. SSK8 (assembly GCF_037034205.1). Lineage (NCBI taxonomy): Bacteria > Bacillati > Actinomycetota > Actinomycetes > Mycobacteriales > Nocardiaceae > Nocardia > Nocardia sp. SSK8. The sequence continues at coordinate 413,225 of NZ_JBAGKD010000001.1, forward strand.
GCCCTCGGCATCGAGATGCTGGAGCCGGTCCTCGGCGGCGGTGCGGTCGGTGATCCACATGCCGTTCTTGCCGTCGCGGCACAGATCACCGGCGGTGCCGATCCCGGAGGCCACCACCTGCGGGGTATTGGTCCCCGAGGACGGGGATTCCAGCCGCAGCAGCTTGCCGCCCAGTGAACCCGGATCGGCGGCCGCGCCGGGATTGCCCGCGTCACCGGTGAGCACCAGCAGCTGGGTGGGGCTGGCCCATTCGAGCGCACCGCGATTGCCGGTGGCGCCCTTGGGGATTCCGGTGAGGATCTCCTTGGTGCCGCCGCCCTCGGAGATGCGGACCACCCGGTTGTCGCTGCCGGTGGTGATGTAGGCGTACATCAGGCCGTCTTCGTGATAGGTGGGGGAGAGCACCAGGTCGGAGATCCCGCCGTCCCCCGAGCCGTCGACGGCCACGCTGGCCACCTCCTCCGGCGGCGGCTGCGGCGTGCTGGCGTCGACCGGCGTGACCCGCAGGATGCGGCCGGTGCGCCGCTCGGCCACCAGCGCGCCGTCGCCCATGGCGATCAGTCCGGACGCCGAATCCAGGCAGGTGGCGATCACATTGGGGTCGGGGTCGATACACGGCCCGGTCGGGCGTGGCACCTGCGAGGGCGAGTCGTCCGGCTTCTTGGGCTCGACCCCGGACCCGCCCGCCGAGGCCTCGGTGGTGAACGGGCTGGAGGCCGATTCGTCGAAGCGGGCACACCCGGCGACCAGAACGGTGCCGATTGCCAATCCGACTGCCACGCGGCCCGCGATTCCCGAACTCATGCGTCAGACGTTACCGGCAGCCCGATGCGGCTGACACGCCTGATCGCGGGAAGACCGGCACACCGTGATTCCACGTCCTAAGGTGAGAAGGTGACCGACAAGTCGAACGACACACCCGATGCTGAAGGGTCGGCGCAGGCCGGACAGGCTGCGTCGTCGGCGGGTCGCCCGGTGACCAGCCCCTACGACTCCCCGACCACCCAGATGCGCAAGCCCGACGTGCACAAGGACCTCCCGCACACCGACGAGGACCTCGACCTCGACCCGGGCGAGGACGTCCCCACCGCGGGTGCCGGGCAGCCCGGCGGCGAAGCGGGCGACTACGGCTACGCCTCGATCCCGCCCGCCACGGCGGCCTCGGCGGGCGCGGTCCGGCTGCAGCGCCGCAATCGTGAACCCCGCCGCGGCACCTTGGATCTCGGCCTGTTCGTGCTGCGGCTGGTGGTCGGCTACACCTTCATCTATCACGGCCTGCAGAAGCTGACCGGTTGGTTCCACGGCCCCGGTCTCGACGGCACCAAGCAGATGATGGAAGGCGGCGGCTGGGATTACCCCTCGCTGTCGACGGCTCTGGTGATCGCGGGCGAACTCGGCGGCGGCATCCTGCTGGTGATCGGCCTGGCCACCCCGCTGGCCGCGGGCGCGGTGCTGGCCACGATCCTCAACGCCTGGATGTGGAAGCAGGGCATGGTCCCCGGTTTCCAGTACAACGCGGGCACCCCCACCGGCGTCGAGCTCGACTCGATCCTGGCCGGGTCCGCGCTGGCCATCATTCTCACCGGTCCCGGCCGCTGGTCGCTGGACCGCACCCGCGGCTGGGCCACCCGCCCGGCCTACGGCTCCGGCGTCGTCGTCCTGCTCGCCGTCGCCGCCGCGATCCTCACCTTCTGGTTCCTGCACGGCGGTAACCCGCTGCAAGGCATCGGGCCCTTCGACAGCAAGGGCTGACCCGCACCGGCACCGAACGGCGTCCCCGAGATCCCGGGGACGCCGTTTGCGTTCCGGGACGCCGCGGCCTCGGTGATGTCGTCGTGGATGAACAGTGCGGGCGACAAGGCCCACAAGGACGCCGCCGACCGCATCAGCGACCGGCGGCGCACCTGGGTCTGGCCAGAATTCGCGGAGCGGCGGTCAGAGCACCTTGCGGACCGCGCCCTTGTCGGCCGAGGTGGCCAGGGCGGCGTAGGCGCGCAGCGCGGTGGTCACCGGGCGCACTCGGTCGACCGGCTGCCACGGGCGCTCGGAGGCCTCCATCTTGGCGCGGCGCTCGGCGAGCACCTCGTCGGAGACCAGCACCTCGAGCGCGCGGGTCTGCACGTCGACGCGGATGCGGTCACCGTTCTCGATCAGGCCGATCACGCCACCCTGGGCCGCCTCGGGGGAGATGTGCCCGATCGACAGACCCGAGGTGCCACCGGAGAAGCGGCCGTCGGTGATCAGCGCGCACACCTTGCCCAGGCCCGCGCCCTTGAGGAACGCGGTGGGGTGCAGCATCTCCTGCATGCCCGGACCACCCGAGGGGCCCTCGTAGCGGACCACGATCACGTCCCCGGCCTGGATCTTCTTGCCCAGGATCATCGAGACCGCCTCCTCCTGCGACTCGACCACCACGGCCGGGCCCTCGAAGGTGAACAGGTCCTCGTCGATGCCCGCGGTCTTGAGGATCGCGCCGTCGGGAGCGATATTGCCGCGCAGCACGCACAGGCCACCCTCGACGGTGTAGGCGTGCTCGACGTCGCGGATGCAGCCGCCCGCGGCGTCGGTGTCCAGCGAGGACCAGCGGTTGGCGGTGGAGAACGGCTCGGTGGTGCGCACGCCGCCGGGCGCGGCGTGGAACAGTTCCAGCGCCTCCTCGGAAGCCTTGCCGGAGCGGATGTCCCAGGTGTCGAGGTAGTCCTCGAAGCTCGGGGTGTGCACGGTGGTGACGTCGGTCTCGAGCAGCCCACCGCGACGCAGTTCACCGAGGATGGCCGGGATGCCGCCCGCGCGGTGCACGTCTTCCATGTGGTAGTCGGAGTTCGGCGAGACCTTCGACAGGCACGGCACCCGGCGCGAGATCTCGTCGATCGTGCTCAGATCGAAGTCGACCTCGCCCTCCTGCGCGGCGGCGAGGGTGTGCAGCACGGTGTTGGTCGACCCGCCCATGGCCACGTCGAGGGCCATCGCGTTGCGGAAGGCCTTGGCATTGGCCACATTGCGGGGCAGCACCGAGGCGTCGTCCTCGCGGTACCAGCGGTTGGCGATGTCGACGATGACGCGACCGGCCCGCTGGAACAGCGCGCGGCGCGCCTCGTGGGTGGCCAGGGTGGAGCCGTTGCCCGGCAGCGCCAGACCCAGCGCCTCGGTGAGGCAGTTCATCGAATTCGCGGTGAACATGCCCGAACACGAGCCGCAGGTGGGGCAGGCCGACCGCTCGACCGCGTCCAGACCCTCCTCGGACACGGCCTGATTCGCGCTGGCCGAGATGGCGTGCACCAGGTCCAGCGGGGCGTGCGCGACGCCGTCGGCGACCACGGCCTTGCCCGCTTCCATCGGCCCACCGGAGACGAACACGGCCGGGATGTTCAGCCGCATGGCGGCGTTGAGCATGCCCGGAGTGATCTTGTCGCAGTTGGAGATACACACCAGCGCGTCGGCGGTGTGCGCGTTGGCCATGTATTCGACCGAGTCGGCGATGATCTCGCGCGAGGGCAGCGAGTAGAGCATGCCGCCGTGGCCCATGGCGATGCCGTCGTCGACGGCGATGGTGTGGAACTCACGCGGGACGCCGCCCGCGGCGCGCACGGCCTCGGCGACGATGTCGCCCACGTTCTTCAGGTGCACGTGACCGGGCACGAACTGGGTGTAGGAGTTCGCGATCGCGACGATCGGCTTCCCGAAATCGGAGTCGGTCATACCCGTGGCGCGCCAGAGCGAGCGGGCGCCCGCGGCATTGCGGCCGATGGTGGTGGTGCGTGAGCGAAGCGGTGGCATGGGGGAGTCCTCGTGTGTCGCTGGGTGCGTCCGAGCGTGCGCGCAGGGGGCTGACCTGCGTGCCCGCGATGCGAGTGCGCGGTGCGTCCGGCAACCCTGCACGTTACTCCGGGGCGCGCTGGTCGCGTCGCGCCGGTGCGGGAGTGGACGGGTGCCGGAACCGGGCTCGAGGCGGGAGTGTCGCTCCGGAGTGTGTCGCCGCGGTGATGCCGTCGGCGCGGGGTGCCCGGTGCCGTCAGCTTACCGGTTCAACTGCCGTGCGCGCCGCCCGGATTCCCGCAGTGACCGAGCTGACTGTCACTTCCCGGAGCCGGGCTCCTCGGTCTTCGGCTTTGTGTCCGTCGCTGCCGCCGCGTCGTCGGCCTCGGCCTTCGCCGCGGCCCGCTCGGCCGCGACGCGCTCGGCCTCAGCGGTCTCGGCGGCGGCGAACACATCGGGCAGCCTGCCCCCGGACGCCTCGATCAGCTCACGCAGCCGGTCGTAGCCGACGGCGGGCAGTTTCACCTCGGAGTCGTCGGCCAGCCGCGCCCGCACATACCCGCGCTTGGGGATGCTGACGCCGCGCACCTGACTCCAGTCCAGGTGCTTCTTGCCCACCATGGTGCTCAGCTCCAGCCCGGCGTCCGAGACCGTGGTGTGCGTGCGTACCACCCACCAGATCGCGATCAGCGGGAACAGCAGCAGCCACCACAGCCCCACCGGCCAGCCGACGAACGGGAAGAACACGCAGAACGCCAGCACCAGCACGCCGATATAGGCCAGGCGCGGCACCCCGATGACGTGCACGCCCGGCGTCGGGACGCTCTCGCGGCGCGGGATCAGCAGCCACACGATCACCGCGACGGGCACGATCAGCCCGATCCGCAGCCCCAACGACCAGTCCTGCACCGTCCCGACGACGACGAAGATCAGGTACGCCAGTACCACCGCGCCGATGGCGGCGAGGCGGCCGGGACCGGCCGCGCGCAGGCCACCGGGTCGCGAGGGCCGACCCGTATCGGTTCCCCCGTCGGCGGTGTGGGACGATTTAGCCGGTGGCACGGACTGATGCGGTGATGACACCCCTCCATCCTCGCATCTCGGTATTCGGACCCACGCAACCACTCGCGTCCCACAGAATGGGAACGAAAGGTAGCCTGTTTGACTCTTCGCTCCACGCGCGCCTAACGTCGTGCGTGTGAAACGAAACGAGTTGCTCGTAATCGGCCGGCGCGTCCAGCGTTGAGCCTGACTACCTGAGTCGAATACGTCAGCTCGCGTTGCGACGCGCCACCCTCGAACAGCCCTGCGCTGGTCGGGGGCTTTTTTGTGTTCGGGCGAATTCCGCGCCAGTCCGGAGTCAGAACGACAAAGTTAGGAACGAAGACGGTGAGTGCACCAACCGCACGACCCGGGCCATCGGCCCGCAGGTCAGCGCCTTCGGCGACCCAGCCTGCCGCTGGTAGCCCGGCGACCAACCCCGCCCGCCGCCAGGTCGCGCCCGAGCGCGTCACCGGCGCGCAGTCGGTGGTCCGGTCCCTCGAAGAGCTCGACGTCGACACCGTATTCGGTATTCCCGGCGGTGCGGTCCTCCCCGTCTACGACCCGCTGTTCGACTCCAAGAAGGTCCGCCACGTGCTGGTGCGCCACGAGCAGGGCGCCGGACACGCGGCGACCGGCTACGCGCAGGCCTCCGGCAAGGTCGGTGTGTGTATGGCCACCTCCGGCCCCGGCGCCACCAACCTGGTGACCCCCCTGGCGGATGCCCAGATGGACTCGGTCCCGATCGTGGCGATCACCGGTCAGGTGCCGTCGAGCCTGGTCGGCACCGATGCCTTCCAGGAAGCCGACATCTCCGGCATCACCATGCCGATCACCAAGCACAACTTCCTGGTCAAGGACCCGATCGACATCCCGCGCATCCTGGCCGAGGCGTTCTACCTCGCCGCCTCGGGCCGCCCGGGCGCCGTCCTGGTCGACATCACCAAGGACGCCCTGCAGGCCCAGACCACGTTCTCCTGGCCGCCGGAGATGCGGCTGCCCGGCTACCGCCCGGTCACCAAGCCGCACGGCAAGCAGGTGCGCGAGGCCGCCCGGATGATCCTGGAGTCCAAGGCGCCGGTGCTCTACGTCGGCGGCGGTGTGATCAAGTCCGACGCCTCGGCCGAGCTGCTGGAGTTGGCCGAGCTGACCGGCATCCCGGTGGTCACCACCCTGATGGCGCGCGGCGCGTTCCCCGACAGCCACACCCTGAACATGGGCATGCCCGGCATGCACGGCACCGTCGGCGCCGTCGCGGCCCTGCAGCGCTCGGATCTGCTGATCACCCTCGGTGCCCGCTTCGACGACCGCGTCACCGGTCAGCTGGACTCCTTCGCGCCCGACGCCAAGGTCATCCACGCCGATATCGACCCGGCCGAGATCGGCAAGAACCGCCACGCCGACGTCCCGATCGTGGGCGACGCGCGCGAGGTCATCGTCGAGCTGATCGAGACCCTGAAGGCCGACCCGCAGTCCGGTGACGCCCCGCTGCTGAAGCTCACCGAGTGGTGGGCCTACCTCAGCGAGATCCGCGACAACTACCCGCTGGGCTGGAGCCAGCCCAGCGACGGCTCGCTCTCGCCGGAGTTCGTCATCGAGGCGCTGGGCCGCCTGGCCGGTCCCGAGGCCGTGTACTGCGCCGGTGTCGGCCAGCACCAGATGTGGGCCGCGCAGTTCATCAAGTACGAGAACCCGCGCACCTGGCTGAACTCCGGTGGTCTCGGCACCATGGGCTACGCCGTTCCGGCGGCCATGGGCGCCAAGATGGGCGCTCCGGAGAAGGAGGTCTGGGCGGTCGACGGTGACGGCTGCTTCCAGATGACCAACCAGGAGCTGGCCACCTGCGCCGTGGAGGGCGTGCCGATCAAGGTCGCGCTGATCAACAACGGCAACCTCGGCATGGTCCGCCAGTGGCAGACCCTGTTCTACGAGGAGCGCTACTCCAACACCGATCTGGGCACGCACACCCTGCGCATCCCCGACTTCGTCAAGCTGGCCGAGGCGCTGGGTTGCGTCGGCATCCGGGTGGAGAAGGAAGACGAGGTCGAGGCCGCGATCCGCCAGGCGCAGTCCATCACCGACCGCCCGGTCGTGATCGACTTCATCGTCGGCAAGGACGCCCAGGTGTGGCCGATGGTCGCCGCGGGCACCAGCAACGACGAGATCATGTTCGCCCGCGGCATCCGCCCGCTGTTCGACGAGGACGAGCAGGTCTCCGAACCTGCCGTCATCCACGAGGCGATGGAGCGCGAGCAGGCGGCATTCGAGAAGGGCACGCAGGAATGAGCACGACGCACACGCTGAGCGTTCTCGTCGAGGACAAGCCGGGCGTGCTGGCGCGAGTCGCGAGCCTGTTCTCGCGCCGCGGCTTCAATATCGAGTCCCTCGCCGTCGGTGGCACCGAGATCCCGGAGATCTCGCGCATGACCATCGTCGTGACGGTCGACGATCTGCCGCTCGAGCAGGTCACCAAGCAGCTCAACAAGCTGATCAACGTCATCAAGATCGTGGAGCAGGACGCCGACGCCTCGGTGGCCCGCGAACTGATCCTGGTGAAGGTGCGCGCCGACGCCTCGGTCCGCACGCAGGTGATCGAGGCCGTGCAGCTGTTCCGCGCCAAGGTGATCGACGTCTCACCCGACGCGCTGACCATCGAGGCCACGGGCACCCGCTCGAAGCTGGATGCCCTGCTGCGCATGGTGGAGCCGTACGGTATCCGCGAGATCGTGCAGTCCGGTGTCGTGGCCGTCGGACGCGGTCCGAAGTCCATCACGGCCACCCGCTAACTTTTCATCAACCGAAATTATCCAGAAGGGACTCCACTGTGGCAGTCGAGATGTTCTACGACGACGACGCTGACCTGTCGATCATCCAGGGCCGCAAGGTCGCCGTGATCGGCTACGGCAGCCAGGGTCACGCGCACTCGCTGAGCCTGCGCGACTCCGGTGTCGACGTGCGCGTCGGCCTGGCCGAGGGCTCCAAGTCGCGCCCGAAGGCCGAAGAGGCCGGTCTGACCGTCGGCACCCCCGCCGAGGTCTCGGAGTGGGCCGACGTGATCATGGTGCTGGCCCCCGACACCGCCCAGGCGTCGATCTTCACCAACGACATCGAGCCCAACCTGAAGGACGGCGACGCGCTGTTCTTCGGCCACGGCCTCAACATCCACTTCGGTCTGATCAAGGCTCCGGCCAACGTCACCGTCGCCATGGTCGCCCCCAAGGGCCCCGGCCACCTGGTGCGCCGTCAGTTCGCCGACGGCAAGGGCGTCCCCGCCCTGATCGCGGTGGACCAGGACCCGACCGGCGAGGGCCAGGCGCTGGCGCTGTCCTACGCCAAGGGCATCGGCGGCACCCGCGCGGGCGTCATCAAGACCACCTTCAAGGAAGAGACCGAGACCGACCTGTTCGGTGAGCAGGCCGTCCTCTGTGGTGGTACCGAGGAACTGGTCAAGACCGGTTTCGAGGTCATGGTCGAGGCGGGCTACGCCCCCGAGATGGCCTACTTCGAGGTGCTGCACGAGCTCAAGCTGATCGTCGACCTCATGTACGAGGGTGGCATCGCCCGCATGAACTACTCGGTGTCCGACACCGCGGAGTTCGGTGGCTACCTGTCCGGTCCGCGCGTCATCGACGCCGACACCAAGGAGCGCATGAAGGCGATCCTCAAGGACATCCAGGACGGCACCTTCGTCAAGCGCCTCGTCGCCAACGTCGAGGGTGGCAACAAGGAGCTCGAGGGCCTGCGCAAGGCCAACGCCGAGCACCCCATCGAGGTCACCGGCGCCAAGCTGCGCGGCCTGATGAGCTGGGTCGACCGCCCGATCACCGAGACCGCGTAAGGTTTCCCCCTCGAAGGGCCCGTTCGCCACGTGCGAACGGGCCCTTCGGCTTTCACGGGTTGCTGTGGCGGGCGGGACGACCCGGCGCGGACTTCCGTAGCGGGTCCTTGCTCCGGGCGGGCGGTAGCGACAGAATTGCTCGATGACGACCGTGGCGGATTTCGATCGGGATGCTGTCGAAGTGGGGCGGGCGGCGCGGAAGGTGGTGTCGCGGTCGGGGCTGGGGGCGTGGGGGGCCGGGCCGGGGCGGGAGGATCCGGTGACGATTCTCGAGCGGCAGGCGCGGTCGCGGGTGCCCGAGCTGGTGCCGATCCGGTACGCGCGGATGGCCATCTCGCCGTTCACCTTTCTGCGTGGGGCGCCCGCCGTGCTGGTCGCCGACCTCGCGCAGGGTCCGAACACCGGGCTGACCGTGCAGCTCTGCGGGGACGCGCACCTGTCCAATTTCGGCCTCTACGCCTCCCCGGAACGCCATCTCGTCTTCGACCTCAACGACTTCGACGAGACCCTGCCCGGTCCCTTCGAATGGGATGTCAAACGCCTGGCCGCCAGCGTCGCCGTCGCCGCCCGCGACAACGGCTTCGCCGACGACCGCGCCGCCTCGGCCGCCGAAGCCGCGGGCCGGGGCTATCGCGAGGCGATGGCGACCATGGCCGGGCTGGACTCGCTGAGCATCTGGTACGAACGCGTCGACGCCGACACCGTGACCGCCGCCATCCCGAAGGAGAAGCGCCGCCGGGTCGCGGAGAAGACGGTGAACTCCGCCCGCAGGCGCACCAGCCTGCAAGCCCTGGACAAACTCACCGAGCCCGACGCGAACGGTATCCCCCGCATCAAGAACCAGCCCCCGCTGCTGGTGCCGATCGAGTCGCTCGACGAGAAGGACATCAAGGCCGTGCTCGGCGACTATCGCCGCAGCCTGCCCGACGAGCGCCGCATCCTGCTGGACCGGCACGTGCTGGTCGACATGGCGATGAAGGTGGTCGGCGTCGGCAGTGTCGGCACCCGCTGTTTCATCGTGCTGTTCATGGACAAGGAATCGGGCACGCCACTGTTCCTGCAGGTCAAGGAGGCCGAGACCTCGGTGCTGGCCGCCCACCTGCCCGCGAGCCGGTTCCAGCACCAGGGTCATCGCGTGGTCGCGGGCCAGCGGCTCATGCAGGCCGCCAGCGATATCTTCCTGGGCTGGGCGACCGGCCCGGCGGGGCGCTGGTTCTACTGGCGCCAGCTCAAGGACATGAAAGGCTCGGCCGATATCGGCAATCTCGCCCCGCACGAACTGGCGAACTACGCGGGCCTGTGCGGGGCCGTGCTGGCCCGCGCGCACGCCCGCTCCGGCGACCGCCTGGCCATCCACGCCTACCTCGGCGGCAACGACAAGTTCGACAAGGCCATGAGCGAATTCGCCCTGGCCTACGCCGACCAGACCGCCGCCGACCGCGATTCGCTGCTGGCCGCCATCGACTCCGGCCGGATCACCGCCGCCCCGCACGCCTACTGACCCAGCCACTACACTGGTTACCGATGAGTAAGTTCTTTGCCTCGGTGGACCAGGTGACCGACCGGCTGACCGCGGCCGGGTATCTGCCGTCCCTCGACATCGCGACCGCGGTCTTCCTCGCCGACCGGCTCGGCAAGCCCCTGCTGATCGAGGGGCCCGCCGGGGTGGGCAAGACCGAGCTGGCCAAGGCCATCGCCACCGCGGTGTCGGCCGAGCTGGTCCGCCTGCAGTGCTACGAGGGCATCGACGAGGCGCGCGCCCTCTACGAGTGGAACCACGCCAAGCAGCTGCTGCGCATCACCGCCACCGACGGCGAGGGCTGGGACAGCACCCGCGACCACGTCTTCACCGAGGAGTTCCTGCTCGCCCGCCCGCTGCTGGCCGCCATCCGCAACCCCGACCCCACGGTCCTGCTCATCGACGAACTCGACAAGGCTGATGTCGAACTGGAGGGCCTGCTGCTGGAGGTCCTCGGTGACTTCCAGGTGAGCATCCCGGAACTGGGCACCGTCACCGCGGTCCGCAAGCCCTTCGTCATCCTCACCTCCAATGCCCACCGCGACCTGTCCGAAGCCCTCAAGCGCCGCTGCCTGTTCCTGCACATCGACTATCCGACGGCGGAACTGGAGAAGGCGATCGTCCGGCTGAAGGTCCCCGAACTCGACGCGGACCTGGCCGAACCGGTGGTGACGACGGTGAGCGCGCTGCGTCAGCTTTCCCTGCGCAAGGCGCCCTCGATCGCCGAGACCGTCGACTGGGCCAGAACGCTGGTCGCCCTGGGCACTCGCACACTGACCGGAAGCGTCGTCCGTTCGACCCTGGGTGTGTTGCTGAAGTACCAGTCCGACCATCGGATGGCGATCGAGCGTCTCGGCCTGGACGACACCACGCACCCGAGCGTGGCGCCGTGATCACCGGTGTCCGGTCGAGGTCCAGTCGGGACGCCGGGGCCCGACCTGTGAGCACGGTGACCCGATGACCGGCACCACCCTGCACGAGACCACCCCGACTACCGACCGCCTGGTCGGTTTCGTCGGCCTGCTGCGCGAACACGGCATCCACGCGGGCCCCAGCGAAACCGTCGACGCGGCCGCCGCGATCGTCGCCCTCGGCACCGCCGACCCGCGCGTGCTGCGCTCCGGCCTGGCCGCCTGCCTGCTGCGCCGCGACGGCCAGCGCACCGTCTTCGACCAGCTCTTCGACCTGTACTTCCTCGACGGTCATCGCCCGCTCGCCACCCCCGTCGACGCGGCGATCGACCTGCGCGACCGCCTCATCGCCACCCTGATCCAGGGCGCCGACACCGCCGAACTGGCCCGCGAAGCGCTCAACACCTTCGGTGCCTACGGCGGCGCGGGGGAGTCGGCGGGGCGCGTCACCACGGCCTCCGGCGCGGGCTGGTCGTCCTATATGACGATGAAATCGCTACGCCCGGGCGAGATCTCCGAACAGGTCGCCCAAACCCTCGGCGGTACCGGTCAATTCGACGCCGCCGTGCATACCATCGAGGCCCGCCGCCGTGTCGAGCAGTTCCGCGCGCAGGTCCAGGCCGAGGCCCGGCTGCGCTCGGCCCAGCTGCGCGGCACCGACTACATCGCCCGTCGCGGTGTCGAACCCGGCGGTGACAGCACCGATTTCCTGGGCGCCCGCGAACAGGACCTGGCCGAGATGCGCAAGCTGGTGCACCCGCTTGCCCGCAAACTCGCCACCCGGCTTGCGGTGCGCCGCAAGAAGTCCGTGCGCGGCTCGATCGATCTGCGCCGCACGCTGCGCCGGTCCATGGCCACCGGCGGCGTGCCGGTCGACCCGGTGCTGCGCGCCCGCAAGCGCGGCCGCCCGGATCTGGTCGTGCTGGCGGATGTCTCGGGCTCGGTCACCGGATTCTCCGAATTCACCCTGCAATTGGTGCAGGCCCTACAGGACCAGTTCAGCCGGGTCCGCAGCTTCGGATTCGTCGACGTGTGCGCCGAGATCACCCACTACTTCACCCCCGGCGAGCCCCCGCCGCCCGGCTTCGCGCAGAGCATCGTCCGCGAGGCAGGGGTGGTCCGTTTCGGTTCCAGCAACTACGGCGAGGCGCTGCAGGGCTTCACCGACCACTACCTCGACGCCCTCGGCCCCCGCACCTGCGTGCTGATCCTCGGCGACGCCCGCACCAACCGCACCGACCCCAATCTCGCTGCCCTGCAGACGATCACCGAGCGGGCCAAGGCGGTCTACTGGCTGAATCCGGAACCGGCGCGCTCCTGGTCGACCGGCGATTCGGCCGCCGACGCCTACACCGAGATCGTCACCATGCACGAATGCCGCAATGTGCGTCAGCTCGCCGAGGTCGTCGGCAGGTTGCTCCCCGCCTGAGCTCAGCGGTATTTCGTCGTGCCCGCCGAGCCGCGGGTATCGCTCACCAGCTTGGCGAAGCAGTCGTCGACGGGGATGGCGTGGGCGTCGCACCAGGCATTGGCGGAGTCGGGATCGGCGAAGGACGCGTCGGCCAGGGTGATCCACCAGCCTTGCAGGTCGAAGGTGCTCCAGTCGTCGCTCCAGACCAGCCGGGCGCCCGGATAGCGTTGCCGGAACCGCTGATTCTGCGCGAGGATCTCGCTGTTGGTCCAGGTCACCACCCGTCCGTCGACATCGGCGGCGACCAGCCCGGGCTGCTTGGCCGACAGCTGCGGCACCCAGCGTTCGGCGAGGTTCGCGCGCACCACCGGCCGGTCGGCGGCGGCCTGGGCCAGCAGGGAGTCGAGCGCGGCGGACTGCGGGTCGGGCGGTGCCGCGGTCGGCGCGGCGGTCACCGGCGGCGCGTACGGTCCGGTCGCGGCGATGGTGTTGCCCACCGTGTTCGCCGTGGCCGATCGGGAGTCGCGTTCGTGCTGCACGATGATGATGCCCGCGGCGATCACGCCCACGGCCAGCGCCGCGACGACCACCAAGACACCGAGAATCCACGGCCATCGGGACGGCCGGGGCGGGTACGGTCCGTTGGGCGGATACCCCGGGTATCCCGGATATCCCACGATCACCTCCGCGGTCGCGGCGCCGTGCGCCCGATCCCCCGTGCCTGTCAAGGAGTCTAGAACTCCCTGGCAGGCGCCCGAGGATTCGTTGCGCAACCGACACGCGCGCTCACCGCTGCGTCAGCCGGACCACCGCGTACTCGTGCTCGCTCTTGGCCTGGTACTTCGCGTAGCGCGGCTGGGCGGTGGTGATCTTGTCCCAGGCCGCGGCCCGCTCCTCGCCCCGCAGCACCTGTGGCCGCACCGGGGTCGGGGTGCTCGCGGGCAGTTCGATGGTGGCCTGATCGGGGTGCGCCATCAGGTTGCGCTGCCAGTCCGGGTCGCCGCCCTGACCACCCGAGGCGACCAGCAGCCAGCCCTCGCCGCCGTCGGAGAACCAGGAGATCGGGGTCTGGCGCGGCTCGCCGCTGCGGCGGCCGACGGTGTGCAGGATCAGCACGTCCATGCCCATGAACTCGCCCTTGCCCTTGCGGATCTTGCGGTTCATCCGGTCGTTCATCTTGTGCTGCATCCAGCGCGAGAAACCTGAGGTGGCCATCGGAGTCGTCCTTTCGGGTAGTCGGGGAGGGGCTCAGCCCCAGGCGCCCGCGATCTGGCGGGTGGTGGCGTTGAGCCGGTTGAACATGTTGGTCACACCGATCATCAGCACGATCGCGGCCAGCTGACGCTCGTCGAAGTAGCTGGCTGCACTGTCCCAGATCTCGTCGGTGACGGCGTCGGGACGGTCGGCCAGGCGTGTCGCGGCCTCGGCCAGCGCCAGCGCTGCCCGCTCCTCCTCGCTGAAGTAGGGGGTCTCGCGCCAGGCGGCGACGGTGGCCAGCCGCTCGTCGCTGACCCCGGCCTTGCGGGCGGTCTTGGCGCCGCCGTCCACGCAGGCGCTGCACCCGTTGATCTGGCTGATCCGCAGGTGGACCAGCTCGAGGATCTCGCCGTCGACGCCGCCGGTCCGCACGGCGGCCAGCACCTGCTGGATCGGGCCCATCGCGTCGGTGAGGACCATGGCGGGGTTCTGCATCCGGGACTGCATGTCGTTCTCCTTGTTCGAGGTGTTTCCCGCTGTTCGGGGTGTGCACTCATCACAGCCCGCGCCCCGCCGCGAAGCGATGTCTGTGGGACACTGTGGGACAGCGGAAAACGGCTCTGACCTCCGGCTCGTCGGCCGGGAAAAAGATGTTCCGGGCCGGGACAACGGAGTGGACGACGGTGGCGGTGCGACAGCGGACGACCTACCCGCAGGACGAGCTGGCGCAGCGGCTGCGCCTGCTCCAGGACCTGTCGGGCCGCGGCGTGCGCGCCCTGGCCCGCGATACCGGGCTGAGCTCGTCGTCGCTGTCGCGCTATCTCAGCGGCCAGACCGTGCCGCCGTGGCCCGCGGTGCTGGAACTGTGCCGCCTGGTCAAGCGCGACCCGCGCCCGCTGCGCCCGCTCTGGGAGCGCGCCGCCAACCCGCTGCCCGCCCCGCCCAAGACCAGCCGCCAGGTCGCCCCGCCCAGTCCGCCCGCCGACGCGCCGCCCCCGCCGCGCAACGATCTGCCCCGCGACGTCCCCGATTTCACCGGCCGCGAGCAGGCCCTGGCCGAGGTGCTGGCCGCCGTGCGCGCCGACCGCGTCGTCGCCGTGGACGGCATGGCGGGCGTCGGCAAGACCTCCCTGGCCGTGCACGCCGCGCACCGTCTCACCGCCGACTACCCCGACGCCCAGCTCTACCTGGACCTGCACGGCTTCACCGACGGCCGCGCCCCGCTGGACCCCGACGACGCCCTGCGCGCGTTGCTGTCGGCCCTGCAGGTGCCCTCGGAGAAGGTGCCCCAGGACGGCGGGGTGGAGCGCCGCGCCGCCGTCTGGCGCGCGGAACTGGCCCGGCTGCGCGCGGTGATCGTGCTCGACAACGCCGCCGACGCCGCGCAGGTCGCGCCGCTGCTCCCTGGCGCGGGGGAGTCGGTCGCCATCATCACCAGCCGCAACCGCCTGCTCGAGCTCGACGAGGTGCCGCCGGTGAGTCTCGACGTGCTCACCGAGGCGGAGAGCGCCGAACTGCTGGCCCGCGCCAGCGGCGACGCGCCCGGCGGCCGACTCGCCCGCGAACCCGAACAGACCGCCGAGGTGCTGCGGCTGTGCGGCAATCTGCCGCTGGCCCTGCGCTTGGCCGCGGCCCGGTTGCGGCATCGGCCGGGCTGGTCGATCGGCATCCTGGTCGAGCGGATGGCCGAGGGCGCCAGCGAATTCGATACCGCCTTCGGCATGTCGGTGCGGCAGCTGCCGCGCGATCAGCGCCGCCTGTTCCGGCTGCTCGGCCTGATCCCCGGCTCGACCTTCACCGACTACGTCGCCGCCGCCGTCGCCGATGTCCCGCTGCGTACCGCGCGCGCCATGCTCGAGGACCTCCTGGACGCGCACCTGGTGCAGCAGCCCGCCGAGGGCCGCTACCGCCTGCACGACCTGGTCCGCGGACACGCCCGCCGCGCCACCGCCGAGACCGATTCCGCGCTCGATCGCGAACGCGCGCTGGGCCGGGTCCTCGACTACTACGTGCACACCGCCGCGGCCGCCGACGCCGCCATGCCGTTCCTCACCCCCACCCGTCCGGTCTCGGCGGGCGCGCCCCCGGCCGACCTGCCGCGCTTCCCGCATCGCGACGCCGCGTTCTTCTGGTTCGTCACCGAGTACACCAACCTGATGGCGGTCTTCGCCGCCGCCGTCGAGGCCGGTGCCGACGTGCACGTCTGCGAGCTGCCGCGCTTCCTGCGCGCCTTCTTCGCCCGCCGCTGCGGCACCACCCACCTCAACGCCCTGTTCGAGCAATCCCTCACCGCCGCACAGCATCTCGGCGACCCCCGCCAGCTCGCCGAAGCCCACAGCGACCTCGGTTTCGCCCGTTACAACGCGGGCCGGATGGCCGAGGCGGCCGCCGCCTACGCCGCGGCCGCCCCGCTGGTCGCCGCGGCGGGCGACCCGCTGCCCCGCGCCGAACTGATCATGCGCCGCGCCCAATTACGCTGGGACGAGGGCGATGTCGAGGAACCGCTCACGCTGTTCCGGCAGGCCCGCGAGCTGTACGCCACCAGCGGCTGCCCCGTCAGCGCCGCCGACGCGGTCGCCGGGGAAGCCTGGGCCGTCCTGCAATTGGGCGAACCCGACGAGGCCGCGCGCCTGGCCCGCGAGGCCCTCGACCTCGCCGGGGACGACGCGCCCGCGCTCCAGGCCCAGATCACCCTCGGGGTCGCCATCGCCGCCGAGGAACCCGAGGCCGCGCTGGCCCATCTCGACCGGGCCCTGGCCGCGGCCCGCGCCGACGGCCACAAGCACAACGAGGCATGGTGCCTGAACTGCCGGGGCGTCGCGCTGCGCCGGATGGGCCGCTTCGCCGACGCCCTCGCCGCGCACCGCGCCGCCTTCGCCCTGCTCGACGACCTGTTCGAGGAGCACTGGAAGATCCACTTCCTCAACGGCTACGCCGCGACCTGCCTGCTCGCCGGACTGCCCGAGGACGCCCTGCGCCTGTATCGCGAAACCCTCGCCCTGGCACCGCGAACGGGCCGCCGCTTCGAGGAAGCGGCGGCCCATCAGGGGATCGCGGACGTGCTCGACGACACCGACCCGGCCGCGGCTGCCGAACATCGCGCGGCGGCGGCGACCCTGCTCGACGCGGTCAGCCCATCGACTTCGCCCCGTCCAGGGATTCCCGGATGATGTCGGCGTGGCCGGAGTGCTGCGCGGTCTCGGTCATGATGTGCATCAGGGTGCGCCGCGCGGTCCAGCGCGCGCCCGGCTCGAACCACGGCGCCTTGGGCAGCTCGTGGGAGACACCGAGATCGGGCAGTTCGCGCACGAGCTGATCGGTCTTCGCGGCCACCGCCGCGTAGGCGTCGAGGATGGCTGCGAGGGTGTCGCCCGGCTGCATCTGGAACTCCTTGCCCCAGTCCGCGATCTGTTCCTCGGTCAGCGACTCGAAATCCGGTGCGGCGGCGGCACCCTCGACGATGAACGTCGCCCAATTCCGCTCCACCGCGGTGACGTGCTTGATCAGCCCGCCCAGGCACAGCTCGCTGACGGTGGTGTGCAGGCCCGCCTGCTCGTCGGTGAGGTCGCGCACCGTGAAACGCAGGAAGTGCCGGTGCTTGGCGAGGGCGTCGAGAATGTCGGTGCGCTCGGCGTCGATCAGGGTGGAGGTCATGAGCTGGTTCCTTCCGTTGTCGGGTAAAACCCAAGGTAGACCCCATTGCGGTCAGTTTCTGTCCGCAATGCGGCCATACTGGAGAACATGGCCGACACGAGCGCACGCACCCTCCGGTTGCTGTCGCTGCTACAGACCCACCGCTACTGGCCCGGCGCCGAACTCGCCGATCGCCTCGGCATCTCCGCGCGCACCCTGCGCCGTGACATCGACCGCCTGCGCGAACTCGGCTACCCCGTCGACGCGCGCACCGGTGCCGACGGGGGCTATCAGCTCGCCGCGGGTGCCGCCCTGCCCCCGCTGGTCCTCGACGACGACGAGGCCGTCGCCATCACCGTCTGCCTGCAGGCCGGTTCCCAGGGCGCCGTCGACGGCCTGGCCGAACCCTCGGTGCGCGCCCTGGCCAAACTCGTCACCGTCCTGCCCACCCGGCTGCGCCGCCGCGTCGACGCCCTGCGCGCGATGACCGTCTCCACCGGCTGGACCCTGCCCCTGTCCGATGTCGACCCCACCGTCATCACCGCCCTCGCCATGGCCTGCCGCGCCGAGGAACGCCTCACCTTCGCCTACACCGCCGCCGACGGCGAGACCAGCACCCGCGAGGTCGAACCCCACCGCCTCGTTTCCCTGGGCCGCCGCTGGTACCTGGTCGCCTACGACCTGACCCGCCACGCCTGGCGCACCTTCCGCGTCGACCGCCTCACCGACTCCCACCCCACCGGCACCCGCTTCCGCCCCCGCGACCTCCCCGCCCCCGACGCCGCCACCTTCGTCCGCACCGGAATAGGCGCCCGCAGAAGCGGTTACATCGTCACCGCCGACCTCGAGGCCCCCACCGCCCACATCGAATCCCGCGTAGGCCGCTGGTGCACCACCACCCCCCTGACCCCCACCCGCACCCGCATCCACATGTCGGTAGACAACCTCGACTGGCCGATCCTCCTCCTCGGCAAAGCCGAAGCCGACTTCCAGGTCATCGAACCCCCGGAACTCATCGCCCGCCTGGCGGACTGGGGCACCCGCTTCACCCGCTCCTGCGACACCTGATCAGCAACCCGAGATGACACCACCGAGGGACGAAAAGCCTTGGGAGGCGGCAGCAGCTGGACCGTCGACGTACGGAATCTGCCCGGTTCAGTGCCGGTGGCGTTGCATCCGCCGCCGCTCGAAGAACAGCTGATCCACCGCCACCGGTGCCACCAGCGCCGTGATCTCGGCCAGCCGGGTGTCGTAGTTGTGGTCGTGGATGCACCGGTGCAGATGTGCCCGCCGCTCGGGACCGAGCTTCGACCACACCGCCCCGAACCGGGCCCTGGCCTCGGTTCCGGAGACCGCGACGAGGTCGAGAAGGGCTGGCCAGCAGCCGGTTTCGGTGGCGCGGGCGGGCAGGGCCGCCACGGCCGCGTCCGAGAGGGTGGCCAGGGTGTATCCCGCGCGACCGCGGACACCGTCGTCCATGCGTGACATGAGCGTGAACACCCCGCGCCAGCTCCCGGCGTCCTCCCGCCGGTCCAGCGGCGCGATCAGCCCCGCCCCGATATCCGGGTCGGCGAACACCGGATTCCCGACCAGCGACCACAACCCCAGCGGCGTGAGTTGCCCGACGATGGTGAGGAATTCGGGTACCGCCCCCACCATCAGCGCATTGCGCACCAGCTCACCGACCGCCCGCGGCCGAGCGCTGCCGAACAGGATGTCGCCCACCCGCTGCACCACATCGGCCTCGCACCGTGAGAACACCGACAGCGCCGCGTGCTGCAGCCCCGGCGCCCCTGACAGCACGGTATGGGCCATCCGCGGCACCCGCCGCCGCGGCCCGTCCAGCAGTTGCCGCACCACCGCGCTGAGAATCTCGACATCATAGGAATACGCCGCCGAGAAGATCAGCCCCGCGTCATCGCGCACCCCCGCCTCGACCGCCGCGATCAGATCCGGTGTGGCACAAGCGAGAAACGGCCCCGCCGTCACATAGTCGCGCCGCCGCAGCAACTCGTTGACGATCGCCACCACCGGCTTGGTCGGCGCCACATCCGCCAGCTGCGCGATCGCCCGCGGATCCAGATAGGGCGCGCAATCCGCCGCGTACCCCGGATCCAGCATCGTCAACGTCTCCGCCGCCTTCACCGGATGATCCACCCCGACAGCCCCCGCCGCCCGCCCGGTCATCATCGGCGGAACCAGCTTCTGCACCAGCGGAATCGAGATCGACAGCGGAATATAGGGCACCAGCGCCGAGATCCGCCGAAACGTGTCGGTGTGCTGATCGAACAGCGCCCCCGAGATCTGCTCCTGCAACTCGTGCAACCGCTGCGCCCCCAGATGCCGCAGATGCTGCACCCGCTGCGGATGCACATGCAAAGTCCGGGCCAGCAGTATCAACTGCGCCCGCGTCGTCAGATCTGTCATCGCCCCCCGAACATGATCTTCTTCGTCACCGCCCGCAACGGCCGCGGCAACGCCCCCACCATCGCATCGATCGACCGATCCAACGCCGCCGCCTCCAACGCGACCGCGGCGCCCATCAACTCGAACAGATCCCGAGCCTGCTCCGCGGGCAACCGCTCCACCGCGG
Source organism: Nocardia sp. SSK8 (assembly GCF_037034205.1). Classification (NCBI taxonomy): domain Bacteria; kingdom Bacillati; phylum Actinomycetota; class Actinomycetes; order Mycobacteriales; family Nocardiaceae; genus Nocardia; species Nocardia sp. SSK8. The sequence continues at coordinate 433,124 of NZ_JBAGKD010000001.1, forward strand.
GCAACACCTCGGGCACGCCACCCTCCCGCACACTCCGAACACTCATGCGACTCCTGGACAACGCGAACTCACCCCCGAGAATGCCCCCTCCACCCGCCCATGACCAGGCCTCCCCGAATATCTGTGCACGACAACCAAAACATCGGCACAGATACATGTGAACCAACGTCCCACCGACGAATTTCGGGTGACCGCGCACCGCCCTGTAACACCCGGACGCGCGGCGCGATCAACGCGGGAGGGGTTTGCCCCTCGACAACTGGGCACTGGGTGATTCGGGGTGGCGATGACGGCGGACTGGCAGTTCGATGTACCGACGGCGGGGCACAAATACCTCCCGCCGGACGCCCGGTACATGGAGGCGCTCACCAGCCAGGGCTACGGATTCGAGGCCGCCGTCGCCGACCTGGTGGACAACTCGATCGACGCGGGCGCCCACGACGTCGTCATCCACTTCCTCCGCGACGGCGACGACCTGCTGAGCCTGCTCATCATCGACGACGGCCGCGGCATGTCCGAGGAAGAACTCGATGTCGCGATGACCGTCGGTGGCCGCCGCGACTATGCCCCCGAAGCGCTCGGCATGTTCGGCACCGGCCTGAAATCGGCCTCGTTGAGCCAGGCCTCCGCGCTGACGGTGGTCAGCCGGACCCGCAAGTCCCGTCCCGCGGGCCGCCGGTGGGCGATGGAACGCGCCCGCGCGGATTTCCGCTGCGACATCGTCGAACCCCGCTACGCCCAGTCGCTGATCGACCGCTATCACGGCTGCCCGATCACCTGGCAGGGCACCGTGATCCGCTGGGACGGCATCAAGGACTTCCCGCGCAATGTCGGCGCCGCCCAGACCGGACGCTATCTGGACCGCACCATCGCCCGGCTCGGGCTCCATCTCGGCGTGCAACTGCATCGCTTCCTGTCCCGCGACGATTTCAACATCACCATCGCCGTCGAGGACATCCGCACCGGGGACATCTACGCGAACTTCGGTGTCGTGGCCTTGAATCCGTTCGGCTACCCCGTCGCGGGCCATCCCGGATATCCGCGCACCTTCGGCGCCGAGCTGGCAGGCCTCGGCCGCGTTCAGCTGACCGCCCACATCTGGCCCGCCAAATCGTCACTGAGCGAATACAAATCGTTCGGCAGCGTGCTGGATCGCCAGGGTTTCTACTTCTACCGCAATGATCGCGTCGTCCAGGCCGGTGGCTGGAACAACATCCGCCAGCCCGAACCGCACCTGGCACTGGCCCGTGTCGAGGTCGACCTGCCCGCCGAATTGGGCGATGTCTTCCGGCTCACGGTAAAAAAAGGAGGGCGTCGACGTCTCCCCGGAATTCGCCGACGCCGTGGAGCGGGCGGTCGACGACGACGGCCACACCTTCGCCGAGTTCCTCGCCGACGCCCAGCAGATCTATCGCGACGCTCGTCGCCGCTCCGGGGCGACCCGCAAACCGGTGATCCCCGCGGGTCGCGGTTTCGCCCCGGCGCTGCGCGAGACCCTCGACGACGAGCTGCCCGCCCTGCCCGGCGAGGAACCGATCGCCATCGAATGGCGCAAACTCCCCGACGACGTGTTCTTCGACATCGACCGCGACACCCGGACCATCGCGCTGAACCGGCGTTACCGCACCGCCCTCAACGGCGGCCGCCGCGGCACGGTCGACGATGCCCCGATGGTGAAGGCGCTCATGTTCTTCCTGCTGCACGAGGTGTTCGGCAAGGAATACAACGGGCCACGGACCAAGGACAACCTGCAGCTGTGGCAGTCGGTCCTGCTCTCGGCGGCCCGCGCCGAGTTCGATCAGGCCGAGGCATGAGCGGCGACCCCCGGCTGCGTCTGCACCGCCAGGTGCTCGGCGAGATGGCGGGCACCCGGCCGCGAAATCTGGTGTCCTCCATGCGGTACCAGGTCGAGGACATGCCGGAGGCCGCCCCGTTCGCCACCGAGGAGGATTTCCGCGACGCGCTGCTGTTCGTGTCCGACAACCTGGCGCTGGTGGAGATGTGGCGGACCCAGCTCTACCAGTGGGACTTCGAGTCGGCGCCGACCTGGTCCGACGCCGAGCCCCGCACCCCCGAGCGGCGCGCACATCTGCCTGCGCCTGGGCGTCGACCTGGCGACCGCGAAACTGCTGGAAGCCAACGCACCCATTCCCGCCCTCCCGAAACCGGTCGTCATCGGCACCCGCTTCGAACCGTGGTATCACACCAGGGCCGCCCAGTTCTCCCGGCACGGTCGCGAGGGCTACTGGAACAACTACCGCCTGCTGCTCGCCGGAAAGCAGTGGTCGGCCGAGGCCGTCGCCGACCTCGATGCCGCCACCGACGCCGTGGTCGAGCGCCTGGCCGACCCGACCGCGCTCACGGCGTATCAGGCCAAGGGGCTGGTGGTCGGCTACGTCCAGTCGGGCAAGACCGCGAACTTCACCGGCGTCGTCGCCAAGGCGATCGACGCCGGATATCGACTGGTCATTGTCTTGTCCGGCACCTTGAATCTGCTGCGCGCGCAGACCCAGCGCCGCCTCGACATGGAACTCGTCGGCCGTGAGAACATCCTGCGCGGCGCCGCCGAGCACGAATCCGACTACCACGACGATCCGGCGTGGATCGGGCGCCGCTTCCAGTCCTTCGGCGAGCTGCCCTCGGTCCAGGGCTGGTTCGACATCCACCGCCTCACCACCCGCGACAACGACTACCGCAGCCTCCAGCAGGGCATCTACGCCCTCGAGTTCGAGAAGCGCGAACCCGCCCTGCCGCTGTACGACCCGGTCAACCTGCACCGCGCCGCCGCCCGCCTGATGGTCGTCAAGAAGAACAAGACCGTCCTGACTCGGCTGGTCAAAGACCTCAACAAGATCAAGACCCCGCTCTCGGAAATCCCCGTCCTGATCATCGACGACGAGTCCGACGAGGCGTCGGTCAACACCACCCGCCCCAAACCCGACACCGAGCGCACCGCGATCAACCAGTCCATCGCCGACCTGTTGACCATGCTCCCGCGCGCCCAGTACCTCGGCTACACCGCGACGCCCTACGCCAATGTCTTCATCGACCCCTCCGACACCACCGACATCTTCCCCAAGGATTTCCTGCTCTCCCTGGAACGCCCCGCTGGCTACATGGGCGCCACCGACTTCCACGACATCGACGCCGCGGTCCCGGAAGCCGAACGCACCTACGCGAATTCGAACGAGAAGGCCCACGTGCGCGACGTCGTCGTGGCCGACGAGGACGACACCGAGGCGCTCCGCCGAGCCGTGGACATGTTCGTTCTGGCCGCCGCGATGAAGGTCTACCGCGAGGAGCATGGCCTCGGCGACGGCTACTTCACCCATCACACGATGCTCATCCACGAGTCCAGTTTCGTGGCCGACCACCGGGAGCTGCTGGACCGTGTCACCGAGGTGTGGTGGAACGCCGACTATTCCGGGCCCTCGGGCCACGCGCGGCTGCGCGAACTCTTCGATACCGATGTGGCCCTGGTCAGCGCCGCCCGCGCGGACGGCCACGCCGTCCCACCGGACTTCGACACCCTGCGGCGCTATATCAGCCCGGCCGTCATCCGGATCGGTGGTGACCAAGCCCCGATCATCGTCGTCAATGGTGACAAGGCGCTCGAGACCGGCGAAGCCGATTTCGACAAGCGCCCGATCTGGAAGATCCTCATCGGCGGCCAGAAACTCTCGCGCGGCTTCACCGTCGAGGGCCTGACCGTGTCCTACTTCCGCCGCCGCGCGGGCAATATGTCCGCGCTCATGCAGATGGGCCGCTGGTTCGGCTTCCGCCGCGGCTACCGCGACCTGGTGCGCCTCTACATCGGCCGTGAGGAGGCGGGCCCGGGCCGCAAGACCTTCGATCTGTACCAGATGTTCGAGGCGATCTGTCAGGACGAGGACGCCTTCCGCCAGGAACTGCGCCAATACGCCACGATGGTCGACGGCGAACCCCAGGTGACACCCGCCCAGGTCCCGCCGCTGGTGTCCCAGCACCTGCCCTTGCTCCCGCCGACCAGCAAGAACAAGATGTACAACGCGCGCCTGGTGGAGGTGCGTTCACCGGGCCGCTGGCGCGAGCCCACCGCCTACCCGACGCTGGCGGGCGACCTGCGGCACAACGTCGGCGCCTGGATGCCGATCCTCGACGAACTCTCCACCACCCCAGCGAACTTCGCCTATCACTTTCCCGACGGCGCTGCCAGCCACGAGATGACCGCCCACCACGCCGTCATCTCCGCCGACCGGCTGCTCGTGGTGCTGGAATCGGTACGCTGGCGCGCGGAACGCCAGTTCGCCCCCGATCTCGAGTACCTGCGCTCGATCACCGCCGACGGCGATGTCGCCGACTGGGCCGTCCTGTGCCCCCAGCCCAACCGCAGCGCCCCCGACCTCCGGCTCGCACACCGGACCGTCCCCCGCTGGGATCGCGGCCGCCGCCGCGACCCCCTCTTCGGCGCCATCAGCTACAACTGGCACCGCAGCATCGCCCGCCGCATCGCCGACGCCCTCCCCGATTCCGGCGACCCCCGCACCGAATCCCTGCGCGCCGCCCGCCGCGGCGCCCTCCTCCTGCACCCCGTCGTGGAACCCGCGCACCTGACCGACATCGGCCCCGACGGCAGCATCGACCCCGGCAAACTCGTCCTCACCTTCGGCTTCGTCGCCCCCTCGACCGCGGTCGGCCGGGACTCCCGCGTGGTGCGCTTCGAAACCACGGATTCGTCCACGGAGAGCGCGATCGTCGAGGCGGATCAGGCAGGCTGAACCGCCTCGACTCTTTGCAGCGCTGGGCTATTCGGCGCCCCACGGAATCGATTCAACAGAAGCGACATCCATGTTCGCCACTTTCGTTAGCGGCTGAGCGGTACGGAACTCCTCGAACCGCTCAGCCAGGCGCTCGGGCGATGGGCGATATTGTTCGGTCTCAGGAACCATCAGCTCGGCACTTTGCAGCCCACGGAGCGCGAATTTCAGGATGGGTCCTTCGTTTTCGGCAGCTCGCAGTGTTGCTCCGACGTGCACACGCAGGTCGGGCGAGAATCCAATGAGGTTCGTATCGAAAGCTGCGTGGTGGATACGGCAGAGGCTCAACCCATTCGCAATCTCGGCTGAGCCATGAAGCTTCTTGTCTGCGATGATGTGGGCGGCCTCGAGTAGTTCGGGTCTGGCGAGTCGGCAGACTGCACACCGCTTCTTGTAGGCGATGAGAACTTGGCTGCGAAACTGCGGTTGGTGGAGTCTCTGTTCGGTGACTCGCTGGGCGTACCGCTTCTCCACCGGAGACAGGTGAAGTGGATCCGCGACGTCGAGCAACTTCTTGTCGAGCGCGATGATGATCTTTCGGTTCTCCGGGTCGTCCTGAATCGCGTAGACCGGGTAGATCGGGACATACCGGATTCCGTCGACGTCGATCCATTGAAGGAAGATCATAGGCAGTCTGGTCTCGACCGAACGACGCAGTTTGCGGTTGTCGCCCTTGTTGATGTCGCCGACTGTGTACGCATACGAGTGCAGCGATTCACCCACAACTTCATCCGAGTACGGCCCGTTCGGAGTGCTCATTACGGACAGCGTGGAACTGAAGGATGCGGGATTGCGGATGCCGCGTTGGCCGTCTACAAGTGGTAGCCGGGACCCGTGCAACTCGAAGTTGAACAACTCCGGCCGTGTGAGCGCACCACCCTTTGCGGCGACCAATTGGTCTAGGGCGGAAAAGATTTCGTGACGTAGTGCCAACTCTGCATCCAGATCCACCGCTTCACCATGCCATGATTGCCGGCGTTGCGTTCGTTTGTGTTGCCGACTCGGTGCTCGGTCTCGGTGACATCTGGTGTCTCGACCTGCCATGTTGGTCATCTACATTGAGATGAACATGACCAACATGGATGCCCGGCGATGACGGTTACGCAGATCGACCTCGACGACGACGCGCTCGACCGGGTCATGTCTGCGTCGCAGGTGAAGACGAAGAAGGAAGCGGTCAACCTGGCGCTGCGGTTCTATGCCGAGCGCGCCGAACGTATCGCCAAGCACTTCGAGCGGGGTGCTCGATGGGGCGCGGTCGCTGACGCTGAGGAGCGGCATCAGGCCGAGAAGCGAACACGGTGATCTATCTCCTGGACACCTCGGCGCTGGTCAGGTTGATCGCCGACCCGGCTCTGCGGGAAGCCTGGTACGACGCTATCGACGCGGGCACGATCGCTTCGTGCTACCCGCAGCGCGCCGAGTTTCTCTACAGCGCGCGCGATCGGCGGGAGTTCGACGAGATCACCGAGAGGTACGCCGAGCTCTACCCGGATCGTTCGGTGCCTCGTGGGGCCGGGAGCTGGGTCGACGCCATGCAGTATCGGATGTCGCGAGCGGGTGAACATCGCAGTGCGTCTGTCGTGGATCTCACGATCGCGGCAACCGCCGCGCATCACGGGCTCGTCATCCTCCATCACGACGCCGACTTTCGAACACTCGCCAAGCACGTGACCGACGTCGAAGAACTGGATATCTTCGCGCCGATCCGCTGATCGTTCGGTGGCCGTGAACCCGCGGGGCGAAGTGGGGCCAGGTGTTGATTCTCAGGGGATCTGGCGGACCTTGATGGCGTCGCGGGAGATGTAGACGTCGTATTCGCCGGGGGTGGCGATGGTGGCGTTGCCGTAGGCGGAGCGGATGAAGGGGGAGGTGTACCAGCGGTTGTCGTTCATGTCTTCGAAGAAGTCTCGGTCGCCGCCGTTGAGGAAGGTGTGGTCCTGGGTGGGGGATTTGCCGTCGAGGCGCTGGCCGAACAGGCGGGTGAGCTTGTAGCCGGAGTGGAAGCCGAGGGCGTTGACCCAAGGTTCGAGTTCGACGATGTTGGCCTGGAGGGCCCACAGGTCGCCTTCGATGCGGTAGGTGGTGGGTGTGCCGGGGGTGCCGTCGTCGGCGAACTGGGTGAGTTCGAGGTCGAGGTGATGGGGTTGGCTGGCAACGGGTTTCGCGATGACGTGGGCGGCCTTGATCTCGCCGGTGAGGCCGAGGTAGGTCTGTAGCAGGGTGGCGATCCAGAGCAGCAGGATTCCGGCGACGAGCAGGGCGGTGCCGGGGAGCGCGCGGCTCAGGACGGCCTTGAGGCCGCGGCGGCGGGTGGCGAGCAGGACCGCCCAGACGAGCAGGGCGAGGGCCAGGGCGAGCAGGATCAGCAGACATACCTGGGCGAACCCGAAGGTCACCGGGAAACTCATGCTCCGGGTATACCGCGAAAAGCGCTCGCGACAGGGGGAATTCGGCAGTTCAGTCGGCGGCGGGCGGGTTCGCGGGCGGGCGGAGCCGGATCACCAGCGCGAGGGTCAGGGTGCAGGCGATCGCGATCGCGATGCCCGCGGTCGCGGGGGTGGCGCCGCGGTCGACCTCGGTGGTGCGGTACCAGGTCGGCGAGTACGCCAGGTGGCCGAATTCGGTGTCGCTCAGGGCGACTCCGGCGGACGGGACGAACAGGATGCCCAGGCCGACCACGGCCGCCGGTGAGCTCTCGGGCACCGCCGTGCCCACGCAGAAGCCGCCGATCCCGCCCAGCGCCAGACAGCCGAGGGTGGCGACGAGGGTCGCGGGTGGGTCGAGCAGGTCGGCGGCGAGGGTGAGCAGACCCAGGGCGATCACCGCCGCGGCGGCGAGCAGGACGCGCGGCGCGCGCAGTCCGAGCAGCAGGCCCGCGCCGGTCGCGGCGAGGGTGGCGAGGTCGACCCAGCCGGAGCGGGGCAGCGTGATCACCAGGCTGCCCACCACGGCGAAGGAGGCCAGCAGCGGGATCAGCAGTCCCTCGCGGCCGGGCAGCACGAAGGCGGCCGCGGTGGTGGCGACGACGACGGTGGCCGCGACCGCGATCAGGTGGCCGAGGCTGGATTTGTTGGCGGCCAGTGCGAGGGAGGTGTAGAGGATGGTCGAGTAGGCCATGACGGCGGCGAACACCGGCGACAGTGGTATGGCGGAGTCGAGGGAGAACCGCGGCGGCGGCGCCTCGGTGATCGAGAAGTAGGCCAGGGCCACGACGCTGGCGGCGATGAACCACAGCGGCAGCGCTCCGGCGAGCAGGCCGTCGAAGCTGTCGGTGCCCTCGTCGACGGGGGTCTGGGTGAGATCGCCGAGGATGGTCGCGCCGATGGCGGCGAACAGATAGACCCGGCGCAGCAGGGGCCTGCCCCACACCGCGACGGCCATCGCCCCGAAGACCATCCCGGCGAACAGCGCGTCGATGAAGTTCAGGGTGGGCAGCGACAGGCCGTCGAGGTGGCCGTCGTCGTTGATCGGGAGCAGGGCCAGATGGTTGACCAGGATCCCGCACAGCGCGGCCAGCGCGGTCCAGCGCGCGGTGCGGACACTGCCGACCGCGAAGGTGATCGCGGCGGTGATCACCGCGGCGAACGCGCCGCCGGTCATCGCGCGGGGAATGTTGAACACCAGCAGATCGAGATGACGGGAGGCGATGAGCGAGGCGAAACTGATCGGCAGCATGATCGCCAGGACGGCGACCGAGGTGGCGACCAGCACGGTCACGGCCTCGGCGGCGGTCCGGAGGCGTTGCTCGGTGAGCGGCTGCACCGAATCTCCGTTCTCGCGGACGGGCAGGTCCGGGCGGACCTGGCTCAGCTTAGCCAGGGCGACCGCGGAAAACCGGCAGCGACGTGCGACGATGGACGAATCGCCCATGGCAGGTACGGGATTGGGAAGGTCGGTTGATGCCCAGCGGGGTCGTGAGCTGGTTCGACGGTGGCAAAGGGTTCGGGTTCATCCGGCCCGATGCCGGCGGGCCGGAGGTGTTCGTGGAGTACACCGAGGTGGTCGGGGAGGGTTTTCGCACGCTGCGCGACGGGCAGCGGGTGGAATACACGGTGCGCGAGACCCGGCGTGGTCCCGAGGCGCACCAGGTGCGGATCGTGTGAGCGCTCAGTTCTGGCCACTGGGCCAGAAGCGGCTGGCCCGCTGATCACGCACCGGTCGCGCCAGGTTGGGGTCCTCGGCCTCGGTGATGCCGACCTGCATGAGCAGGATCATGGTGACCATGCTGATGCCGATGATCAGCGGGGTGAGCAGCTGGGCGGCCGAGGCGCCACTCGCGTGCGCGACGTGGGCGCTGGTGTGCGCGCTCATGGAGAACATGCCGGTGTAGTGCATGCCGGTGACGGCCACCCCCATGATCAGGGCGGCGCCGACCGTGGCGAGGATGCCGTGGATGTGCAGGGCGAACCACAGCGCCGCGATCGAGGCCACCACGGCGATCGCGAACGAGAGCGCGACCACGACCGGGTCGTAGACGATCTCGGCGTCCGAACGCATCGCGTACATGCCCGCGTAGTGCATCGCGGCCACGCCCAGACCGGTGATCGTGCCGCCCACGGGCAGGGCGGCGCTGTCCCAGCTGCGGCGCACGACGATCGAGAGCCCGAGCCACACCACCGAGATGGCGACGGCGGCGCTGAACAAGGTGATCGGGACGTTGTACCGGATGGTCGCGCCGTGGACGGAAAAGCCGAGCATCGCGATGAAATGCATGACCCAGATTCCGGTGCCACCCAGTGCCACGGCGGCCGCGATGATCCAGCCGCCGTGGTTACCGGAGGCGCGCGAGCGAACCATACAACGCAGCGCCAGCATCGACCCGAGGACCGACATGAGATAGGCGGGCAACGGGGTCGCCCAGCCATAGGTGAAATGGTCGATTTCCAGCACGCGCCGCTCCTCGAGAGAATTCCGAGCGAGGTGTGCTCTCGCCCACGAACACGGAAAATACGCTGGTAGAAAATTTGCCGTACTGGGTTTCTCGAAAATGTCTAGGGTCGCTGACGATGACCTCGCACAGTGCCATGCAGAACTCTATGGTGAAGCGTGCCGGTCGGTTTGCCCGGTGCTTCGCGGTGAATCCGGCATCCGCGCCGCAACTGTCTCGGCATACGCCGAGCATCCGGCGGATTGCGGAGGTGCGGGCTGTGTGCGGGTACCGACGGGGACCGTCGTGGCGTTGGCTTCCTCACAGTCCCCGACCTGCGGTGTGGCTGAATTCGCCGAACCGTGGCATTGTTGGTTGGCGAGACCGGGACCGGACTATTAGGACCTGGCTCGTCTACAGAAGGTTTAGAAATGGCTCAGGGCATTGTGAAGTGGTTCAACAGCGAGAAGGGCTTCGGCTTCATCGCGCAGGACGGCGGCGGACCCGACGTCTTCGTGCACTACTCGGCTGTTAGCGGCTCGGGCTTCCGCTCCCTCGACGAGGGTCAGCGTGTGGAGTTCGAGATCGGTCAGGGCCAGAAGGGCCCGCAGGCACAGGACGTTCGCGTCATCTAGTTCCTGCGCTGACCAGCGTATGAGTTGAAGCTCCGCACCGGACCGGTGCGGAGTTTCTGCGTTTCCGGGCTCGCTCAGCCCGCCGCCAGGGCCTCCGCGCGGAAGAACTCGTCGGTGATCGCCCGGGCCGCGGTGAGATCGCGGGGCCCGCGCGTGGCGAAAGTCCCGGCCGCGATGCCGAACTCGCCGGTGATGAACTCCGCGATCGGCGCGGGAGCCGGGGCGGTGCCCATTTCCCTTGTCCGCGATTTCAGCGCGGTGAGCTCGGTGACCGCGTCGACGAAGGCGGCGGGCAGCGCGCACTCGGCGAGCAGCGTCGGCAGGTGCATCGGCGCGACCGCGGCGCCCGGGTGCTCGCGCAGCCAGCGCAGGGCCATGGCGGGGCGCAGCGAGTAGAACACCTTCTTCAGGCCGCCGTGGCGCTCGAACAGGCTCCACTGGCGCGAGCCCAGGTGCAGGTAGTGCCGGGCGACCCGGTCGCGATCGGCCACCTCGGTGGCGACCGCGCGCAGCCGGGCGCGGAAATCCTCGTCGCCGCGATAGACGATGGGTGACATCAGCCACTCGATGAGCACCGCGTTGCCCTGCACGAGCAGGCGCAGCGCCTTGGCCAGATCCCAGCCGTTCACGTCGAGCAGCCCGACCAGCGGGGTCTCGATGACGTCGCGGGTGCGCCACGGTGACAGGTAGGTCTCCAGGCTCGCCACATAGACGAATCGGCAATCGTAATCGGAATCCGGAGACGGGAAACCCCAAGCCCGGCTACCGCTTTCGATGGCGAGCCGGATGGTGACGCGGTGCTCGGCGGCCACCCGGTCGAGCTCGGTGTCGACGGCGGCCACCACCGCCGGATCCATCGAAGGGGGAACGTGACGCAGGGACATGGCGTGATGGTAGGGCGCGCGTCGCACCGTGTTCACCTGGTTTTCGGCAGGGGGGTAAGGGCAGCCGAACTCCGCCGGACTATTCTGGTCGGCGGTAACTGCCGACCCCTTTCTTCTTCAGGAGTACCCCACAGTGAGCCAAGCAGGCCGTCCTGTAGTTCTGATCGCCGACAAGCTCGCCCAGTCGACCGTCGACGCGCTCGGTGACGGTGTCGAGGTTCGCTGGGTCGACGGCCCCGACCGCCCGGCCCTGCTGGCCGCGGTCCCGGACGCCGACGCGCTGCTCGTGCGTTCCGCCACCACCGTCGACGCCGAGGTGCTCGAGGCGGGCAAGAAGCTCCAGATCGTCGCCCGGGCCGGCGTCGGCCTCGACAATGTCGACGTGCCCGCCGCCACCGAGCGCGGCGTGATGGTCGTCAACGCGCCGACCTCCAACATCCATACCGCCGCCGAGCACGCCGTCACCCTGCTGCTCGCCGCCGCGCGCCAGATCCCGGCCGCTGACGCCACCCTGCGCGAGAAGACCTGGAAGCGCAGCAAGTTCAACGGTGTCGAGATCCTCGGCAAGACCGTCGGCGTCATCGGCCTCGGCCGCATCGGCCAGCTGTTCGCGCAGCGTCTGGCGGCCTTCGAGACCAAGATCGTCGCGTACGACCCCTACACCTCGCCCGCGCGCGCCGCCCAGCTGGGCATCGAGCTGCTGAGCCTGGACGAGGTGCTCGAGCGCGCCGACTTCATCTCGATCCACCTGCCGAAGACGCCCGAGACCAAGGGCATGCTGAACGCCGAGACCCTGGGCAAGACCAAGCCGGGCGTCATCATCGTCAACGCCGCGCGCGGTGGCCTGATCGATGAGCAGGCGCTGGCCGACGCGATCAAGTCCGGCCACGTGCGGGCCGCCGGTTTGGACGTGTTCGAGACCGAGCCGTGCACCGACAGCCCGCTGTTCGACCTGCCCGAGGTCGTCGTGACCCCGCACCTGGGCGCCTCCACCGCCGAGGCCCAGGACCGCGCGGGCACCGATGTCGCCAAGTCGGTGCTGCTGGCGCTGGCCGGTGAGTTCGTGCCGGGCGCGGTGAACGTCACCGGTGGCGCGGTCAACGATGTCGTCGCGCCGTGGCTGGACGTCGTGCGCAAGCAGGGCGCGCTGCTGGGTGCCATCGCCAACGAGCTGCCCGTCAGCATCGAGGTGCAGGTGCGCGGCGAGCTGGCCGCCCAGGACGTCGCCGTGCTGGAGCTGTCCGCGCTGCGCGGCGTGTTCTCGGCGCTGGTCGAGGACCAGGTCACCTTCGTCAACGCGCCGTCGCTGGCCAAGGAGCGGGGCATCACCGCCACCGTCACCACCGCCACCGAGAGCCCGAACCACCGCAGCGTCGTCGACCTGCGCGCCGTGTTCGGCGACGGCTCGACCCTGAACGTGGCAGGCACGCTGACCGAGCCCGCCCTGGTCGACAAGATCGTCAACATCAACGGCCGCAACTACGACATGCGCGCCGAGGGCCTGAACCTGGCCGTGCTGAACTACAGCGACAAGCCGGGCGCGCTGGGCAAGATCGGCACCAAGCTGGGCGAGGCGGAGATCGACATCCTGGCCGCGCAGCTGAGCCAGGATGTGGACGCCGAGGGCGCCACCGTGGTGCTGCGCGTCAACCGCGAGGTGCCCGCCGAGGTGCAGGCCTCGATCGCCGAGGCCGTCGGCGCCTCCAAGGTCGTCCTGGTCGACCTGGCCTGAGTTGTGACGTCCCGATAGCCGGGACATCGGCAGCTGCGCGCCGTCACCCCACGGTGGCGGCGCGCTCCTGTATCCGCGGCGCGGCACGATCCGCCCCGACTTCGAACGGAGCTTGTTCATGAAACTCGCAGTCATCGCCGGTGACGGCATCGGTCCCGAGGTCATCGCCGAGGCGCTCAAGGTGCTCGACGTGGTGGTGCCCGGGGTCGAGAAGACCGAGTACGACTTGGGCGCCGCCCGCTACCACCGGACCGGGGAGATCCTGCCCGAGTCGGTGCTGCCCGAGCTCAAGCAGCACGACGCGATCCTGCTCGGCGCGATCGGTGACCCGTCGGTGCCCAGCGGTGTGCTCGAGCGCGGGCTGCTGCTGAAGACCCGCTTCGCGCTGGATCACCACGTGAACCTGCGGCCGTCGAAGCTGCACCAGGGTGTCACCAGCCCGCTGGCGGGCAACCCGGACATCGACTTCGTGGTCGTGCGTGAGGGCACCGAGGGCCCCTACACCGGCACCGGCGGCGCGATCCGCGTCGGCACCCCGCACGAGGTGGCGACCGAGGTCTCCAACAACACCCGCTTCGGCATCGAGCGCGTGGTGCGCTACGCCTTCGCCACCGCGCAGGCCCGCCGCAAGCACCTCACCCTGGTGCACAAGAACAATGTGCTCACCTTCGCCGGGTCGCTGTGGCAGCGCACCGTCGACGAGGTCGGCGCCGAGTTCCCCGATGTGCAGACCGCCTACCAGCACATCGACGCCGCCACCATCCACATGGTGACCGACCCGGGCCGCTTCGACGTGATCGTCACCGACAACCTGTTCGGCGACATCATCACCGACCTGGCCGCCGCCGTCAGCGGTGGTATCGGCCTGGCCGCTTCGGGCAATATCGACGCCTCGGGCACCAACCCGTCGATGTTCGAGCCGGTCCACGGCAGTGCCCCCGACATCGCGGGCCAGTCCAAGGCCGACCCGACCGCCGCCATCCTGTCGGTCTCGCTGCTGCTGAACCACCTCGGCAACACCGAGGGCGCCGCGCGCATCGAGTCCGCCGTCGCCAAGGACCTGGCTTCGCGCACCGGCACCGCCTCCACCGTCGAGGTGGGCGACCGCATCGCCGCCATCGTCTGACGACACCGACGCGAACAGGCCCGCTCCGGATTCTCCGGGGCGGGCCTGCTTTCTTTGTCCCGCAGCCGTTTTCGCCACTGTGACGAAAACGGCTGCGGGACGGTCTACTTCGATGAATCGCGGGGGACCAGGGGGATGGCGGCCGCGGCGGCGACGGCGGCTAGAGCGTAGACGGCGGGGAAGCCGGTGGCGGTGATGAAGGCGCCGAAAACCGGGGGGATGGCGGCGATGACGAGGTTCTGTCCGGTGTTCTGGATGCCGAGGCCGCGGCCGCTCCAGAAGGGGCCGGCGATCTCGGCGACGGCGGTGAAGGCCAAGCCGTTGTCGGAGACGGAGATGGCCGAGGCGGCGACCAGCAGCGGGATCGCGGCCCACCACCAACCGGTCCAGGCGGCCAGGCTCAGCGCCGCCATGGCGACGACCGCGGCCACGGCGACCTGGCGCAGCGGGGTCAGCCTGCTGCCGACCCGGTCCGACCACGCGCCCGCGCCGATGCGCCCGGCGGCGCCGAGGAACTGGGTGACGGTCATCAGCGCGCCCGCCGCGGCCAGCGACCACCCGAGATCGCGGTGCAGCCACAGCAGCGCGAAGGTCCACAGGGTCGCCTGCGGGACCACCAGCAGGATCGAGACCGTGTGGATGCGCCACAGCGTCGAGGAGCCCCGGTAGGGGTTGGCGCGGTCGGCGGCCGCGGTCGGCGGACGCGGCGGATCGACGATGCCGGCCAGGCAGCCGATCGCCGCCAGCCCGGCCATGATCGCCGGGACCAGCAGCGCGGCGGGGATGCCGTGGTGCTCGGCGACCCACGGGATGCTCAGCGCGCCCAGACCGACGCCCAGCGGCTGCGCGGTCTGGCGGATGCCCATGGCCAGCCCACGCCGGTCGGGCGGGAACCAGCCGACGATCACCCGCCCGCTGGCGCCGTTGGAACTGGCCGCGCCCACCCCGCCCAGCAGCAACAGCGCGCCGAAGACGATCGCGTTGTCGACCAGCGCGGCGCCGATCCCGGCGGCGAACATCACCAGCGTGCCCGCCACCAGCACGACCCGCTCGCCGATCCGGTCGACGACATAGCCCCAGGCGATCAAGGTGCAGACCAGGCCGACCGTGGGCAGCGCCACCAGCGCGCCCGCGGCGGCCAGTGAGTCGCCGCGGGCGGTGAGCGCGGGCAGCAGGAACGGGGTGCCGTGGATGAACATCGAGCTGGCGGTCTGGGCGAAGACGCCGAGCGCGAGCATGAACCAGCGTCTGCCGCTACCGATTCGGGTCACCTCGGGTGCCGGGTGCGCCTGCGTCACGATTCCCACCTCGCTCGGATTGCACGATTGCGTCTCAATATATGAGATTGATGTCTCATGTTGTGAACAACGAAGATCACGCTACACCGCTGACCGTCGATTGTTGCCCCCGGAACAGGTGTCTGACAGATCACACGCGGTGCGCGCGGACAAGCGGGCGAAATTCGCAGGCGGGCAATGTCTTCGAATCACATCGATGTGAGTTCACTCGCACTCCGGTGTCGTGGCTATCGACCGGGTGGTGCCGCGTCCCGGGCGCGTTCGGGCAGGTGGGCGCGCCTCGATAGACTCCGGGGCATGCGCTTAGGTCGAGTTGCCAGTCCCGATGGAGTCGCGTTCGTCAGCATCGACGGCGACGGCGGTGACGCGGTCGCCAAGGAGATCGCCGAACACCCGTTCGGCTCGCCGACGTACACCGGGCGGAGCTGGCCGCTGGCCGACGTCCGCCTGCTGGCGCCGATTCTGGCGAGCAAGGTGATCTGCGTCGGGAAGAACTACGCCGCTCACGCGGCCGAGATGGGCGGCGAGGCGCCGGTCGACCCGGTGATCTTCCTCAAGCCGAACACCGCCATCGTCGGCCCCAACGCGCCGATCATCCTGCCGCCCAGCTCGTCTCAGGTCGACTACGAGGGCGAGCTGGCCGTGGTGATCGGGCGGCCGTGCAAGGACGTGCCCGCCGCCAAGGCCGCCGAGGTGATCCTGGGCTACACCGTCGCCAACGATGTCACCGCCCGTGACCAGCAGCGGCACGACGGCCAGTGGACCAGGGCCAAGGGCTACGACACGTTCTGCCCGCTCGGCCCGTGGATCGAAACCTCGCTCGACCCCGGCGATCTGGAGATCACCACCGAGGTCGACGGCGAGGTCCGCCAGCGCAGCCGCACGTCGCTGTTCCTGCACGACATCCCGACGATCATCGAGTGGATCAGCTCGGTGATGACGCTGCTGCCCGGCGATGTGATCCTCACCGGCACACCGGAAGGCGTCGGCCCGCTGACGGCAGGGCAGAACGTGTCGGTCACCGTCGAGGGCATCGGCACCCTCACCAATCCTGTTGCCACCAAGCGCTGAGACAGCGGAGAAGAGAGTCATGACTGAAGTACGGGTCCGTTTCTGCCCGTCGCCGACCGGGACGCCGCACGTGGGCCTGGTCCGCACGGCGCTGTTCAACTGGGCGTACGCGCGCCACCACGGGGGCAGCTTTGTGTTCCGCATCGAGGACACCGACGCCGCGCGCGATTCCGAGGATTCCTACCGCGCGCTGCTGGACGCGCTGCGCTGGCTGGGCCTGACCTGGGACGAGGGTCCCGAGGTGGGCGGGCCCTACGAGCCCTACCGGCAGTCGCTGCGCCGCGACCAGCACCTGGACGTGGTCGCCCGGCTGCTCGCGGCCGGGGAGGCCTATGAGGCGTTCTCCACGCCCGAGGAGGTCGAGGCCCGGCATCGCGCCGCCGGTCGCGACCCGAAACTGGGCTACGACAATTTCGACCGGGACCTGACCGCCGAGCAGATCGCGGCGTACAAAGCCGAGGGCCGCCCCGCGGTGGTGCGGTTGCGGATGCCCGACGAAGATCTCACCTGGAATGATCTCGTGCGCGGGGAAACCACCTTCAAGGCCGGTACCGTGCCCGATTTCGCGCTCACCCGGGGAAATGGCGATCCGCTCTACACGCTGGTGAATCCGGTCGACGACGCGTTGATGAAGATCACCCACGTGCTGCGCGGTGAGGACCTGCTCTCCTCGACCCCGCGACAGCTCGCGCTGTATGCCGCGCTGCAGCGTATCGGGGTCGCCGACTTCACCCCGGAGTTCGGTCACCTGCCGTTCGTGATGGGCCAGGGCAACAAGAAACTGTCCAAGCGCGATCCGGAATCCAACCTTTTCCTGCATCGCGATCGCGGATTCGTTCCCGAGGGTTTGCTGAATTACCTCGCGCTGCTCGGCTGGAGTATCGCCGAGGACCGCGATGTTTTCTCCATGGCGGAGATGGTGGCGGCATTCGATATCTCGACGGTGAATTCCAATCCGGCTCGTTTCGACCAGAAGAAGGCCGACGCGATCAATGCCGAGCAGATTCGCCTGCTCGAGCCGGGTGATTTCGGCCACCGTTTGCGCGAGTTCCTGACCGCGCAGGGTCATATCGGCGCGGAGATCGATGAGAAGACCTTCCTGGCCGCCGCCGAACTCGTGCAGACCCGGATCGTGGTGCTCTCCGACGCCTGGGACCTGCTGAGATTCCTGTTCGTCGCGCCCGCGGAGTTCGCGATCGACGCGGCGGCAGGCGCCAAGAACCTGGGTGCCGATGCCGATCCGGTGCTCGACGCCGCGCTGGCCGCGGTGGAGCCGCTGGGTGAGTGGACCACGGCCGCCCTGGAGGAGGCGCTGAAGAAGGCGCTGATCGAGGATCTGGGGCTCAAGCCGCGTAAGGCCTTCGCGCCGGTGCGGGTGGCGGTGACGGGCTCGCACATCAGCCCGCCGCTCTACGAGTCGATGGAACTGCTGGGCCGCGAGCTCTCGCTGGCGCGGTTGCGCGCGGCGCGTGGCTGGGCGCCCGCGGCGGAGTAGCCGGTGCCGGGCGGCCGTGGTCTCGTACCGCGTCCGCCCGGGCCGCTCAGATTGCCCGAAAACGGCCGAAAAGTGGCCTCTGACCAGGCGATTTGTAGTTTACCCCGTAGTGTTTGGTAATCTTCTTCTCGCCGCGGAACACGGCCTCGCAACACCGACAACCACTCGGTGGAACGGAGGTCGGGCGTTTCCATCCTTGGGGTATGGTGTAATTGGCAACACAGCTGATTCTGGTTCAGCCATTCTAGGTTCGAGTCCTGGTACCCCAGCAAGGTTTCACTTCGGTGAGATCGTCCTGGCCCCGTCGTCTAGCGGCCTAGGACGCCGCCCTCTCAAGGCGGTAGCGCGGGTTCAAATCCCGTCGGGGCTACAAAGAAAGACCCCCGGTCGATATTCGACCGGGGGTCTTTCTTGTTTCACAACCGCTTGTGCAGCGCCTCGGCGGCGGCGACCAGATCCGCGGCCCAGCGCGCGCCGGGACGACGGCCCATCCGGTCGATCGGGCCGGAGACCGACACGGCGGCCACCACCACGCCCGCGGCGTCGCGCACCGGGGCCGACACGCTCGCGACGCCCTGGGCGCGTTCTGCGGCGCTCTGGGCCCAGCCGCGCTTACGGACCTCGGCCAGCGCCCGATCGCCGAACACGGCGTCGGCCAGCACGGTGCGCTGTTGCTCCGGGTCCGCCCAGGCGAGCAGCACCTTGGCCGCCGAGCCCGCGGTGAGCGGCAGCCGCGAACCCACCGGCACGGTGTCGCGCAGGCCCACCGGCGGCTCCAGCGCGGCCACGCAGACCCGGGCATTGCCGTCGCGGCAGTAGAGCTGCACGCTCTCGCCGGTGATCTCGCGCAGGCGGGGCAGAATGGCACCCGCGGCCTCCACCAGTGGGTCGGCGGCCCCGGCCGAGAGCTCGGTGAGCGCGGGCCCGGGGCGCCACAGCCCGCTGCCGTCCCTGGCCAGCAGCCGATGGGTCTCCAGCCCGACCGCCAGCCGGTGCGCGGTGGCGCGCGGCAGGCCGGTCCGGGTGCACAGGTCGTTGAGGCCGCATGGCTCGTCCGCGACGGCGTAGAGCACCGCCACGGCTTTGTCGAGGACACCGATACCGCTATGCTGTCTCATAGAACGATACTAACGTCTCAAATGTTGAGATTCCAAGTATGTCCGTCGAAAGGTGATCAAGCAATGGCCGAGCGCGCCCGCACACTGGCCGAGAAGGTGTGGGACCAGCACGTCGTCGTCCCCGGCGACGGCGAAGGTTCCTCCCGTGAACCCGACCTGATCTACATCGATCTGCACCTCGTGCACGAGGTGACCAGCCCGCAGGCCTTCGACGGGCTGCGCGCAGCGGGCAGGCCGGTGCGCCGCCCCGATCTCACCATCGCCACCGAGGACCACAACGTCCCCACCGTCGACATCGACAAGCCGATCGCCGACCCGGTCTCGCGCACCCAGGTGGAGACGCTGCGCCGCAACTGCGCCGAGTTCGGCGTGCGGCTGCACCCGATGGGCGACACCGAGCAGGGCATCGTGCACGTGGTCGGCCCGCAGCTGGGCCTCACCCAGCCCGGCATGACCGTGGTGTGCGGCGACAGCCACACCTCCACCCACGGCGCGTTCGGCGCGCTGGCCATGGGCATCGGCACCAGCGAGGTGGAGCACGTGCTGGCCACCCAGACGCTGTCGCTGCGCCCGTTCAAGACGATGGCCATCACCGTCGACGGCGAATTGGCGCCCGGCGTCACGAGCAAGGACCTGATCCTGGCGGTGATCGCCCAGATCGGCACCGGCGGCGGCCAGGGCTATGTTCTGGAGTACCGCGGCGAGGCGATCCGCAAGCTGTCGATGGAAGCGCGGATGACGATCTGCAACATGTCCATCGAGGCCGGTGCCCGCGCGGGCATGATCGCCCCCGATGAGGTGACCTACGAATTCCTGAAGGGCCGTCCGCACGCGCCGCAGGGGGCCGACTGGGCGGCCGCGGTGGCCGCCTGGGACGCGCTGCGTACCGACGAGGGCGCCGAATTCGACGCCGAGGTCCACATCGACGCGAACGCGCTGACCCCGTTCGTCACCTGGGGTACCAACCCGGGTCAGGGCCTGCCGCTGGGCGAGACGGTGCCCGACCCCGCCCAGATCGCCGACGAGAGCGAGCGCGACGCCGCCGAGAAGGCCTTGCGCTACATGGACCTGACGCCGGGAATGCCGCTGCGCGAGGTCACCGTGGACACCGTTTTCGTCGGTTCCTGCACCAACGGCCGGATCGAGGATCTGCGCGCCGTGGCCGATGTTTTGAAGGGCCGCCACGTCGCCGAGGGTGTGCGAATGCTGGTCGTACCCGGGTCGATGCGGGTGCGCGCGCAGGCGGAAAAAGAAGGACTCGGCGAGATTTTCACCGCCGCGGGCGCGGAATGGCGCCAGGCAGGCTGCTCGATGTGCCTGGGCATGAATCCCGATCAGCTGGAACCGGGCCAGCGCTGCGCGTCCACCTCGAACCGCAATTTCGAAGGCAGGCAGGGCAAGGGCGGCCGTACCCACCTGGTCTCGCCCCTGGTCGCGGCCGCCACCGCGGTCCGCGGCACCCTGTCCTCGCCCGCCGATCTGTAGGAGAATCGTTATGGAAGCCTTCACCGTTCACAAAGGCATCGGGGTCCCGCTGCGCCGGTCCAATGTCGATACCGACCAGATCATCCCCGCCGTTTACCTGAAGCGCGTGACTCGCACCGGTTTCGAGGACGGCCTGTTCGCGGGCTGGCGCGCCGACCCGGAGTTCATTCTCAACACCGAGCCCTACCGGCACGGCAGCGTCCTGGTGGCGGGCCCGGATTTCGGTACCGGATCCTCCCGGGAGCACGCCGTGTGGGCGCTGTCGGACTACGGCTTTCGGGTGGTCATCTCCTCGCGTTTCGCCGACATCTTCCGGGGGAATGCGGGTAAGGGCGGTCTGCTGGCCGCGCAGATGTCACAGAACGATGTCGAAATGCTGTGGAAGCTGATCGAGGAACAGCCCGGCCTCGAATTGGTTGTCGACCTGACCGCACGTACCGTGACGGCGGGAACCGTCGTGTTGCCGTTCGATATTGACGACTACACGCGCTGGCGTCTGCTGGAGGGTTTGGACGACATCGGGCTGACGCTGCGCCGGGCCGACGTCATCGGCGAGTTCGAAAAGGGAAGGCCGTCATGGAAACCCGTGACGCTGCCGGAGCCTATTTCGCAGGCGTAATCACCGCCGAACGATTGGTGGCGCTTCCCTGGGGGCGGTAGCTGGACGTGTGCTAAACCACATGAATTTTGGCGTGGCACATAGACTCTTGCTCAAACTGGGTTTACCGTGGTACCTAGTCGGTCCGACGACGGGCCATTAGTCTGCGGAGGATTCAATGAACAAGGCGGAACTGATCGACGTTCTGACCGAAAAGTTGGGTACGGACAGGCGTACGGCTACCGCGGCTGTCGAGAACGTGGTCGATACCATCGTCCGTGCCGTGCACAAAGGTCAGAGCGTCACCATCACCGGTTTCGGTGTGTTCGAACAGCGCAAGCGTGCCCCCAGGGTTGCCCGAAACCCGCGTACCGGGGAAACCGTGAAGGTGAAGGCCACTTCGGTCCCCGCCTTCCGGCCCGGTGCGCAGTTCAAGGCGGTGATCGCGGGTAAGCAGAAGCTGGCCGCGTCCGGCCCCGCCGTCAAGCGTGGCGTGAACGCCCCGGTGGCGGCGAAGAAGGCGGCGGCCAAGAAGACCGCGGCCAAGAAGACGGCGGCCAAGAAGGCCACGCCGTCGAAGGGTCCGGCCAAGACCACCGCCCGCAAGGCAGCCACCAAGGCACCCGCCGCCAAGAAGACCACGGCGGCCAAGAAGGCAGCGGTCAAGAAGACGGCCGCCGCGAAGAAGACCACGGCGGCAAAGAAAGTGACCGCGGCCAAGAAGGCGCCGGCCAAGAAGGTCACCGCCGCCAAGAAGACCACGGCGGCCAAGAAGACCACCGCCGCCAAGAAGGCCCCTGCCAAGAAGACTGCTGCTAAGAAGACTGCTGCCCGTCGTGCTCGTTGATCCTGCCGCAGCAGGATCGGGTCGGGGAATGTGCACGTAGGCCGCATCACCCACCACTGGACCGAGAACGGCCCCGCTTTCCGCGGGGCCGTTTCGGCTTCTCGGGGGTGGTCGCGCGATTCAGGCGGTGACGATTCCCGTCGACAGCGAACGGTCCATATGGTCGGCCGCGACCAATCGGTCCGCGACGAACGACAATGCCCACACACTGCCCTTGCGATTGCGCGCCGGGGGCAGCGTCAGTCCGCTGCGCTGTGCCAGCCACTGCGTCAGATCGGGAATCACCCCGCCCTGACTGCACACCGTGGGCACACCCCGATCTGTTATCAACGACAGAAATCGTTGCCGGGCCGCGCTTTTCGCTGAATCGTAACCTTGCTCGGAAAACATTGGCTCGCAATTGATTTCGACGTTCAGCCGCTCCGCCAACGGGGTCACGGTTTGGATACAGCGCAGCGGATCGGCCGAATGGATCTCGGATGCGCCGAACGCCAACAGGTTCGGGGTGAGCGCCTCGGCCTGCTGCCGACCGGCCGCTTCCAAGGGGCGCAGGGCGTCGGGGCCGTCCCAGGCCGCGCGCTTGCCCGCCTTGCCGTGGCGCACCAGCAGCACCGTGCGGGTGCGGGCGGGCAGCCGGGCGAACATCCGCACCACCTGGCGGTCCATCGGATACGACAGCTGGTCCATCACCCGGTCGAGCGGGAACCAGCGCAGCTGGTCGACTTCGGCGTTGACGGTGAATTCCCCGGCCGCGGCCTCGGCGGCCCAGTAGTCGACCCGCTTGAGCTGGCGGTGCCCCGGGATCGGATAGGTGACATGGCCCAGATAGCGGCCCAGCGCGCACGGCAGGCCGGTCTCCTCGCCGACCTCGCGCACCGCCGCCACCACCGGGGTCTCACCGGGGTCGAGCTTGCCCTTGGGCAGCGACCAGTCGCCGTATTTGGGCCGGTGGATCACGGCGATCTCCGGGCCATCGGCGCCCGGCCGCCACAGGACCGCGCCCGCCGCGTGGATATTGGGCAGCACCTGGGGATCTCGCATGGTCACGGCTGATCGGGCCTGCGCAGGCGCATCAGGAACTGCTGGTGGTCGCGGACCTGGTCGGCCGCGGCGTCGCTCGGGCTGGCCTGCCAGGTGCCGTTCGGGCCGAGGACCCAGCAGCGGGTCATCGGGTCGAGCGCGGAATCGAAGACCGCGCCCAGCTGGTCGGTGAGCCTGCCGTCCTTGACCTGCACCATCACCTCCACCCGGCGGTCCAGATTGCGGTGCATCATGTCGGCGCTGCCGATCCAGGTCTCGTCCTGGGCCCGGAACTGCAGGATCCGGGAGTGTTCCAGGAAGCGCCCGAGAATCGAGCGCACCTCGATGTTCTCGCTGAGCCCCGGCACGCCCGGGCGCAGCCCGCAGATGCCGCGCACCACGATCTGGACGGGCACCCCGGCCTGCGAGGCGCGGTAGAGGGCGTCGATGATCTGCTCGTCGACGATGGCGTTGGCCTTCATCCGAATGCCCGCGGGGGTGCCCTGGCCCGCCAATTCGATCTCGCGGTCGATGCGTTCGACGATCCCGGCCCGCACGCCGAGCGGGGCGACCATCAGATTGCGGTAGTCCTCCTTGCGGGAGTAACCGGTCAGCGAATTGAACAGGTCGGTCAGATCCGCCCCGATTTCCGGTGCGGCGGTGAACAAGCCGACGTCCTCGTAGAGGCGCGCGGTCTTGGGGTTGTAGTTGCCGGTGCCGATGTGGCAGTAGCGACGGATGGTGGAACCCTCGCGGCGCACCACCAGGCAGGTCTTGCAGTGCGTCTTCAGGCCGATCAGGCCGTAGACCACGTGCACGCCCGCCTGTTCCAGCGCGCGGGCCCACTTGATGTTGGCCTGCTCGTCGAAGCGGGCCTTGATCTCGACCAGGGCGACCACCTGCTTGCCCGCCTCGGCGGCCTCGATGAGCGCGTTGATGATCGGGGAGTCACCCGAGGTGCGGTAGAGGGTCTGCTTGATCGCCAGCACCTGCGGATCGGCGGCGGCCTGCTCGATGAAGCGCTGCACGCTGGTGGAGAACGAGTCGTAGGGGTGGTGCACCAGCACATCGCCCTCGCGCAGCGCGGAGAAGACATTGCGCGGGGTCTCGCGCTCGCCGAAGGCGGCCGGGGTGGCCGGAACGTAGGGCGCGTCCTTGAGTTCGGGCCGGTCGACGCCGTAGACCTGCCACAGGCAGGACAGATCGAGCAGGCCCGGCACCTGGATGACATCGGCCGGGTCGACCTCGAGCTCGCGCAGCAGCAGCTCGAGCATGTGCTCGGTCATGTCGTCGGAGACCTCGAGACGCACCGGCTTGCCGAAGCGGCGGCGCGCGAGTTCGCGTTCCATCGCCTGCAGCAGGTCCTCGTCGCGGTCCTCGTCGACCTCGAAGTCGGCGTTGCGGGTGATCCGGAACGAATGTGTCTCCACCACGGTCAGACCCGGGAACAGCAGGTCCAGGTGCGCGGCGATGAGGTCTTCCATGGGCAGGAAGGCCGCGATCGCCGACGGGGCCTCGGTGCGGCGTACGCGCACGAACCGGTCGACATTGTCGGGCACCTTCACGCGGGCGAAGTGCTCGCCGCCGGTGCCGATGTCCTTGACCGTCACCGCGAGGTTGAGGCTCAGGCCCGAGATGTAGGGAAACGGGTGCGCCGGGTCGACGGCCAGCGGGGTGAGCACCGGGAAGACCTGGTCGGTGAAGTAGCCCGAAAGCCGGTGGCGTTCCTCGTCGTCGAGGTCGGCCCAGCCGATGATGTCGATGCCCTCGCGGGCCAGCGCCGGATTCACCTCGTCGAGGAAGACGTTCGCGTGGCGCACCGCCAGTTCCTGGGCGCGCGCGGTGATCATCTCCAGCTGCTCGGAGGGGGAGCGGCCGTCGGCCGAGCGCACCGATAGTCCGGTCTCGGCACGGCGTTTGAGCCCGGCCACCCGCACCATGTAGAACTCGTCGAGATTCGAGGCGAAGATCGCCAGGAATTTCGCACGTTCCAGCAACGGCAGCGAGGCGTCCTCGGCCAGGGCCAGGACCCGGGCATTGAAGTCCAGCCAGCTCAATTCGCGGTTGAGGTAGCGATCCCGGGGCAATCGGTGCGTGGCCGCGTCACCGCCCGTGGCCGCGGCGGCGGCAGGTGGCGGGGAAAGCGGGGGCTGCGGCTTGATCGTTTCCGTATCGCTCACGTCATCGATCATCCCCTACGGACCGGGCAGTCCGCAGCATGACACTTGTCCGGTTGATCCGATCCGCGCTCGGCGGGGACTCGGGTCAGCACACGGTGCGAACCGGATCACTTCGCGGATCGGTCAGGCCGAATTCGCGCAGCACGGTCGCGGTGTACGCGCCGACGCCGAGGGCGCGCACGGCGGCGAGGTCGGCGGGGGTGTCCACGTCGTGACGCAGGCCCGGCCAGTGTCCGGGCAGTGGGTGCGCGCCCTGGGCGCGGTGCGCGCGAGCGGAATCGGCGCCGAAGCGTGGGTCCAGTGCGGCGGTGGGGTCGCGCACCAGTAGTGCGGCGGTGCCGGTCCCGGTGTGATCGATCACCACCGAGCGGGCGCCGTCGGGGGCGGCGGTGAGCAGTTCGGTCAGTTCGGCCGGGCGCAGGGCGGGCAGGTCGGCCTGCACGGCGAGCAGCGCGACCGGACCGTACCGATCGCGCACGTCCCGGGCGGCCGCGGCCAGGGCGGCGTTGAGCGGATCCGCGGCGCCGGTTGGCTCGGCCAGCACGTGCGCGCCGAGTTCGCCTGCGCGCGCCGCGACGCGCGGATCGGGAGTGACCACGGTCAGCGAGAACACCTCCGGCACTGCCGTGACGGCCACGACGGTGTCGGCGAACATGGCCAGGACGAGCTGCCCGCGCTGCTCGGCGGTCAGTACCTCGGCCAGCCTGCTCTTGGCCCGGCCGATGTGCTTGACCGCCATCACGGCATGCACGGTGTGCGAACGCATGCCGTCCATCCTTACATGGCATATTGGGCTGATGACGAGGGCGGCGGTTATGGGTGCGGGGTCGTGGGGCACCGCGTTCGCGAAGGTGTTGGCAGAGGCGGGGACCGAGGTCACGATCTGGGCCAGACGCGCCGAGGTCGCGCGGGCGCTCGACACCGAGCACCAGAATCCGTTCTATCTGCCCGGGGTCCAGCTGCCGCCGGTGCGGGCCACCGACGATCACCGGGTCGCGCTGGACGGCGCGGATCTGGTGGTGCTGGTGGTCCCGTCGCAGTCGCTGCGGGCGAATCTGGAGGCGTGGAAGGGCGATATCGGCGCCGACGCCACGCTGCTGAGCCTGATGAAGGGCGTGGAGACCGGCACGCTGCTGCGGATGAGTCAGGTGATCGCGGAGGTCACCGGGGCCGAGGCGAGCCGGATCGCGGTGTTGTCGGGGCCGAATCTGGCGCACGAGATCGTCGAACGTCAGCCCGCGGCCACCGTGATCGCCTGTACCGACAGCGAGCGGGCCGGGGTCGCGCAGCGGGCCTGCGCCACCGGGTACTTCCGGCCGTACACCAATACCGATGTGATCGGGGCCGAGATCGGCGGCGCGTGCAAGAACGTCATCGCGCTGGCCTGTGGCATCGCCTCGGGAATGGGCCTGGGCGACAACTCTGTCGCCAGCCTGATCACCCGCGGGCTGGCCGAGGTCATGCGGCTCGGGGTGGCGCTCGGCGCGCAGCCGGTGACCCTGGCCGGACTCGCCGGGGTGGGCGATCTGGTGGCCACCTGTACCTCGCCGCTGTCGCGCAACCGGTCCTTCGGGTACGTGCTCGGCTCGGGCGGTTCGATGCGGGCCGCGCAGGAGGCGACCAATGGGCAGGTGGCCGAAGGTGTGAAGTCGTGCACATCGGTGCGGGCATTGGCGGCCGCGCACCAGGTGGAGATGCCGCTGACCGACGCGGTGCACCGGGTGTGTCACGAGGGACTTTCGGTCAACGAGGCCGTCGACAGCCTGCTCGGCAGAAAGATCAAGCCGGAGTGAGGTCGATACCGCTGTAGCGGCGCGAACCCACTAAGTTGACGGTCATGACGAACCGGATCAGGGTAGCTGTGGTCTTCGGCGGGCGCAGCAGCGAGCACGCCGTCTCGTGTGTCTCGGCGAGCAGCGTGCTACGCAACCTCGATCCCGCCCGCTACGAGGTGGTGCCGATCGGCATCACCACCACCGGCAGCTGGGTGCTGGCCGAGGGGATCGGTCAGCTCGAGCTCAGCCACGACGCGCTGCCCGCGGTCGATGCCGCGGGCACCGCGCTGACGCTGGCAGCCGACCCGGGCCGGGCGGGCGCGCTGGTGGCGCTCGACGATCCGGCGGCCGCGCTCGGGCGCGTGGATGTGGTCTTCCCGATCCTGCACGGCCCGTTCGGTGAGGACGGCACCCTGCAGGGGATGCTCGAACTGGCCGGGGTGCCGTACGTCGGCGCGGGCGTGCTGGCCAGCGCGGCGGGCATGGACAAGGAGTTCACCAAGAAATTGCTGGCGGCCGATGGGTTACCGGTCGGCACCCAGGTGGTGCTGCGTCCCGGGTCCGCGACGCTGACCGAGGCCGAGCGCGATCTGCTCGGCCTGCCCGCCTTCGTCAAGCCCGCGCGCGGTGGGTCCTCGATCGGCATCACCAAGATCACCGACTGGGCCGCGCTCGACGCCGCCGTGGCGACCGCGCGCGAACACGACCCCAAGGTGATCGTCGAGGCGGGCATCGTCGGCCGCGAGGTCGAGTGCGGCGTGCTGGAATTCGCCGACGGCCAGGTGCGCGGCAGCGTGGTCTCCGAGATCCGGATGCCCGACGCCGACGCGGCCGCGCCCGAGTTCTACGACTTCGCCACCAAATACCTCGACGACGTCTGCGAATTCGACGTACCCGCCAAGCTCGACGACGACATCGCCGAGCAGATCCGCGACCTGTCGGTGCGCGCCTTCCGCGCCCTGGACTGCCAGGGCCTGGCCCGCGTCGACTTCTTCATCACCGAGGACGGCCCGGTGATCAACGAGATCAACACGATGCCCGGCTTCACCCCGATCTCGCAGTACCCCCGCATGTGGGAGGCCACCGGAATCGACTACCCGACCCTGGTCTCGACCCTCATCGAGACCGCGGTAGCCCGAGGCACCGGCCTGCGCTGAGACTCGACCACCACCGGTTCTCTACTCAACCACCACGGGTTTTCGGCCGCCTCGCCGCCGAGGGGCGAGACGTAACGGCGCAGCCGGAGTATCGCCCCTCGGCGGCGAGGCCCAAGGGGCCGAAAACCCCGCGGCGCCAGCCGCCAAAATTACAGCTCGCCGGGAGTTGGTTCCTGGGCGGGGAGGGTGGCGTTGATGGTTTCGGAGATGGTTTGGATGGGGCCGGTGCCGGAGTTGTCGGGGACGGTCAGGGCGATGTAGGTCTCCCGGTCGACGGCGAACCAGGTGCCGGTCTGCGCGACTTCGTCGCGGACCTGGAACCATTTCACGCCGTCGATGACGGTCAGGGCGGAGGCACGGTTGAATTCGAGCGGGCGGTCCAGGCCGCAGCGCAGCACGATCGGGTCGCCGCCGTCGGCGAGCTGCCAGGCGCGGGTGGCCGGTGGGGCGGGCTCGTGCAGGGTGGACTTGGTGTAGGTCTCGCCGTTGCCGGGGAGTTCGGCGGGCAGTGCGGGCAGCAGCGCGTGGCAGGCGGGGCCGTCTTGGGCGGGGGCCGGGACGGGGCCAAGGGCCAGTGGCTCGCGTTCGGTCGGGGCGCGCAGGGCGATGAAGGCGGCGACTAGGACGCCGACGACCAGCACGACCGGCAGGGCGACGGCGGTGGCGATCAGCGCGGGGGAGTACGGCGTCGAGCCTGAGTCCGCGTCCGCGTCCAGGTCTGGGTCGGAGCCCGAGTCGGCGGTCGACTTCGTTTCGATGGCGTCGGCGGACGTTTCGGTGGCCGCGGTCTCCGCTGACGCGTCGCTGCTCTGATCCGGCGACTGCGGGTCGGCGGCGTCGGTCGCGGGAGTGTCCGCGCCTGCCGTCTCGTCGCGCTCGTTCGGGTCCGACGAATCCACCGCCATAGCCGTGAGGTCCTTCCGCTCAGTGGTATCGGAAGCACCGTCGGTGGTGCCCGATCGCCTCCGAAAGGGTACCGTCGGGTCGATTTCGTCAGCGCGGCAGCACAGCGGGAAGGGGCCGGTCATCAGCGAGGACAGCCGGGCGCGGACGGTGCGGGAGGTCGGCGAGTTCGCGGTGATCGACCGGATCACCGCGGGCAGGCAGCAGGGTGCGCAGGTCCTGCTGGGTCCCGGCGACGACGCCGCAGTGGTGGCCGCGCCCGACGGGCGGTTCGTGGTGAGCACGGACATGCTCGTCGAGGGCAGGCACTTCCGGCTCGACTGGTCGACGCCCACCGATATCGGGCGCAAGGCGATCGCGCAGAACGCGGCCGACGTGGTGGCGATGGGCGCGCGCCCGAGCGCCTTCGTGGTCGCGCTCGGCTGCCCCGGCGACACCCCGGTCACGGTGCTCGAGGAGATCACCGACGGCATGTGGGCCGAGGCGGAACGCGCGGGCGGCGCGATCGTGGGCGGCGACCTCGTGCACAGTGAGCAGCTGGTGATCTCGGTGACGGCGTTCGGCGACCTCGGCGGCCAGGCCGCGATCACCCGCGCCGGCGCCGCGGTGGGTGACATCGTCGCGGTGGCAGGCGAACTCGGCTGGTCCGGTGCCGGGCTGGCGGTGCTGTCGGCCGGTGCCGCCGATCCGGCCTTCACGCGGGCCCTGGCCGCGCACCGCGTGCCGCAGCCGCCCTATGCCGCGGTGCTCGATGTCTTCGGCAGTGTGCGGCCCACCGCGCTCACCGATGTCTCCGACGGGCTGCTCGCCGACCTCGGCCATCTCGCGCGGGCCTCGGGCGTGGCGATAGATATCACCGGCACCGCGCTGGCCGACCCGGATCTCGACGCGGTGGCCCGGCTGCTCGATGCCGATGCGGCGCAATGGATTCTGGCCGGTGGCGAGGATCATGCCTTCGCCGGGACCTGGCCCGCGGGCACCGCGCTGCCGCCGGGCTGGCGGCCGATCGGGACCGTCGGCGCAGGCAGTGGCGTCACCGTCGACGGTGCCGCGCCGACCGGCGGCACCGGCTGGGAATCCTTCCACGGGTCCGGCGCCGCGCCTGTCGGCGAGAAACGATAGGTTGTGCGGTCATGGGTGCCAAACCACTGTCGGAGATCATCGATCCGGGCTGGGCCCGGGCCTTGGAACCGGTCGCCGACCGCATCAGCGAGATGGGCGAGTTCCTGCGCACGGAGAACGCCGAGGGCCGCGGCTATCTGCCCGCCGGGGAGAACGTGTTACGCGCGTTCCAGCGGCCGTTCGACGCGGTGCGGGTGCTGATCGTCGGCCAGGATCCGTACCCGACCCCCGGCCACGCCATGGGGCTGAGTTTCTCTGTCGCGCCGGATGTTTCGCCCGTGCCACGCAGTCTGTCCAACATCTTCGCCGAGTACACCAAGGACCTGGGCTTCGATACGCCCCGCTGCGGTGACCTGAGCCCGTGGTCGGATCAGGGTGTGTTGCTGCTGAACCGGGTGCTCACCGTCACCCCGGGCACCCCGGCCTCGCATCGCGGCAAGGGCTGGGAGGCCGTCACCGAGCAGGCCATCCGCGCGCTGGTCGCCCGGGACGAACCGCTCGTCGCGGTGCTCTGGGGACGCGACGCGGGTTCGCTGAAGCCGACCCTGGCCGAGGCCGATGTGCCCTACATCGAATCGGCCCATCCCTCCCCGCTGTCCGCCTCGCGCGGGTTCTTCGGTTCGCGGCCCTTCTCCCGGGTCAACGAACTGCTCGACGAACTCGGCGCCGAACCAGTCGATTGGCGGCTGCCCTGACCCGGGGTGCCGTCCGCACCAGAAGAAAATGATGAAGGAGCACAACCCGATGCACAGCACGACCCTCCGCGCCGCCGTCGCGACCGCCGCCGTGGCCGCCGCCCTCACCGCGGGCGCGGCCTCGGCCTCCGCCGCGGGCCTGGCACTGCAGCCCTACGACGAGCAGGCCGCGCCGGTGGCCACCACCCAGGTCGGCGAGGAATGGACCTCCACCGGCACCTCCACCATCTCCTCCGGCGTGAACGCGAAGGTGACCTGCATCCTGCAGAACACCTTCAGCGCCCTCGGTGCTGTGTGTTAGGCGGCTGGCGCCGCGGGGGTTTTCGGCCCCTTGGGCCTCACCCCCGAGCAGCGATACTCCGCCTGCGGCGTGACGTCTCGCTTCTCGGGGGCGAGGCGGCCGAACACCCATTGTGGTCGGGTGGGACTCAGCCGAGCCCGAGGTAGTCGGGCTTGCGCTTGGCCACGAAGGCGTTGACGCCCTCCTGGCCGATGGGGCCGTTCGCGGCGGCGGAGATGCTGTCGCGTTCCGCGTCGAGCTGCTGGTCCAGGGTCGCCGTGGGCGACTGGGCCAGCAGCTTTTTCATGGTCGCGTACGTGGTGCGCGGTCCGGTGACGAAGCTCTTGGCCACCTTCAGCGCTTCGGCGCCGACCTCGTCGTCGGCGACCAGGCGGCTCAGGATGCCCAGCCGCACGGCCTCCTCGGCGTCGAGCACGGCGTCGGTGAGCAGGATCTCGGCGGCCCGGTTGCTGCCGACGATGCGCGGCAGCAGCCACGACATGCCGCCGTCGGGGCTCAGGCCGATGCCCGGGTAGGCCGGGCGCAGCTTGGTCGAGGGGCCACCGATCGCGATGTCGGCGCCGAGCACCAGGCTCATGCCCGCGCCCGCGGCCCAGCCGTGCACCGACGCGACGACCGGCACCGGGGCCGCGTCCAGGGCGCGCACGAAGTCGTGCAGCTCGGTGGCCAGTTCATGCAGGAAGGCGCCGCGGTCCTCGGCGGCGGCGAAGTGCACGACATTGCCGCCCGCGCAGAAATTGCGGCCCGCGCCGGTGAGCAGGATGGCACCGACCGAGGGGTCGAGCTCGCGCAGGGCGGCGGTGCCCGCGTTGATCAGGTCGAAGTCCATCGACGTGCCCGCCGCGGCGGTGGCGATGGTCAACTGCAGGACGCCGTCCACGAGCTGGACGGCGGGAACCGATTCGGTGGCGCTACTCATGGCGTCACCCTAGCGAGTGGCGCGGCGCCACAGCTGTTCGGGCAGCAGGGTGAACGGGTCGACCCGGTACACGCCGGTGTCGGCGAAGCCGTGCCTGCGATAGAAGGCGTGGGCGCGCGGATAGTCCGCGAACACCCACAGCGTGCACGGCGAGTCCGGCGCGGCGGCGTCGATGAGCGCGTCGGCGACACCGGTGCCGTGCCAGGCCCTGCGGACGTACAGGGCGTCGAGTTCGTGCGCGCTCGCGGCGGCGAACCCGATCAGCTCCGCACCGGCCAGGGCGACGGGAATGCGGTGGGCGCCCCCGGCCCGGCGGCGCTCCCAGGTGAGGATCGAGCGGTCGAGGTCGAAACCGGCCAGCACGTGCGCGGGGACCAGGCTGTCGTAGGCCTCGCGCCAGCTCGCGATATGGCAGGCGGCCAGGGCGGGGACGCGCTCGGCGGTCAGCGGCGCGAGCCGCCAGGCGGTCACCTCGGGGCCCGTCGAACGACAAAACCCCGGATCGCCCACGAGGGGCGCCGGGGTGGTGTCGGCAGAATGTACGGGCTGGAAATCAGCCGCGGACGACCTTGCCCGCCTTCAGGCAGGAGGTGCACACGTTCATCCGGCGGGTGTTGCCAGGGGCAACCTGCGCACGCACGGTCTGGATGTTCGGGTTCCAGCGACGGTTGGTGCGCCGGTGCGAGTGCGAGACCGACTTCCCGAAACCGGGGCCCTTGGCGCAGACGTCGCAAACGGCAGCCATGTCGCGAGCTCCTTCATGTCATAAGCGGTCAGCGCGCACGGATGCCCGCTGTACCGGAAACTGATGTCGTCAAATGCCTTGCCGACTCGCGTCGGCCAGCGCAGACCCGGAAGGGCCGCACGAGGCAACCCTGCAAGGGTAGCTGGCCGGGCCGTGAACTTCCAAACCGGGTGTCCCGGTCGACACGCCGGGCTCGGCCCGGATGACGGGCCCGTCCGCGGCGAGCATACCGCTGTCGGCGGCTGGCGCTAACCTGGCGTGCGATGCTCGGCGCGCGGGCGCCGGAAACGGGGAGAGAGGTGACGGTGTCGCACGTGCGGGAGGCCCTCGACGGCGCTTCGCTACTGACCTGGGCCCGAGCCTGCCGCACCGACCTGGAACTACGCCGCGCCGAGATCGACGCGCTCAACGTCTTCCCCATCGCCGACTCCGACACCGGCACCAACCTGCTCGCCACCATGCGCGCGGCCGTCACCGCCGCCGAACAGTCCGCCACCGACACCCCGCTGGTCCCGCCCGCCACCGAGCAGGCAACGTCCGTCGCGGAGCCCGATGCGGTCGAACGGTCAGCGGCCCTTCGGGCCTTCCAGGCCGACGCGAGCGACGCTGTCGAGGGGCCGACCGACGTGACATCGGCCGACGGCGGTGCTTCTCGGGTCGGTGTCGATGCCGGGCAGCAGGCAGGAAGTGGTGGCGTACCGGCCGACAGCGGTGGTACTGGGGCTGGTGCCGATGCTCGGCAGCGGGCGGGACGTGGTGTACCGGCTGCTGGCGGTGCTGCTCGGGCTGGTGCCGAGGCTGGGCAGCGGGCGGGGAGTGGTGGCGGACAGGCCGATGGGGCTGCCGGACCGAGTGGTGTGGTGGCGGGGCCGTCGGCGCATCGGATCGCGCGGGCGCTCGCGCGGGGTGCGACGAGTGGGGCGCGGGGGAACTCCGGGATCATCCTGTCGCAGGTGCTGCGGGGGATCGCCGACGCCGTGGTCGACGGGCCGTTGACCGGGCCGCGATTGCGGGTGGCGCTGCGGCGGGCGGCGATGCTGGTGCGGACCGGGCTCAGCGCGCCGGTGGAGGGGACGATTCTCACGGTGCTCGATCGGGCCGCCGTGGCCGCCGACACCGCCGACGACTCATCGCTCGTCACCGTGGCGGAGGCCGCCGCCGACGGCGCCGCTCGCGCACTGAACGAGACACCGGCCCAGCTGGGTGTCCTGCGGGCGGCGGGCGTGGTCGACGCGGGCGCCCGCGGGCTGTTGGTGCTGCTGGACTGCCTGGTCACCGAGGTGTGCGGCCGGGTGGTGGCCCGAGGCAGCTATGCCCGGCAACGGGCGGACATCGGCGCCCCGCCACCGGTCCGCTTCGCGGACGACGCACCGGGCGGCGCCGCCGACGACGCAATCGGTGCCGTGAACCGCGCGACCGGCATTGTCGACCCTGCGACCGACGCTGTGACCGCCACTGCGGAGCGTATGACCGGTATCGGCGTGGATTCGGAACCCATCGGTCCGCGAAGCCTGCCGGAGCGGGCGCCGGATCCGCATTTCGAGGTCATGTACCTGATCTCGGGGACCGATGAGGACGCGGCGTTGGCGTTGCGGGATCGGCTGGCGGTGCTGGGGGACTCGGTGGTGGTGGTCGGGGACGGTGAGGGGACTTGGTCGGCGCATGTGCACTGCCGGGACGCGGGGGCGGCGATCGAGGCGGGGCTGGCGGTGGGCTCGCTGTCCGGGGTGCGGATCGAGAGCTTCGCGGTGACGGCGCCGCACGGCGGGCATCACGAGGAAATACTGAGCATGCCGGGTGCCGACCGTGCGGTCACCGCGGCGGGCGGGCACCCGCCGGACACCGGCGTTCCGGGCGGGCACCCGCGCGCCGCCGTGGTGTCGGGCGGGCACGCTGGGGAGCTCGGCAACGCGGATCGGGCCGCGTACCGCGACGCCGCCGTCTCGCCGGATATCGCAGGTCGATCCCGCGCAGCCGCGGGCAGCACCGCTCACTCGCCCGATCGAACGCACCCGGCGCCCGGGCCGCAGGCAGGCACCGACGACGCCGATCGCGGCATCCTCGCCGTGGTCTCCGGTGACGACGCGGCCCGCCTGTTCGCCGATGCCGGTGCCGTGGTCTTGCGCGGCGATCGCCAGTTCGACACCAACGCTCTCCTGCGCGCGATCCGCGCCATGCCGCATCGCGAAGTGCTGGTGCTGCCCAACGGAGCGCTGCCCGCGCAGGAGCTGGTCGCCGTCGGTGTCGCCGCGCGTGACGGTTCGCGCGATGTGCTGCTGCTGCCGAGCGCCTCGATGGTGCAGGGGCTGGCCGCGCTGGCGGTGCATGATCGGGGCCGGATCGCGGTCGACGACGCCTTCGCCATGTCCGAGGCCGCCGCGACCACCCGGTGGGGCGCGTTGCGGGCGGCGCGGGTGCGGGCGCTGACCATGGTGGGCACCTGTTCGCCCGGTGACGGGCTGGGCCTGGTGGGTCAGGATGTGGTGGTGATCGACCCGGATGTGGTCGGGGCCGGACGGATTCTGCTGGACCGGATGCTCGGTCTCGGCGGCGAATTGGTGACACTGCTGATGGGCGCCGATGCGGGCCCGGAGCTGGCGCGGGTGCTCACCGACCATGTGACGGCCGGGTTCCCCGGTGTCGAGGTGGTGGTGTATTCCGGTGGGCAGCAAGCGGATCTGGTGCAGATTGGGGTCGAGTAGACGATGGCGACACTGAGTGACCGGCTCGATCATGTGCTGGGCGTCAAGGCGGCCGAGCGGCTGACCGAGGCCTTCGACATGACCACCGTCGAAGACCTGCTGCGCCACTACCCGGCGCGCTACGCCACCCAGGGCCAGCCGCTCACCGAGGAGGAGCCGGAGGAGGCCGCGCACATCACCGTGATCGGCCGGATCACCAAAACCGAACTGCGCCCGATGAAGAACCGGCGCGGCTCGCTGTTGAAGGTCCAGCTCGACACCGGGGCGCCGCGGCCGGTGGAGGCCACCTTCTTCAACGGCGACAAGGTGCGCTATCTGGTGAAAGAGGGTGTGCGGGCGATGATGTCGGGCACCGTGCACTGGTGGCGCCCCGACCGCTGGAACCTCTCGCACCCGGACTATCTGATCCTGCCCGACAAGGCCGAGGCGGGCGTGGCAGAGCTCACCTCGGTGCGCGGCAGCGGTGCCCTGCGCGGGCTGGCCCAGAGCGCCAGAGGTGCTGGGGGAGTGGACGCCTCGTTCTTCGAGCGGGAGTTCGTGCCGGTGTATCCGGCGACGGCCAAGGTGCAGAGCTGGGATCTGCTGGCCTGTATCCGCCAGGTCCTCGACCAGCTCGACCCGATCGAGGACCCGCTGCCCGACGGCCTGCGCGCGGAACGCAACCTGCTCGAGGTCTCCGACGCGCTGCGCCTGATCCACCTGCCCGAACACAAGCTCGATATCGAAAGAGCCAGGGACCGGCTGCGTTTCGACGAGGCGCTGGCCTTGCAACTGGTGCTGGCCGAACGCCGCCACGAGGTCGAGGGCCGCACCGCCCCCGCCTGCCCGCCGCGCGCCGACGGTATCGCCGCCGCTTTCGACGAACGCCTGCCCTTCGAGCTCACCGAGGGACAGCGGCAGGTGATCGACGAGATCGGCGCCGACCTGTCGCGCACCCGCCCGATGCATCGCCTGCTCCAGGGCGAGGTGGGCTCGGGCAAGACCATCGTCGCCCTGCACGCCATGCTGCAGGTGGTCGATGCCGGGCGGCAGTGCGCGCTGCTCGCGCCCACGGAAGTGCTGGCCGCCCAGCACTATCGGTCGCTGCGGGCCATGCTCGGTGACCTCGGCACGGCCGGGGAGCTGGGTGCCGCCGAGCACGCGACGAAGGTGGTGCTGCTCACCGGTTCCATGTCGGCCTCGGCCCGCAAGGCCGCGCTGCTGGATGCCGTGACCGGCGAGGCGGGCCTGGTCATCGGCACGCACGCCCTCATCCAGGACGCGGTCGAGTTCTTCGACCTGGGCCTGGTGGTGGTCGACGAACAGCATCGCTTCGGTGTCGAACAGCGAGACGCGTTGCGCGCCAAGGCCAAGAACGGCATCAGCCCGCACCTGCTGGTGATGACCGCCACGCCGATCCCGCGCACCATCGCCATGACCACCCTCGGCGACCTGGAGACCTCCACCCTCACCCAGCTGCCCCGGGGACGTTCCCCGATCACCTCCAAAGTCGTGGCGCGCAAACTACATCCGGGCTGGGTCGACCGCGCCTGGGAACGCATTCTGGAGGAGGTCGGGCAGGGCCGCCAGGCGTATGTGGTGTGCTCGCGCATCGGCGAGGACCCCGACGTGCCGCCCGCCAAGGGCAAGAAGGCCGACAAGAAGGCCGAGGAGAAGGAGGGCCCCACCACCCAGGCCGCGGTGGACATGTACGAGACGCTGAGCGCGGGCCCGCTGGCGGGGGTGCGGGTCGGGCTGCTGCACGGACGGCTGCCGTCCGACGAGAAAGACCACGTCATGCGCCAGTTCAACGACGGCGCGATCGACGTGCTGGTGTGCACCACGGTGGTCGAGGTGGGTGTCGACGTGCCCAACGCGACGGTCATGGTGATCGTCGACGCCGACCGGTTCGGTGTGAGCCAGCTGCATCAGCTGCGCGGCCGGATCGGGCGCGGCAAGCATCCCGGCCTGTGCCTGCTGATCACCGATGCCGCCCCCGGCGGTACGGCCATGGCCCGGCTGGAGGCGGTCGCCGCGACCACCGACGGTTTCGAGCTGTCGGTGCTGGATCTGCGTCAGCGCCGCGAGGGCGATGTGCTCGGCTCGGCCCAGTCCGGCACGGCCCGCTCGCTGCGGCTGCTCTCGCTGCTCGACGATCTCGAGGTGATCACCGCCGCCCAGGACCTGGCCCGGCAGGTGGTCGCCGAGGACCCCGGGCTGGTGAAACACCCGGGTCTGGCGGGGATGATGCACGCCGCCGTGGACGGTGAGCGCATCGAATACCTGGCGAAGTCCTGACCGTCAGCGCGGCAGGCGCGGATAGGGCAGGTCGGTGCTGGTGTGTTCGGCCACCGCGAGCGCGCGGCCGATCTGCGGGAAGGCCCGCTGCGGGCAGGACGGCCGCTCGCACACCTTGCAGCCCGCGCCGATCGGCACGGCCACCTGCGGGTCGTCGAGCTGGATGCCCTGCGAATACACCAGCCGGTCGGCGTATTCGATATCGCAGCCCAGCGCGATGACGAAGTTCTTCGACGCGCCACCGAAACCCTGTGGCGCGGGCGGGGTGGTGCGCGCGATCCACAGGTAGCGGCGCCCGTCGGGCATCTCCGCGATCTGGGTGAGGATGCGCCCGGGATGCGCGAACGCCTCGTGGGTGACCCACAGCGGGCAGCTGCCGCCGACCCGGGAGAAGTGGAAGGCGGTGGCGGACTGGCGTTTCGAGATATTGCCCGCCCGGTCGGTGCGCACCAGGAAGAACGGCACCCCGCGCTGACCCTGCCGCTGCAGGGTGCTCAGCCGGTGGCAGACCGTCTCGAAACCCACCTCGAACCGCAGGGCCAGCAGGTCGACGTCGTAGCGCAGTTCCTCGGCCGAGCGCAGGAACCGGCCGTAGGGCAGGATCAGCGCCCCGGCGAAGTAGTTGGCCAGTCCGACCCGGGCCAGGGTGCGCGATTCGCCGGTGAGCGCCCGGGATTCGGCCAGGACATTGTCGATTTCGCGGCCGTAGAGCAGCAGGCCCAGGGTGGAGGCGATCTGGAAGGCGCGCTGGCCCGGCCGCAGCCTGCGGGCCAGGGTGAGCGTGCGGGTGTCGGGCTCGTAGTGCCGTTTCGGGATGGTCGGGTCGGCGCCGTCACCGCGGACCAGCACCGTCACCCCGGCGCGTTCCTCGGCGATGCGGGCCAGCTGACGGTCCAGCGAGCCGATGCTGAGCCCGGATTCCTCGAACAGCTGCTCGGCGGCGTGATCGAGGGTGGCGATGTGATTGCGGTGGTCGTAGAAGAAGTCGCGCACGTCCTCGTAGGGCATCGGGGTGCCCGGGGCGCCGCTGGGAGTGTCCACCCGCGAGGACAGCAGGTCGAGCTGATCGGTGGCCGCGCGCAGCCGCCGGTGCATGGCGATGACGATGCGCGCCACCTCCGGCAGTCGCGTCGCCAGTTCCTCGACCTCGGTGATCGGCGCGGTATCGCCGCCGCCCGCCGCTTCGACGAGGACCTCGTGCAGATCCGAGACCAGGCGCGCGTCGGAGTCGGCGGCGAAGAACTGGACGTCCAGGTCGAAGGTCGAGTTCAGTTTCAGCAGAACGGGAATGGTGAGCGGGCGCTGATCGCGCTCGAGCTGGTTGAGATAGCTGGGTGACAGATCCAGCGATTTCGCCAGCGCGGCCTGGGTCATCCGCCGTTCTTCGCGCAGCCGTCGTAGCCTGGCCCCCGCGTACATCTTCCGCACGCCGAAGATCCTAACTCTCAGGGTTCGCAACGT
The DNA here is from genome assembly GCF_037034205.1 of Nocardia sp. SSK8. Lineage (NCBI taxonomy): Bacteria > Bacillati > Actinomycetota > Actinomycetes > Mycobacteriales > Nocardiaceae > Nocardia > Nocardia sp. SSK8. Next base: position 472,336 of record NZ_JBAGKD010000001.1, read on the forward strand.
TTGCTGAAAGTGGCGATTACCTCGGGAGATGTCCAGTCCAGCAAGGGATTTTATCTGTTACTACCCGTGCGTAACGTGCGAAGGGCCGCGGGACGCTTCGATCTCCCCCTCATGAAGACCGAAACGCCCTGCGGCCGGACGCGCTGTCCCGGGTGGGAATACCCGCCCGGGACAGCGATTTACCAGGGATTCACCCGTTTACCGCAGAGCGGTGGCCGCGGTCACCAGGTTGCGCAGCGAGGCCTCGACCTCGACCGGGCCGCGGGTCTTGAGACCGCAGTCCGGGTTCACCCAAAGGCGCTCGGCGGGCACGGCTTTGAGCGCCGCGGCCAGCGAGGTGGTGATCTCCTCCACCGAGGGCACGCGCGGGGAGTGGATGTCGTAGACGCCCGGACCGACACCGAGCGCGAAGCCCGCCGCGTTCAGATCGTCGAGGACCTCCATGTGCGACCGCGCCGCCTCGATCGAGGTGACATCGGCGTCCAGGCCCGCGATGGCCGAGATGACCTCGCCGAATTCCGAGTAGCACAGGTGGGTGTGCACCTGGGTGGTGTCGGCGACACCGGCGGTCGAGAGGCGGAACGAGTCCACCGACCACCGCAGGTAGGCGGGCTGGTCGGCCGCGCGCAGCGGCAGCAGCTCGCGCAGGGCGGGCTCGTCGACCTGGATGACCCGGGTGCCCTGCGCCTCCAGGTCCACCGTCTCGTCGCGGATGGCGAGGGCGACCTGGCGGGCCGATTCGCCCAGCGGCTGGTCGTCGCGCACGAACGACCAGGCCAGAATGGTGACCGGGCCGGTGAGCATGCCCTTGACCGGCTTGGTGGTCAGCGACTGGGCGTAGCCGATCCACGACAGGGTCATCGGCTCGGGCCGGGAGACGTCACCGAACAGGATCGGCGGGCGCACGCAGCGGGTGCCGTAGGACTGCACCCAGCCGTTCTCGGTGGCGGCGAAACCATCGAGGAGCTCGGCGAAGTACTGCACCATGTCGTTGCGCTCGGGCTCGCCGTGCACCAGCACGTCCAGGCCCAGCTTCTCCTGCAGGGTGATCACGTCGGCGATCTCGGCCCGCATCCGGCGCACGTATTCGGCCTCGTCGATCTCACCCTTGCGCAGCGCCGCCCGGGCCAGGCGGATGGCCGAGGTCTGCGGGTAGGAGCCGATGGTGGTGGTCGGCAGCAGCGGCAGATCGAGGTGCTCGCGCTGCAGGGCGCGGCGCTCGTCGGCGGGCAGACGGGTCAGGTCGGCCTCGTCGAGGGCGGCGAGGCGGGCCCGAACCTGCTCGACGTGCAGGCGCGGATCGGTGCGCCGCGACTCGGCGGCGTCGCGCGCGGCGGCCAGTTCGGCGGCCACGGCGTCGGTGCCGGTGGTGAGCGCGGTCGCCAGCACCCGCACCTCGGCGACCTTCTCGGCGCCGAAGGCCAGCCACGAGCGCAGCCGCTCGTCCAGGCCGGTCTCGGGGGTCAGCGAGTACGGCACGTGCAGCAGCGAGGACGAGCTGGACACGGCCACCGAGCCCGCGCTGCCCAGCAGGGTGCCCAGGGTGCTCAGCGCGGCGTCGAGATCGGTGCGCCAGATATTGCGGCCGTCGACGACGCCCGCCACGACCAGCTTGTTCGCCAGCGCGGGCAGCGCGGCGAGATCGGCCACCCGGGTGCCCGCGGTGAAGTCGACGGCCACGCCCTCGATGTCGGTGGCGGCCAGCGCGCCCAGGGCGGCGTCGGGGTGCCCGAAGTAGGTGGCGACCAGGATCGCCGGGCGCTGCGGCACCGCCGCGAGCTTCGTGTAGGTGTCGCGCACGAGGGCGACCTCGGCGTCGGTGAGGTCGGTGACCAGCACCGGCTCGTCGATCTGCACCCACTGCGCGCCCGCGTCGGCGAGCTGGGTCAGCAGGTCGCTGTAGCGGGCGACCAGCTCGGGCAACCGGTCCAGGGCCGCGCCGTCGGCGGTCTTGGCCAGCTTCAGGAAGGTGATCGGGCCGACCACCACCGGGCGGGCGGGGACGTCCAGCTCGATCGCCTCGGCCAGCTCGGCGAGCAGCTTCTCGGGGTTGAGCGAGAAGACGGTCGCGGCGTCGATCTCGGGGACCAGGTAGTGGTAGTTGGTGTCGAACCACTTGGTCATCTCGAGCGGGGCGACGGTGTCGGTGCCGCGCGCGGCCGCGAAGTAGCGGTCCAGCGGGTCCTCGATCCCGGCCACCCGCGGCGGCAGGGCGCCGAGCAGGACGGCGGTGTCGAGCACCTGGTCGTAGTAGGAGAAGGTGCCCACCGGCACCGAGTCCAGGCCCGCCTCGCGGAGCGCGAGCAGCTGGGCGCGGCGCAGCTCCCGGCCGACGGTGTGCAGGTGGCCCGCGTCGGCGCGGCTCGCCCAGTAGGCCTCGGTCGCGCGCTTGAGTTCCCGGTTCGGGCCCACCCGGGGCAGACCGAGAACCGTTGCGGTGAAAGGAGTGTGCGAAACAGTCACGGAAGTTTCTCCAGTGCGGTACGGACGGCCCTCACCATGCGGGCAGACGCCAACCGCCGGACTGTCGACCGGTCGTGCGGGGCACGGTCGGTGTTGGTCTGTGGGTGGTCCGCGCGCCCGATCCACGAGGCGGTGGCCGCCGGATACGGCGTATCCGGCACAGTCGGCAGGTCTTCGGACTCGCGGGCACCGGTCGTGTGTGTCGACCGACCTACTGGCCGTCGCTTCCCAGACACGGGGTCCAGTGCGTGATGACGGCGGTCGTTCCTGCATACCGCTGCGGGACAGTCCCGGATTCTCACCGGGTTCCCTCTCACCCGGCGCCGGAGAACCGGCGGCGGGCTTCGACACCGGCGCGGGAGGTCGGGGCTCCGACTCTTCCACCGCGCAGGCGAACCAGCTGCGCCCACCAGCATAGGGGGTCGCGGCCCCGCGCTCACCCGGACGTCCGGAACAGGGGCCTGACCTGCGTGTCGGGGGACCCGCCGCCGACCGCACCGGCCCCGGCCCCGCACGGTGAGATGTGACGGCCCGATTACCGCGACTTCGCAGGTCGGGGGGCATCGGGTGTGAAGATCATGGCGAAGTCACCTGGCGTGCCGAACCCCGCTCACGCGCCGGGTACCGTAGGCCAATGTTCTCGAAAGTCTTGGTCGCCAATCGCGGCGAGATCGCCATCCGCGCCTTCCGCGCCGCCTACGAACTAGGCATCGGAACGGTCGCGGTGTTCCCGTATGAGGATCGCAACTCCGTGCACCGCCTCAAGGCGGCCGAGTCGTATCAGATCGGTGAGGAAGGTCACCCCGTGCGGGCCTACCTCTCGATCGAGGCGATCGTCGAGGCGGCCAAGTCGGCCGGTGCCGACGCGATCTACCCGGGATACGGCTTCCTGTCGGAGAATCCCGATCTGGCCGCGGCCTGTGCGCGCGAGGGCATCACCTTCATCGGCCCCTCGGCCGAGGTGCTCGAGATGGCGGGCAACAAGGCCACCGCGATCGAGGCCGCGCGGACCGCGGGCCTGCCGGTGCTGAAGTCCAGTGAGCCCTCGGCCGATATCGAGGCGCTGCTGGCAGCCTCCACCGAGCTCGAGTACCCGATCTTCGTCAAGGCCGTGGCCGGTGGTGGTGGCCGTGGCATGCGCCGGGTCGCCGCGCCCGAGCAGCTGCGCGAGTCGATCGAAGCGGCCTCGCGCGAGGCCGAATCGGCCTTCGGTGACCCGACGGTATTCCTCGAGCAGGCCGTGGTGAACCCGCGCCACATCGAGGTGCAGATCCTGGCCGACCAGCACGGCAATGTCATGCACCTGTTCGAGCGCGACTGTTCGGTGCAGCGCCGCCACCAGAAGGTGATCGAGCTCGCCCCCGCGCCGAACCTCGATCCCGCACTGCGCGAACGCATCTGCGCCGACGCGGTGGCCTTCGCCCGCCAGATCGGCTACAGCTGCGCGGGCACGGTGGAGTTCCTGCTCGACGAGCGCGGCAACCACGTGTTCATCGAGATGAACCCGCGCATCCAGGTCGAGCACACGGTGACCGAGGAGATCACCGATGTGGACCTGGTGCAGGCCCAGATGCGCATCGCGGCGGGCGAGACCCTGGCCGACCTGGGCCTGAGCCAGGACACCGTGTCGATTCGCGGCGCGGCGCTGCAGTGCCGGATCACCACCGAGGACCCGGCCAACGGCTTCCGTCCCGACACCGGCCGCATCACCGCCTACCGCACGCCCGGCGGTGCCGGTATCCGTCTCGACGGCGGCGCGAACCTGGGTGCCGAGATCGGCGCCTACTTCGACTCCATGCTGGTCAAGCTCACCTGCCGCGGCCGCGACCTGCCCGCCGCCGCCGCCCGCGCCCAGCGCGCGCTGGCCGAGTTCCGCATCCGTGGCGTGACGACCAATATCCCGTTCCTGCTCGCGGTGCTCGACGACCCCGATTTCCAGGCGGGCCGGGTCACCACCTCGTTCATCGACGAGCGCCCGCAGCTGCTCACCTCGCGCGCCTCGGCCGACCGTGGCACCAAGATCCTGAGCTACCTCGCCGACGTGACCGTCAACAAGCCGCACGGCGAGCGCCCGACCACGGTGTACCCGTACGACAAGCTGCCCGCCCTGGATATGACGCTGCCGCCCCCGGACGGGTCGCGTCAGCGCCTGCTCACCCTCGGGCCCGAGGGTTTCGCGCGGTCGCTGCGCGAGCAGAAGGCACTCGGCGTCACCGACACCACCTTCCGTGACGCGCACCAGTCGCTGCTGGCGACCCGCGTGCGCACCAACGGTCTGCTCGGTGTGGCCGGGCACGTCGCGCGGCTGACGCCCGAGCTGCTCTCGATCGAGGCGTGGGGTGGTGCGACTTACGATGTGGCACTGCGCTTCCTGCACGAGGACCCGTGGGAGCGCCTCGCCGCGCTGCGCGAGGCCGTGCCGAACATCTGCCTGCAGATGCTGCTGCGCGGGCGCAACACCGTCGGGTACACCCCGTACCCGGAGCAGGTCACCCGCGCGTTCGTCTCCGAGGCGGCGACCACCGGGATCGATATCTTCCGGATCTTCGACGCGCTCAACAATGTCGACCAGATGCGCCCGGCCATCGACGCCGTGCGCGAAACCGGGACCGCCGTCGCGGAAGTCGCGCTGAGTTACACCGGTGATCTGCTCGACCCGAACGAGCAGCTCTACACCCTCGACTACTACCTGAAGCTGGCCGAACAGATCGTCGACGCGGGCGCGCACGTGCTGGCGATCAAGGACATGGCCGGACTGCTTCGTGCCCCGTCGGCGGCGAAACTGGTGACGGCGCTGCGCAGCAACTTCGATCTGCCGGTGCATGTGCACACCCATGACACCCCGGGTGGTCAGCTGGCCACCTACCTGGCCGCGTGGCAGGCGGGGGCGGACGCGGTCGACGGTGCTTCGGCCGCCATGGCGGGTACTACGTCGCAGCCCGCGCTCTCGGCGATTGTCGCGGCGACCGCGCACACCGAGCGTGACACCGGCTTGAACCTGCAGAACGTCTGCGATCTGGAGCCGTACTGGGAGGCGCTGCGCAAGGTGTACGCGCCGTTCGAGTCGGGTCTGCCCGCGCCGACCGGGCGTGTGTACACCCACGAGATCCCGGGTGGTCAGCTGTCGAACCTGCGTCAGCAGGCCATCGCGCTCGGGCTGGGTGACCGGTTCGAGGAGGTCGAGGCCAAGTACGCGGCGGCCGACCGGCTGCTCGGTCGCCTGATCAAGGTGACCCCGTCATCGAAGGTCGTCGGTGACCTCGCGCTGGCGCTGGTCGGTTCCGGGGTCGAGATCGAGGACTTCGCCGCCGACCCGGGCCGTTACGACATCCCGGATTCGGTGATCGGCTTCCTGCGCGGCGAACTCGGCACCCCGGCCGGTGGCTGGCCGGAACCGTTCCGCAGCAAGGCCCTCGCGGGGCGCAACGAGCCCAAGCCCGAGGTTCCGCTGACCCCGGCCGATCAGAAGGGTCTCGACGGTTCCTCGCTGGAGCGTCGCGACACCCTCAACCGGCTGCTGTTCCCCGGCCCGGCCGCCGAATTCCGCACCCACCGCGAGAAGTACGGCGACACCACCGGGCTGTCGGAGAACCAGTTCTTCTACGGCCTGCGCCGCGGTGAGGAACACCGGGTCCAGCTGGAGAAGGGCGTCACCCTGCTCATCGGCCTGGAGGCCATCTCCGAACCGGACGAGAAGGGCATGCGCACGGTCATGTGCATCATGAACGGGCAGTTGCGCCCGATCGCGGTGCGGGACCGCTCGATCGCCTCGGAGGTCCCGGTCGCGGAGAAGGCCGACAAGAACAACCCCGGCCATATCGCCGCGCCGTTCGCCGGTGTGGTCACCCTGGCCGTGGCCGAGGGCGACGAGATCCACGCGGGCGACACCATCGGCACCATCGAGGCCATGAAGATGGAAGCCGCCATCACCGCGCCGCGCGGAGGCGTGGTCGGCCGCATCGCCACCGCCAAGGTGCAGCAGGTCGAGGGCGGCGACCTGCTGGTGGAACTGGCTGCGCGCGAGTCGGAATGACCCGCATCGTCGCAGGAACGGCCGGCGGGCGGCGCCTGAAGGTGCCGCCCGCCGGGACCCGGCCCACCTCGGACCGGGTGCGCGAGGCGCTGTTCAGCGCCATCGACGCCCGCCTCGACCTCGACGGCACGCGCGTGCTCGACCTCTACGCGGGGTCGGGCGCGCTCGGCCTGGAGGCACTCTCGCGCGGCGCCGCGCACGCGCTGCTGGTCGAGGCCGATCGCAAGGCCGCCGCGGTGGTCCGCGCCAATATCGCCGACCTCGGCCTGCCCGGCGCCGAACTGCGCCTGGGCAGCGTGGGCACCGTGCTCGCCCACCCCGCCCCCGAGGCCTACGACGTGGTCTTCGCCGACCCGCCCTACGACCTGAGCACCACCGACGTCACCGCCGACCTCGCCGCCCTGGCCACCAACGGCTGGCTCGCTCCCGAGGCCCTGGTGATCGTGGAACGCTCCATCCGCTCACCCGAAATCGCTTGGCCCGCAGGCTATGCGCCATTGAAGACCCGCAAGTACGGGGAGACCAGAATCGAGCTCGCCGAATTCGGTGCTAGCGTCTGAGTCATGGCTGCAGCACTGTGCCCCGGCTCCTTCGACCCGGTCACCAACGGTCACCTCGACGTGTTCACGCGCGCGGCCGCGCAGTTCGACGAGGTGATCATCACTGTCAATGTGAACCCCAAGAAGCAGGGGATGTTCACGGTCGAGGAGCGGATGGAGCTGCTGCGCGAGGCGGTTCAGCACCTGCCCAATGTGCGGGTGGCGTCCTGGCAGGGGCTGACCGTCGACTTCGCCAAGCAGGAGGGCGTGACGGCCATCGTCAAGGGGCTGCGCGACGCGGGGGACTTCGGCTACGAGCTGCAGATGGCGCAGATGAACCACAAGCTCGCCGGTGTCGACACCTTCTTCATCGCCACGAACCCCACGCTGAGCTTCCTGTCCAGCTCGCTGGTCAAGGAGGTCGCGACCTACGGCGGCGACGTCAGCGACATGCTGCCCCCGGCCGTGCACAAGCGACTCCTCGCCAAGATCGCCGAACGCACGGCCTGATCCAGCGAGAAGCCGAACGCACGGCCTGATTTAGCGAGCACATGGGTAACTCACCGGGCACGGGCTGACTGGACCAACCAGTTACCGCCGGCCGCCTGCGCGAGGTGCCACGCACCTGGGTCTGGCCAGAATTCCCGGAGAGGCGGATCAGAACAGGCCGCGCAGGGCGAGGAAGCGCAGGCCGCCGACGGCGGCGGTGATGCCGAGGACCACCAGGGCCTGGGCGGTGTCGCCGAGGCCGGGGGCCCACACGCCGATGGCGGCCAGGCCCGCGGTGGTGATGCCGAGGCCGAGCAGGGCCAGCCCGCCGCCCTCCCACTGCGCGGTGAACCAGCTGACCCGGTCGGTGGCGTGGAAGGTGAGCTGCCGGTGCAGCTCGTTGGCCAGCACCGTGCTCACGATCGAACCGACGACATTGGCGATCAGCGGCCCGACCCCGACCATGGCGAAGAACAGCAGCACGTAGGCGATATTGCTGGACCCGCCGACCAGCGCGAAGCGGATGAGCTGCGGCAGGGCGCGATCCCCGCGCAGGTAGCGCAGGGTCTTGTCCACGCGCGGGCGCACCGGAACCGGCGCCACCACCAGCGGCAGCGGGTTGGCGAAGGGGGTGAACATGCCCGCGACGTGCAGCACCGAGGGCCTCGGTGTTTCCAGGACGGTCATGTTTCGACTCCGATCACAAAGAACAGACGTCGAGAGGAACAACAGCGAACAGCGTGTGGTACTTCCCGGCGACAGCGTTGTCGTGCCCACTGATGGTAGCCGAAGTGGAGGGCTTCACTCCACTTGATCTCCGTGCGATCTAGGACACTGTCGCGACACACCGCGACGACATTCGGCACAGACGCCCGCGACGGGCACACTGGGCGACGGCGGTTGTGGTTTCGCCGTGAGTCCGCAGGAGGGTAGTGAGCATGTATCGCGTATTCGAAGCACTCGACGAACTGGTCGCCATCGTCGAAGAGGCGCGCGGCATCCCGCCGACCCGCAGCTGCATCGTGCCGCGCGGTGATGTCCTCGAACTGCTCGACGATGTCCGCGACGCCCTGCCCGGCGAGCTCGACGACGCCCAGGACGTCCTCGACCACCGCGACAAGATCGTCGGCGACGCCCGCAGCGGCGCCGAGGCCACCGTCACCGCGGCCGACGAGCAGGCCCGCACCACCGTCGAACAGGCCCGCACCGAGGCCGACCGCATCCTGGCCGACGCCAAGGCGCACGCCGACCGGATGGTCGCCGAGGCCACCGCGCACGCCGACCGGCTGGTCAGCACCGCCCAGGCCGAGGCCGACCAGATCGTCGCCGACGGCAATGCCGAGTACGACGAGCTCACCGGCCGCGCCCAGGTCGACGCCGATCGCGCCATCGAGTCCGGCAAGGCCTCCTATGAGCGCTCGGTCGCCGACGGCCAGGCCGAACAGGCTCGGCTGGTCTCGCAGACCGAGGTCGTGCGGGCCGCGCACACCGAATCGGCCCGGCTGATCGACACCGCTCAGGCCGAGGCCGATCGGGTCCGCGCCGAATGCGACGACTACGTCGACGAGCGGATGGGCGATCTCGACGGCAAGCTGGCCGCGCTGGAGGAGACGCTCGGCAGCACCCGGCGCACCATCACCCGCGGCCGCCAGCGCATGCGCGGCGCCGCCGCCGGGGACTACCCGGAATACGCCACCGAGCACCGCCGCTGAGCGCGGTGCGCGTTTTGGGTTCCGCCGGGGTCCTGCCGTACTGTTGAGTGGTTGCCCATCATCCCCTCGACGGTTAGTGAGTCAGTGATGTCCGCCGGTTCCGGTTCGTCCGCGCGTCCACGCAAGGCCAACGGCCCTGTGTCCGTCGCGGGTTTCGTGCTGGACGTCCGCAGTCTCGGCCGCAGGCCGGGAACCATGCGGGAGCTGCGTCGCACTGTCACCGACCACGAGCGGCTGGGTCTCGACCTGATCGCCATCCCGGCCGAGGCCGCGGTGGAGCTCGACCTGCAGCTGCAGGCCGTCTCGGAGGGCGTGCTGGTCACCGGCACGGCGTCCGCGCCGACGGTGGGGGAGTGTTCGCGCTGCCTCGAACCGTTCGACGACCGGGTGGAGATTCGTCTGACCGAGCTGTTCGCCTACCCGGACAGCACCACCGAGCAGACGACCGAGGACGATGAGGTCTACCGCATGGAAGACGACCTCATCGACCTCGAGCCGGTGATCCTCGACGCCATCGGGCTGGAGCTCCCGCTGCAGCCGCTGTGCACCCCGGACTGCGCGGGCCTGTGCCCCGAGTGTGGTGTGCGGATGGCGATTGCGGGTTCCGATCATGGGCATGAGATACTGGACCCTCGCTGGGCGAAGTTGGCGAATTTCGCCGCGGACGCGCCCGGCACCGGCGACCCCGCCGAGGGTTCCACCACCCCAGACCAACCCGCTCCCGGGGCAAACGATGCCCATGTGGTCAGCGAAAACACAGAGGAGAAGTAGCCGTGGCTGTTCCCAAGCGCCGGATGTCCCGTTCCAACACCCGGTCGCGGCGCAGCCAGTGGAAGGCCGTCGCGCCGACCCTGGTCACCTGCCCGAACCGTGCCTGCGGTGAGAAGACCCTCCCGCACATCGCGTGCCCGTCGTGCGGCACCTACAAGGGCCGCCAGGTCACCGCTGCTGTCTGATTCGTGACAGCGAGCAAAGACACAGTAGGCGCGGCCGATCACGCCAGCCTGCTCACCGCCCTCGGTGTCGACGTACGACCGGAGCTTCTGCGCCTCGCGCTGACGCACCGGTCGTACGCGTACGAGAACGGCGGTCTGCCGACCAACGAGCGCCTCGAGTTCCTCGGCGACTCGGTACTCGGCCTCAGCATCACCGAGCGCCTCTACACCGAGCACCCGGACAAGTCCGAGGGTGAGCTCGCCAAGCTGCGCGCCAGTGTGGTGAACATGCACGCGCTTGCCGAGGTGGCGCGCGGGCTCGGTGACGGCGGCCTCGGCCAGTACCTGCTGCTGGGCAAGGGCGAAGAGCTCACCGGCGGCCGCGACAAGCCGAGCATCCTCGCCGACGGCATGGAATCGCTGCTGGGCGCCGTGCACCTCGAGCACGGCATCGAGGTGGCCCGTGGTGTCGTGCTGCGCCTGTTCGCCGAGCTGCTCGAGCGCGGACCGCGCATGGGCGCCGGCCTGGACTGGAAGACCAGCCTGCAGGAGCTCACCGCCGAACGCGGCCTCGGCGTGCCCGCCTACGAGATCACCTCCACCGGCCCGGACCACAACAAGGAGTTCACCGCCACCACGGTGATCGCCGGTCGTCCGTACGGTCAGGGCGTCGGCCGTTCCAAGAAGGAAGCCGAGCAGAAGGCCGCCGGGGCGGCGTACAAGACGCTCACCGACGAACCCGCTGCCGAAGAAGCCTGAGCCTGTGCCCGAACTGCCCGAGGTCGAGGTGGTGCGGCGCGGTCTGGCCGAACACGCCGTCGGGCGTGCCATCGAGAATATCGTCGTCACCCACCCGCGGGCCGTGCGCAGGCATGCCGCGGGTGGTGCCGATCTGGCGGCCCGGCTCACCGGGCTGCGCATCGACGCCGCCCAGCGCCGCGGCAAGTACCTGTGGCTCACCTTCGACGAGCCCGACGCTGCCCTGATCGTGCACCTCGGGATGAGCGGGCAGATGCTCGTGCGACCTGCGGGCGCCCCGGTCGAGAAGCACGCCCACATCCGCGCCGGGCTCGGTGACGGCACCGAGCTGCGCTTCGTCGACCAGCGCACCTTCGGCGGCTGGGCGCTCGGCGAGCTCGTCGAGGTGGACGGCACCGTGGTGCCCGACGCGGTCGCCCACATCGCCCGCGACCCGCTGGACCCGCTGTTCGACCGCGAGGCCGTGGTCGCCGCGATCCGCGCCAAGAACACCGAGATCAAGCGGGTGCTGCTGGATCAGACCGTGGTCTCGGGGATCGGCAACATCTACGCCGACGAGGCGCTGTGGCGGGCCGGGCTGCACGGCACCCGCGTCGCCGCGGACCTGACCCGGCCGGTGGTGCGCACCCTGCTCGACGGCGTCACCGCGGTCATGAGCGAAGCGCTGGCCGTCGGCGGCACCTCCTTCGACGCGTTGTATGTGAATGTGAACGGCGAATCCGGCTATTTCTCCCGCTCACTGGCCGCGTACGGGCGCGAGAACGAACCGTGCGATCGGTGTGGCGCGCTGCTGGTGCGTGAGCAATTCATGAACAGATCGTCGTTTTCCTGCCCCAAGTGTCAGCGGAAGCCCCGCCGCCGCTGATCCGGGCGCGCTACCGTTTCTACTGACGGGTCGTGACCGGCCGGGTCCGTGCAGGAGGACGTTATGCGCAAGCTGACCTATTTCGTGGCATCGACGATCGACGGGTTCATCGCCGCCGAGGACGGGACACTGGATTTCTTCCCCGTCGGCGGCGACCACGGTCCCTCGATCATCACCCAATACCCCGAGACGCTGCCGACCAAGGTGCGCGAGGCACGCGGCATCGCGGCGGGCAATGTCTACTTCGACACCGTGATCATGGGCCGCAAGACCCACGACTTCGGCGTGCGGACCGGCACGGCCAGCCCGTACGAGCATCTGCGCCAGTACGTGGTGTCGACGACGCTGCCCGAATCGCCCGCGCCCGGCGTCGAGGTGATCGGGTCGGATCCGGTGGCGGCGGTGCGGGCGCTCAAACGCGAAGCGGGGCTGGGGATCTGGCTCTGCGGTGGCGGTGAGCTCGCCCAGACGCTGCTGCCCGAGATCGACCAGGTGTTCCTCAAGCTGTATCCGGTGGTGCTGGGCACCGGTAGGCCGCTGTTCGGCGGCGGGGCGAAACTGCCCGCGCCGGAACGGTTCCGGGTGATCACCAGCCGGGTCTACGCCGACGGTGTGGCGTTCCTGAAGTACGGCCGGATCAGGTAGCCGATGACGGCGGCGGGCAGTCCCGGTCCGATCGCGGCGCTGCGCGAGATCGCGTTCTGGCTCGAACGCGGGCGCGCCGAGACGCACCGGGTGAAGGCCTATCGCCGGGCCGCCGACGTGCTGTCCGGCCTGTCCGCCGCCGAATTCGCCGCCCGCGCCCGCGACCACAGCTGGCGCGACCTGGCCGGGATCGGCCCCAAGACCGCCGCGGTCATCGAACAGGCCGAAGCCGGTGCCGTGCCGGACGCGCTCGCCGACCTGCGCGCCGCCGCCGAACCGATCGCCCCGGCCGGGGTGGAGCTGCGCAAGGCCCTGCGCGGCGATCTGCACACCCATTCGGACTGGTCCGACGGTGGCAGCCCGATCGCGGAGATGATGGCGGTGGCCGCCGCGCTCGGGCACGAATACTGCGCGCTGACCGATCATTCACCCCGGCTGAAGGTCGCCAACGGCCTGTCCGCCGAGCGGTTGCGCCGCCAGCTCGACGTGGTCGCCGAGCTCGACGAGCGGATGGCGCCGTTCCGCGTTCTCACCGGCATCGAGGTCGACATCCTCGACGACGGCACCCTCGACCAGGACCCCGAGCTGCTGGACCGCCTCGACATCGTGGTGGCCAGCGTGCACTCGCACCTGCGCGACGACAGCGCCACCATGACCACACGGATGGTCCACGCCGTCGCGAACCCGCGCGTCGACATCCTCGGGCACTGCACGGGCCGCCTCGTCGAGGGCGGGCGGGGCACCCGGCCGGAGTCGAGTTTCGACGCCGAACTCGTCTTCGAGGCCTGCCGCCGGTTCGGCACGGCCGTCGAGATCAACAGCAGGCCCGAACGGCGGGACCCGCCGGGGCGGCTGATCGAGCTGGCCGTGGAGATGGGTTGCTACTTCAGCATCGACACCGACGCGCACGCCCCCGGGCAGCTGGACTGGCAGGGCTACGGCTGTGAACGCGCGCTCGCGCACGGGGTCGAGGCCGCCCGGGTGATCGACACCTGGCCGGTCGGGGAGCTGCTCGCCTGGACGGCGGCGCCCGGCCGGTGAAGTCTGGCCGAACATCCGATGTCGGCCCGGTTCGGGGCGGATCCGGCTGGTAGACATACGGATACGCGGGACCGGTGCGAGGTGGGGTGGGCGATGGGCGAGTTTCCGATCGATATCGTCCTGTCGCTGATCGGTCTGGTCGTCGCGGTCGCCGCCTTCCTGCGCGAGTTCGTCTTCGTCGGGCGCAAGCGGCTGGGCTATCGGGTGCAGATGAACACCCCGGCCAGCCGGATCCTGGCGGACCCCAACGCGGCGCCCACCCCGAATTCCGCGGCGGCGCCGCCGCGCTCGGTGGTGCTGATCCGGATTGAGAACGACGGCAACGCCACCATCGAGGACCGCGACTACGGCACCTCGGGCAGGCCGCGGCTGTCGCTGCCGCAGCACCGGGTGAGCGTGGTCGAGGTCACCGAGCGGGTCGACCAGTCCGGGGCGCCGGTGCAGCCGCTGAGCCCCGCGCTGCGCGGCATCGCCGCGGGCACCGACGACGATGGGCACGCCGAGATCGTGCTGCCCGCCGAGCGGCTCGAACGCGGTGAGCACTACAAGGTGCTGGCCGTGCTGGAGGGACCCGCGCCCGATCCACTGGACCGCAATGCCACCAAGGTCATCCAGAAGGTCGGCAGTCTCGAGGGTGGCCGGTTCGTGCTCACCTCGAGCGGGTCGCGGCGCGAACCCGCGCTGCTCGGACTGAGCGTATTCCTGGCCCTGGTCGTGATGACCCAATTGCTGGTGGCCGTGCTCCGCCCCGACCCGCCGCCGCGCGACTGCGCCGGGGGCGATCTCACCGTCGTCGGGTCCACCGCGCTCGCCCCGGCCATCCGCGAGGCCGCCGACACCTACGAGAGGACCTGCACCGCAGCCCATTTCACCTTCGACTTCACCGGCACCGAACCGGGCCTGCGCGCGCTGACCCTGGCCGGGCCGACCAGCGGGATGCTCGCCATCGGCGACGGCAGCAAGGGCACCTCGTTCGCCGCGCTCACCGAACACCCGCTCGCGCGCGGCTCGTTCTCGATGGTGGTGCACCCGGGGGTCGGCCTGCGTGATCTGAGCACCAGCCAGATCCGCGACCTCTATCGCGGAAACGTCCGCAACTGGAACGAGATCGGCGGACCCGACCTGCCGGTGGTGCTGATCGACCGCACCGCGGGCTCCGGGACCCGCCGGGCGCTCGAGGCCCGGCTGCTCGAGGAGAACCGGAAGGTGTTCCGCTACACCAGCTGCGTCGGGATGGCGCCGGGTGGGGCGCAGTGCGAGGTGGACGTCACCGAGGAAGTGGCTACGTTCGTTGCCAAAATACCCGGCGCGGTGGGCTATCTGGAGACCTCGTCGGTGGGCGCCGATGTGCTGGCGGTGTCGATCGACGGTGTCGCGCCGACGCCGGAGACGGTACGCGCGGGGACCTATCCGTTCACCGGGGTGGAATACGCGTACACCCACGGACCGGTCGCCGGTGATTCGCTGGTCGCTCAGTTTCTGGACTATCTGACCCGGGGTAAGGCCAGGCTCACCATGATCGAGTTCGGCAACATACCGTGCACCGACCAGCCGGAACCGAAATTCTGTACGCCGTAGACCGCCCTTGACGGCGGAATCTCCTGTCGCGGCGGGAAATCGCCGACACAAATTCATGGGCGAACGCTGGTTTACTCTCCGGTAGCGGGGTACGTTCCATGACGGCCACTCTGGTGCGCATTCCGGCCATCTCTTGTTCAACGCAAGTGTTGCGAGGTTGTGTCCCTGGAAGGAAGGTCATGAGTGCAGACATGTCGGCAATGTCGCCGGCCGGGTTCTTCGAGAATCCACTGCGTATCGCGATGGTTGTTCCCCCGTATTTCGATGTTCCCCCCAAGGCGTACGGCGGCGTGGAAGCCGTAGTCGCCGACCTGGTCGACTCGCTGTGTGAGCGCGGCCATCACGTCACCCTGTTCGGCGCGGGCGAGCCGGGAACCAAGGCGAACTTCGTCCCGCTGTGGGACCGGATCCAGCCCGAGCGGCTGGGCGATCCGTTCCCCGAGATCGTGCACGCGCTGCGGGTCCGCCGCGCGATCGAGCGCCTGGCCGAGGAGGAGGGTGTCGATCTGGTGCACGACCACACCTTCGCCGGTCCGCTCAACGCGCCCGCCTACGCGGATCTGGGCCTGCCGACAGTGGTCACCGTGCACGGGCCGGTGCAGGACGACTGCTACCGGTACTACCGCGAACTGGGCCAGGAGTGCTCGCTGGTGGCCATCAGCGACCGCCAGCGCGCGCTGGCCCCCGACCTGCCGTGGGCGGGCCGGGTGCACAACGCGCTGCGCCCCGAACAGTGGCCGTACCAGACCGAAAAGCAGGACTACGCCCTGTTCCTCGGCCGGTTCAGCGCCGACAAGGGCCCGCACCTGGCGCTCGACGCCGCGCACGCGGCGGGCATTCCGCTGATCCTGGCGGGCAAGTGCAGCGAGGCCCCGGAGAAGGCCTACTATGAGGAGTTCGTCGCCCCCCGGATGACCGACGCGGATCAGATGTTCGGCCTCGCCGACGCGGCGGCCAAGCGTAAACTGCTGTCCGGAGCTCGGTGTCTGCTGTTCCCCATCCGCTGGGAGGAGCCGTTCGGCATGGTGATGATCGAGGCGATGATCTGCGGCACGCCCGTGGTGGCGTTGCGCGGTGGCGCGGTGAGCGAGGTGGTGGTCGACGGGGTCACCGGGCGGATCTGTGACGATCCGAGCGAATTGCCCGCCGCCATCGCCGAAGTGTCCACCTACGACCCGGCCGCCTGCCGGGCCCATGTGGTCGACCACTTCGGCGCCGACACCTTGGGCCGTGGCTACGAGCAGGTGTACCGGCAGCTGCTGGCGCGCACCACGATCGGTGTCGGCGACACCTACGAGCTGCCGGTGCCCGTCGGGGCCAGCGGGCGCGCATGAGTCAGGACGAGGCGTCGCCGAGCCCGCTCAACGCGGGGGAACCCGCGGGGCTCGGCGGCAGCGGGGGCAATGTCACCCTGGTCGAAGGCGGCACCTTCTGCCTGTCCGACCGGCTCGGTGACATCGAGCCGGGCAAGCCGCAGGGCCTGTTCTTCCGGGACGCCCGGGTGATCTCGCGCTGGGAACTGATGATCGACGGCAAGCGCCCCGAGCCGCTGTCGGTACTGAGCCCGGAGGCCTTCGCGGCGCGGTTCGTGCTGCGCAGGCCGCCGCAGCAGGGCCGGGCCGACAGCACCCTGCTGGTGGTGCGCGACCGGCTCGTCGCCGACGGCATGCACGAGCTGATCACCCTGGACAATATGAGCCGCGAGGCGACGGCGGTGGTGCTGGAACTACACGTCGACGCCGATTTCGTGGACCTGTTCTCGGTGAAGGAAGGGCGGATGGGCAGCCACCGCTCGGAGATGACCACCTCCGACGGCGAACTGCTGCTGCACGACCGCACCGATCTCTCCCGCGGGCTGGCGCTGACCTCCACCATCGAGCCGATGGTGTTGCCCGGCACCATGATCTGGCGCGTGGTGGTGCCCGCCGGTGGGCGCTGGCAGACCGAGATCACCGCCGCCCCGGCCGGTGCGGCGCAGCGCCCGCAGACCCAGGGCACGCCCAAGGAGCGCTACCGGGCCAGCGAACCGGTGCGCAAGATCCAGGCCTGGCGGGCCACCGCCACCGACATCACCGCCGATTCCGGCCTGCTCAACCGGGTGCTGCGGCGCAGCGAGAGCGATCTGGGCGCCCTGCAGATCCACACCGATTCCGGCACCGGCAGGCCGTTCGTCGCGGCGGGCGCGCCCTGGTTCATGACGCTGTTCGGCCGCGACTCGCTGCTCACGGCCTGGATGTCGCTGCCGCTGGAAACCGATCTGGCCCTGGGCACCTTGCAGCAGCTGGCCGAATTGCAGGGGCAGACGGTCGATCCGCTGGTGGAGGAGGAGCCCGGGCGGATCATGCACGAGATGCGGCGTGGACCGGCCGTCGGGCAGGTGCTGGGCGGGCAGATCTACTACGGCACCGTCGACGCCACCCCGCTGTTCGTCATGCTGCTGGCCGAATGTCTGCGCTGGGGCGCCGAACCGGCCTCGATCGCGACGCTGCTGCCCGCCGCCGACGCCGCGATCGGCTGGATCACCGATTTCGGTGACCGCGACGACGACGGTTTCGTGGAGTACGTGCGCGCCACCGATCGCGGCCTGATCAACCAGGGCTGGAAGGACAGCTTCGACGGCATCAACGACGCCGCGGGGCACATCGCGCAGGCGCCGATCGCGCTGTGCGAGGTGCAGGGCTACGTCTACGCGGCCTACCTGGCCCGCGCCGAACTGGCCGACGCCTTCGACGATCCCGCGCTGGCCACCCGGATGCGCGAACGGGCCGCCGAACTGCGGACCAAGTTCGCCGAGCAGTTCTGGCTGCCGCACTACGGCTGGTACGCGGTGGCGCTCGACGGCAGCAAACGCCAGATCGACGCGCTCACCAGCAATGCCGCGCACTGCCTGTGGTCGGGTATCGCCACCGACGAGCACGCCGAGATCCTGATCCGCAATCTGGCCACCGCGGAGATGGATTCGGGCTTCGGGCTGCGCACCCTGGCCTCGAACATGGGTGCCTACAACCCGATGAGCTATCACTGCGGCTCGATCTGGCCGCACGACACGGCGATCGCGGTCGCCGGACTCATGCGGTACCAGCACGTGCCGGGCGCGGTCGAACTGGCGACCAAGCTCTCCGCCGGATTGCTCGACGCCGCAGCGGCATTCGACGGCAGGCTCCCCGAGCTGTTCTGCGGCTTCCCGCGCGCCCGGTTCCAGGCGCCGGTGCCCTATCCCACCTCCTGTTCGCCGCAGGCCTGGGCGAGCGCGGCACCCCTGCTGCTGGTGCGCTCGTTCCTCGGACTGGATCCCGACATCCCCGCCAAGACCCTCACCGTGCGCCCGCGAGTGCCCGCGTCCTGGGGTTGTGTGCGGATGTCGGAGTTCCGGCTCGGCGAGGTGACCGTCGATCTGGAGGTCTGCGGGTCGACGGTGACGGTGACGGGTCTGCCCGACGGGTGGGCGTTGATCACCGACGAAAACCGTTAGCGCACGGCAGGATCGGGGCCGGATCTCGCCCGCAACCGGCCCCGTCCCGGTCCGCTCGGGACCGGGAAGCGGTCGTCCAGGGCGAGATCGAGCCTCGACGGCGTGCGCCGCGGTGGCCGTCAGAGGTAGCGGATGCAATAGGTGAGCGAGCCCCCGTGGAATGACAAGGAGGCATGTCCGCCGCATCCGGACACCGATCGTGTGGTACGCAGGGCAACGAAGTTTCCGGGCGAGCACGACGCCGGGAGGACGGGACCAGCGGGGTCGGTCAGGCGGTAACAATAGTTGGCGACCATAAAGACGGTGAGGCACAGGCCGTAATCCTCATCGACAATGAAGCCATCTTTCGAATTCGGGCATTCCCAGTCGGGGTTGTCTGGATGCAATATCGCCTTGACCCTGTAGGGGCGGTCTCCGTTCTCGCAGTCGGAACCAGCGCGCGTCAGATTCCCGGTCGCGTTCAACGCAATGCAGTCTCCCACCAACGCGCGCGGTCGCGACCGCCCCACCGGTACTGTCGTTGTCACCGCCGTGCTCCGGTCGATGGCCGAGGTCGCCGATGCCGATGTGGTGGGTCGGCGGGTGGTCGTCGGGGTATCCGAGCTGCTGCGCTCCGCCGGTGTCGTGCTCGGCGACGCCGTTCCGGTGTAGGCGGCCTGCTCGTCCGACGCCTGGGTCGTTCTGTACGCACTGGGTGTCGCGCCGTCGACGTGGCTCCTGCCGTTCGCCCATATGCCCATGACCATGAGAGGCAAGACCAGGAGGACCACAAAGCCCACCTCCCACCTTTGTCCGAGTTTGATCTGCCGATCGCTCAGCCCTGGCAGCATCGGTTCCGTCAATCGGTGGCGTATCGGAGACTTCGCGGGCAGCGTGCTCCGGTGAACTCCGCTGTTGTGAGCGCGTGCCGACCTCATGCCCGAGGTGGGAGGGGACGATGCGGAGTGCTCACCCGCGCTACCGGTCGTGATCGGCTGAGCCTGTTCGGTCGGTGACCGGTGGACGTTGTCGGCATCCGGCCACGAAGCGGGAACCCACCGCTTTGCCGCTGTCTCCGCGGGCACCCGCGTCGTACCTGTCGCGGGAGGCTTCGGTGCAGTGGCCGTGGGCGCGGCCGGAGTGGCGGAGGTGCCGCCGGATCCGGGCTGATCGGCCACGCTCGTGAGTGATCGTCGCGCCGCCTCGATCAGTTCGGCGCAGCTCGCGTACCGATCGTCGGGATCCTTGGCCAGGGCCTTCGCGATGACGACATCGAGTGCCGCGGGAAGGTCCGGCCGGAGGGCGTGCGGTGACGGCGGGTCGGCGCGAAGGTGCGCGCCCATGACCGCGGCCTGGGTATCGAGCGGGTACGGAGTCTGTCCGGTGAGAAGTTCGTGAAGGGTGCAGCCCAGGGAATAGATATCCGCCCGGTGATCGACCTCGCTGCCCAGGAACCTCTCGGGCGCCGCATAGGCGAAGGTCACCGCGATCGCCGAGGCCGTCGCTGTCGCGTCGAGCGCGCGGGCGATCCCGAAATCGCCCAGCACCGCACGCAACCCACCGCGGGGCGCCGGTTCGATCAGCAGGTTCGCCGGTTTGACATCGCGGTGCAGGATTCCCTGGGAATGGGCGTAGTCCAGTGCCTCGGCAGCGTCGGACAGCAGTCGCAGCACCAATTCGGGTGCCAATCCCCGCGGCGAATCAGCGAGCAGCGCCTTGACATCGCCGCCGGGGACAAGGCCCATCGACAACCACAATTCCGGTTCGCCGGGCTTGCTGCGGTCGTAGATGGTGACAATGTTGGGGTGCCGGAGATCGGCCACCAACTCCGCCTCCCGGTCGAAAGCGCGACGGGCGTCCGCATTACCGGCGAGGACGTCGGCGAGAACCTTCAACGCGACGCGGCGCTTGCTGAGCCGCGGGTGCAGAGCCAGATACACGATGCCCATCCCGCCGACGCCGAGAATGTCTTCGATGATGTATCCGGCGAATGTGTCCCCTGGTCGCAGGGCCATTTTCTCGCACCTCTGTGTCGCCGAGGCGGATCTCGTCGCCGTCGTGGAGATTTCGTCGAGCTACCGTCACACCGGCGCGGCCGGGTCGTCGTCGAGGGTGCTGCCGAGCCTCCGGAGATCTGCCGGTGCCAGTGTCGCAGATCGTAGCAATGCCTGGATGAGATTGTGGTTCAAGGTATTACCGACAGGTTCGCCGATTCCGTCCTCGATCCGGATCCCCTCGACAGGCTCGGGGGCCATCGACAGCCGCTCCCGCACCACACCGACGATGTAGGCCACAGTCCTGGGCGACCACAGCCGCTCGTCCGGGCCGCTGTTCAGCTCTTCGGCCACCTGCCGCCACGACAGGGGCTGCGGATAGCGTTCCTGGCGCAGATACCGTTGGGCGAGCGCGGTCAGCACCAATTTCTCGTCCGAGCTCAAGGGATACGCCTTCGGGGGCACGGTGCGGCTGTGCTGTCGCTCGGTGGACTTCCCGGTGTGGGCACGGACCACATGAACTTCCAGCAGGTGCGGCCGGTCCTTCCTGGATCCGATGAACATCGGCGTGTAGCCGGGTGCGACGGCCCGCTGCTGGCCGTGCAGCAGCAGCCCTTCGCCGGGGAACTCGATCGGCAGTTGTCCCCAGTTACTGACCCGCCACTGCTGTCCGTCGTACTCGAAGACACCGTGTCTGCGGCTGACCCGCTCGTCATCGACCCCGATGGGGACATGGACATCGTCTCGGGATCGGCCGAAGTACAGCCGGAATTCCCGCGGCGGGACGGCATAACCGCCGTCGGTCCCCAGCGCGAAGATCGTGCCCAGCGGCGCGGCTGGGACCCCTCCTGCCAAACTCCGCATCGAGCTCGACAACACCTGCGGCACGAAACCGTCGCGGGCCATCGCATCATCCTTCCGTCGAAACCGCCGCCCGAACGGTATCGGAGCACCCTCGGTACCCCTCGCAAATCGGACATCGGATCCACGCTGCGGTTCGCCGGGCGCTGCTCTGCTGACCGAAGCGGGGATGGTGTGCCACTGCCGGGAGGGAACGTGGGCCGGGTCACTGGTCCGGAATGCGGTCACCGGTGTGGGTGTTCCCAGGCGTGAGGTGTCCCCGAGGCGAATGGCAGGATCAGGACTATGGCTGAGCAGAACACACCCGTGACCACCGCGCCGACCGAGCTGTGGGTCGAGCGCACCGGAACCCGCGCCTACACCGGTCGTAGTTCGCGGGGGGCCGAGGTGCTGATCGCCTCGCAGGGGGTCGAGGGGGCGTTCACGCCGGGAGAGCTGCTCAAGATCGCGCTGGCCGCGTGCACGGGGCTGAGCTCGGATCTGCCGCTCTCGCGGCGGCTCGGGGACGACTTCGACGCGACCATCCGGGTCTCGGGTGACGCCGATCGGGAGAACGAGGTGTACCCGCAGCTCGACGAGATCATGGAGCTGGATCTGTCCGAGCTCGACGAGGCCGCGCGCGAGCGGCTGCTGGTCACCGTGCAGCGCGCGGTGGACAAGGTGTGCACCGTGGGCCGCACCCTGAAGGCGGGCGCCAAGGTGAGCCTGAACTTCGACATCGACGCATGAGCGAGGCCCCGGTCCGGCTCAGCGCCTGGGTGCACGGGTACGTCCAGGGGGTGGGGTTCCGCTGGTGGACCCGTTCGCGCGCACTGGAACTCGGCCTGGTCGGTTACGCGCGCAACCATCGCGACGGGCGCGTGCACGTGGTCGCCGAAGGCAGCCGAACGGCGGGCGAGAAATTGCTGGAGCTGCTACGGTCCGGCGCAGTGGACCAGGGTGCGCACGCCGCACCGCCTGGCCGGGTGGACCTTGTTGTGGAAAGCTGGGAGCCCGCGCGGGGCGACATGACGGGATTCGAGGAGCGCTAGTGGTGACTTCGGGGGCAAGGGGGCGGCAGCGGTGAGCACACAGAACCCGCCGCCGCCCGATCGGCCCGGCGAGGGCGAGTCCGGACAGTCACCCTGGTCACCGCCCGATCCGGGCGCGGGCTGGCCGCCGATGCCGCAGCAGCCGCCCGGTCCGCCCGCGGGCGAGCCCCGGCCCGGCCGGATGGAGCGCCAGGAGGCGGGCACCACCCAGCCCCGGCCGCCGACGGTCGCCGAGGCACGGGCCCGCGACAAGGCGCGCAGGCAGGCCGAACAGGCCCAGCGTGCCGCCGCCGAGGCCGAGGAGGCCAAGCGGCGCACCAGGAAACGCGTGATGATGGGCGGCGTCGCCGTGGTCGGCGTGGCCGCGCTGGTCGGCGGCGGGTATCTGGCCTATCGCGCGGTCGCGGCGCCGGAGCAGGTCACCGCGTCGTGCGTGCAGGTCGACGAGAACGGCAACGAGGTCGTCGTCGCCGACGAGTACTGCGGTGACGGCAAGACCAATTTCCGCAGCGACACCAGCCACGGGGGCGGCGGCAGCCTGATCCTGCTGGGCTGGCCGCAGTACCGGTACCACTACGGCGGCACCCCTACCATCGGCAAGCCGCCCAGTGGCGGCAGCTCGGTGAAACCGCGCAACGCCGAGATCAAGACCAAGTCCGGCACCACGATTCAGCGGGGTGGCCTGGGCAGCAAGTCCACGGGCGGGAGCGGATCCTGATGCGGCGCACGGTGAGTACTCCCCGGCCGGGCTGGCAGCAGATCATCGAGAGTCAGGGGCTGGTCTACGGCGCGCCCGGTCGCGACGCCAGCGGTCAGCCGCGCCCGTACTGGGACGAATCGGTGCACTACGAGTTCTCGATGGACGAGATCCTCGCGCTGGAAGCCGATGTGGAACTGCTGCAGTCGATGTGCCTGCACGCGGCCGAGCACGTGGTGCTCACCGAGCGCTTCGCCGATTTCGGTCTGCCGGAATGGAGCTGGGGGCCGATCACCGAATCCTGGCGGCGCAGCGACCCGTACGTCTACGGCCGCTTCGATCTGCGCTACGACGCCCGGCGCCCGGCCAAACTGCTCGAATACAACGCCGACACCCCCACCTCGCTGCTCGAGGCCGCGATCATCCAGTGGCACTGGCTGCAGCAGGTGTATCCCGGTGGCGACCAATGGAATTCGCTGCACGAGAAGTTGGTGGAGCGCTGGACCGAGCTGCGCGGCGTGCTGGCGGGCACCGAACTGCACTTCACCTGGTCCGGCGCCGACGCCACCGGCGAGGACAACGTCACCACCGCCTATATGCAGGAGACCGCGGCCGAGGCTGGGTTCGACACCGTCGCGCTGCCGATCGAGGAGGTCGGCTTCGATCTCGAGCTGAACCGGTTCGTCGATCTGGCCGAGGCCCCGATGGAGGCGGTCTTCAAGCTGTATCCGTGGGAGTGGATCCTCGACGACGATTTCGGCAAGCGCGTCGTGGCGAGCCTGCCCGCCACCGCCTGGGTCGAACCGCTGTGGACGACGCTGCTCAGCAACAAGGCGATCCTGGCGATCCTGTGGGAGATGTACCCGGGCCACCCCAATCTGCTGCCCGCCTACCTCGACGACCCACACGAGCTCACCGAGTACATCCGCAAACCCAAGCTCGGCCGCGAGGGCGCCAATATGACCATCGTCGGCGCCGGGATGGAGACCGCGACCGGTGGCGTCTACGGCGACGAGGGTTTCGTCTACCAATTGCTCGACCCGCTCCCGGAGTTCGACGGCATGCGCCCGGTGCTGGGCGCCTGGGTCGTCGGCGACACCGCGGCCGGGCTCGGCATCCGCGAGACCGCGGGCCTGATCACCGATGACGGCGCGGCGTTCGTGCCGCACCGCATCGTCGACTGACACCACC
This sequence comes from Nocardia sp. SSK8, assembly GCF_037034205.1. Lineage (NCBI taxonomy): Bacteria > Bacillati > Actinomycetota > Actinomycetes > Mycobacteriales > Nocardiaceae > Nocardia > Nocardia sp. SSK8. Next base: position 496,620 of record NZ_JBAGKD010000001.1, read on the forward strand.
ACCTGTTCGAAAGGACCACGATGACCGCCCTCGCCCTCGACTCGGGGTATTGGAGTGCACTCGGTGAAGGCGTCGGCGCCATCATCCTGTACTGCCTGATCGGCCTGGCGCTGATGCTGATCGGCTTCTTCGCCATCGACCTGACCACCCCGGGCAAACTGCGCGACCTGGTGGTCGGCGGCAAACCGAACGCGCTGATCGTCTCGGCCGCTGGCATGATCAGCATGGCCTTCATCGTGGTGTTCGCGGTGCTCGCGACCGGCGGGGTGAACAAGCTGACCGAGGGGCTGATCGCGGCCGTGGTGTACGGCCTGGTCGGCATCATCGCGCAGGTGATCTCGGTGCGCATCATCGAGAAGGTCACCGGCATCGACATCGGCCGCACCCTGCACGCGGAGACCTACACCCCGGAGGTGCTGGTGGTCGCCGCCGCGCACTTCGCCCTCGGTCTCGTGGTGGCCTTCGCGATCCTCTGACCTGCGACGGGTTGACATCACACAGTGGAGGGTGGACGCTGGAAACAGCAGACCACTGTGAGGGTGACCGAGAGGACGTCGGCATGGATATCAGCCCGGGTACACGCGCGTCCGACGCCGAACGCGACGCGATCGTCGCCCAGCTGGGCACGCATCTCGCCGACGGGCGGCTCGACCTGGCCGAATACGACCAGCGCGTCGCCAAGGTCTACGCGACCACCACCCGCGATGAGCTCGCCGTGGTGCTCTCCGACCTGCCCGCCGTGGCGACTCCGCAACCCGCCGCCCCCGCGCGGGTCCGCTCCGGCAAACGCCTCCCGGTCTGGCAGCGCATCGAGGCGGGCAGCTGGCTCGGCGTGAGCGCGATCGTGGTGACCATCTGGGCGCTGGTCTCGCTCTCGGCGGGCGAACTCACCTACTTCTGGCCGATGTGGGTGATCGGCCCGTGGGGCGCGGTGCTGGTGTTCCGCATGGTCACCGGGTGGGAGTCGCAGTCCTGCGGGACCGGCTCGGCGCCGCGATCGCACAAGGTCACCAAGCACCTCGATCCGCACAATCCGCACTGACCCCGGCCGAATCGCAGCCACGCGGGCCGGAGGTGTCGCCGTCTTCGGATAGGCTCACGCGAGCACCCGGGTCATCGGCCGGTTAACCGGCCCGGCCCGACCATCGCCGACCGCGTGTTCTCTCCTGCCCGCGCCCAGGTCTGGCCCGATTCGCGGAGAGGGGCACAGCTTGCACCTGAAGAGCCTGACGTTGAAGGGTTTCAAGTCCTTCGCCTCCGCGACCACCCTGCGCTTCGAACCCGGCATCACCTGCGTCGTCGGGCCCAACGGGTCCGGCAAGTCCAATGTCGTCGACGCGCTCACCTGGGTGATGGGCGAGCAGGGCGCCAAGGCGCTGCGCGGCGGCAAGATGCAGGACGTCATCTTCGCCGGGACCAGCGGGCGTGCCCCGCTCGGGCGCGCCGAGGTGACGCTGACCATCGACAACTCCGACGGCGCGCTGCCGATCGACTACGCCGAGGTGTCGATCACCCGGCGCATGTTCCGCGACGGCGCGGGCGAATACGAGATCAACGGCAGCAGCTGCCGGTTGATGGACGTGCAGGAATTGCTCTCGGACTCCGGCATCGGGCGCGAGATGCACGTCATCGTGGGGCAGGGGCAGCTCTCGGCGATCCTGGAGTCGCGGCCCGAGGACCGGCGCGCCTTCGTCGAGGAGGCCGCGGGCGTGCTCAAGCACCGCAGGCGCAAGGAGAAGGCGGTCCGCAAGCTCGACGCGATGCAGGCCAATCTCGCCCGGCTCACCGACCTCACCACCGAACTGCGCCGCCAGCTCAAACCGCTGGGCAGGCAGGCCGAGGTGGCCCGGCGCGCGCAGACCGTGCAGGCCGACCTGCGCGACGCCCGGCTGCGCCTGGCCGCCGACGACCTGGTCACCCGGCGCGGCGAACTGGAATCGCAGCTGAGCAAAGAGGCCTACGCCCGCGAGCAGCAGATCACCGTGCAGACCGAGCTGGATGCCGCCAACGCCGCGCTGGCCCAGCAGGAGTTCCAGCTGTCGAGACTGAGCCCGAGTGCCGACGCGGCCGCGCAGACCTGGTTCCAGCTCTCCGCGCTGGCCGAGCGGGTCAACGCCACCATCCGCATCGCCGGGGACCGGGCCCGCCACCTCGACACCGAGACCCCGGTGGGCACCGGCCGCGACCCCGAACAGCTCGAGGCCGAGGCCGACCGCATCGAGGCCGAGGAAGCCGAACTCCGCTATGCGGTGGAGATGGCCGCCGAGACCCTCGAGGCCGCCCGCGAGGCCCTCGCCGATCGCGAGCACGCCGCCAAGGCCGCCGAGCAGGCCCACCTGGCCGCCGTGCGCGCCATCGCCGACCGGCGTGAGGGTCTGGCCCGGCTCGCCGGTCAGGTCGAGACCCTGCGCACCAGGGCCCAGTCGGTCGACGCCGAGATCGCGCGCCTGTCGGTCGCCATCGCCGACGCCCGGCACCGCGGCGAGACCGCCCAGGTTGAATACGACGCCGTGCAGGACGAACTCGGCGAACTGGACGCGGGGGAGAAGGGCCTCGACGCCCAGCACGAACACGCCGTCGCCGCGCTCGAACTCGCCGACGAACGGGTGCGCGAACTGCGGGAACAGGACCGTGAGGCGAGCAAACTCGTCGCCCGGCTCGGGGCCCGCATCGAGGCGCTCTCGATGAATCTGGCCCGCAAGGACGGCGCGGCCTGGCTGCTCGAACACGGGGTCACCGGGCTCGGCGGCCGGTTGTCCGGCGAACTGCGGGTGCGCGCGGGATTCGAGGCCGCGGTCGCCGCGCTGCTGGGCCCGCTCGCCGACGCCGTCACCGCCGAGACCGCCACCGCCGCCGACGCGGCCGTGCGCGAACTGCGCTCCGGCGACGGCGGCCGGGTGGCCTTCGTCTTCGCCACCGAGGGTGTGGTGCCCGCCGAACCCGGTGCGCTGCCCGCGGGCGCGACCTGGCTGGCCGCGGTCATCGACGGCGCCGATCAGGTGCGTCCGGCCCTGGCCGCGCTCACCGCCGGGGTGGCCGTCGTCGACGATCTGGCGGCCGCCACCGCGCTCGTCGCGCAGCGTCCGGAACTGCGGGTGGTCACCCGCGACGGCGATCTCGCCGGGTCGGGCTGGATCGTCGGCGGGTCGGAGCGGATGCCCAGTCAGCTCGAGGTGCAGGCCGAGATCGATGCCGCCACCGCCGAATTGGCCGCCGCGCAGCGCCGCGCCGAGGAGCTGGAAGCCGCGCTGGCCGGGGCGCTGGCCGAGCAGACCGACCGCAAGGACGCGGCCGACCACGCGCTGATGGCGTTGCACGAGTCCGATCAGGCCCTGCTGGCCATCTACGACCGCCTCGCCCGCGTCGGCCAGGCCGCCCGCGCGGCCCAGACCGAAGGCGAACGGCTCGCCGGGCAGCGCGGCGAGGCCGAGGCCGCGCGGGAGAAGTCGCTGGCCTCGCTCGCCGAGCTCGAGGACCGGCTGCGGCACGCCGAGATCGAACACGGCGACGACGACAGTGTCGGCGCCGCGAGCACCGAGAGCGCCGGACGCGCCAGGGAGGAGGCCGCGGCCGCGCTGGCCGAGGCCCGCACCATGGAGGTCGAGGCCCGGCTGGCCGTGCGCACCGCCGAGGAACGCGCGGAATCGGTGCGCGGCAAGGCGGATTCGCTGCGCCGCGCCGCCCGTGCCGAACGCGAGACCCGGGCCCGCGCCGAACGCGCCCAGGCCGCCCGCCGCCGCGCCGCCGCGGTGGCCGCCGCCGTCGCCGAGTCCGGCGCGAAGATCGCCCACGAGCTCGAGCAGGTCGTCGCCGCCGCGGCCGCGCGCCGCGACGAACTGGTGCGCAGGCGCGGGGAATGCGCCGCCGCGCTGGAACAGGTGAAGGAACGGGCGCGGGTGCTCACCACCCAGCTGGCCCAGCTCACCGACGCGGTGCATCGCGACGAGGTGGCCAAGGCCCAGGCGGCGCTGCGGATCGAGCAGCTCGAGACCACCATCGCCGAGCAGTTCGGTATCGCGCTGGCCGACCTGGTGGCCGAATACGGTCCCGATGTGCCGCTGCCGCCCTCGGCCCTGGAACTCCAGGAGTACGAGGACGCCAAGGAGCGCGGCGAGCAGGTGAGCGCACCCCAGCCGATGCCCTACGACCGCGCCACCCAGGAACGCCGGGCCAAGCGCGCCGAGAAGGACCTCACCACCCTCGGCAAGGTGAATCCCCTGGCGCTCGAGGAGTTCGCCGCGCTCGAGGAGCGCTACAACTTCCTGGCCACCCAGCTCGAGGACGTCAAGAACGCGCGCAAGGACCTCCTCGACGTGGTCGCCGAGGTCGACGCGCGCATCCTGCAGGTGTTCACCGAGGCCTATGCCGATGTCGAGCGCGAATTCGTCGGTGTCTTCGCGAAGCTGTTCCCCGGCGGCGAGGGCAGGCTGGTGCTCACCGACCCCTCGGACATGCTCACCACCGGCATCGAGGTCGAGGCGCGGCCGCCGGGCAAGAAGGTCAAGCGCCTCTCGCTGCTCTCCGGTGGCGAGAAGTCGCTGACCGCGGTGGCCCTGCTGGTGAGCATCTTCCGGGCCCGGCCGTCCCCGTTCTATGTGATGGACGAGGTCGAGGCCGCCCTGGACGATACCAATCTGCGCCGCCTGATCGGCCTGTTCGAGCAGCTGCGCGAGAAGAGCCAGCTGATCGTGATCACCCACCAGAAGCCGACCATGGAGATCGCCGACGCGCTCTACGGCGTGAGCATGCGCGGCGACGGCATCACCCAGGTGATCTCGCAGCGGCTCAACCGGGTCGACACCGCGCCGTCGGCCGAGCCGGAATCGGTCGGCGCACCCGCGACCTAGTCCCACTGGGCGGGAGGCGGAACTGTAACGCGTTATCGTGGCGCGGACCGGTTGATAGCGTCCGATGATGAAACCTGTTACAGCAGCTGTCGCCGCGGGGATCGCGGTCGCGCTCCTCGCTTCCGTGCCCGCCGCCCACGCCGAGACCGGGTCGTCCACGCTCTCCGGTGACAGCGGATCGTCGTCGATGTCGGGCTCGAAGACCGAGCTGCCGCCCTACGCGCAGTGGATCGGCGAGATCGTGCCCGTCGTGGCGGAGGCCAGGACCTACCTGGAGACCCGGCTGCCCGGCGCGACCCGGCCCGCGATCGTGTTCGACATCGACAACACCTCGCTCGAGACCACCTACCACACCGGCGTGATCATCCCGGCGATCCAGCCGGTGCTCGAGCTCGCCACCTGGGCCAAGAGCAAGGGCGCCGCGATCATCTTCGTCACCGGCAGGCCGGGCCTGGTCAATGCCTACTCGCGGCTGAACCTGAGCTCGGTCGGCTACCCGGTGGACGACCTGTACGGCAGCGCACCGACCACGCTGTCGGCCGGTGACGCCGGACTCGCCGACTACAAGACCGCCACCCGGGCCGCGATCGAGAAGCAGGGCTACACGATCGTCGCCAATATCGGCAACAGCGCCACCGATCTGTCCGGTGGCCACGCCGAGCGCACCTTCAAGTTCCCGGACTACGACGGCGCGCTCAACTGAGCTCGGCGCACCGGTACGGCGGCGCCGTCTACAGCAGGTCGCTCACGTCGTCGGGGACATCGACCGCGTATTTGCGCAGGATGTCCACCGAGATCACTTCGAGGGCGTTCTCATGGGTGGCGGCCAGCACGACCGGTGCGGCGACCCCGTCCTCGTGGGCGTGCAGCCAGCGCACGGCTACCACGCACCAGCGGTCGCCCGGCTGCAGGCCGGGAAAGTTGTTCTCCGGGCGCGGGGTGCTCAGATCGTTGCCGATCGAGGCCTGATGCTCCAGGAATTCCGCCGTCACGACGGTGCACACGGTGTGGCTGCCGAGATCCTCCGGACCGGTGCTGCAGCACCCGTCCCGGTAGAAGCCCGTGAGAGGATCGGCGCCGCACTCTTCCAGCGGCCCCCCAAGCACGTTTCGATCGGTCACGCCGCCGATCCTATGGGGATTGCGCCAGAAGTTCCGCAGGACAACGAATCTGTAGTGTTTCCCCGGCGTGCCGACGGGCCGCGAAAGGCCGCGTCGACCTGCTCCGCCGACGCCGCCGACGTGCCCGCCCACGCTGCCCGAATAGACTCGGCCGGGTGAGTTCGCAAGCGTGGATCCTGATCGCCGCGATCGCCGCCGTGCTGTTGGTGGCGCTCGTCGCGGGTTTCGTCCTGTACAAGCGGCGCCAGATCTCCTTGGCCCCGCCCGAGCCGGACAAGGAGCTGACCGATCGGTCCGGTGGGTATACCGCGGCCGGGGGCTTCAGCTTCAGTCAGGGCGGCTCGGCGCCGACCCTGCCGCGCCCGGAACCGGCCGGGGAGCGCACCGACGACGAGGGCCAGCCGCACATCGGCGACGACGCGGCCGTCCCGCGCGACGCCCCGCGCCGCGGCATCACCGATGTGCCGCTGCCCGAGGCCGATGTGCGGGCCGCCGAGACCGTGGTGGTACCCGACGACCTGAGTGGCCTCGACACCGCCCCCAGCGATACGGCCCCGGCCGAGGCCGCGTCCGCGCCCACCGAGACCGCCCCCGTCGACACCGCGCCCACCGAGACCGCTCCGGCCGAGACGGCCCCCGCCGAGACCGCGCCCCCCGCCGGTACCGCCCCCGCCGAGACCGCTCCGGTCGAGGCCGCGCCGCCCACCCCGGCCGCTCCGGTCGAGACGAAGCCCGCCACCCCCGCGGCCCCCGCCGAGGCCGATGCCGTCGCCACCGCGATCGAAGAGATCGACCCCACCACCGGCCGCCTCGAGCGCCTGCGCGGGCGCCTGTCGCGCTCGCAGAACGCCGTCGGCAAGAGCCTGCTCGGCCTGCTCGGCGGCGGCGACCTCGACGAGGACTCCTGGGAGGAGATCGAGGACACCCTGGTCCTGGCCGATATCGGCACCGCCAGCACGGCCAAGATCGTCGAGCGCCTGCGCGAGGAGATGGCCGCGCGCAGCGTGCGCACCCCCGAACAGGCCAGGACCGCCCTGCGCGACGTGCTGATCGAGGCCCTGCGCCCGGAGCTGGACCGGTCCATCCACGCGCTCCCGCATGCCGAACATCCGGCGATCCTGCTGGTGGTCGGCGTCAACGGCACCGGCAAGACCACCACCACCGGCAAGCTGGCCCGGGTGCTCGTCGCCGACGGGCGCCGGGTGCTGCTCGGCGCCGCCGACACCTTCCGCGCCGCCGCCGCCGACCAGCTGCAGACCTGGGGTGAGCGGGTCGGCGCCGAGACCGTGCGCGGCAAGGAGGCCGCCGATCCGGCCGCTGTCGCCTTCGACGCGGTCAGCGCGGGCATCGACCGCGGCGTCGACGCCGTCCTGGTCGACACCGCGGGCCGCCTGCACACCAAGACCGGCCTGATGGACGAGCTGGGCAAGGTCAAGCGGGTGGTGGAGAAGAAGGCCGCGGTCGACGAGGTGCTGCTGGTCCTGGACTCCACCGTCGGCCAGAACGGCCTGATGCAGGCGCGGGTGTTCGCCGACGTCGTCGACATCACCGGTGTGGTGCTCACCAAGCTGGACGGCACCGCCAAGGGTGGCATCGTCTTCCAGGTCCAGCACGAGCTGGGCGTTCCGGTGAAACTGGTCGGTCTCGGCGAGGGTGCCGACGATCTGGCCCCGTTCGAGCCCGGCGCCTTCGTCGACGCGCTGCTGGGCGGCAACTCCTAGCCTCACCCTGCCCGCCCGGTCCCCGCGACCGGGCGGGCAGTGCCGTCCACCAGGGCGAACAGCGGCCAGCGGCCCGCCCGCGAACGCGGGGCGAACCCCACTTCGCAACACAGCTCACCGTGAGGGTCGAAGGTGTGGCCAAGCCGACGAAACCTGGAAGCAACACAACTCGGCTATCCGTTCACGCAGGTGAAACACCACAGCTCACCGGATGAAACACCGGATGAGGACCCTTCTTGGCAGGCCTTCGTCGTACTCGTCGGGGGCCCGAGATGAGGAGGACTCAAGGTGGTGAATCCCGTACTCCTGGCGGGCGCCGAGATCGGTGCACCCGACACAGGTGACACGGCATGGGTGATGACCAGCGCGGCTCTCGTGCTGCTGATGACCCCCGGACTGGCGTTCTTCTACGGCGGCATGGTCCGTAGCAAGAACGTCCTGAACATGATCATGATGAGCATCAGCGCCATGGGCGTGATCGGTGTGCTCTGGGCGCTGTACGGCTACTCGGTGGCCTTCGGCACCGACAAGGCCAGCCTGATCGGCGACCCGACCGAGTTCTTCGGCCTGCGCACCCTGTTCACCGGCTTCGGCGAGGACGCCGCGGGCGTGCCGCTGACCGGCACCATCCCGGTGCTCGTCTTCGTCGCCTTCCAGGCGATGTTCGCGATCATCACCGTCGCCCTCATCTCGGGTGCGGTCGCCGACCGGATGAAGTTCAGCGCCTGGCTGGTCTTCGCCGCGGTCTGGGCCACGGTCGTCTACTTCCCGGTCGCGCACTGGGTCTGGGGTGGCGGCTGGATCATGGAGAAGGTCAAGGCCATCGACTTCGCCGGTGGTACCGCCGTGCACATCAACTCCGGTGCCGCCGCGCTGGCGCTGGCGCTGGTCCTCGGCAAGCGCAAGGGCTGGCCGAAGTCGCCGTTCCGTCCGCACAACCTCCCGTTCGTCATGCTGGGTGCCGGCCTGCTGTGGTTCGGGTGGTTCGGATTCAACGCCGGTTCGGCCCTGGGTGCCAACGGCACCGCCGCCGCCGCCTTCGTGACCACCCTGGTCGCCACCGCCGCGGCCATGCTCGCCTGGCTGCTGGTCGAGAAGTTCCGTGACGGTCACCCGACCTCGCTGGGCGCGGCCTCGGGCATCGTGGCCGGTCTGGTCGCCATCACCCCGGCCTGTGCCTCGGTCAACGTGGTCGGCGCGATCGTGGTCGGCGCCGTGGCCGGTGCGGCCTGCGCGCTGGCGGTCGGCCTGAAGTTCAAGTTCGGCTACGACGACTCGCTCGATGTCGTCGGCATCCACCTCGTCGGTGGTGTCATCGGTACCGTGCTCATCGGCCTGGTGGGTACCGCCGAGGCCCCGACCGGCGCCGACGGCCTGTTCTACGGCGGCGGCTTCGATGTGCTGTGGCGTCAGGCCGCGGGTGCCTTCGCGGTGCTGGCCTACTCGCTGGTCGTCGCGACCGTGATCGCCCTGGTCCTGAAGGCCACCATCGGCCTGCGTGCCAGCGCGGAGGAAGAATCTGCGGGAATGGACGAGTCCGAGCACGCGGAGACGGCCTACGATTTTGCTGCTGTGAGTGGCACGGCACGGACTGCCGTCAAGGAGGCATGACGTAATGAAACTCATTACCGCTATCGTCAAACCGTTCACCCTGGAGGACGTCAAGACCGGACTCGAGCAGGCGGGCGTGTTCGGCATGACCGTCAGCGAGGTCCAGGGCTACGGTCGGCAGAAGGGCCACACCGAGGTCTACCGCGGCGCGGAGTACTCGGTGGACTTCGTCCCCAAGGTCCGCGTCGAGATCGTCGTCGACGACGCGTCGGTGGAGAAGGTCGTCGAGGTGATCGTGGAGGCCTCGCGCACCGGCAAGATCGGTGACGGCAAGGTCTGGGTCACCCCGGTCGACACGATCATCCGGGTCCGTACCGGCGAACGCGGTACCGACGCACTGTAGTCCGGCGCCGGAGCGACCGGCGGCGCAACGATCGAGCGGCGGCCCCGCTCCCACCGGGAGACCGGTCGGGGCGGGGCCGCCCGCATGAATGGCGGTGGGGCAGTGGCAGCACAGAACGGCGGTATTCAGCACAACGGCGCGGCCGACCTGGTCAAGGCCAGGGCGGCGCTGCTCGAGGGAGCGGGCACACGCAATCCGCGCCTGGATCCGGAGGCGCTGCGCTCGGCGCTGGTCGACCTGTTCGAGTTCTGGCTCACCAGCAAGGGCAGCGAGCTGGGCATCACCGCCGACAGCGGCCTGGCCGTGGTCGCGGTGGGCGGCCTGGGCAGGCGCGAGATGCTGCCCTACTCGGATCTGGATCTGGTGCTGCTGCACGACGACGTCGACCCGAAGGTGGTCGCCGAGGTCGCCGATCAGCTCTGGTACCCGCTCTGGGACGCCCACATCAAGCTCGACCACAGCGTGCGCACGGTGCCCCAGGCGCTGCGGGTGGCCGCCGACGACATGATCGCCGCCCTGGGCATGCTCGAGGCCCGCCACATCGTCGGCGACGAGGACCTGAGCAATCTGCTCATCGGCGGGGTGCGCCGGGAATGGCGCACCGGCATCCGCTCCCGCTTCGACGCGCTGATCGCCCAGACCACCGCGCGCTGGCAGCGCAGCGGCGAGATCGCCCACCGCGCCGAACCGGACCTGAAGAACGGCCGCGGCGGCCTGCGCGACATCCAGCTGCTCGACGCGCTGGCCATCGCCCAGCTCACCGACGCCATGCCGGGCCTCGGCCCGGAGGTCCCCGGCGGCGGCCTCGCGCAGGCCCACCGCAGGCTGCTGGACGTGCGCACCGAACTGCACCGGGTCGCGGGCCGGGCCCGCGACCAGCTGCGCGCCCAGGACGCCGACGAGATCGGCGCCGCGCTGCGCATCGGCGACCGCTTCGATCTCGCGCGCACGCTGAGCGATTCGGCCCGCACGGTGAGCTACTCCTCGGAGGTGGGGTTGCGCACCGCCGCCAACGCGCTGCCCCGCCGCGGCCTGGCCCGGCTGCGCCGGATGCCGGTGCGCCGACCACTCGATGAGGGGGTGGTCGAGCACGCCGGTGAGGTGGTGCTGGCCAGGGACGCGCGGCCCCAGCGCGATCCCGGGCTGATCCTGCGGGTGGCCGCGGCCTCGGCGCGCACCGGGCTGCCGATGTCGGCGACCACGCTCAACCGGCTGTCCGAGGACGCCCCCGAGCTGCGCGAACCCTGGCCCAAGGACGCGCTCAACGACCTGCTCGTGCTGCTGGGCGCCGGGCGCGGCAGCATCGACGCGGTCGAGGCGCTGGACCGGACGGGCCTGTGGGGCAGGCTCTTCCCGGAGTGGGGCGCGGTGCGCGATCTGCCCCCGCGCGACGCCCTGCACACCTGGACCGTCGACCGGCACCTGATGGAAACCGTCGCCTACGCCAGCGGATTCAGCACCCGCGTCGCCCGGCCCGACCTGCTCACCCTGGGCGCGCTACTGCACGACATCGGCAAGGGCCGGGCGGGCGATCACAGCGTGGTCGGCGCCGAACTGGCCACCCACATCGGGCGCAGGCTGGGCCTGTGGCCCTCGGACGTGCGCACGCTCAGCGCGATCGTGCGCCACCACCTGCTGCTGCCCGACACCGCGACCCGCCGAGACCTCGACGACCCGGCCACCGTCGAGCACGTGGCCGAGGCGCTCGACGGTGATGTCGGGCTGCTGGAGCTGCTGCACGCCCTGGCCGAGGCCGATTCGCTGGCCACCGGTCCCGGCGTGTGGGGCGACTGGAAGGCCTCGCTGATCGGCGAACTGGTCCGCCGCTGCAAGCTGGTGATGGCGGGCGAGCCACTGCCGCAACCGGAACCGATCGACCCGGAGCTGCTCGAACGGGCGCGCGCGGGCGGCGTGCACGTCACCCTGGCGCCCGGCGACGGCAAGCACACCTATGTCGTCACCGTGATCGCCCCCGACAAGGCCGGTCTGCTCTCCGACGCGGCGGGCGTGCTCGCGCTGCACTCGCTGCGGGTGCTCTCGGCCGCGCTGGGCTCGGCGGGGGACTCGGCGGTCAACACCTTCGTGGTGACCCCGAAGTTCGGCGACCCACCCGACGCGGGCCTGCTGCGCCAGGAGCTCATCCGGGCGAGCAGCGGCGCGCTGAATCTGCCCGAGGTCCTGGCCAAACGCGAAGCCGAGGCCGAGGGCTCCGGACCAGGCCGCTACGCGCTGGCCCAGCCGCGGGTGCTCTGGTCGGCGACGAGCACGCCGGGCCAGGTGATCCTGGAATTGCGCGCCGAGGACCGGATCGGCTTGCTCAGCAGGCTCGCCGGTGCCTTCGCCGCCTCGGGTGCCGATGTGCGCTGGGCCAAGGCGGTCACCATGGGTTCGGCGGTCGTCGACGCGTTCTGCCTCGAATTGGGCACCGCCGACACACCGCAGCTACGCGCCCGCATCGAAAAGGCTGTGCTGGACGTGGTTCCGCACCCCGCCCCGCCACCGCCCCCGGTATCCGATGACGGCGACGCCTGACACCGTCAGGACACGGTTTACTCACCGATTGCTATCAGGTTGCCCGCAATCCCCGCGCGCTGCCCGATAAGTCGAGATGGGACCTATAGCATTCCTCGGGTCTGGCTGTCACTCGTTCGAGGGGAGAGCAGATCCGTGGCTATCGAAGTCGTTTCCGCATCAATGATGACCAGCGACGCGACCGCGCACATCGCGCGCTGCGTCGGCGGTGACCTGTGGGTGGTTTCGTGGCTCCCCGGACGCACCCTCACCGGTGCCCAGGCGCTGGCCGCGATGACCATCGCCTCCACCACCGCGCACCACGTCGACAGTCCCGATTCCGAATGGAACCGGATCGAGTCGCTGTCGCGGGAGCTGGGCCTGACCGGGCGCGAGGCGGTGTACCTGGTGAACATCGAGAATCACGACTTGCGCCGCACCGCGCCACCGCACGTGCGCCATCGGGAATAACACCCATTACCCTGGGAGGGCAATACACGTCCCTTTCAGATCAGGAGCGCGATCGGTGTTCGAATCCCTGTCCGACCGGCTTACCGGTGCACTGCAGGATCTGCGCGGTAAGGGGCGGCTGTCACCGGCCGACATCGATGCCACCGCGCGTGAGATCCGCCTCGCCCTGCTCGAGGCCGACGTCGCGCTGCCCGTGGTGCGCGGCTTCATCGCCAAGATCAAGGAGCGCGCCAAGGGCGCGGAGGTCTCCGCGGCGCTCAACCCGGCCCAGCAGGTCGTCAAGATCGTCAACGAGGAGCTCGTCGCCATCCTCGGCGGCGAGACCCGCAGGCTCTCGCTGGCCAAGAACCCGCCCACGGTCATCATGCTGGCCGGTCTGCAGGGTGCCGGTAAGACCACCCTGGCGGGCAAGCTCGCCAAATGGCTGAAGGGCCAGGGGCATCAGCCGATCCTGGTCGCCTGTGACCTGCAGCGCCCTGGCGCGGTCACCCAGCTCCAGGTGGTCGGTGAGCGCGCGGGCGTGCCCGTGTTCGCCCCGCATCCCGGCACCTCCGTCGGCGGCGGCGAGAACCCGCTCGGCATCTCCGCGGCCGACCCGGTCGGCGTCGCCCGCGCCGGTGTCGAAGAGGCCAAGGCCAAGCAGTACGACGTGGTCATCGTCGACACCGCGGGCCGCCTCGGTATCGACGCCGAGCTGATGAGCCAGGCCGCGGGCATCCGCGACGCCGTGCAGCCCGACGAGACCCTGTTCGTCCTCGACGCCATGATCGGTCAGGACGCGGTCAGCACCGCCGAGGCCTTCCGCGACGGTGTCGGCTTCACCGGTGTCGTGCTCACCAAGCTCGATGGTGACGCCCGCGGTGGTGCCGCGCTGTCGGTGCGCAATGTCACCGGCTCGCCGATCATGTTCGCCTCCACCGGCGAGAAGCTCGAGGACTTCGACGTCTTCCACCCCGACCGGATGGCTTCGCGCATCCTCGGCATGGGCGACGTGCTCACCCTCATCGAGCAGGCCGAACAGGTCTACGACGCCCAGCAGGCCGAGGAGACCGCCCGCAAGATCGGCAGCGGCGAGCTCACCCTCGAGGACTTCCTCGACCAGATGCTGGCCATCCGCAAGATGGGCCCGATCGGCAACCTGCTCGGCATGCTGCCCGGCGCCGGTCAGATGAAGGACGCCCTGGCCGCCGTCGACGACAAGCAGCTCGACCGCGTGCAGGCCATCATCCGCGGCATGACCCCGGCCGAGCGCGACAACCCGAAGATCATCAACGCCTCCCGCCGCCTGCGCATCGCCAACGGCTCGGGCGTGCAGGTCTCCGAGGTCAACCAGCTCGTGGACCGCTTCTTCGAGGCCAAGAAGATGATGGCCATGATGGGCCGTCAGATGGGCCTGCCCGGCGCGCGTCGCGGCAACAACAAGAAGGGCAAGAAGGGTAAGAAGGGCGGCCGCGGCCCGACCCCGCCGAAGATGCGCGGCGGTTTCCCCGGCATGCCCGCCGGGATGCCCGGCCTGCCCCAGGGCATGGACCTGTCGCAGATGCCGCCCGGTCTCGACCAGCTCCCCCCGGGCCTGGAGGGCATCGACCTCTCCCAGCTGAAGTTCCCGAAGAACTGAGCACAGACACCGCGGCCGGTGATCCATGGAGGATCACCGGCCGCGGTGTTCTTGTTCAGATGACTCCGGGGATCAGTGCTTTCCGGTTCATGGGGTAGTCGGCGAACTTCTCCTTGTACCAGCGATGGGTGGCGAAGGCGCGCGGGACGAGGTTGCCCGCGGTGATCAGCAGGATCACGACTCCGGCCAGTGACCAGGTGAGCAGGGCGAAGCCGGTCCAGGCGATGAGTTCGCCGAGATAGGCCGGGCTGCTGACGAAGCGGAAGCCGCCGCCGTGCGGGATGCGGTACTCGGTGGCACCCGGATTGTCCTTGTCGCGCAGGTTGCGCACGATCGCCTCCGAGCGCACCAGCAGCGCGAAGCCGCACAGGTAGATCGCCAGGCCGACGAGGAAGCGCGGGTCGGTGAGCCAGGCGGTGCTGTACTGGTGCAGGTAGTCGTGGCTGAACAGGGCACCGTTGAGATAGCCGTGCAGCGCGGTGACGAACACCCCGGCGGCCACGACGCCGATATTGAAACTGCTGGTCTTGCCCGGCACCTGGCGGATCGACAGGGGGAAGAACCAGCCCCGGTTGCCGTAGTGCAGCACCCAGATCGCGGCCAGCACCAGCGGCGTCGGTGAGAACGGGTCGGGGCCGGTCAGGAAGAACACCGCGAACACCACGGTGGCCGGGAGCTCCATCAGCCACCAGCCCAGCTTCGGATTGAGGTTGAACCCCACCTTGCTGGTGGTGAAGCGCCCGTAGGGGCTCTGCGCGAACAGCCCGCCGATCATGACGAAGACGGCGAACGCGAAGCCGATGGTGAGCACGGTGTCGTAGGTGGTGTTCCCGGTGTACCAGTCCATCGAGATTCTCCGTGTGAACTAGGGCGACGTGATCGCCGATACAAAACTAGAACACGTTCTATCATGGAACGCGCGAGCACACGACGAGGTTGAGGACGACGAAACATGCCACTGGACCGGACTTCCGAGACGCTGCTGGCGACGGTGCACGCCTCCCCGCGTGCCGTCGGGGCGCACGACAAGGCCGCCTGGGTAGCGCTGTTCGCCGAGAACGCGCAGGTCAACGATCCGGTCGGCTCGCGCCCGCACATCGGGGCCGAGGCCATCTCGCGCTTCTACAACACGTTCATCGGGCCCAACGGGATCGTCTTCCGGGTCGACCGCGACCTGGTCGCGGGGCGCTCGGTGGTCCGCGATCTGCACATCGAGACCACCATGTCGACCGGCGCCACCGTCGTGGTGCCCATGCATCTGCGCTACGACCTGGTCGAGACGTCCGACGGCTGGCGCATCTCCCGCCTGGCCGCGCACTGGGAACTGGCGGTGATGATCGCCCGGCTGCTCGGCACCGGCACCTCGGGCGTGCTCGCCGGGGCCAAGCTCGGACCGCAGCTCGTCGGTGAGCTGGGCATGGGCGGCGCGATGGGCATGATGCGCGCGCTGCGCGGGGTGGGCGGGCACGGCAAGCGCCTGGCCCGCCGGTTGTTCACCGCCGCGGCCGCCGGTGACGCGGCCGGTGTGCGCGCGCTGCTCGACCATCGCGCGGTCATCGAGCTGCCCGCCGGGACGCGGATCGCCGTCGACGAGTTCGCCGAGCGGGTACGAGAGATCCACTGGGACAAGATGATCGCGGCCGGTCGCACGGTCAGCGCCAGCGTGCGGGTCGGGGACGCGCACGGCGTGGCCTTCATCGACTTCGCCCCGAGTTCCTCGCGGATCGACGCGATCACTGTGTTCCTCGACGACGCCGAGGGCTGATCAGGCGACGGGCCGTCGGCTCTGTCGCCAGTGCACCGCGGCTTCGGCTGATCGGGCGACGCGCGTCTGGGCCACGCGGTGAGCGGGCGTCGGCGGAAGGTGTTCGCGATGCCGGTCCCGGATGTGGGTGCGTTCGCGGATCCGGGCCGGTACTTTGGGTCCGAGGCCGATCCGGGAGGTTCGTGTGCATCTGCGTGGTGTGGTTCTGCCCGGTGACGAGGAGCGCGACCTCTGGGTCGTCGACGGCACCGTCACCTTCGAGCCGGTGCGCGGCGCCGAAACCCTCTGTCGCGCAGGCTGGATCGTGCCGGGCCTGGTCGACGCGCACTGCCACGTCGGCATCCGCTACGGCGGCGGCGACGAGACCAGGGAAGGCGCGATCGAGCAGGCCGAGACCGAACGCGACGCGGGCGCGCTGCTGCTGCGCGACGCGGGCTCGCCCATCGACACCCACTTCATCGACGAGCACGCCGAACTCCCGCGCATCATCCGCGCGGGCCGCCACATCGCCCGCCCCAAGCGCTACATCCGCGAACTCGGCATCGAACTCGACGACGAACGCGACCTGCCCGAGATCGTCGCCGAGCAGGCCCGCTTCGGCGACGGCTGGGTCAAGATCGTCGGCGACTGGATCGACCGCTCCGTCGGCGACCTGCGCCCGCTGTGGAGCGACGACATCCTGAAACAGGCCATCGACGCCGCCCACGCCAACGGCGCCCGCGTCACCGCCCACGTCTTCGGCGAGGACGCTCTACCCGGCCTGATCGAGGCCGGGATCGACTGCCTCGAACACGGCACCGGCCTCACCGACGACACCATCGCCGCCATGGTGACCCACGGCACCGCCCTGGTCCCCACCCTGATCAATATCGACACCTTCCCCGGCATCGCCGACAGCGCCACCAAGTTCCCCGTCTACGCCGCCCACATGCGCGACCTGCACCGCCGCGTCCGCGACACCGTCGGCAAGGCCCACGAGGCGGGCGTCCCGATCTACGCGGGCACCGACGCGGGCGGCTCCATCCGCCACGGCCGCATCGCCGACGAGATCACCGCCCTCACCGGCGCGGGCCTGTCCCCCCACGACGCCCTCGGCGCCGCTTCCTGGAACGCCCGCACCTGGCTCGCCCGCGAGAGCATCGCCGAAGGCGCCCCCGCCGACTTCGTTGTCTACGCCACCGACCCTCGCGCCGACCCCCGGTCCCTCACCGATCCGCAGTGGGTCGTCCTGCGCGGCATGGTGGTGAAAACCCCGAACCCCGTCACCGGTCACCGCTGACACGGTCGCCGTCGACCTGCTGGACGGCTGAACGTTCTACCAGGTCCGACCGGCTCTACCTAGTAGAGTCGACCATGAACACGAAGCCGGTCCGAGTTGTCCATTTGTCGGTACGAACAGGGGAGATCGGCGGAGATGACCATGAGCGCCGAGGTTTCGATGATCCACCCGCTGGGCCCGAAGACTGTGCAAGACTGGCTCGCCGAAGAGCAGCCGGTGGATGGATCGCGACTCGAACTCATCTGGGGGTACCTGCACATGACGCCGCCGCCCGGTGGTCCGCATCAGTACGCCTCCTTCGAGTTGGCGGTGTTGTTGCGGGACGCACTACGGATGGCCGGTCGATCGGATCTTCATGTGCTGCCCGCGGTCGGTGTCCGGATCAGCACCCCGTTTCGCGTCGCCGTGATCCCCGATATCTCGATCGTCACCGGCGGAATCGAGCACACCACCTTCGCTGCCGAGGACCTCGCACTGGCCGTCGAGATCTGGTCTCCAGGAAACACTCGTGCCGAACGGGACACCAAGATCGCCGCCTACGCCTCGGCCCGCGTGCCGTACCTGTGGATCCTCGAACTTCCTGACGGCAAGCCCGCGCGGTTCTGGGGCTACACTCTCGGCGAGACCGGCTATCGCCAGGAGGTCTTCGCCGCCGACGGTGAATCGATCGAGGCGCCGGGCCCGGTCCCCGTGGTGATCGACACCGCGCAGTTGCGGTGAGGTAGGACCGCGAACCCGGCAGGCGATTTCAGCTGGGCACGACCGGTCTGGCACAATGGTCAACCGTCCTTCCAGGACAGTGTCAGCCCGTCTCCGGTTCCGTACCGCGCGGCGGTCACGCACTTCATGCGCGAAACCGGACTCGCAGACCATGCGGGTCGCTGAATCGCGTGGTGACCAAACTAGTGAAAGAGGCAGATCAGCATGGCTGTTCGCATCAAGCTCACCCGCCTGGGCAAGATCCGCAACCCGCAGTACCGCGTGGTTGTCGCCGACGCCCGCACCCGTCGTGACGGCCGGGCCATCGAGTCCATCGGCAAGTACCACCCCAAGGAAGAGCCCTCGCTGATCGAGATCGATTCCGAGCGCGTGCAGTACTGGCTGGGTGTCGGCGCGCAGCCGACCGAGTCGGTGCAGCGTCTGCTGGAGATCACCGGCGACTGGCAGAAGTTCAAGGGCCTGCCGGGCACCGAGGGCACCCTCAAGGTGAAGGCCGCCAAGCCGTCCAAGCTGGACCTGTTCAACGCCGCGCTGGCCGCCGCCGACAACGAGCCCGTCGCCGAGGCCGTCACCCCCAAGAAGAAGGCGGCCAAGAAGGACGAGGAGGCCGCCGAGGCCCCCGCCGCTGAGGCTGCCGAGTAATGACTGCTGTTGTTGCCGATGCCGTCGAACACTTGGTTCGCGGCATCGTCGCCAACCCCGACGACGTCCGTGTCGAGCTGATCACCGGCCGCCGCGGACGCACGGTCGAGGTGCACGTCCACCCTGAGGACCTGGGCAAGGTGATCGGGCGCGGTGGTCGTACCGCGACCGCGCTGCGCACCCTGGTCGCCGGTATCGGCGGCCGTGGGATCCGGGTCGACGTGGTCGACACCGACGCCTAGATGGAACTCGTCGTAGGTCGGGTCGCCAAGTCGCACGGCGTGCGCGGCGAACTCGTCGTCGAGGTGCGCACCGACGAGCCGGAGCTCCGCTTCGCTCCCGGTGCCACCCTGCACGGCAAGATGCCGAAATCCGCGGCGACCCGTGAGTACACCGTGAAGTCGGCCCGAGAGCACTCGGGCCGGCTTCTGGTCTTCGTCGACGGGATCGCCGACCGCACCGCCGCCGACGCCCTGCGCGGCCTGCTGTTCGTCGTCGACAGCGAATCGCTGCCCCCGTCCGAGGACGAGGACGCCTTCTACGACCACGAGCTCGAGGGCCTGCGGGTCGAGCTCGCCGACGGTACCGCCGTCGGCACGGTCACCGAGGTGCTGCACTCGGCCGCGGGCGAACTGCTGTCGGTGCGCGCCGCCGACGACGGCCGCGAGATCCTCATCCCCTTCGTCACCGCCATCGTGCCGACCGTCTCGGTCGCCGACGGTCTGGTGGTCATCACCCCGCCCGAGGGCCTGCTCGATCCGGAGTAAATTCGTGCAACTCGACGTCGTCACGATCTTCCCGGAGTATCTCGAGCCGCTGCGGACCGCGCTGCTCGGCAAGGCGGTCGACAAGGGCCTGCTCTCGGTGGGTGTGCACGATCTGCGCCGCTGGACCCACGACGTGCACAAGTCCGTCGACGATTCCCCCTATGGTGGCGGACCGGGCATGGTCATGAAGCCCACCGTCTGGGGCGACGCGCTCGACGAGGTGTGCCCCGACGACGCGCTGCTGGTCGTCCCCACCCCCGCGGGCGTCCCGTTCACCCAGGAGACCGCTCAGCGCTGGTCCACCGAGAAGCATCTCGTCTTCGCCTGCGGGCGCTACGAGGGCATCGATCAGCGCGTCTTCGACGACGCCGCCCGCCGGGTGCGTGTCGAGGAGGTGAGCATCGGTGATTACGTGCTCATCGGCGGCGAGGCCGCGGTCCTGGTGATGACCGAGGCCGTCGTGCGCCTGATCCCCGGTGTGCTCGGCAATCAGCAGTCCCACCAGGAGGATTCGTTCTCCGACGGCCTGCTGGAAGGCCCCAGCTATACCCGCCCGGTGTCCTGGCGCGGCCTCGACGTGCCGCCGATCCTGCTCTCCGGCGACCACGCGAAGGTGGCCGCCTGGCGTCACGAACAGTCGCTGGAGCGGACCCGCGCGCGCAGGCCCGATCTCCTGCCCGGGCAGTAGCCGCGACTCAGGTCGGCACGACCCGGGTCGTGATACAGAACGGGTGGCCCGCCGGATCGAGCAGCACCCGCCATCGTGGATCCGGTTGTACCGGCGCGGGTTTCGCGCCGATGGCCAGTGCGTGCTGTTCGCACAGGTCCAGATCGGCGTCGGCGGCGAGGTCCAGGTGCACGGCCGCGGTGCCCGGCCAGACCGGCGGGCAGTAGTCTTCCACGCGTTGCGCGGCGATCGTCAGTCCCGACGGGATTCGGATTCCGACGCTGTGCGCGTCGTTCCACAGGACCCGGCCACCGAGCAGCCCGAGGTAGAAGCGGGCGAGGGACTCTGGGTCGTCACAGTCCAGGGAAAGGCCGGCCAATTGAAAAGGCTCCGTCATCGGATGGACGCTACCGGGCCGGACGCGGTCCGAGATTGTTTTGCCCTAAAGACATTTGGGTATCCATCGGGGTCATTCGTTGTGTGATCGTCCAAGGTGGGGCTTGCTCGTTCCATCCGGAACGGTCGCCGGGCGACCGCCGCGGACGCCCGGCGTTCGCCGACCGGCCACGTCCGGCCGTGCGTCACGTAAGTGCGCAGGACAGGCGTTGCGCCACTGGAGGATTCGGAATCGCGGGCGACCGACCGGTCCGCTTGCCGGAACGGCACCACGGACCATCCCCGCTGACGGCCCACCGCCGATCGGCGACCGCCCCACCGGGTTTCGTGATGGCCGCCCCCGGCGTGCCGAGTGACGAATTCCACATGTCAAGGGGAGGGGCGATTCAGGGCAGCAGTCCGTGCCGCCGCGCCAGCGCGACCGCCTCGTGCCGGGTCCCCGCGTCGAGCTTGGTCATCGCCTGCCGCAGATAGCTCTTGACCGTCTCGGGACCGAGTGACAGGCGCAGGGCCGCTTCCTGATTCGTGCAGCCGAGCGCCACCTGCGCGAGCACATCGAGTTCCCGGCGCGACAGCCGGGGCGCGTCCGCGGCGGGCTCGCCGGTCAGCACCCCCGTCAGCCGCGCGCACACGCCGGTCAGCTGGCCGCGCAGCGCGCTGTCGTCGATGCCCGCCGACAGCGCCCGGAGTTCGGCGTGGATCTCGCGGAGCTCCTCGGCGGCCGCGGCGGTGGTGACCGGCGCGGGAGCGGCGAGTTCGAGCAGGCGCACCCGCCGGTCGACCTCGTCGCGCACCGCGATCTCGGTGGCCAGCCGCCTGCCCGCCTGCACGAGCACGTCGGCGGTCCGATCGCCGAGCGGGCCCACGCTGCGGGTGGCCGCGTAGAGCACCGCGCGCGCCCGGTCGCCGACCACGATCGGCACCGCCATCACCGAGCGCAAGCCCTCGCCGACCACCGGCCCGTCGTAGTGGTGGGTGATCGTGGACGCGCCGCGATAGTCCGCGACCGCGGCGGGCCTGCGGTACTCCACCGCCTGGCCGCCGAGCCCGGAGGTGCGCAGCACCGACAGCCCGCGCATCCCGGTGGTGAGGGTGCCGACGAACTCGGTGAGGATCAGCGTGTCGTCGTGCACCGGGCCGCCGAAGACCACGGGGACCTCGGCCCGATGCGCCACCCAGCGGATCTCGGCGTGCAGGGCGTCGCCGTCGCGCGGGCGCAGCAGGGATGTGGCCTTCATCGGGTCACCCCTTTTCGGGGGTAGTGGGGTACGTGAGCTGTGCCACATTCTAGGACAGACCCTGGCGGCAGGCCCAGGCGTTGGAGGAGAACTGCGATGAGTACCGACCTGGACGCGCGGGTGAACGCCCTGCTCGACCACTACGACGGACCGGCCGCCTGCGCGGCCGAGCTACTGTGCGACCGGCATCCGGCCGAGCAGGTCGCCGTCACGGTCGTCGAGTCCGATCTGAGCGCGCGCGAGCTGACCTATGGCGAGCTGCGGGAGCGTTCCCAGCGCTGCGCGGCCGCGCTGGCCGAGCTGGGGGTCGAGCCGGGGGACCGGGTGGCCACGCTGATGGGCAAGTCGGCCGATCTGATCGTCGCGCTGCTGGGGATCTGGCGGCGCGGTGCGGTGCACGTGCCGCTGTTCACCGCCTTCGCCCCGCCCGCCGTCGACTTCCGGCTGACCGCCAGTCGCGCGAAGGTCGTCGTCGCCGACGCCGATCAGGCCGCCAAGCTGAGCGAATCCGACCGCCACACGATCGTCGTGGGCGACGAGGTCCCCGGCACGCTGCACTGGGACAGCCTGCTCGCCGCGCAGCGCGCCGACGACCCGCGCGCCCGGGCCGCGGTGGTCGGCGGCGACGGGCTGCTGGTCCAGCTGTTCACCAGTGGCACCACCGGCACCCCCAAGGGTGTGCCGATCCCGGTGCGCGCGCTGGCCTCCTTCCACGCCTATCAGGAGTTCGCCCTGGACGTGCGTCCCGACGACGTCTACTGGAACGGCGCCGACCCCGGCTGGGCCTACGGCCTCTACTACGCGATCCTGGCGCCCCTGGCCTCCGGCACCCGCACCCTGCTGCTGCACGCGGGGTTCTCCGCCCCGCTCACCCGGGCGGTGCTGCAACGGTTCGGGGTCACCAATTTCGCCGCGGCGCCCACGGTCTACCGGGCGCTGCGCGCCGACGACGGGCCGTTCGAGCCGGGCTTCGCACTCCGCCGCGCGTCCTCGGCCGGTGAGCCGCTCACCCCGGATGTCGTCGCCTGGTCGGCGCGGGCCCTCGGCGTCGCCGTCCGCGATCACTACGGGCAGACCGAGCACGGCATGGTGATCTGCCACGCCTGGCATCCCGAGCTGGACGCGCCAGCGCCGCCGGGGTCGATGGGCAGGCAGCTGCCCGGCTGGGCCTGCGCGGTGCTGGCCGAGGACGCCGACCGCGCGGCCGCGCCCGGCGAGATCGGCCGCGTCGCCATCGACACCGACCACAGCCCGCTGCTGTGGTTCCTCGGCTACCTCGACGACCCGGAGCGCACCGCGAGCCGCTTCACCACCGACGGCCGCTGGTATCTCACCGGTGACGTCGGCGCCCGCGACGCCGACGGCTTCTTCCACTTCAGCTCCCGCGACGACGACGTGATCATCATGGCCGGCTACCGGATCGGCCCGTTCGAGGTGGAGAGCGTGCTGGTGCTGCACGACCAGGTCGCCGAGGCGGCCGTGGTCGGCAGGCCGGACGAGCTGCGCGGGGAGGTCGTCGAGGCGTTCGTGGTGCCGCGGCCCGGTGTCGCGGGCACACCCGAGCTGGCCGCCGAACTCCAGCAGCTGGTCAAGGACAAGTTCGCCGCCCACGCGTACCCGCGCCGGGTGCACTTCGTCGACAGCCTGCCCAAGACACCCAGCGGGAAAGTGCAGCGCTTCCTGCTGCGCGGCAAGGAGATCCGGTGATGACCGAACTCGCCTACGCGTGCGGCCCCGCCGACACGCCCCTGCTCGGCGACACCATCGGCGCGAACCTGGATCGCACCGTCGCCGCCTATCCCGGCCACGACGCCCTCGTCGACCGCCCGACCGGCCGCCGCTGGACCTACCGCGCGCTCGGCGCCGCCGTCGACGCGGTCGCCACCGGCCTGGCGGCCCTCGGCATCGCGCCCGGCGACCGGGTGGGCATCTGGGCGCCCAACTGCGCGGAGTGGTTCCTCGTCCAGTACGCCACCGCCAAGATCGGCGCGATCCTGGTGAATATCAATCCCGCCTATCGCACCAGCGAGCTCGAGTACGTCCTCGGGCAGGCCGGGGTGCGGATGCTGATCGCGGCACCGGAGTTCAAGACCTCGGACTACGTGTCGATGATCGTGCAGGTCCGGCCGAATTGCCCGGCCCTGGAACAGGTCCTGATCCTGGGCACGCCGCAGTGGCAGGCGGTCGCCGCGACGGCCCCGGACGCCGACCGGCTCGCCGAGATCGCGGCGGGTCTGTCGGCCGACGACCCGATCAACATCCAATACACCTCGGGCACCACCGGTTTCCCCAAGGGCGCGACCCTGAGCCACCACAACATCCTCAACAACGGCTACTTCGTCGGGGAGCTGTGCGGGTACACCGCGGCCGACCGGGTGTGCGTGCCGGTGCCGTACTACCACTGCTTCGGCATGGTGATGGGCAATCTCGCGGCCACCTCACACGGTGCCGCAGTGGTCATCCCGGCGCCGTCCTTCGATCCGGGCGCCACGCTGGACGCCGTCGCCGCCGAACGCTGCACCTCGCTCTACGGCGTGCCCACCATGTTCATCGCGATGCTGGCCGAGCTCGACGCGGGCGCGGCACCGGACCTGTCGAGCCTGCGCACCGGCATCATGGCGGGTTCGCCGTGCCCGGTGGAGGTGATGAAGCGGGTCATCGACCGGATGGGGATGGCCGAGGTCGCCATCTGCTACGGCATGACCGAGACCTCGCCGGTATCCACCCAGACCCGCCGCGACGACAGCATCGACCGCCGCACCGCCACCGTCGGCCGGGTCGGCCCGCATCTCGAGGTGAAGGTGGTCGACCCGGCCACCGGCCGCACCCTCCCGCGCGGCGAGCCGGGCGAACTGTGCACCCGCGGCTACTCGGTGATGCTCGGCTACTGGGACCAGCCGGACAAGACCGCCGAGGCCATCGACGCCGCCCGCTGGATGCACACCGGCGATATCGGCGTCATGGACGACGAGGGCTATGTCTCGGTCACCGGCCGGATCAAGGACATGGTCATCCGCGGCGGCGAGAACATCTACCCGCGCGAGATCGAGGAATTCCTCTACACCCACCCCGATATCCTCGACGCCCAGGTCATCGGCGTCCCCGACGCGAAATACGGCGAGGAGCTGATGGTCTGGCTGCGCCTGCGCGAGGGCGCCACCACCCTCGACGCCGCGGCGATCCGCGACTTCTGCGCCGGTCGCCTGGCGCACTACAAGATCCCGCGCTACGTCCACGTGGTCGAGGAGTTCCCGATGACGGTCACCGGCAAGATCCGCAAGGCCGAGATGCGGGAACTGGCCAGGGACTTGCTCGCCTGACACCCCGCCTGCCCATCGCTGACCTGGGGTTCCGCCGGGTGTCGGTGGGGAGCTGTAGTCTCTGCGGTCGTGACGACAGCGCCCGAGACTGACAGCACGACCACCCTGGCCAGCGTGGGCAGGCGGATCGCGGACGAACTGGGGGTGCGCGAGACCCAGGTCCGCGCCGCCGTCGAACTGCTCGACGGCGGTTCGACGGTTCCGTTCATCGCGCGCTACCGCAAGGAGGTCACCGGCGGCCTCGACGACGCCCAGCTGCGTCAGCTCGACGAACGTCTCGGCTATCTGCGCGAACTCGACGAGCGCCGCGGCGCGATCATCGAATCCATCCGGGGCCAGGGCAAACTCGACCAGGCCCTGCACGCCCAGCTCATGCTCGCCGAGACCAAAGCCCGCCTCGAAGACATCTACCTGCCCTACAAGCCCAAGCGCCGCACCAAGGCCCAGATCGCCCGCGAGGCAGGCCACGAGCCCGTCGCCGACGCGCTGATCGGCGACCCGACCACCGACCCGGCCGACTACACCGCCGAGCAGCTCGATGGCGCCCGCGCCATTCTGGTGGAACGCTTCGCCGAAGACGCCGACCTCGTCGGCGAACTGCGCGAACTCATGTGGAACCGCGGTCAGGTCACCTCGACCGTGCGCGCGGGCAAGGAAGAGGCGGGCGCCAAGTTCGCCGACTACTTCGAGTTCAGCGAGCCGTTCCACAAGCTGCCCTCGCACCGGATCCTGGCGCTGCTGCGCGGCGAGAAGGAAGAGGTGCTCACCCTGCACCTCGAACCCGATACCGAGGAACCCGTGCCCGGCGAGCGCACGATCTACGAGGGCCGCATCGCGGTCGCCTTCGGCATCGCCGAGCAGGGCCGCCCCGCCGACTCCTGGCTGCTCGACACCGTGCGCTGGGCCTGGCGCACCAAACTGCAGGTCAGCCTGGGGATCGATACCCGGATGCGGCTGCGTCAGGCCGCCGAGAAGGACGCGGTCGACGTGTTCGCCGCCAACCTGCGCGACCTGCTGCTGGCCGCCCCCGCGGGCACCCGCACCACCATGGGCCTCGACCCCGGCTACCGCACCGGCGTGAAGGTCGCGGTGGTCGACGCCACCGGCAAGGCGGTGGCCACCGAGGTCATCTACCCGCACAAGCCGCAGAACCAGACCGAGAAGTCCCTCGCGGTGCTGGCCGCGCTGGTCGCGCGCTTCGGTGTGGAGCTCATCGCCATCGGCAACGGCACCGCCTCGCGCGAAACCGACGCCCTGGCCACCGAACTCATCGCGCGCATCCCCGAGAACAAGCCCACCAAGATCGTGGTCTCCGAGGCGGGCGCCTCGGTCTACTCCGCCTCGGCCTACGCCTCGGCCGAACTGCCCGGCATGGACGTCTCGCTGCGCGGCGCGGTCTCCATCGCCCGCCGCCTGCAGGACCCGCTGGCCGAACTGGTCAAGATCGACCCCAAGTCGATCGGCGTCGGCCAGTACCAGCACGACGTGTCCGAGACCCTGCTGGCCCGCTCGCTGGGCGCCGTCGTCGAGGACGCGGTGAACGCGGTCGGCGTCGACGTGAACACGGCCTCGGTGCCGCTGCTCTCGCGCGTGTCGGGTGTCTCCGGCTCGGTCGCGGAAAGCATTGTCGCCCACCGCGACCAGAACGGGCCCTTCCGCAGCCGCACCGCGCTGCTCGAGGTCCCCCGCCTCGGCCCCAAGGCCTTCGAACAGTGCGCGGGCTTCCTGCGTATCCGCGGCGGCGAGGACCCCCTCGACACCTCCGCCGTGCACCCCGAGGCCTACCCGGTGGTGCGCCGCATCCTCGAGACCACCGGCCGCCCGATCGCCGAGATCATCGGCAACACCGGCACGCTGCGCGCGCTGAAGCCCGCCGAGTTCACCGACGAGAAGTTCGGTGTGCCCACCGTCAGCGACATCATCGCCGAACTGGAGAAGCCCGGCCGCGACCCGCGCCCGGAGTTCAAGACCGCCGAGTTCGCCGCGGGCATCGAGAAGGTGGCCGACCTGAAGCCCGGCATGGTGCTCGAGGGCGTGGTCACCAATGTGGCCGCCTTCGGCGCGTTCGTCGACGTGGGCGTGCACCAGGACGGGCTCGTGCACGTCTCGGCGCTGTCGCACTCGTTCGTCAAGGACCCGCGCGAGGTGGTCAAGTCCGGTGACGTGGTCAAGGTGAAGGTCCTCGACGTCGATGTCGCCCGTCAGCGCATCGGTTTGACCCTGCGCCTCGATGACGAGCCCGGCAAGCCCGCGCAGGGGGACAATCGGAATGGCGGCGCACCGCGCGGCCAGGGTCGCGGCCAGGGCCGTCCGCAGGGCGGCGGACGCGGCCAGGGCGGTGACCGCGGGCAGGCACAGGGCCGTGGCGGCCAGGGCCAGGGTCGCGGCGGTAACCAGCGCAAGCCCGCGGCGGCGCCGAGCGGCTCGATGGCCGACGCCCTGCGGCGAGCGGGGTTCGGTCAGTAACACGACGACAGGGCGGGCGGCATGCGACGGTGGCTCGAAGACGATGTGATCGCGCACGGCCGCCTGCCCCTGCTCTGCTTCCTGCTGGGCTTCATCCTCGGGTTCGTGGTCATCCGGATCAGCGTGCGGCTGATCCGGGCCCAGGTGCGCTGGTGGCCGGGCAATGTCAAAGCCGGTGACACCCACATCCACCACGTGGTCTTCGGGGTGATCACCGTGCTGCTCTCGGGCATCGGGCTGATCGCGACCGCCGAGGACTCCACTCAGGTCACCTCCAGCGTGCTGGCGGCCCTGTTCGGCATCGGCGCCGCGCTGGTCCTCGACGAGTTCGCGCTCATCTTCTATCTGCGCGATGTCTACTGGTCCGAACAGGGCCGCACCTCGGTCGACGCGGTCTTCGTCGCGGTCGCGGTCACCGGCCTGCTGCTGCTGGGTGTGCAGCCCGCCACCTTCCTCGACTACGACGACTTCCGCCAGTCGCGCGGGCTCGGGGTGCGCATCGGCCTGGCCGTCTCGCTGCTGTTCAATCTGCTGCTGGCCGCGGTGGTGATCGCCAAGGGCAAGATCTGGACCGGGCTGTTCGGCATGTTCTTCGCGCCGCTGCTGCTGATCGGCGCCGTGCGGCTCAGCAGGCCGGGCGCGCCCTGGGCCCGCTGGCGCTACGGCGACCGGCCCAAGACGATGAACCGGGCCATGGCCAGGGAACGCCGCTACCGGCGCCCGGTCATCCGCGCGAAGATCTTCATCCAGGACCTGATCGCGGGCAAACCCGATATCGAACACGCCCGCACCGCCGCCGAGGCCGAACTGAGCCGCAAGGTGGTCGCGGCACCGTCCGCGCCGCCGCCACACCCGCATCTGCTGCCGCGGCGCCGCCCCGACAAGGCCGGGGAACCCGCCGCGGGGGAGTGAGCCACGCCGCCCGATTTCGGCGACGGCCGCCTGGTCTGGCACAATGAACCGGTTGCCTTGGGCGAGTCATGTCCGAGAGCACTCCTGTACTGAGCACGAACCGGTCGAGCACGTCAGTGCCGCCAGGTTCCTCTGTTCGCGCGAAGAATCCGAAAAGGTGGAAAATGAACACCCTTGATTTCGTCGACGAGAAGTCGCTGCGTAGCGATGTCCCCGACTTCCGTCCGGGCGACACCCTGAACGTGCACGTGAAGGTCATCGAAGGCTCGAAGGAGCGCATCCAGGTCTTCAAGGGCGTCGTGATCCGGCGTCAGGGTGGCGGCATCGGCGAGACCTTCACCGTCCGCAAGGTGTCCTTCGGCGTGGGTGTCGAGCGCACCTTCCCGGTGCACAGCCCCAACATCGACCACATCGATGTCGTGACCCGTGGTGACGTGCGTCGCGCCAAGCTGTACTACCTGCGCGATCTGCGCGGCAAGGCCGCCAAGATCAAGGAAAAGCGCTGATCTCGCGGTAGCTCTTGCGAGCCCGGAAATTTCGAGTAGCCCGGCACTCCGACTTCGGTCGGGGTGCCGGGCTACTCTGTTCGGCGTGGCAGACGAAAGTGGGTCGGTGTCCGATTCGGGTGACGAAGGCGGACAGCGCAAGAAGAAGCGCGGCGACAAGAAGCAACGCCCGTTCTGGCAGGAGCTGCCGATACTGATCGTGATCGCGGCGGTGATCGCCGCGCTCATGGTCACCTTCGTCGGTCGGCCCTACGTGATCCCGTCGCAGTCGATGGAGAACACGCTGCTGATCGGCGACCGCATCTACGTGCAGAAGATCAGCTACTACGGTTCGGAGCCCGGTCCCGGCGATGTCGTCGTGTTCGTCGGCCCGCCGTCGTGGAACGGGCACTACAAGTCGATCCGCTCCGACAATACCGTGGTGCGCGGGGTGCAGAACTTCCTTTCCTACTTCGGCCTGGTCCCGCCCGACGAGAACGACCTGGTCAAGCGGGTCATCGCGGTCGGCGGGCAGACGGTGCAGTGTTGCGATCCGCAAGGCCGGGTGATGGTCGACGGCAAACCGCTCGACGAGCCCTACATCAAGAAGGACTACCCCTGGTACACCGACCGCCCCAACGCGGTCTACCCGGCGGGCCGGGTGTTCGGGCCGGTGAAGGTGCCGGAAGGCCACCTGTGGGTGATGGGCGACAACCGCAACGAGTCGGCCGATTCCCGCGCCCACGTCAGCGACGACCTGCAGGGCACGGTGCCGGTGGACAATGTGCGCGGCAAGACCGTGTTCAAGATCTGGCCGCCGAGCCGGATGGGCCCGGTGCGCACCCAGAACGCGCAGGAAAACTGAGACGACGAGGACAATCGAACTGTGGGGCAGGATCGGACCGGCTGGCCGCCGCGGGTGGTGATGCGCCGCGCGGGCGGGCTGCGCACGCTGGAGGCGGCGCTCATCCGCGGCGGCCTCGGGCCGGTGGCAGGTGTCGACGAGGCGGGGCGCGGACCGTGTGCCGGGCCGCTGGTGATCGCGGCGTGCCTGCTGGCGCCCAAGGCCTACGACAAGCTGTCCGGGCTCGACGACTCCAAGAAACTCACCGAGACGGCCCGTGAGGAGCTGTTCCCGGTGGTTCAGCGCCTCGCGCTGGCCTGGAGCGTCGTGGTGGTGCCCGCGTGGGAGATCGACGCGATCGGCATCCACGTCGCCAATATCGAGGGCATGCGCCGGGCCGTGGCCGGGCTCGGACACACCCCCGGCTACATCCTCACCGACGGATTCAAGGTCCCCGGCCTGCCCGCGCCCTCGCTGCCGGTCATCGGCGGCGACGGCACGGCGGCCTGCATCGCGGCGGCCAGCATCCTGGCCAAGGTCACCAGGGACCGGATGATGGTCGAGCTGGACGGGCAGCTGCCGGGCTACGGTTTCGCCGCCCACAAGGGCTACAACACGCCCGAACACACCGCCGCTCTGCGGCAGCTGGGACCGAGCACCGAACACCGCCGGTCCTGGCGCAATGTGCGCGAGCTCGAGGTGCCGGGCGGTAGCCGAGTGGCTACCCGCGCGGCGCATGCGCGATGATGTGAGTCAATGTACGCGGCGCTGCTAGCAGGAGGACGTCCCACCCGATGAGTGCTGAGGACCTCGAGAAGTACGAAACCGAGATGGAACTGTCGTTGTACCGCGAGTACAAGGACATCGTCGGCCAGTTCTCGTACGTGGTGGAGACAGAACGCCGCTTCTACCTGGCCAATTCCGTGGAACTGCGGCCGCAGAACGCCGACGGCGAGGTCTACTTCGAAGTGCGGATGAGCGACGCCTGGGTCTGGGACATGTACCGGCCCGCGCGCTTCGTCAAGCACGTCCGGGTGATCACGTTCAAGGACGTGAACATCGAGGAACTCGAAAAGCCCGACCTGCGCCTGCCGGAATAGTTGGAGCTGTGTTTTTGGAGCGCTGGCGCGCTCGAGGTCGCGGCCCCTGGGGGCCGCCGGTCAGCGCTCGAGACTCGCGCCTGCGGCGCATGCGCTTCGAGCGCTGACCGGTGACCCGGCCGCGACCCCGCCGCTGCGCGGCGGATCCCTCCTCGAGGTCGGGATGTGCGGGGCTGGGAGTGCGGGAGGTGGCGCACTTCAGGTGTGGGGTGTGGCTGGGTGTGCGGGAGGCCGCGGCCTATGTGAGCGGGGTGCTGGTGTGCTCGGGGCTTGCCTTCGGTGCGTGCGCTTCGCGCTTTGACCGGCAGCCCGGCCGCGAACCCGCTGATCGCGGCGGATCTCATCTTGTGGTCGGGATGTGCGGGGCCGGGGTTGTCCACAAGGGTGGGGTTATCCACAGGGTTTCTGTTTTCCCAGGTCGTGGTGGGGGTTGGGTAGCTCGGTCTCGGCATCGTTTGTCGGGTGGGAAGCAAACAGGCGCTCGGCGCATACGGGGAGAAGCTGGCCGCGCAATTTCTGCGTGAGGCCGGGATGGAGATCATCGCGCGCAATTGGCGGTGCCGGTACGGGGAGCTGGACCTGATCGTCCGGGATCCGTCGGTGACCGCGTTCGTCGAGGTGAAGACGCGGTCGGGGCTGGGGTTCGGTAGTCCGGCCGAGTCGGTCACCTTCAGCAAGCAGCAGCGGATCCGGCGGCTGGCGCTGCTGTGGCTGGCCGAGCAGGAAGGGCCGTGGCGGCGGATCCGGTTCGACGTCGTCTCGGTGCTGCTGCCGCGTGGCGGCAAGCCGATGATCGATCACTTGACGGCGGCGTTCTGATGGCGCTCGGACGCGCGCTGTCGGTGGCGGTCACGGGGGTCGACGGTCAGCTCGTGGAGATCGAGGCCGACATCGGCCAGGGCCTGCCCTCGGTGAATCTGGTCGGCCTACCCGACACGGCGCTGCAGGAATCGCGCAATCGAGTGCGCTCGGCGGTCGCCAATACGGGGGAGAAATGGCCGGACGGGCGGGTCATCCTGGCGCTCTCACCGGCCACGCTGCCGAAGGTCGGCAGTGTGTACGACCTCGCGCTCGCGGTGTCGGTGCTCGACGCGTCCGGGGCGGTGCCGGGGGAGCGGCTGATCAAGACGGTCCTGCTCGGCGAGCTGGCGCTGGACGGGCGGGTGCGGCGGGTGCGCGGGGTGCTGCCCGCGGTGATCGCGGCCCGCAATGCCGGATTGCCCACCGTGGTGGTGCCCGCCGAGGCGGTGGCGGAGGCGGGGCTGGTCGAGGGGATCGAGGTGCTGGGCGCGCGGAGCCTGCGCGAGGTGGTCGCCTGGCTGCGCGGAGAAGGACAGTTGCTCGAACCAGACGGGACGGTGCCGGAAGGGCAGATGCCGTGCGGTGATCTCAGCGATGTGGTGGGGCAGGACGAGGCGCGCTGGGCGCTCGAGGTGGCGGCCGCGGGCGGACACCATCTGCTACTCACCGGACCGCCCGGCATCGGCAAAACCATGCTGGCGCAACGGCTTCCCGGCCTGCTGCCGCCCCTGTCCGAGGCCGAGTCGCTCGAAGTCACCGCCATCCATTCGATGGCCGGGTCCCTCTCGGCCGAACAGCCGCTGCTCACGCTGGCCCCGTTCGTCGCCCCGCATCACTCCACCTCGGTGACCGCCATGATCGGCGGCGGCTCCGGCATGGCCAGGCCCGGCGCGGTGAGCCGGGCGCATCGCGGCGTGCTGTTCCTCGACGAGTGCGCCGAGATCGGCACCAAGGTGCTGGAAGCCCTGCGCACTCCGCTCGAGGAAGGCGAGGTCCGCATCGCCCGCCGTGACGGCGTCGCCCGCTACCCGGCCCGATTTCAGCTGGTCCTGGCGGCCAATCCCTGCCCCTGCGCGCCCGCCCGCGATGTCGACTGCATCTGTGCTCCGCTGGCCCGGCGCCGCTACCTCGGCAAACTCTCGGGCCCCTTGCTGGACCGCATCGATATCTGGGTCCAGATGCACGGCCAGGCCGGGGCGACCTTCGGTGACGACCACACCGAGACCAGCGAAACGGTCGCCGCCCGGGTCGCCGCGGCGCGAGCGCGTGCCCTCGAACGCTGGAGCGAGGACGGCTGGACGACCAATGCCGAAGTCCCCGGCCACATCCTGCGCCAGCGCTTCCGCCTCCCGCGCGAATCGATCGCTCCGATCGAGACAGCACTGCGTCTCGGCCGCATGTCCGCCCGGGGTGCCGACCGTGCCATCCGGGTGGCGTGGACGGTGTGCGATCTCCGCGGGGGAGAGGTGCCGTCTGTTCAGGATGTGTTGTCGTCGTTGAACTTCCGTCAGCGGGGTGCGCAGTGAAGGCGGCGTTGGGTGCGGCGACAACGGTCTCGGCGGTGACTGTGGACGGTTGTCCCCGCCGAAGAGTTGGGGAAGGGCCGATCGTGCGTCCGTGGCGGCAGGGAAGGGCTGAGCGGTGAGCGCGGGGGTTCGGAGTGCGGGTGAATTCGAGGAAGCCCGGCTGGCGTGGGTGTACCTGTCACGGGTGGTGCAGGGACCGTGTGCGCCGTTGTCGGCGTTGATCGCGTCGGTGGGCGTGCGCGAGGCGGCGCGGGCCGTGCGGGAGTACGAGCTGCCCGAGGCGTTGCGCGGTCCGGTGGCGGCGCGGCGGGAGAGTGACTCGGCGGCAGCGGATCTCGAGATGATGGAGCGGCTCGGCGGCCGGGTGATCACGCCGGACGACGCCGAGTGGCCCGAATGGCGGATGCTCGGGCTGAATCAGCTCGACACCGAACGCGACCGGGACGGTGCCGTGCCGCTGGTGCTCTGGGCGCGAGGACCGCTGTCCCTGCAAACCGCCTCCGAACGCGCGGTCGCCGTGGTCGGTTCGCGGTGCAGCAGCGGGTACGGCGCGCAGGTGGCCAACGAGATCTCCGCCGACCTGGCAGGCCGCGGCTGGACCATCGTGTCCGGCGCGGCATTCGGGATCGACGCGGCGGCCCACCGCGCCGCCCTCGCCGTCGGCGGCGCGACCGTCGCTGTCCTGGCCTGCGGTGTCGACCGCCCCTATCCCGCCCAGCACGACCGCCTGATCGCCGCCATCGCCGAGACCGGGCTGGTCCTGAGCGAATACCCGCCCGGCACGACCGCGCAGAAGCACCGCTTCCTGGCCCGCAACCGGCTGATCGCCACCCTGGGCGACGGTGTCCTCGTGGTCGAGGCGGGCTCGCGCAGCGGCGCCCGCAACACCGTCAAATGGGCCCGCCGCCTCGGCCGCCCCGCCATGGCGTGCCCCGGCCCCGTCGGCTCGGCCGCCTCCGTCGGCTGTCACCGGATGATCCGCGAGGGCGAAGCCCTCCTGGTCACCCGCGCCGAAGACGTCATCGACGAAGCAGGCCCCCTCCGCCTCCCCCTCGGCGACAACCCCACCGACCCCGCCGCCCACCTACGCGGCGCCGAAGCCGAGGTCTACGCCGCCCTCCCCGCCATCGGTTCCCGCCTCCCCCGCGACCTGGCCCTCCAATCCGGCCTCGACCTCCCCACCGTCCGCGCCATCCTCCCCGCCCTCGAACTGGCCGAACTGGTCGGCTGCGACGCCGACGGCTGGTTCCGCATCACCACCAGGCGGTCCACGTGACCGCGCGACCCATCAGCGACCGGAGTGCCGCGCCGACGAACCCGAGGTGCCGAGCAGCACCGATGGACTACCGGTCGAGTTCTCCGATGGCACCGGGTTGGGCAGCTCGGCTGGGTCGTCGGGTGGCGTGGCTCGGCAGGAAGGGCGGGCGGTCTACCTGGCGGACGGCGTTCCTGTGGGGGTGAGCGGTGGGTCGGCGTGGTGGGTTGCGTGGGGGCCGGGGAGGGGTGACGGTGGGGGGATGGATGTGTTGCCCGAGGATCTCGAGGCGTTGGTGAGTGAGTTCGGGCGGCATCTGCGGTTGGGGCGGAATCGGTCGGCCCATACGGTGCGGGCATATGTCGGGGATGTGCGGTCGTTGCTCGAGCATCTGTATGCGCGGTCGGCGGATTCGGCGGTGCGGGAGCTGGATCTGGCGTTGCTGCGGTCGTGGCTGGCCGAGCTCGCGGCGGGAGGTGCGGCGCGGACCACCCTGTCCCGGCGGGCCTCGGCGGCACGGACTTTCACGGCGTGGCTGACCGAGACGGGGCGGCTCGACATCGATCCGGGATTGCGGTTGCAGGCGCCGAGAACCCATCGGGTGCTGCCCGCGGTGCTGGGCCGTGGGCAGGCGCTCGAGGCGATGGAGGCCGCGGAATCGGGTGCGGCGCAGCAGGATCCGATGGCGCTGCGGGATCGGTTGATCGTGGAGTTGCTCTACGCCACCGGTATCCGGGTCAGCGAACTGTGTGGCCTCGACATCGAGGACGTGGACCGCGAGCGCCGGCTCGTGCGGGTGCTCGGCAAGGGGAACAAGGAGCGCTCGGTCCCGTTCGGTGCCCCCGCCGACACCGCCCTGGACACCTGGCTGCGGACAGGCCGCCCGTTCCTGGTCAACGAGCGGTCGGGCCGCGCGCTGCTGCTCGGCCAGCGCGGCCGCCGCCTCGACCAGCGCCAGGCCCGCACCGTCGTGCACGAGGTCGTCGCCGCCATCCCCGGTGCCCCCGACCTGGGCCCGCACGGCCTGCGGCACACCGCCGCCACCCACCTCCTCGAGGGCGGCGCCGACCTCCGGGTAGTCCAGGAACTCCTCGGCCACGCGAGCATGGCCACCACCCAGCTCTACACCCATGTCTCGGTCGAGCGCCTCAAACAAGTCCACGACCAGGCCCACCCCCGCGCATAACCCTCGACCCCCGTTCGGCACCGCCTCGCCGATCCGCAGGCACACTGGACGCGGCGGTCGTGCGCGAGTTGGTCACGGCATGGTTGGCGTTGTGGGGGAGTGGGGCGCGGCAAGATGGGGGACGGAGGTGGTGGTGATGACGTTGCCCGAGGTCGGGGCCGAGTCCGACGACGGTGAGGACGACGTCGACTATCGGTTCACGCTGGCCAATGAGCGCACGTTTCTGGCGTGGGTACGGACGGCGCTCGGGCTGCTGGCCGGTGGCGTCGCCGTCCATACGCTCGTGCAGCCGTTGCGGCTGGCCGGGTTCGGTGGCGTGATCGCGGTGAGCTGCCTGGTCATGGCCTTCGCGGTGGCGCTCGGTGCCTATCGGCACTGGCAGCGGGTCACGGTCGCGATGCGCGCGGGCGGGCCGCTGCCCGGCACTGTTCTGGTCCCGGTGCTCTCGGTCGGTGTCGCGCTGGTCGCGGCCCTGGCCTGCCTGGCGGTGCTGTTGTCGTGACAGCGCCGACCCTGGCCCAGGAACGCACGGCCCTGGCCTGGCGGCGCACCGCGCTCGGGGCGGCGGGGGTGGCCCTGCTGCTCGCCCACGAGGCGACGCGTGACGGCTGGCCCACCATCGTCATTCCGCTGGTCGCCACCGCGGCGGCGCTGCTCCTGAGCTGGCTCGGCTGGCTGCGTGGCCACGCGCTGCACCGCGGTGACACCGCCCGCGGCCATCGACTCGTCGCCGTCACGGGGTGTACCGTCGCCGCTGTCGCCCTCATCGGCATTCTCGGCGTCGCGATCAGGCAATTCACCGGTTGACGCCAACGTCCCTCGAACGGCACAGCCCGCCGACCCGCTGCAGCGAGAAATCTGGTCGATCGCTGGACCGGCGGCAATTAGGCTCGCGGCCATGACCTCCGGACCGGTGGACCAGCCCACGAACTCCCTGCGCGAGCGGTTGCGCGCGGGACTGAAACCCGCGATGAAGGCGCGGGATCGCAGTGCCGTCGCGGCGCTTCGGTCAGTGCTGGCCGCGATCGACAATGCCGAGGCGATCGATGCCGGTGCGGTGAAAGCCGGTGCGCTGGAGGGCAGTCCCGTGGGGTTGGGGGCTGCCGAGGTCCGGCGCCGGGATCTCACCGACGACGACATCGAGCGGATCGTGCGCGGGGAGATCGGCGAAAGGCGGGACGCCGCGGCCGAATACGACCGTCTCGGAGCCGCGGAGCGCCGCGATCAGCTGACCGCCGAAGCCGATACCCTCGCCGGATTCCTCTGAGCGACGCCCTAGCCGCCGGTCGGCAGGGTGCGCAGGTAGCGGTCGGCGAACCAGCGCTGGATCAGCCGCACGATGGGGCCGCCCAGGCGCGCATACCAGGCACCCGGTCGGGAGAACGCCGTGACAAGGCCGTAGACGGTGTCGGTGGCGGGTTCGTATTCGACGGCGAACAGTTCTTCGCCGATCTCGGGATGACCGGGCAGGGTGCCGTAGGCGAACCCACGGCGGTCGGGTTCGTCGAGCACGTAGACCACCCGGCACGGTGCCGTGATCCCGAGCGGTCCGATGCCCAGGAACACCGCCAGGTCCGTGTCCGGCTCGGCGGTGGGGGCGTCGGCGCGCTGGAAGATGCCGACGCCCTTCTGCATGCCGAACTCGACGATGTGGGCGGCCGCGCGGTCGAACAGCGCGCGGCCGTGACCGATCGGGCGGCGATGGCGGAACCGGTGATAGCCCTCGGGAAGCGTGCCCCGGGTGGCACCGACATCGGGGTAGGTGAGCGCTGGTTTCTCTGGCACACCCCGATTCTCGTCCCGAACCGCCCGGCTGGTGTGAGGTAGTGGTCACTTCAGGGCTCCAGCGGCTTCAACCGGATCGGCACCTCGTGTAGCAGCCCGAGCGGGTCCACGTACTCGCGCCGGTTGTGCTCCCCCGATTCCCGTCGTGCGCCCCAGTGCAGGCACGCGCTCACCGGACACCCCTCGTGCCCGGCGACCACGGTCCCGATCGGGGTACCCCGGACCACCCGCGCACCCACCACGACCTGCGCCCGCACCGGTTCGTAGGTGGTGCGCAAGCCACCCGCGTGGTCGATCGACACGACGGGTTTGCCCGCCACCACCCCGGCGAACACCACGACGCCGTCCCCCGCGGCGACGACGAGCTGTCCGTCCGCCGCCGCCAGATCGACCCCTCGGTGTCCCGGCAACCAGTTCCGCTCGGGTTTGTCGAAACGCTTCTCGACGCTCGGTCGCGGGCGCAACGGCCATCCGAAATCCCCGGCCTCGACGGCCGACACCGGCCCTGCCGCCGCGCCGGTCGTGAGCAGCAGACAGACGGCGGTACCACCCACGCCGAGGATCCGGCGCCATCCGAACTGGCGCAGCCGCTCATGACGCTGGTTCACCGGTGCGGGCGCAGCGGTTGCACCCGCTGCTGGGCCGCCCACGCTTGCAGTAGGTCGCGCAGGACCACGGGCACCCCTTCGGCGGATCCGGACGTTGTCCCCGGCCGTACCACGACGTCGATCCGCACAGTCCCCGGCGCGCGGTCCACGGATTCCTCGGCAGGGCGCTCCGTTGTCTGCCGTCGTGGTCCGCTCGCGTCGTAACGACCGGCTTCCCCATCGCGGCGCCCAGGGCGCGACGCCGGGGGTGCATCGGCGAGATCTACCACCGACACCCGCACCGGAACGGGCACCGGCACGAGCCAGGGATACCGCGAAGTTCCGGCAGGCACCGCGGGCGGCGTCGATCCCGGCGAAGCACCCGCCGACCCCGGACACCGCGACCGCCGGACCATCCGAGCGTCGCCACCGTGCTCGGGAGGCGGCGCGGGCAGGGTGTGCACCGTGCCACCCGCATCGCACGCAGGCCCGGCCGGGCGTTGCGCCGCGGGTGGCACCACCCCGGGCTGAACGACGACCGGTGGCGGAGGAGCAGGAGAGACGGGCGGCTCGTCCGGCTGCGCCGCGGCCGGTGGACTCACCACCCCCAACGCGCAGAGCAGCGGAAAAGCGGTGATCAGGATTCGCGTCAACATGTTCATGCACCCACAGTGGGCGCCGCCGAACCCGTCCGGAACGGCCGAAGCGAGAATGGGGACAACTTCGCCGGATGTGGATATCTCGCACTTCACCGCGGGAATCGCAGGTCACCGCAAGGGGGCGATTTCGGCCCTGGGGCGGATCCGCGTAGACTGAACTCGCGGTTTGTGCCCGGCGATATCCATCGTGCCGGGGCGCGGACCGACTTCGCGCGCCACCTGTGCTCGTCCATCCGGTCGTCGCTCGTTCTGCGGACGTCCGAGAGGGCATGTCCGCGCGAGTTCTCCGAGCGGATGAACAGTGAAATCGTCGGCTGGTCCCGGTTCCCGAATCGGGTCCGGCGGTTTCGGTGGCGCCAGGGCAATCGATCGCCGATCGACTGCGACAACCGGCAACGAAAGAGAGATACGGGAGCTATGGCTGTCGTAACCATGAAGCAGCTGCTCGACAGCGGCGCGCACTTCGGGCACCAGACCCGTCGCTGGAACCCGAAGATGAAGCGGTTCATCTTCACCGACCGCAACGGCATCTACATCATCGACCTGCAGCAGACGCTGACCTACATCGACAAGGCCTACGAGTTCGTCAAGGAGACCGTCGCCCACGGTGGCACCGTTCTCTTCGTCGGCACCAAGAAGCAGGCCCAGGAGTCGATCGCGGCCGAGGCGACTCGCGTCGGGATGCCCTACGTCAACCAGCGCTGGCTGGGTGGCATGCTCACCAACTTCTCGACCGTCCACAAGCGCCTGCAGCGCCTGAAGGAGCTCGAGGCCATGGAGCAGACCGGTGGCTTCGAGGGTCGCACCAAGAAGGAAATCCTCATGCTCACGCGTGAGATGACCAAGCTGGACCGCACCCTCGGCGGTATCCGCGACATGGCCAAGGTGCCCTCGGCCATCTGGGTCGTCGACACCAACAAGGAGCACATCGCCGTCGGCGAGGCTCGCAAGCTGAACATCCCGGTCATCGCGATCCTGGACACCAACTGCGATCCCGACCTGGTCGACTACCCGATCCCGGGTAACGACGACGCGATCCGTTCCGCCGCGCTGCTCACCAAGGTCGTCGCCTCCGCGGTGGCCGAGGGCGTGCAGGCCCGCGCGGGTCAGGCTTCCGGCGACGCGAAGCCCGAGGCCGGCGCCGGCGAGCCGCTCGCCGAGTGGGAGCAGGAACTGCTGGCTCAGGCGACCCCGGCCGCCGAGGCCGCTGCCGAGACGCCCGCCGAGGCCGCTGCCGAGGTCAAGGCCGACCCGGCGCAGCACACCCCGGCCGACTTCTGAGCTGATCGGTAGCTCTACGTTCACCTTGCCGGCCCTTCTGAATTCAGAAGCGGTCGGCAAGGTGGTGTAAACCCCCAGACACCCCCACACACGAGGAGGCTCGCCCCCGATGGCGAACTACACCGCTGCTGATGTGAAGCGGCTCCGGGAGCTCACCGGCTCCGGCATGATGGACTGCAAGAACGCGCTGGCCGAGTCCGACGGCGATTTCGACAAGGCCGTCGAGGTGCTGCGCATCAAGGGCGCCAAGGACGTCGGCAAGCGCGCCGAGCGCGCGACCGCCGAGGGCCTGGTCATCGCCAAGGACGGCGTCCTGGTCGAGATCAACTCCGAGACCGACTTCGTCGCCAAGAACGCCGAGTTCCAGGAGCTGGCCGAGGCCGTCGTCACCGCGGCCGCCGCGGGCAAGCCGGCCGACCTGGACGCCCTGAAGGCGCTCAAGCTGGACAACGGCACCGTCGACGAGGCCGTGCAGGCGCTGGCCGCCAAGATCGGCGAGAAGCTGGAACTGCGCCGCGTCGTGTCCTACGACGGCCAGGTCGCCACCTACCTGCACAAGCGTGCCTCGGACCTGCCCCCCGCCGTCGGCGTGCTGGTCGAGTACACCGGTGAAGGCGATGCCGCGGCCGAGGCCGCCCGCGCCGCCGCCATGCAGGTCGCCGCGCTCAAGGCTCGCTACGTCACCCGCGACGAGGTCCCGGCCGATCTGGTCGAGAACGAGCGTCGCGTCGCCGAGGCCACCGCCCGCGAAGAGGGCAAGCCCGAGGCCGCGCTGCCGAAGATCACCGAGGGCCGCGTCAACGGCTTCTTCAAGGACGTCGTCCTGCTGGAGCAGGCGTCGGTCACCGACTCGAAGAAGACCGTGAAGGCCCTGCTGGACGAGGCCGGTGTCACCCTGACCCGCTTCGCCCGTTTCGAGGTCGGCCAGGCCTGATCCGCCTGCACGAGAGCCCCTCGGGAGCCGCGTTCGCGCGCTCCCGAGGGGCTCTTGCCGGTTCTCGGCGGCAGCTGCCCCTAGTTCCTGGGTCTCCGCGTCGCGCAAGGGGGTCTTGTGCGGCGGGAGGAACCGGATAAGGCAGGATGGATGCCGCTTCGCCTTGCTGTGCGGCCGATTCGCGTGCCCGCAGTTCGACAGTTCTCGACCTCGCCGAAGGAGACGACCACCCATGACCGACCCGGGTAACGACCGCCCTGGATACCACCGGGTGCTGCTCAAGCTGGGTGGGGAGATGTTCGGTGGGGGCGGGGTCGGTCTCGATCCCGACGTCGTGCAGACCGTCGCCGAGCAGATCGCCGAGATCGTCGAGACCGGCGTGCAGGTCGCCGTCGTGATCGGGGGCGGCAACTTCTTCCGCGGCGCCGAGCTCGAGGAGCGCGGGATGGAACGCGCCCGCTCGGACTACATGGGCATGCTCGGCACCGTGATGAACAGCCTTGCGCTGCAGGACTTCCTGCAGAAGCAGGGGGTGGACACGCGCGTGCAGACCGCCATCACGATGGGCCAGGTCGCCGAGCCCTACCTCCCGCTACGCGCCAAGCGGCACCTCGAGAAGGGCCGCGTGGTGATTTTCGGCGCCGGTATGGGCATGCCCTACTTCTCCACCGACACCACCGCCGCCCAGCGGGCCCTCGAGATCGGCGCCGAGGTGGTGCTGATGGCCAAGGCGGTCGACGGCGTCTACGACGCCGACCCGCGGGTCGAGGAGAACGCGAGCATGTTCACCGAGATCACGCACAAGGAAGTGATCGAAAAGGGGCTCAAGGTCGCCGATGCGACGGCCTTCAGCCTGTGCATGGACAACCAGATGCCGATGCTGGTGTTCAATCTGTTGATCAAGGGCAATATTGCCCGTGCGGTTGCCGGTGAGCCCATCGGCACCCTGGTTCGGTCCTGATCCCGCAACCGCGGAAGATGACGATGACGCAGTGGAGGAACCGGTCGTGATTGATGAAGCGCTCTTCGACGCCGAGGAGAAGATGGAAAAGGCCGTCGCGGTGGCGAAGGACGACCTAGGCACCATCCGCACCGGCCGCGCCAACCCGGGCATGTTCGCCCGCGTCGTGGTCGACTACTACGGCTCGCCGACGCCGATCACCCAGATCTCGAGCATCACCGTGCCGGAGCCGCGCATGGTCGTAATCAAGCCCTACGAGCAGAACCAGCTCGGCCCGATCGAGAACGCCATCCGCAACTCCGATCTGGGCGTGAACCCCACCAACAACGGCGACATCCTGCGCATCACCGTGCCGCAGCTCACCGAGGAACGCCGCCGCGAGATGGTCAAGATGGCCAAGGGCAAGGGCGAGGACGCCAAGATCTCGATTCGTAACGTCCGGCGCAAGGTC
Source organism: Nocardia sp. SSK8 (assembly GCF_037034205.1). Taxonomy (NCBI): domain Bacteria; kingdom Bacillati; phylum Actinomycetota; class Actinomycetes; order Mycobacteriales; family Nocardiaceae; genus Nocardia; species Nocardia sp. SSK8. Next base: position 538,890 of record NZ_JBAGKD010000001.1, read on the forward strand.
ATGGACGAACTGAACCGGATCCAGAAGGATGGCGAAGCGGGCGAGGACGAAGTCGGGCGCGCCGAGAAGGAACTCGACAAGACCACCGCCAAGTACGTGGGCCAGATCGACGAGCTGGTCAAGCACAAGGAAGCCGAACTGCTCGAGGTCTGAGCGCCAGATCTCGCCAGTCCCGCTCGTGCGGGGGATGAACGGAACGACGAGTTGAGCGACGGGACAATCGTGGCCGAAGACGCCGCCGCCACCGGAGCGGCACCGGAACCGATGCCGGACGAGATCGCCGCGGCACCGCCCGCGGCGGCCCCGGCGCCGCCGACCTCGCGCGCGGGACGCAACCTGCCCGCGGCGCTGGCGGTCGGCCTGGGTTTGGGGCTTTCGCTCATAGCGATCCTGCTGTTCGTCCCCAAGGTGTTCATCGGGGTCGTCGGTGTGGCGGTCGGGGTGGCGACCTGGGAGGTCGCCAAGCGGCTGCGCGAGGCCGATGTGCTGGTGCCGCGGATCCCGCTGCTGGTCGGCGGCCAGGCGGTGTTCTGGGCGGGCTGGCCGTGGGGGGCGCGCGGGGTGGTCGGCGCGTTCGCCGCGACGGCGCTGGTCTGCATGGTGTGGCGGCTGTTCGACCACGGGTTGAGTCAGGCGCCGAAGAACTTCCTGCGTGACACCTCGATCAGCATCTTCACGCTGTCCTGGATTCCGCTGCTGGCGTCGTTCTCGACGCTGCTGCTGCTCGAACCCGACGGCAACCTGCGGGTGCTGACCTTCATGATCCTGGTCGTGTGCTCCGATGTCGGTGGCTATGTCGCCGGGGTGCTGTTCGGCAGGCATCCGATGGTGCCCGCGATCAGCCCGAAGAAGTCCTGGGAGGGCTTCTGCGGGTCGCTGGTGTTCAGCGTCATCGGCGGTCTGCTGACCGTCACGCTGCTGCTCGACGCCAATTCGATGATCGGTGTGGTGCTCGGTGTCGGCCTGGTGCTCGTGGCGACGTTGGGCGATCTGATCGAATCGCAGATCAAGCGGGAGCTCGGGATCAAGGACATGGGCACGCTGCTGCCCGGGCACGGCGGCATCATGGACCGCCTCGACTCGATGCTGCCCTCGGCGTTCGTGTCCTGGCTGGTGCTCAGCGCCCTGCTCTGAGCCCGGTCAGGGCTTCTTGGCGGCGCGGCGCAACTGCAGGATGCGCACGCCGCCGACCAGGCCCATCACCAGCGCGCCCACGATCACCGAGAGCAGCACGGTGATGCCCAGCGGCAGCGAGAAGTCCCAGAAGAACAGTTGGACCGGGGCCTGGTCGAGATTCTGGATGATGAAGATCAGCAGCAGCACGCCGAGGATCGCCGCGGCCAGCAGGGCTATCCAGGTGTAGCCGGTCCGCGACTTGACCAGCGCGTCCGGGGTGGGCCGCCGGGTGGGGGTGGTCTCGGCGGGGACCCGCTTGTGGTGCTTGCCGTCGAGGTGTTCGGGGACCGGCTCCTCGGCGGCCGGTGTCGCGCCCGATTCTGCGTTGGTGGACATGACTCGATCATTGCCGACGGCTATGGCCGGTGCACGCATCTTCTCGATAACACCGCCCGGCGTGGCGGCCCGCTCACCGGGGCCGCGGCCGCGTTTGGGACAATGGTGGGATTATGGCCACCTCCCTGCCCCTCGTCTTCGATGCCCCGCGTCGCGGCATGCCGCCGCGCCACCTCGCCGATCTCGACGCGGATGAGCGCAAGACCGCGGTGCAGGAGCTCGGCCTGCCCAAGTTCCGGGCCGACCAGCTGGCCCGCCAGTACTACGGCCGGCTGCAGGCCGACCCGGCCCAGATGACCGACCTGCCCGCCGACGTCCGCGCCAAGGTCGGCGAGACGCTGTTCCCCCCGCTGCTGTCGGTGGTGCGCCACCTGGCGTGCGACTCCGGCGACACCCGCAAGACCCTCTGGCGCGCCCACGACGGCACGCTGCTCGAGAGCGTGCTCATGCGCTACCCCGACCGCAACACCCTGTGCATCTCCAGCCAGGCGGGCTGCGGCATGGCCTGCCCGTTCTGCGCGACCGGCCAGGCCGGGCTCAACCGCAACCTGTCCACCGCCGAGATCGTCGATCAGGTGCGCGCCGCGGCCGCGGCGCTGCGCGACGGCGAGGTGCACGGCGGACCGGGCCGACTGTCCAACATCGTCTTCATGGGCATGGGTGAACCGCTCGCGAACTACAAGCGGGTGGTGAACGCGGTCCGTCGCATCACCTCGCCCGCGCCGGACGGGCTCGGGATCTCGCAGCGTTCGGTGACGGTGTCGACGGTGGGGCTGGCGCCCGCGATCCGCAAGCTGGCCGATGAGGACATGTCGGTGCGGTTGGCGGTCTCGCTGCATACGCCCGACGACGAACTGCGTGACACTCTGGTGCCGGTGAACAATCGCTGGTCGATCGCCGAAGTGCTCGATGCGGCACGGTATTACGCGGACAAGTCGGGGCGGCGGGTGTCGATCGAGTACGCGTTGATCCGTGATGTGAACGATCAGCCGTGGCGGGCGGACCTGCTCGGTAAGAAGTTGCACAAGGCGCTGGGCCCGTTGGTGCACGTGAACCTGATTCCGCTCAACCCGACGCCGGGGAGTGAGTGGGACGCTAGCCCGAAGCCGGTCGAGCGTGAGTTTGTCCGTCGCGTGATCGCCCAGGGCGTCTCGTGCACGGTCCGCGACACCCGTGGTCAGGAGATCGCCGCGGCATGTGGTCAGCTCGCCGCCGAAGGATAGTGTGGGCGCCGGATAGGCCTCTCGCCGAGACCGGCACGGCAACCACCAGCGTCGTCGGGATAGCGTCGCAGGAAGGTGAGGTCGCTCGGAGCGCGGGCATCGCTGGGTCAACTCGTTCGATCAGCGACCTCAGCTATGCGGATCTGGTATTAGTTGAGCCGATGCGCCGCGCTCGGGCGCAGTGACGTTCTCCGGCACAGTCATCCGATGGGAGTCGTCGGCCGCCGACGTTGATCGACATGATGTCCAGCACACAATCGAAGGGTTGCATCGTGGTTGCCGAAGATTCCCTCGCACTGCGTGATCGAGTCGCTCACGTGCGGGAACTTCTCAGAACAGCGCAGGATTTCGTCGTTCCGTGGGGCTACTTCCACGATGAGCTGGCGATGCGGCCGGATTTCCTGAGTGCCGGAGCGGCTGCCGAGAATTCATTGATCGACGCGGCGATCGAGCGCATCGCGGAGAGTCGCGACTGGAGCAGGCCACAGGGTCCACAGCCGACCGTGCACCTTCCTGAGCTCAAGTTCTGGCACGGATTCCGGATCTTCTCGGGGAGAACGGGCATCTTCTTCTACGACCAGCACACCTGTCAGGGTCTGATGGGGGTAATGAACGAACTGAACGGGCCGGTCGACCTTTTTCGCTTCACCACGGTCGCGGTCCCCGGCTGACCAGCACGCGCTTGCGGTCAGTTCGCCGCCGAAGGTGACCCCTCGGCGCTGATCGCGTCGAATATGTTGCGGCCCAGGCGTTATCGTCGTGGGACCGGATCGAGGTGTGGGTTCGAGATCGTTGACTATGGCGCGCGGAACAGCCTCTGTCACAGTCACTATCGAACTCGAGGCGGGCAACGCCTCGCTGATGGTCCTCGGGAAGATGCTCGGGCCCACCGGGATTCCTCCGTTCGAGGTCAAACGCCGGTACGACGCGGCGACGGCGGATCGGCGTGGGGAGATCATCCCGGCCGTCATCACCATCGATGCCCGTAAACGCTGGACCATGCGGCTCAAGACGCCGCCCACGGCGTCGCTGATCCGGGCCGCGCTCGGGCGGGCGGGCTCGCCGCAGCCCGGGCACGTGCCGGTCGGGGCGCTCACCCGGGAGCAGTTGCGGCGGATCGCGGTGCGCAAGCTGCCCGATCTGAACACCACCGATGTGGAGGCGGCGATGCGGATCGTGGCCGGGACGGCTCGGTCGATGGGGGTGCGGGTCGAGGACTGATCCGCGCGGATAGGGGCGCACCGTCTATTTTGGTAGCGGTCGTCGGTGCGTCGGCCGGGACGGATCGGCCGGACACACGGGGGACCATTGCTTGCGACGGGGGATATCTTCGCCGGGTACGCGATCGAGCGGCAGCTGGGGCGCGGCGGGATGGGGTCGGTGTATCTGGCGCGGCATCCGCGCCTGCCCCGCCAGACCGCGCTCAAGCTGCTGAACCCGGAGCTGTTCGCCGACACCGAGATCCGGGCCCGCTTCGAGCGCGAGGCCGACCTCGCCGCGCAGCTCGAGCACCCCAATATCGTGACGGTGTACGACCGGGGGATCGACGACGGGCGGCTGTGGATCAGCATGCAGTACGTCGACGGGGTGGACGCCGCGACGCTGCCGCATCCGGTGGCGGCCGGGCTCGCGGTGCACATCGTCGAGGGCACGGCCGCCGCGCTCGACCACGCCCACCGGGCGGGTGTCCTGCATCGGGATGTGAAGCCGGCCAATGTCCTGCTGGCCGACGCCGACGGTGAGCGGCGGGTACTGCTCGCCGACTTCGGTATCGCGCGTCTGCGCGACGACGTCCATCACCTCACGCAGACCGGTTCCTTCACCGCCACGCTGGCTTTCGCGGCACCCGAGCAGCTCACCGGCGCCACCCTCGACCATCGCACCGACCAGTACTCGCTGGCCTGCACGCTGTACTCGCTGCTGGCCGGGGTCGCGCCGTTCGACGCGGACAACCCCGCGGTGGTCATCCGCGGCCACCTGCAGGCGCCGCCGCCCTCACTGCACGCCCGCCGCCCCGATCTGCCGGTCGCGCTGGACGCGGTGCTGGCCCGTGCCCTCGCCAAGCGTCCCGCCGACCGGTTCGACTCGTGCGCGGAGTTCGCGGCCGCCGCCCGGCGCGCTCTCGGTGGAACGGGGAGTCAGCCGACTGTTGTGAGTGGGGGACCGGCGGGTGCCTACGGTGGCGGATCCGGTGCCGCCCAGCCGTTTCCGTCCTCGCCGCCGGTCGGCGTGCCGCACGAGGCGGGCCGCGTGTCGCCTGTGCCGCCGAGTCACGCTGTGCCTTCACCCGGCGCGTACCCACACGCTGCGCACCCAGGTGCCGGTGCGCAGTCGAACGCCGCGCTCCCCGGTGCCGGTGCGCACTCGCACGCCGCGCTCCCCGGTGCCGGTGCGCAGTCGAACGCTGCGCGTCCCGGCCTCGTCGCGCACCCCGCGCATCCCGGAGCTGGAGCGCAACCCGGCATCGGGGCAGGGTATCCGTACCCCGCGCATCCCGGGACGCCGGGCACACCGGTCCCGGAGGACGCGCCTGCCCCGGATCCCCGCCGCCGCACTCGCCGACTGATCGCCCTGGCCGTGGCCGCCGTACTCGCGCTGCCCGCCGCGATCTGGGCCTGGCAGGACGAGGACACCGTGGTGGCCGAGATGCTTGGGCACACTCCCGGCCACCAGGCCATGGACGCCCTGCACGACGCCTTCCCCGAGATGGTGCCGAGCGGCTACGACAAGGGCACGGGCTACGACGGCCGCCGCTGCGAGGGATACCGGGACAAGGACACCTACAGCGAGTTCTGGACCAAGCGATTCGACGGCTTCTCGGCCAAGTGGAGCTGCGAGGACAAGACCCACGACGGCGCGCGGTATGCCTTCTTCGTCTATCCGACGGCGGATATGGCGGCGAGCGTGGTCTCTCGTTTCTTCGCCGAGACCACCGAGAACGGCCAGTCGACCACCGGTTACCGGGTCGATTTCCTGCGTGGCCGGAAGTCCGCCGAACTGGAGCTCTACGCCGGTTCGGCGGTGGTGTCCACTTTCGCCGAGGCCGGTCGCGAGCGCTGGGTGCTGCTGTTCTACCAGGATTCCGACGGCCCGTCGTATCCGCAGGCCGACCAGGTCGAACCGGCGCTGCTCGCCGAGGTCGCGAGCTTCCCGCTGGGCTGAGGGTCTGTCGCGTTCCCTTGATAAAGTCCCGTCGGACAACGAGATTCGGGGGCGGGGATGATTTCTGCGGGGACGGTGTTCGCCGGTTACACCATCGACAGGCAGCTCGGTCAGGGTGGGATGGGGTCGGTGTTCCTGGCGCGGCATCCGCGGTTGAACCGGCAGATCGCGCTCAAGGTGCTGAACCCGGAGCGGTTCGCCGACACCGAGATCCGGGCGCGGTTCGAGCGCGAGGCCGATCTGGTCGCGCGGCTCGAGCATCCCAATATCGTCACCGTGTACGACCGGGGCGTCGACGACGAGCGGCTGTGGATCAGCATGCAGTTCGTCGACGGGGTGGACGCCGCCGCCCTCGCCCACCCGGTGCCGGTGGAGACGGCGCTGCACGTCATCGAGGGCACCGCCGCCGCGCTCGACCACGCCCACCGCGCCGGTGTCCTGCACCGCGACGTCAAACCGGCCAATATCCTGCTGGCCGACACCGGCGGGCGCGGGCGGGTGCTGCTCGCCGACTTCGGCATCGCCCGCCCGCGCGAGGACGCCCTGCACCTCACCCGCACCGGCACCTTCACCGCCACCCTGGATTTCGCCGCGCCCGAGCAGCTCACCGGGTCCGAGCTGGACCACCGCACCGACCAGTACGCGCTGGCGGGCACGCTGTACGCGCTGCTCACCGGCCGCACACCCTACGAGTCGGACAATCCGGCGCAGATCATCCAGGGCCATCTGCGGTCCACCCCGCCATCGCTACGCGCCCACCGCCCCGAGCTACCCGCCGCCCTGGACACGGTCCTGGCCCGCGCCCTCGCCAAACACCCCACCGAACGCTTCGACTCGTGCGCGGAATTCGCCACCGCCGCGCGCCGAGCTGTACGGCAGCCCGCCGACGGGGGACCGACGGCCGCTGTCCCGTCCGTGCCTGCCAACCGTGCTTCGTCCAGCCCGGCTCCCTATCCTGTGCCGCCTCTCGGCCAACCCGCGCCCGTCGCCGTGCAGCCGTCCGCCCCTCGCCGTGCGCTGGGAGTTCTCGCCGGGCAATCGTCGACCCCGCAGCGCGAGCCGGGAGTTCTGGTGGGGCAGTCATCCGCTCCGCCGGAGCCACTGGGAGTAGCGGCAGGCCAGTCGGCTGCTCCGCAGCGGGGCTCGGGGGCTTCGGTGGGGCAGTCGGCCGCTCCGCGACGTGCGTCAGGAGTTCCGGCAGGTCGGTCATCGGGGCCGCAGGGGCCGGGATCTCCGGTGGCACGATCGGGTACCCCGCGGCGGTCATCGGAGTTTCCGGCGGCGCAGCCGCGTCCGACGTGGGAACCGGCTCCGGCCCAGCATGTGCCTAGCCGCAGTTTTCGTGGGTGGCTGATCGCCGTGGGACTGGTGCTGGTGATCGTCCTCGGTGCGGGCATCTGGGTCTGGAGTGACGACGCGGGCTTCCTCGCCCTGCGACCGGGCAGCTCGGGCGGATATCGGGATCTGAACGCCCTGGCCGTGGGGTTCAGCGGTGTGGTGGGCGCGGTACCGGTGTGAGTGACCCCGACCCTCGATGTACGCCGTTTGATAGGGTCCAGCGCGTCGGACGACGAGCCAGATTCGGGGGTCAGCGTGGTTTCTGACGGAACGGTATTCGCCGGATACACCATCGACCGGCAGCTCGGTCGTGGCGGGATGGGCTCGGTCTACCTGGCCCGGCACCCGCGTCTGCCCCGCTGGACGGCGCTCAAGCTGCTCAATCAGGAGCTGTTCACCGACAAGGAGATCCGGGCCCGGTTCGAACGGGAGGCCGATCTGGTCGCCCAGCTCGACCACCCCAATATCGTGACCGTGTTCGACCGCGGCGTCGAGGACGATCAGCTCTGGATCAGCATGCAGTACATCGACGGGGTCGACGCGTCCACGCTCAATCCCGCCACCCTGCCGCCCGACCGCGCCCTGCAGATCATCGGCGAGACCGCCGCCGCGCTCGACTACGCCCACCGGGCCGGGGTGCTGCACCGGGACGTGAAACCGGCCAATATCCTGCTGGCCCGCTCCAACAGCCAGGAACGGGTCTACCTCACCGATTTCGGTATCGCCCGGCTGCGCGACGACTCCGGCCACCTCACCGAGACCGGCTCGTTCACCGCCACCCTGGCCTACGCGGCACCCGAACAGCTCACCGGCGTCCCGCTGGATCATCGCGCCGACCAGTACTCGCTGGCCTGCACGTTGTACACCCTGCTGACCGGCTCCGCGCCGTTCGAATCGGCCAGCCCGGCCGCGGTGATCACCGGCCACCTGCAGTCCCCGCCGCCGCCGGTGAGCCCGCGCCGGGCCGGGCTGCCGCCGGTGCTCGACGCGGTGATGGCCCGCGCGCTGGCCAAGCGCCCGGCCGACCGGTTCACCTCCTGCGAGGAATTCGTCGACGCCGCCCAGCGTGCCCTGCGTTCGCCGACCACCGGCGCCCGCCCGCTGGCCCGGCCCACCTCGGGCTCGCACGCCCAGCCGTTCGTGGGGATGCAGCCGATGCGCCCGGTGAACGCGCAGGGCAACGCCGCCGCGCCGTATCCGGTGGCCGCGCCCGTTCCGCCGCCGCAGGTCGCGCGCCCGCCGATGCCGCAACCGTGGCAGCAGCCCGTGCCCCGGCCGGTGCCGCCCGCCCGCAACAACTGGGGATCGGTGCTGGGCACCTATGTCCTGGTGCTCGGGGTGGTGGCGGCGATCATGGTGCTCGTCGCGGTGCTGTTCAACCTCTGATCGGCGCGTCGGCCGATCCGGCCGGTGCCATATTCTGGTCAGAATGAGCGACTTCGACGTCACCGCCGCCGACTCCATCGACCTCGCCCGGTTGCGTCGTTTCGTCGCCGTGGCCGAGGAACTGCATTTCGCGCGCGCCGCGAAGGGGCTGCGGATCTCCCGGCAGGCCCTCAGCGCCACCGTCATCGAGCTGGAGCAGGAACTCGGCACCCGGGTCTTCGTGCCCGGTGCCTCGCCGACGACTCTCACCGAGGACGGCGCCGCCCTGCTCGCGCACGCCAGGGCCCTGATCGGCGCCGCCGAGCAGGCCGAACGCGAACAGAAGCCCGAGGCGCTCGCGAGCCTGCGGGTGGGGTTCGTGCCGGGTGTGACCGTGTCGAAGTGGGCGCGGATCTGGGGCGAGCGGCTGCCCGAGCATCCCCTGGAGGTGCTGGGCGTGCCGCAGGGCGAGCAGGAGGCCGCGCTGCGCGAGGGCCGGGTGGACCTGTGCTTCGTGCGGCTGCCGATCGAGCGCACCGCCCTGAACGCCATCCCGCTGTGGCAGGAGACCCCGGTCGCGGTGGTCCGCAAGGACGACGAGCTCTCGCTGCTGGACAGCCTCACCCCGGCCGACCTGGCCGCAGAGCGGATCCAGGACGGCACCGATCTGGATCAGGCCGCCGACACCCTCGCCCTGGTCGCCGCGGTCGGCGGCGCGACCATCGTGCCGCAGTCCATCGCCCGGCTGCATCACCGGCGCGACCTGGTGTACCGGCCGATCGGCGAGACCCCGTTCACCGAGATCGCGCTGGCCTGGCCCGCGGGCGCCGACGGGGAGCTGGTCGAGGAGTTCGTCGGCATCGTGCGCGGCCGTTCGGCCAACAGTTCGCGGGGGGCGGCCGCGGCGCCGGAACCGCCGCGACGGGCGAAGGCGCCCGCCAAGAAGACGGCGAAGAAGCCTGCCGCGAAACAGAACCCGAAGCAGGGTGGTCCGCGGGGCGGCGGCCGCAAGCCGGGGGCGCGGCGCGGCCGCTGACACGAAAACGCCTGCGGCGCAACAGTGTCGCGGCCGCAGGCGGAGTGTCTTCGTACCGAAGGTTACTTCGGGATGCGCTGGGTCAGCGAGTCGATGACCAGCATGGCCGCCATCAGGCCGGCCAGACCGATGAGGAAGATGTCCTCGACATGGCCCTGGTGGTTGCCGATGGTCATGCCGAGCAGGGCGACGATGACGACCCACGCCGCGATACGGGCGGTCTTGCGCGACTCACCGCTCCAGCCCCAGGCGGCCGAGGGCACCTCGGCGGGGTCGACGCTGGTGGCGACAGGGCGCTCGGTGCTGGCTTTTTCGAGGTCCGTGGCGGCCACGATCGCTCCTTAGGGCTCGAGTAACGGTAAGGCGAGTGTGCATATCGTGGCATACGACCGCATGTCGTAGCCAGCAGCCCTGCCACAATGGGCCCGTGTCCCACCCAGCAACGCGTGCCACGCACGACGACACCACGTCCGCCGACCGGGTGAAGGTGCTGCTCCTGGGCAGTACCGGCTCGATCGGCACCCAGGCGCTCGAGGTCATCGCCGCCAACCCCGACCGCTTCGAGGTGGTCGGGCTGGCCGCGCGCGGCGGCAATCGCGCCCTGCTCGCCGAGCAGATGGCCGCCACCGGCACACGTAATGCCGCCGTCGCCGATCCGGCCGCCGCGAGGGAACTCGGGCTCGCGCTGGGCGGTCCCGGCGCGGTGACCGAACTCGTGCGCCGCACCGAGGCCGACGTCGTGCTCAACGCGCTGGTCGGTTCGCTCGGCCTGGAGCCGACCCTGGCCACCCTGGAGTCGGGCACCCGGCTCGCGCTGGCCAACAAGGAATCCCTCGTCGCCGGTGGCTCGCTGGTGACCCGCGCCGCCGCCCCCGGCCAGATCGTCCCCGTCGACTCCGAGCACTCCGCGCTGGCCCAGTGCCTGCGCGGCGGCCGCGCCGAGGAGGTCGACCGGCTGGTGCTCACCGCCTCTGGCGGCCCGTTCCGTGGCTGGACCACCGAGATGCTGGAATCGGTGAACCCCGCCGAGGCCAAGCACCACCCCACCTGGTCCATGGGCCCGATGAACACGCTCAATTCCGCGTCCCTGGTGAACAAGGGCCTGGAACTGATCGAGACCCACCTGCTCTTCGGCGTGCCCTACGACCGCATCGACGTCACCGTGCACCCCCAGTCGATCGTGCACTCCATGGTCACCTTCACCGACGGCTCCACCCTCGCCCAGGCCAGCCCCCCGGACATGCGCCTACCCATCGCCCTGGCCATCGGCTGGCCCGACCGCATCCCCGGCGCCGCCGCACCGTGCGATTTCAGCACCGCGTCGACGTGGACCTTCGAACCCGTCGACGACGAGGTCTTCCCCGCGGTACGCCTGGCCCGGCAAGCGGGCGAGGCGGGCGGCAGCGTCACCGCCGTCTACAACGCCGCCAACGAGGTAGCGGTCCAGGCCTTCCTCGACGGCGCGATCACCTTCCCCGAGATCGTGGGCACCGTCACACGCGCCGTGGAGGCCGCCGATCGCTGGCACGCCGAACCCGATACCCTGGACGACGTCCTCGCGGCCGACCACTGGGCACGGGAGTACGCCGCGAAGACCATCGCGACCTGAACCAAGGGACACGACACGTCAGGCACAACACCCAGCCACCACGGTTTTCGGCCGCCCCGGATCCGAAGGGCGAGACGTAACGGCGTAGCCGGAGTATCGCCCTTCGGATTCGGGGTAACGAGGCCGAAACCCGCGGCGCCAGCCGCCGAGAAGCACTGCCGAAAACCCGCGGCGCCAGCCGCCAGATGACACAGGAGCCAGATGCTGTTCGCGCTGGGGTTCGCACTGTTCGCCCTCGGTATCACGATCTCGATCGCGCTACACGAGTGCGGGCACATGTGGGCCGCGCAGGCCACGGGCATGAAGGTGCGCCGGTACTTCATCGGTTTCGGGCCGAAGGTGTTCTCGTTCCGTCGTGGGGAGACCGAGTACGGCCTCAAGGCGCTGCCGCTGGGTGGTTTCTGCGATATCGCCGGGATGACCGCGCTCGACGAGCTCGAGGCGGAGGAGGTGGAGCGGGCGATGTATCGCCAGTCCACCTGGAAGCGCCTGGTGGTGATGTTCGGCGGTATCGCGATGAACTTCCTGCTGGGTTTCCTGTTGCTGGTGGTGCTGGCGGTGGGGTGGGGTCTGCCGCAGCTCGAGCAGCCGCCCGCGACGTCGCTGGGCACGATGAGCTGTGTCGCTCAGGAGACGCCGGACAAGAGCCTGGCGCCGTGCACCGGTGACGGTCCGGCCCAGCGGGCCGGGCTGCGCCGCGGTGATGTGGTGAAGTCGGTCAACGGTGTCGAGGTGAGTACCTGGGCGCAGTTCCAGGCCGAGACCCAGAAGCAGACCGGTCCGTTCACGTACACGATCGAACGGGATGGGGAGACCCTCACGGTGCCGGTCACCCCGGAGCGGGTGCTGCGTTCGCCGAAGGAGGGCCCGGCCCGTGAGGTCGGCGCGGTCGGCGTCGGCCCCGATTTCGCCGAGCCGCAGCAGTACGGCGTGCTCGCCGCGATCCCGGCGACGGTGTCGTTCACCGGGGATTTCTTCGTGGAGACGGTGAAGTCGCTGGCCAAGATGCCGCAGAAGGTGTCGGCGCTGTGGGAGGCGGTCACCGGTGGCGAGCGCGATCCGGAGACCCCGGTCAGCGTGTACGGCGCCAGCCGGATCGGTGGCGAGACCGCCGAGCGTGGCCTGTGGGGTGTGTTCATCCTGGTCCTGGCCAGCCTCAATTTCTTCCTCGGCGCGTTCAATCTGCTGCCGCTGCTTCCGCTGGACGGCGGGCACATCGCGGTGGTGCTCTACGAGAAGCTGCGTGACATCGTGCGTGGCTGGCTCGGCAAGGCCCCGGCCGGTCCGGTCGACTATCTGAAGCTGCTGCCCGTGACGTATGTGGCGGTGGTGATCGGTGGGGCGTTCATGGTGCTGACCTTGGCCGCCGACATCATCAATCCCATCCGCTTGCAGTAACCGCGGCGAACCTCTGTCGTGGCCCTCACAGGGCGCCGCCCCACCCAGCGCGACTAAGCTCGGCAGCAGACGAGCCAGGTCGAAACCGAGAATTCGCACGAAAGAAGGCAGCCGACCGTGACCAGCACCATCGGATTGGGGATGCCCGCCGCTCCCGCTGCTGTTCTCGCACCCCGGCGCAAGACCCGCCAGCTCAAGGTGGGTTCGGTCGGCGTCGGTAGCGACTCGCCGATCTCGGTGCAGTCGATGACCACCACCAAGACCCACGACATCAACGCGACGCTGCAGCAGATCGCCCAGCTGACCGCGTCCGGGTGTGACATCGTCCGGGTGGCGTGTCCGCGCCAGGAGGACGCCGACGCCCTGGCGACCATCGCCAAGAAGTCGCAGATCCCGGTGATCGCCGACATCCATTTCCAGCCGCGCTACATCTTCGCCGCGATCGACGCGGGCTGCGCCGCGGTGCGGGTGAACCCGGGCAACATCAAGGAGTTCGACGGCCGCGTCGGCGAGGTCGCCAAGGCAGCCGGTGCCGCGGGTATCCCGATCCGGATCGGCGTCAACGCGGGTTCGCTGGACAAGCGGATGCTGGAGAAGTACGGCAAGGCCACCCCGGAGGCGTTGGTGGAGTCGGCGCTGTGGGAGGCGAGCCTGTTCGAGGAGCACGGCTTCGGCGACATCAAGATCTCGGTCAAGCACAACGACCCGGTGATCATGGTGGAGGCCTACCGGCAGCTGGCCGCGCAGAGCGACTACCCGCTGCACCTGGGCGTCACCGAGGCGGGCCCGGCCTTCCAGGGCACGATCAAGTCCGCGGTCGCCTTCGGCGCGCTGCTCGGCGAGGGCATCGGCGACACCATCCGCGTCTCGCTCTCGGCGCCGCCCGCCGAGGAGGTCAAGGTCGGCGGGCAGATCCTGCAGTCGCTGAACCTGCGGCCGCGCAAGCTCGAGATCGTCTCGTGCCCGTCGTGTGGGCGCGCGCAGGTCGACGTGTACACCCTGGCCGATGCCGTGGCCGCCGGGCTGGACGGGCTCGAGGTGCCGCTGCGGGTGGCCGTGATGGGCTGTGTGGTGAACGGTCCCGGTGAGGCGCGGGAGGCCGATCTCGGGGTCGCCTCGGGGAACGGCAAGGGCCAGATCTTCGTCAAGGGCGAGGTCATCAAGACCGTGCCGGAGGCCCAGATCGTGGAGACGCTGATCGAGGAGGCCATGCGCATCGCCGAGGAGATGGGCGAGCAGCCGGGCGCGCCCGAGGTGACCGTCGGCTGATCCGCCACTCACGGTCGGGCCTCGGATTCGGCGGACCCGTACCGCTGCGACGGCTTTCGTGGCAGGCTGGTCCCGTGCGGAGTCTGCTGGAGCCGACGCGACGGTCCAAAACCGCCCCCGCGCGCCCGGTATCCGTCCGGGACCTGGGCGAAGTACTCCGTGTGCTCGATGCCGACCCGGTCGCCTCGTGCATGATCGCCGCGCGGGTCCAGGAGTTCGGTCTGGACGCGCGTTCGGGGTCCGGCGAGCTGTGGAGCCGCGGTGGTCCCGCGGATTCGCTGTGCTTCTCCGGTGCGAACCTGGTCCCGCTGCGCGGTGACCAGCAGGCCATCCGGGCCTTCGCCGACCGGGCGGTGCGCTGGCCGCGGGTGTGTTCCTCGGTGGTCGGCAGGCAGGAACTCACGCTGCCGCTGTGGGAGCTGCTGCTGCCCGCCTGGGGTCCGGCCAGGGAACTGCGGGCCGCCCAGCCGCTGCTCGCGCTGGCCCAGCCCGCGGTGGCGCGGGCCGACGGGCGGGTGCGCCGGGTGCGGCCCGATGAGATCGACCGCTATCTGGTCGCCGCCATCGCCATGTTCATCGAGGAGGTCGGCGTCGACCCGCGCGCGGGCGACGGCGGGCGCGGCTATCGCCGCCGGATCCAGAGCCTGATCGAATCGGGCCGGGCCTGGGCGCGTTTCGAGGACGGCGTGGTGGTCTACAAGGCCGAGATCGGCTCGCTCTCGCGGCGCACCGGGCAGATCCAGGGCGTGTGGGTGCATCCCGACTTCCGCGGCGCGGGCGTGGGTACCTCGGGCACGGCGACGGTCGCCAATGCCGTTGTCGCGACCGGACGTACGGCGAGCCTGTATGTCAACGACTACAACTGCATCGCCCGACGTGCCTACAGCCGTGTGGGTTTCCGGCAGATCGCCACCTTCGCCACCGTGCTCGTCGACTGAACAGCTGTGCCCCGCGGTGTCTTCCGGGGTTTGCGGGCCGGTCGCCGTTACCATCGGTGCTGATGAGGACACGGATGCTCACCACGTACGCGGTGGCCGCCCTCGCGGTGGCGGCGACCGCCTGTGTGTCGGGTCCGCAGGGCCCGGTGCCCGCCGCCGACGCCTTCGCCACCGCCTTCGCCGAGCACGATCTGAGCGCGGCCGCCGAACTCACCACCGCGCCCGAGAAGGCCACGGCGGCACTGACTTCGGCATGGGACGCGCTCCAGGCGGAGAAGCTGCGGATCCGCACCGGCGACGCGCGCGTCAGCGGCGACACCGCCACCGTCGACTACACCTACGAGTGGACCCTGCCCAAGGGCAGGCAGTGGACCTACACCGGGGAACTGCAGATGGGCCGCAGCGGCGGTCGCTGGCTGGTGCGCTGGACGTCCACCGACATCCACCCCCGCCTCGGTGACACGCAGACCCTGGAACTGCGCACCTCGCCCGCGCCGCGCGCGCGGGTCAACGAGTCGGCGGGCAGCGATGTGCTGGTGCCCGGCAAGGTGTCCCGGGTGCGGTTCACCCTGGCCGACGCTCCCGACCCGACCCGCGTCGCCGGGGCGCTGTCCGCGGCCCTGAGCAGTATCGATCCGGTCGCCTACACCCCGCAGAACATCCTGCGCGCCGCGCGCTCGGCCGACGGCGCCTACACCGTCGTGCTGCTCTCCGAGTACGAGGCCGAGACGCTCGGTGGCAGGCTGATCGGGTTGCCCGGGGTCACGCTGACCCAGGAGTGGGACATGGTGCCCACCGACCGCAAGTTCGCGCCGGACCTGCTCACCCAGGTGCGCAAGACGGTGATCGCCGAGGTCGACGGCAAGGCGGGCTGGAGCGTGGTCACCCGCAATGCCAACGGCGCCGATCTCGGGGTGCTGCACGAGGTCGCCGCCCAGCCCGCGCCGTCGTTCGCGCTCAGCATCGACCGGTTCGTGCAGAACTCCGCCCAGCACGCGGTGGATCTGCGGACCGAGCAGACCATGATGGTGGTGCTGCGCCCGTCCACCGGCGCGATCCTCGCCGTCGCCCAGAACAAGGCCGCCGACCGCGACGGCCCGGTCGCCACCAGCGGGCAGTACCCGCCGGGCTCGATCTTCAAGACGGTGACCGCCTCGGCCGCCATGGCCAAGGGCATCGCCACCCCCGACACCGTGCTGCCGTGCCCGAGCCGCACCACCATCGGTGAGCGCACCATCCCGAACTACAACCTGTTCACCGTCGGGGACGTGCCCATGGCCACCGCCTACGAGCGTTCCTGCAACACCACCTTCGCCCGGCTGGCCAGCCGCCTCGACGGCGACGACCTCACCGAGGCGGCCCTGCGGCTCGGCATCGGCCAGGACTACCGGGTGGCGGGTCTGCCCACCATGTCCGGCTCGGTGCCGCAGGCCGACGAACTGGTGCAGCGCGCCGAGGACGGCATCGGGCAGGGCCGGGTGGTGGTGAGCCCGTTCGGGATGGCGGTGATGGCCGCGACGGTGGCGCACGGCTCGGCGCCGGTGCCGTATCTCATCGCGGGCAGGCCCACCGAGATCACCGGGGAGCGGCCCGCCATCGACCCGGAGGTGGTCGACGGGCTGCGCGCGATGATGCGCAAGGTGGTCACCGGCGGTACGGCCGAACGGATCCGGGATCAGGGCGAGGTGTACGGCAAGACCGGCGAGGCCGAGGTGGAGGGCGGCTCGCACTCGTGGTTCGTCGGGTATCGCGGCGATATCGCCTTCGCGACACTGCTGGTCAAGGGCGGTAGTTCGGACAACGCGGTCGCGGTCACCCGCGACATGTTCGCCGCGTTGCCGCCGGGCTACTGACCCGGCAGCGCGGCGGTGGTACCGGGTCCGCCGACGTTTTCGGTCGCCAGCAGGCCCCGCAGCACCGCGAGCGAGGTGCTCTCGTTGTGCGCCGTGGCCGTGTTGTGCAGCACGTGATACCCCGCGACGGGCTGCGGCGCGGCCTCGATACCGGGGTCGTCGAGCAGGTCGATGGCGGCGGCACCGCCGAGAATCATTCCCGCGGTGGTCAGGATCAGGGTGGAACGCCTCATGCTTCGTCTCCCTCGTTCAGGGTTTCGACGTTTGTTCGTGCGGGGGCAGCCATTCGAACGTAGAACGGCCACAACGGCGGCAACAGACGGCATCGGTAAGCGACACACAATTGTTGCGTTATGTGCGGGCGTGTTCGAACACAACCGGTACCGGACCGTGATGAAAAGCTGAATTACCGGAATCCGAAGTGTGAACGCGCAGCTCAGTGGGTATGCCAGCAATCAGGTGCGTTGCAGAGTCGCGCTGAGATGATGCTGCAGGGATTCCCCGACGGCGGCCATCCGCACGGTGTAGTCGATGGTGTCGCCGGTCACGTGGAATGAGCGGCCGAGGGCGGTCACCGATTTCGCCGATCCGCTCAGCCCGATATTCGTCGAGTTCAATTCCAGGCGAATTCCGTCGACCGTTTCGGTGATGGTCCCCTCGCAGATCTCGGTGATCCCGGTGGGGTGCGCGAGAACCAGTTCCACCCGGCCCGGCGCCGGGCAGCGCAGGTAGCCGGTCTCGGCGTGCAGCGGCCTGCCGTCGTCGGCGGCCGAGGTGCGCTGGCGGTAGGTGAGGAACGGTTTGCCGATGTGGCCGAAGGCGACTTCCTCCAGATAGTCGAACGCGTCGATCGTCGGGTACTCGCCGTGCCCGCGCCCGCGCCAGGTCCCCAGCAGCGGAGCCAGGGCGGCGACGGCGGGATGGGGGGCCACGGAGGCGGAGGGTTCGACCACGGGCGACAGCCTAGACCCGCACGCGCACAGACGGTCACGCCCACGCCGGGACGCCGGTCAGGCTAAGGTCAGCCACGCCTGAACGCCGTCCGGCGGAGGTCGAAAGGATAGAACGTGAACGGACATGTGAGGGGCGCCCGCGGGGTGCGGTCCGGACTGGTACGTGGTGCCGTGTTCGGTGCGGTGCTCCTGGTGGCGACGGCGTGCTCGAGCTCGGAGGCGGCCACCGGCTCGGTCACCGCGCTGGCGGGCAACCGCTACAGCCAGACCAACCTGGCCGCCGACAAGGACTCCTATCACGCCCAGTTCACCATTCCGGAGATGGTCGACGCCTGGGGCCTGGCCAACCGGCCCAAGGGCGCGGGCGGGCACTTCTGGGTCGGCGCGGGCGGCAAGTCCTTCCAGTTCCTCGGCGACGTGCACAGCTCCTCGGATCCCAAGCTGCAGAAGCTGACCCAGGACCAGCTGAAGTCGGTCGGCATCCCCGGCGCCGACGCCGACACCTCGGACAAGAGCGCGGGCAAGACCACCGGCGTGGTGTTCAACCCGGCACCGATCACCTCGGACTTGTTCGTCGTGCGCGATCAGTGGGTGGACCTCGACGGCCTGCCGATCCCGCTGACCGGCTCGGCCCGGTTCATCTTCGCCACCGACTCGGGCAAGATCTCGGCCTGGACCGAGCAGGCGCCCGACGGCGCGATCATCCGCCGCGACGGCGGCGCCAACCAGGTGTTCGACGGCTCCGCGCAGGGCATGGCCTTCTTCGGTCTTGCGCTCTCGCCCGCCGGGGACAAGCTGCTGGCCGCCGATTTCGGCGAGGACCCGCAGATCCGCACCTTCGACAAGTTCTGGCAGCCGGTCGCCACCACCGGCTTCGCCAACCCCTTCGCCACCGGCGAGCTGATCGACCCCTCGACCCCGGAGAAGGGCAAGAAGGCCGTCCCGGGTGACCCGGCGCCGTTCAACATCACCACCCTCGGCAGCCGGGTGTTCGTGTCCTACGCGGTGACCACGCCCGACGCCAAGGACGCGACCGCCTTCGACAAGGGCGAGGAGGACGCGCTCGACGCGGATGCCGAGAAGTCCGCCGACGGCAAGCCGGACCGGGGCAAGGTCGCCGAATTCGACGCCGCGGGCAAGCTGGTGCGCATCATCGACGACGGCGGCAGGCTCAACGCGCCGTGGGGTGTCGCGATCGCGCCGTCGAACTTCGGCGCGTTGTCGGGCAAGTTGCTGATCGGCAACTTCGGCGGTCTCGGCCGCGTGCTCGCCTTCGACGACACCACCGGCACCTTCGCCGACTACCTGCGCGACGGCGAGGCGGAGCCGGTGGAGATCGCCGGGCTGTGGGCGCTGCTGTTCGGCAACGGCGAGAGCCTCGGCGACGCGAACGCACTGTATTTCACCGCCGGTCCCGAGGACGAGAAGCAGGGCCTGTTCGGCAGCCTGCGGGTGCAGTAGGACCGCGGGCGGGCGCCCGGCGGCGGAGGCGGACAATCCGAATGTCCGGTATGGCAATTCTTCCGCCGGGGCCCGTCATCGGGGACAGTGGGTGGCGGGATGATTGCCGGACGCGCGCGACCGCGTGGCGTCTGCCGCGTTCTGCCGCACGCGATGGCACCCTTACCGGGGTGTTGTGCCCGATCCGGAGGTAGGCCAGATGAAGGTTTCGCATCCTGTACGGCAGCGCGCGGCGGCTCCCACGATGCTGCCCTGTCGCTCGGCGTTGCTCGCGGCGTTGCGGGGATTGCCCCACGACGATCATCCGATCCTGGACGCGGCCGGTGAACTCGCCGTGCTGCACCAGGTACGGGAACGGACGCCCGCCAGTGAGGTGGGCGCGATCGATCGCCGCCGCGCCCAGCTCATGCGCGCGATCGACCGCTGGGTGATCCTGGCCGCGCCGGTGCCCCCGGCCGCCGCCGACGAGCACTGCGAGACCCTGGGCGGCCTGGTCGACCGGCTGGCCCGGCACAGCAGCCAGGCCTTCGTCGAGCTGGCCTGCGCCCCCGATGCGGTCTTCTACGACGAGTGGGTGCGGCTCGAAGACCTCGCCGACAGCTACCAGCTGCTCGTCGACGATCTCTGGGCCGGGGTGCGCAGTCTGCCCGCGCACACCTACTGACCCCCCGGAATCGGTGGGGCGACCGAGGTTTCGTACGACGTATCATTTGGCGTGGGCATTCACGACGATCCGTACGGCACCTCGGCCGCTCCCGCGTGCGCGTGGCCTGCCGAATCCTGCCCGCCGGTCCCGGATCCGGACGCCGCACGTGCCGGATCCGCCGCGCTCGCGCCGGTCCTGCCCCTCCGCCCGCACGGCAGCCGTGTCGACGGGGTCCCGCTGTTCTGTGTCTCCGGTGAGGCGGGTCCGGCCTGGTCTTTCGCACACCTGATCACCGAACTCGACGCGCGCACCCCCGTCTACGGCCTGCAGTCGGTACCCGGTGCCGACGGCACCCTCGCCGACATCGTCGCGGGCTTCCTCGCCGAGATCCATCGGATCGCCCCGGCGGGACCCTGCCGGTTGCTCGGCTGGTCGGCGGGTGGCTTCGTCGCCCACGAACTCGCGGTCGCGCTGCACGAGGCGGGCCGGGACGTCTCCGTGATGCTGCTGGCCACCGACCCGGCCACCTGCGCCGACCCACCGCCCGCCGCGTGGACGGTGGGGGAGTACATCCACCGATTCGGCGCGCTGCTTGGCCTCGACACCGGCGCCGGGATGTTGGATGTGCCGCGGGGCGACGACGCCGCCACCGCGGGCTTCGAGGCGCCAGCAGTGGACTTCGGCGCCGACACGGCGGGTCTCGAGGCCGCGGCGATGGCCTTCGACACGGATATCGCGGGCTATGGCGGGGCGAACGCGGCCCTCGCCGCGGACGCGGCGGCTGCGGCATTGACGGCCGTGCTGGCGGGCACCGTCGACTTCACCGGACCCGACCTGGATCTCCTCGCCGATGCGAGCCACGCCGCACTGCGGCGGGTGGCGGGCCACCGGCCGTCGCTGCTGCCGGGTGACCTGACTGTCTGCGTGGCGGGCCGGAACGGCGACGGGACCGACATCGCCGATCCCGGTGCGGCCGTGCGGAACTGGCGGCCGTACGCGACCGGGACGGTGACCGGAATCCTGCTCGACGCCACCCCGGCGGAGCTGCTCGGCCCGGAACTGTCCGGCGAGATCGCCCGGGCGCTCGAGTCCACCCCGCCCGCGGCGAGAACCATCTGACCCGGTGCGCCGCACCGTCTCCGGCTCAGAGGTCGGGGATCGACTTCGCCAGATCGTCGCGCGCCCGGGAGATCAGCGCCGCCGAGTCCCGCGGGCTCAGCGCCATGGCCCGCAGCTGGTCGAAGATGACGCCGAAGCGGCGGATCTCGGAATGCCCCTCGACGAGGTCGTGCACCGACATGCTCTCCACGTACACCAGTTCGGGATCGACCGGATTGCGGAAGTCGAGCAGGGTGAACGAGCCCGCCATGCCGGGGTGCGCGCCCGCGTCGAACGGCAGCACCTGCAGGATCACGTTCTTGCGCTTGGTCTCGTCGAGCAGCCGGTCGAGCTGGCCGACCATCGTCGTCGGCCCGCCGACGACCCTGCGGATCGCGGCCTCGTCCATCACCACCCACAGCTCGAGCGGATCGTCCTTGGTGAGGTTGACCGCGCGATCCATCCGCGCCTGCGCCCTGCTCTCCATCACCGCGGCGTCGAGGCGCGGCATGGAGGTGTCGATCACGGCCGCGGCGTAGTCGAAGGTCTGCAGCAGGCCGGGCACCGTCGATGTCTGGTACTGCCTGGCCGACAGTGCCTCCGCCTCGAAATTGATGTAAGTGGCATAGACATCGGACAGCGCGCCCTCGTAGGCGTGCGACATGCCCGGCTTGAGCGCGTCGGAGAGCAGATTCAGCGCTTCCTCACGCACTCGCTCGGTGACCTGGTAGAGGTCGAGCATGGCGCTGAGCGTGCGCCGCTGCGGCCTGGCCTGCGCCATTTCGATGCGGTACAGCGTGGTCACGTTGATGCCGGTCCGTGCGCTGACGTCTTCTTTGCTCAGGCCCGCGCTTTCGCGTAACTCGCGCAACATGGCGGCGAGCCTGCGTAGCCTGACGGTGAGTGTCGTGCGCTTGCCTGCCATGGTTCCCCTTCTCCTGTGGCGCGCTTGGTGAATCGCATTATTGCGCCGGAGCGCCCCGATGTCACGCGATCGGCGGACACGGCAGGCATACCCGGATCGATGGTGGTCAGCGCGCCGCGCGACACGCCGGAACCCGGTGTGGCACTGCGGATGTGACCGGAGGTTCTGTCAGGGTGGCTTTACCGCAGGAGTGACAACGCAATCTTGCGTTTCCGCTTATGAGCGAGCATGATCCAGTTAGCCTGGTTGCGAGCAATCCGAACAGAAGACCGGGATAACCGAATCGAGAGCCAATCATGTTGGTACACAAATCTTGGGTGTCGGGTGAATTCGGGGCGTTGCGATGAGCGCGCCGGTGATGGGGGTACTGCCGACCGCGCCACAATTGTTGTGCGCATTCCAGGGCAGGCGTTTTCAGGATCGGGAATTGTTGCGTTCGGCGCACGCGCTGGCCGAACTGCACGAGCGGCGGGCACAGGTGCGTGACGCCGCGCTGATCGCGGAAATCGATTGCCGTCGAGGAGAACTCGTCGACGACATCAACGACTGGATCGTCGCTGAGATGCCGCTGCACCGCAACGGCGCCTCGCTGCACACCGAGAGCCTCGGTGCTGTCGTCGACCGGATGGCCCGCAGCTGGGTGGATGCCAACCAGGCCATCGACCTCGACGGCGCGCGCAGCGACACCACGCACAAGCACTGGTACCACCTCGCCGAGCTCGTCGACGGGTACACCGACCTGGTCACCGATGTCACCGGTGGCAGGCGGCGCTTGCCCGAGCAGTAGATCCCGCCTCAGCCGGGCTCCGGCGACAGCAGCGCCTCGAAGGCGACGCGGTCGCCACGGTAGAGCGAGCGCACCCGCTCGACGGGTGCGCCGTCGGCATCGACACTGCGTCGGTGCAGCAGCAACATCGGTAGGGCTGTGGTGCAGTCGAGCAGCCCCGCCTCCCTCGGTGCGGCCAGGACGGTTTCGATGCGTTCGCGCGCACCGGCGAGTTCGATGCCGGTCGCGCGGATCGCCGCGTACAGCGAGGTCGTCGGGTCGTAACTGGTACGCAGACCGGCGAATCGGTGCAGGGGCAGGTAGGTGCTCTCCAGGCCGATGCGTTCGCCGTCGGCGAGCAGCACGCGTTCCAGGTGCATCACCTCGGTGCCGGGTGTCAGCTCGAGGTCGGCCGCGGTCGCCGCGTCGGCCGCCACATTCTCCCACGCGACCAGGATGCGGCCGGGCGTGCGGCCGAGGCTGAGCGCGCCCTCGGTGTAGGAGCGCAGTGACAGCGGCTGGGTGAGCTTGGGCCGCGAGACGACGGTGCCCCGGCCCTGTCGCCGGATCCTGCCCTCCACCAGCAGTTCCCGCAGCGCCTGGCGCACGGTTTCACGCGCCACACCGAAGCGGGTGGCCAGCTCGCGTTCGGCGGGCACCGGGTCGCCCTCGGCGAGATCGGCCAGGATGGCGTCGATCTCGGTGCGAACCAGGAACACCTTGGGGATGCGCGGGGCTGCCATGGCACCCAGCGTACCCGGATTGGTCTATACCAAAAGTTAACCCAGCGTTCCCCCGGCACACACCTATCGGTCTAGACCATTTGCCACCATGGTCGGCATGCGATTGGTCATCATCGGTGGCGGAATACTCGGCACCGCGCACGCCTGGGCCGCGATCGGCCGGGGACACACGGTCATTCAGCTCGAACGCGAGCGGGAGGCGCGCGGGGCGACGGTCCGCAATTTCGGTCTGGTCTGGGTCTCCGGGCGTTCGGCGGACGAACTCGCGCTCACCCTGCGCGCGCGGGAACTGTGGGCCGAGATCGGCGGCCGGGTCGCCGGGGTCGGTTTCCGGCCCGCGGGTTCGATCACGCTGGTCCGCACGCACGCCGAGCTCGCGGTCGCCGAGGCCGCCGCGGCGGGCCCCACCGCGGCGGACCGGGGTTTCGCGCTGCTCGATCCCGACCAGGTCCGCGCGCTGAATCCCGCCCTGCGTGGCGATTTCCTCGCCGGGCTGCACTGTTCGGCCGACGCGGCGGTCGAGTCACGCCAGGCGCTGCCCGCGCTGCGCGCCCACATGGCCGCGACCGGCCGCTACACCTTCCACGAGGGCACCGAGGCCCGCACGGTGCGCGATACCGGTTCCGGTGCGGAGGTCCTCGACGACCACGGCCGCCGCCACGCGGCCGACCTGGTCGTGCACTGCCCCGGCGCCGCGCACTCCGGGCTCACCCGCGAACTGGCCGGTGAGCTGCCGGTGCGCCGGGTCCGGTTGCAGATGATGCAGACCGCCCCGCTCGGCGAACCCCTCACCACCGCGATCGCCGACGGCGACAGCTTCCGCTACTACCCGGGATACGCCGGGCCGCAGGTGGACGCGCTGACCGTCGAGCAGTCGCAGACCGCCACCGCCGCGGAGCACAAGATGCAGCTGCTGTGCGTGCAGCGGCTGCACGGCGGCCTGACCATCGGCGACACCCACGAATACACCGAACCGTTCGCCTTCGACGTCGACGAGGCGCCCTACGAGCACCTCACCGAGGTCACCGAGGCGCTGCTGGGCCGCGCGCTGCCGCCGGTCGTGCGGCGCTGGGCCGGTGTGTACAGCCAGAGCGTCGATCCCGGCACGCTGGTCACCCGGGTGCGCGCCGACAGCCACGTCTGGGTCGTCACCGGCCCCGGCGGGCGCGGCATGACCCTCGGCCCCGCGCTCGGCGAACAGACCGCCGACCTGATCGGACTGTGAGGAACACCATGCCGGACAACCGGATCCAGCTCGCCGTGCTCGATATGGCGGGCACCACCGTCGCCGACGGCGGCCTCGTGCTGCGCGCCTTCGAGCAGGCCGCCACCGCCGCCGGGATCGAGGCCGAGGGCCCGCGCCGCGAGCAGGCCCGCCGCTATGTGCTCGACACCATGGGCCAGTCCAAGATCGCGGTCTTCCGCGCGCTGCTCGGCGACGAGGTGGCCGCCCAGGCCGCCAACCACGCCTTCGAGGCCGCCTACGACGCGCTGATCACCGACACCGACATCGCGCCGATTCCCGGTGCGGCCGAGGCGATCACCGCCCTGCGCGACGCCGGGGTGCTGGTCGCGCTGACCACCGGCTTCAGCCGCGGCACCCAGGACGCCCTGCTCGCCGCCCTCGGCTGGACCGACCTGGCCGACCTCACCCTCGCCCCGTCCGACGCCGGGCGCGGCCGCCCCTACCCGGACCTGGTGCTCACCGCCGCTCTGCGCCTGGGCGTCGACGCGGTGGCGCGGATCGCCGTGCTGGGCGACACCACCAGCGATATCGCGACCGGCTTGGCCGCCGGTGCCGGGATCGTCGCGGGCACGCTGACCGGCGCGCACACCGAGGCACAGCTGCGCGCGGCCGGTGCCACCCATGTCCTGTCCTCCGTCGCCGAATTCCCCGCCCTGATCTCCGGCTGAGATCCCACGACCCCCTCGATTCGAAAGTTGTTGTCATCGTGCGTACTTCCCTCACCGCGCGCCGCCTGTCCCGGGCCGCGCTGCTGCTGGCCGGTGTCACCGCGGTCGCGTTCACCGCGGCCTGCGGCGGCACCGGCACCGAATCGGCCGACGGCCGGACCGTCACCGTGTACTCCGCCGACGGCGTCGGCGGCTGGTACAAGAACCGCTTCGCCGAGTTCACCGCGCGGACCGGGATCGCGGTGAACCTGGTCGAGGCCGGGTCCGGCGAGGTGGTGAACCGGGTGGACAAGGAACAGTCCAACCCGCAGGCCGACGTGGTCGTCACGCTGCCGCCGTTCATCCAGAAGGCCGAGCAGTCGGGCCTGCTGCAGCCCAGCGGCATCGACACCGCGGCCGTGCCCGCCGCCGACAAGGACCCCGACGGCAACTACGTCACCCTGGCCAACAACTACCTGTGCTTCATCGCCAACCCGGCGGTCGATTCCCGCGCGCTGACCTGGGATGACCTGCTGAAGCCGGAGTACAAGGGCAAGCTGCAGTACTCCACCCCCGGCCAGGCCGGGGACGGTACCGCGGTGCTGGTGCTGCTGCAGCAGCTGCGCGGCAAGCAGGGCGCGCTCGACTATCTGAAGGCGTTGCAGGTCAACAATGTCGGCCCGTCCTCCTCGACCGGCAAGCTGCAGGCCAAGGTCGACAAGGGCGAGCTGCTGATCGCCAACGGTGACGTGCAGATGAACCTCACCACCGTGCAGGAGAAGGGCTCGAAGTTCGACGTGTTCTTCCCCGCCGCCGACGGCAAGCGCGCCACCGTGCCGGTGCCGTATGTGATGGGCCTGGCCAAGGGTGCCCCGCACAAGGACGACGCCACCGAGCTCATGCGCTTCCTGCTCGCCCCCGAGGCGCAGAGCAAGCTCGGCCCGGAGGCGTTCGCGGTCTCGCCGCGCACCGATGTGGCCGCCCCGGCCGAGGGCGGTCCGGCCGCGGCGCTGCGTGGTGTCGAGGTGGTCGAGGTCGACTGGGACCGGGTCCTGGCCGAGCTGGACGCCGATCTCGCGGCGTACCAGCAGGCGACCGGTAGCTGAATCCGGCTGTGCTGGCGAGGAGTTGACGATGTCCGACGGTGACCTCCGTACGAAATCCACGACCGCTGCCGTGGCGGCGGCCGAACCGGCGATCGTGTTCGACCGGGTCGGGGTCCGCTACGGGCGGGGCCGCAAGGCCACCACCGCGCTGGCCGATTTCTCCCTGCGCGTCGCCGTCGGCGAGACCGTCGCGCTGCTGGGCCCGAGCGGGTCGGGCAAGTCGACCGCGCTCAAGGCGCTGGCCGGGTTCGTCCGGCCCACCTCGGGCGCGGTGCGGCTGGCCGGACGCGATGTCACCGCGCTCTCGCCCGCCCGGCGTGGGATCGGTGTCGTGGTGCAGTCCTATGCGCTGTTCCCGCATCTGAGCGTGCACGGCAATGTGGCGTTCGGGCTGACATCGCATCGGGTGCCGCGCGCGGAGATCGGCGCGCGGGTCACCGAGGCGCTGGAGATGGTCGGGATGGCCGGGTACGCGCGGCGGCTGCCGCGCGAGCTGTCCGGTGGGCAGCAGCAGCGGGTGGCGATCGCCAGGGCGCTGGCCATCCGGCCGCCGGTGCTGCTGCTCGACGAACCGCTCGCCGCGCTCGACGCGCAGCTGCGGCATGCCATGCTCGGCGAGCTCCAGCAGTTGCGCCAGGCGCTGCCCGACACGGCGATGCTGTATGTCACCCACGATCAGGCCGAGGCGCTGGCGCTGGCCGACCGGATCGCGGTGATGCGCGAGGCCCGCCTGGTCGACCTCGACACCGCCGAGAACCTGTGGCAGCGTCCGCCCACCGATTTCACCGCCGGATTCCTTGGCGGCGCGAATCTGGTGTCGTGCACTGTCAACCACGTCGCCGGTACGGCGGCCCTGGTCAGCGCGGGGACCACCACTCTGCGCGCGCAGGCCCCGGCACCCGGTGTCGGCCGCGCCGCATGGGCGCCGGAGGACGAAGCGCTGCTGTGTATCCGGCCGCACACCGTCACCCTCGGCAAGCCCGGCGAGCACGAGGCCCTGCGCGCCACCGTGCTGAGCGCGGTCTGGCGGGGCGCCTCGACCCGGGTCGAACTGGCCGTCGACGGGCTGCCGGAAGGTCTCGCCGCCGAGGTGCCGGGGCACTTCACCGCCGAGCCGGGGGCGATCGTCGGCGTGCGTCTGCCGGATCCGGCGGGCGTGCTCATTCCGCGTCCGGTCGGTGATGCGGTGCGCGGACAGGGGAGCGAGTCATGAGCGGACCCGGAGCGGGAAGGCCACGACCGGCGTCGCTCCGTGACCCGCGGTGCGCTGCCGGGCCCGCAGCGGCTCCCCTTCGTCCGTCGGACCGTGGCGTGGTCGTCGCGGTGTGTGGCGCGGAGGTGCGGTGATGAGCACATCGATGCTGGATCGTCCCGCGCCCGAAGCGAAATCCCCTGCGGTGCGGCGAACCTGGCTGCCGGTGCTGTGGACGCTGCCGCCGGTTCTCGTGGTCCTCGGGATCGCGGGGTACCCGATTCTGCGGGTGCTCACCGAGTCCGTCGAGACACCGACCGGGCGCGGGACCGAGGTGTGGACCTCGGTGCTCGGGTCCGCCGCGTTCCGGGACGCGTTGTGGCGCACCGTGTCCATCGCCGTCTGCTCGACGGCGGGCTGCCTGGTGCTGGGCACCTTCCTCGCGGTGGTGCTGGCCTTCGTGCCGTTTCCGGGTTCGGGGGTGGTCGGGCGGCTCGTCGACACGATCCTGACCCTGCCGTCGTTCCTGATCACCCTCGCCTTCACCTTCCTCTACGGCACGGCGGGCGCGGTGAACGCGCTGCTGGCCGAGCTGACCGGCGCCACCCAGCCGGTCATCGACTTCCTCACCATGCCGCTCGGGGTGATCCTGGCCGAGATCACCTACTTCACCCCGTTCGTGGTGCGGCCGCTGCTGGCCGCGTTCGCCCAGCTCCCGCGCGAACAGCTCGATGTGGCGGCCAGTCTCGGCGCGTCACCGTGGCGGGTGCTGCGCCAAGTGGTGCTGCCGGAGGCGTGGCCCGCGCTCGCGGCGGGCGGCAGCCTGGTGCTGCTGCTGACGCTCAACGAGTTCGGCATCGTCCTGTTCACCGGCGCCAAGGGCGTACTCACCCTGCCCGCGCTGATCTACACCCGCGGCATCGTCACCTTCGACCTGCCCGGCGCCGCGGTGCTGGCCTCGGTCCAGGTGCTGCTCTCGCTCGGCCTGTACCTCGCCTACCGGTTCGTCTTCGCCCGGTTCACCGCCCGCCCGAAGGGGGACTGATCGTGCTCATCTGGACTCCGCGCGGAAAAGCGCTGGTGCTCGGTGTTTTCGGGCTGGTGGTCGCGGTGGTGTTCGTCGCGCCGATCGCCACCGTGGTCGCCGCCGCGCTGGCGGGCAGCTGGACCGGCCCGCTGCCCTCCAACCTCGGCGTCGCCCGGCTGGGTGACGCGCTCAGCGGCGAGCAGGCCGCGAGCCTGTCGGTGAGCCTGCAGACCGCGCTGCTCGCCGGTGCGGTGTCGCTGGTCCTGGGCACCTGGGCCGCGCTGGCCTCCCGGGAGGCGCCGGGCTGGCTGCGTCGCCTCACCGACGCGGTGTTCCACCTTCCGGTCGCCGTCCCGTCGGTCGCGCTCGGACTCGGCGTCCTCATCGCCTTCAACGAGCGTCCCCTCCTGCTCGGCGGCACCAAGTGGATCGTCATCCTGGCCCACAGCGTCCTGGTCCTCGCCTACGCCTTCAGCGCCGTCTCCGCCGCCCTCGATCGCCTCGACCCCGCCTACCGCCAGGCCGCCGAATCCCTCGGCGCGGGCCCGGTCCGGGTCCTGTGTCAGATCACGCTGCCGCTGCTGCTCCCCGCGCTCGGCGCTGCCGCCGGGCTCGCCATCGCCCTGTCCATGGGCGAACTCGGCGCCACGATCATGGTCTATCCCGCCACCTGGAAAACGCTGCCGGTCAGCATCTTCGCCCAGACCGACCGAGGCGAGGTCTTCGACGCGGCGGCCGGAACGACCGTGCTCGTCGTGGTGACCCTGGTCGTCCTGGTGGTGCTGGGCCGGGTCCGGGGACGGGTGGCCCTGCGGTGAGGCGCCCCCACCACTTCCGGGGGCATCCCGTGACTCGAGCTAGGTTGTGCCCGTGAATGCGCGCGTCGTCCCCGGTCAGCTCGTCGAGGTCCCGGTGCCGGACATGACCGGCATGGACCGCCGGTGCTTCGGCGAGTTCATCGGCCCCCAGGGCGAACTCGCCTCCTACGCCATCGGCTGGACGACCGGCGCCGACCCGCACGCCGCCCGCGTCACCGTCGGCATCGGCGCGGGCAACCCCGGCGGCGCCACCTTCCACGCCGTCGCCTTCCCCCACGAGGATTCGTACGCCTACGCCCTCGTCGACGACCCCTTCGAGAACGTCCCCGAAGGCGGCCCCGACCTGACCGCCGACCAGGCCCGCGCCCACGACGACCTCCCCTTCATCTGGTGGGTCATCGACCGCGTGGTCGAACAGGACCCCCGAGCCTGGTGGATGCGCCACTGGCTCACCCGAACCCGGTGCATCCAGACCCCCGAGGTCTTCGACCTGCGCGAACCCGTCCTCCTGGTCGCCAACGACCACGACGGCATCTGGCAACTCATCGGCGCGACCTCCGCCGACACCGAAGGCCACCTCGGCCATCTCCACCACGCCATCGACGAGGACCCCACCCTCGCCGAGGTCCTCGACCTCCCGCCGGGCTGGCACGCCACCCGCACCGCGCCGGGCCAACCATGGTGCCGGGAGAAAGTGACCGAAGAACCCGAGCCCCAGGCACTCTGAGCTTCCCGACCGGTCCGACACGAGCGACTAGCTCGCCGGGCGACGCCGAATATCATCGCGGCGTGTGGCAGTGGAGGAAGGGCCTCGCCGAGCGGGCCGCGAAAACCGATCCGGCGGCGACGAAGCCGAGCGACGACGAGCCGGTCTCGCCCTCGGATCTCACGGGTGACTTCGAGACCGCGCGGCGGTTGATCGAGACGGGTGCTCACGAGGATGTGGTGATCCATCCCTCGTTGCCGGAAGCGTTGAGCAGCATGTGCTCCGGCGCCGTTCTGGTGCGGTGGCGATTGTCGCCCACCCCGGAGCCGGTGCGGGTCATCCCGGTGTCCGGACCGGGGAAGACCTGGGGTCTGCGCGGGTCGGCCGCCGGGACCGGGGTCGCGGCTGTCGCCTCCGGAACGGTGCTGTTGTGGGACTGGCGCGACCTCGGCGTGGTCGAGGAACTGCCCGCTGAGCTGCTTCCGGATCGCGTGCAGGGACACCCCGCGTGGTCGTCGGACGGTCGGTTGCTGGCGCTCGTCGGCGGTGAGGAACTGGTGATCGTCGATGTGGCGCGCGGACTGCGGTATGACGCCGACAGCGATGATGACGAGGACGGGATCATGTTCGGCGATTGGAGTATCACCCCACGGTTCTCGCCCGACGGTCGTCGTCTCGCGGTCGGCAACAGCATGCAGGGAACGGTGTGGCTCAGCATGATCGGTGTCTCGGCGGACGTCGTCCTCACCGAGCGGTACGCGCGAGGGGATGTGCCACAGCGCGACCTCAGCGAGCTGGTCGTCTCGGTGGTGTTCAGCCCGGACGGTAGCCGGTTCGCCGCGTGGGTCCGACCCGACGTCGGGCGGACCCGGGCCAACGGCTACCGCGGTGGGCTCGTGGTCAGGGAATCGGCGACGGGTGACCCGGTGTGGGATCTCCGCGTCGACAACGAGGTGACCGGTGAGCCCGGTGCGGCGTGGTCGGCGCCCTTGTGTTTCACGGCGTGTGGCACCTGGATCGCGGTCGGCCTGGATACCGGTGTGCTCTGGGCGGATGCCGAGACCGGGGTGCCCGCTGCCGAACTCACGCCGATCGGCGAGGTTCGTGCGCTGGCGGGTGCCGCCCACGTCGGCGTTGTGGCGGCTACCGATCATGGTGTCCATCGGCTCTCGCCTCCTGCGCGATAGCGTCGGCGCCTGTGCGGACGCGGTTCCGACGGGCAGGACATCGGGCGATACCGGAGACCGCTCGGTGGACGATGTCGTCCGAAGGCCGGGAGCACGACACGGGGTGAGTGGGCCGGTGGTGTCGGTGGGCGGGCCTAGGGTGGGCGGATGTCGGTGCTGCCTCTGATTTTCACCGCGGGCTGGGCCAGCGGGATCAATGCGTATGCGGTGGTGTTTCTGCTCGGGGTGTTCGGGCGGATCGGGTGGGCGGGGGACGTGCCGCCGGGGTTGCAGCGGACCGATGTGCTGATCGCGGCGGGGGTGTTGTTCGTGATCGAGGCGGTGGCGGACAAGATCCCATTTCTGGATTCGTTCTGGGACGCGGTGCATACCGTGGTGCGGCCCGCGTCGGGGGCGGTGGTGGCGGCGCTCATCGCGGGGCAGGACGATTCGCTGCCGACCCTGTTCGCCGCCGCGGTGGGTGGGACGACGGCGCTGGCCAGTCATATCGTCAAGGCGGGGACGCGGATGGCGGTGAACACCTCGCCGGAGCCGGTCACCAATATCGCGTTGAGCACGGTCGAGGATCTCGGGGTGGGTGGGGTGGTCACCCTGGCGGTGTTCTTCCCGGTGCTGGCGGCGGTGATCGCGGCGGTCTCGCTGGCGATCGGGTTGTGGGTGGTCTATCAGTGCGCCAGCAGGATCCGGCGGTATCTGCGACGGCGGCGGGAACGCCGGGAGCGGCGGCCGGGACCGGTCGACTCGCTCGAATAGGACCACCCCGCGCCGCACCCGGCGGGTGGATGCCGGGTGGCCTCGCTGGTGGTCGAAGCCCACGAATCCTCACCCGGGGCGGGGTGCCGAGCGGGAGGTTTTGCGGAGGTACTGGTCGAACCAGGTGATGAGTTCGGGGTCGTCCAGGCCGTCGGCGACGAGGTGGGCCGCTGACAGGTCGTGGGTGCGGGTGTAGCTGTTCTGCGCGGCGACGCAGCGCAGGCCAGCGGACACCGCCGCGCGGACGCCGTTGGCGGAATCCTCCACGGCCACGGCCTGTTCCGGGAGGAGACCGGTTCGTTCGAGGACCTCGTGGTAGACGGCCGGATGCGGTTTCAGCTGGGGCACTTCGGTTCCGGTGACGATGGTGTCGAAAACCGCGCCGAAGGTGTGTGCCAGGAGCGGGGCGACCCAGGCGCGGGTGCCGGTGGTCGCCACGTGCAGGCGGAGGCCGCCCGCGCGCAGCCGCTCGATCAGCTCGAGCGCGCCGGGCCTGGGCCGGATCCGCCCTTCGGACACCATGTCCCGCATGAGGGCGGTCTTGCGCCGGTGCAGGCGCTGGGCCAGGTCCCACGATTCGGCCGGGGTGCGGCCGGTGTTCTCGAACCAGTGCGCGAGCCGATGCGCGCCGCCGGTGATCGCCAGCAGGCGTCCGTAGGTCTCGACATCCCAGCGGTCGGGGAGCCCGGCCTCGGCGAAGGCGGCGTTGAAGGCCACCCGGTGGCCGTCGCGTTCGCTGTCGACCAGCGTGCCGTCGACATCGAAGACGACCGCGCTCAACCGCCTCATCGCGCACCGCCCAGGAACGCGCGGATCCGCGCGAGCACGGCCGCGGCGGTGAGCCCGTGCCGCGCCAGCACCTCGTGCCCCGGCCCGCTGTGCCCGAACTCGTCGATGCCGATCGCCAGATCGACCAGCCCGGCCCACCCCGCGGTACTCCCCGCCTCGACGCTGATCCGCACCGCCGCCGGATCGGGGACGTACCGGCTGCAGTCCAGCACGGACACCGCCCGCGCCGGTTGCCCTTGCGCCCGCAGACTCTCGGCGACCGCCGCCGCCAGCGCGACTTCGGACCCGGTCGCCACGATCTCGACCGTGCGGTGCCCCTGCCCGCTGTGGCGATCGAGCCCGACGACGTGACCTTCGACGGCGCCCTGGGCAGCCATCGCCCGACCCGGCGTGTCCGGTCGCTCGCCGACGATCGGAAAGATCCTCGACCTCGCGGCTACCGGCGTGGTCGGATGCCCGGCCGCGGTGCGCTGGTCGTTGGACAATGTGGATTCGCGGTGGGCAGGCGCGGGCCCGTCGGAGGCGTGCACTGTGGTCGCGGCCGGTGCGCGATCGTCGGAGACCGCGCCGATGTCCCGGGCATCGTCACTGCCGCGGATGACCGTGCTCGCTTCCAGCTGCGGCAGGGACTGGCGCGACAGGATCAGGGCAGTCGGCCCGTCGGTGCGGGTGAGCGCCAGTTCCCAGGCCAGGGCGGTGTCGGCGTCGTCGGCGGGGCGCAGGACCTGGAGGCCGGGGATCAGGCGGAGGGATTCCAGGTGTTCGACCGGCTGGTGGGTGGGTCCGTCCTCGCCGACGGCGACGGAATCGTGGGTGAGCACGTAGATCACCGGCTGGCCCATCAGCGCCGACAACCGCAGGGCCGGGCGTAGATAGTCGGCGAAGACCAGGAAGGTCGAGCCGAACACGCGGAATCCGCCGTGCAGGCTGATCCCGTTGAGGACCGCCGCCATGCCGAACTCGCGGATACCGAAGGCGATCGCGCGAGGGGAGAAATCGTCGCGGGTCAGCACCGGTCCGAAGGCGGTACCGGTCGAGCCCGCGAGGTCGGCCGAGCCACCCACCAGCTCCGGCAGCACCGCCGCGGCGGCGGTCAGACACGCCTGGGAGGACTGGCGGGTCGCGCGCGGGGAGGTGCCCACGATCCGGGCGAGCGCGCCGGGCAGGCCCTCGGGCAGGATCGCGGCCCGCGCCCGCGTGAACTCGGCCGCCGATTCCGGTGCGGCAGCGTCGAATTCGGCCCGGCGACGCGTCCAGTCGGCGTGATCCTCGGCACCCAGGGCCGCGAGCACCGCGCACGTCGCGGCCACCGGCTCGGGCACCGTGAACGGCGGATACTCCCATCCCACCGCCGCTTTGGCCCGCGCGAGCTGGTCGGCCCCCAGTGGCGCACCGTGTGCCGCCGAGGTACCCGCCACGTCCGGCGCGCCGTGCCCGATCACCGTGCGGACCGCCAGAAAACTCGGTCGCGGATCGTCTTTCGCCCGGACCAGTGCCGCATCGATCGCCGCGAGATCGGTCCCGTCCGCGATCACCTCGGTATGCCAGCCGTAGGCGGCGAAGCGGGCGAGCTGGTCGTCCCCGCACGCGCGCTCGACCGCGCCGTCGATGGTGATCTCGTTGTCGTCCCACAGCACGACCAACCGGCCGAGCCCGAGATGCCCGGCCAGCGAGGCGGCTTCGTGGCTCACCCCCTCCATCAGGCAGCCGTCGCCGACGATCGCGTAGGTGCGGTGGTCGGTGATCGCGGGGAACCGCGCGTGGGTCATCCGCTCCGCGACCGCCATGCCCACCGCCATCGCCAGGCCCTGCCCGAGCGGGCCGGTGGTGCACTCGACACCCGGTGTCATACCGAACTCCGGATGCCCCGGCGTCCGCGACCCCAGCTGCCGGAACCGGCGCAATTCCTCGACAGGCAGGTCGTAGCCGAACAGGTGTAGCAGCGCGTACAGCAGCGCCGACCCGTGCCCGGCCGAGAGCACGAACCGGTCCCGGTCGGCCCAATCCGGATCGGCCGGATCGTGGCGCAGATGCCTGCTCCACAGCGTCCACGCCAGCGGCGCCGCCCCCATCGGCATCCCGGGATGACCGGAGCGGGCGGCCTCCACCATGTCGGCGGCCAGGAACCGCAGGGTGTCGACGGCGAGCCGGTCGGTGTCGGGCCGCACCGCGGGTGCGTCGAGCGGGCGGGGGACGGAGAACGGCGACATGGGCGCTACCTTCCGGTCGGGTCCGTTCATCGGACCGCATCCCGGCCCGGCCCGGGTCCCCCCGCCGGGTGGCCTCGCGGGTGAGATGTGCGAAATGCCGGGGGCGGCACGGGTTTTCCGCCGTACTCTGGGGTGATGCCGGAGCTGCACCCGTTACGGCTTGTGCTCGTCGACGATCACGAGATGGTCCTGCACGGACTCGACGCCATGCTCGGCCACTTCCCCGACCAGGTGCGCATCGTCGGCCGGGCCACCACCGAGACCACCGCGTTGCGCACCGTCGCCGAACTCCGGCCCGACATCGTGCTCTGCGATGTGCGGCTGGGCAAGGCCAGCGGCCTCGACCTGTGCAGGCAGCTCACCACGCAGTATCCGGCGACCAAGGTCGTGCTGCTCACCGTGTACGACGACGAGCACTACCTGTATCAAGCCCTGCGCGTCGGCGCCGCGGGCTACATCCTCAAGCGGGTCGACGGCCGCGAACTCGTCGCCCAGCTGGTGCGAGTCAGCGAGGGGGAGACGGTCGTGGACGCGGCCTTGGCCGGGCGGGTCGCCCTGGCGGCGGCCCGGCTCGACGCGGGCCAGTTCTGGTCCGGCGCGCACCTGGGCCTGACCCAGCGCGAATCCGAAGTGCTCGGCCTGCTCGTCTCGGGCCATTCCAACCGGGCGGTCGCGGGCAAACTCGTGGTCAGCGAGGACACCGTGAAAACCCACCTGCGCGGGCTGTATCGAAAACTGGGCGTGTCGGATCGCAGCGGCGCGATCGCGGTCGCCCTGCGGGAGGGGCTGTTCCGGTGAACCCGGTGCCGAGCGCGGCCGACCTCGCCGGGACCTTCGCCGCCGACGGCGCCCTGCTCTACGCCGTCGACGGCCAGGACCTCACCGTCGTCGACCTCTGGCCACCGCACCCCTCGGCGGGCGCGCTGCGACTCCAGGTCGGTTTCGGCGTGACCGGACAGGTCGCCCGCACCGGAACCCCGATCCTGCTCGAGGTCGACTCGCCCCGGAACCCGCTGCACCGCAAGCTCCTGTGCCTGGAACCGGAACAGACCATCACCCGGATGTGCCTGCCACTGCCCGGCTTGGCCGAGGAAGTGGTCGGCGTGCTCGCCCTGCACCGCGACCCGGCCGATCCCTTCGGACCGGCCGACCTGGCCCGCGCGCGACCCGGCGCGGCCGTGCTCGGTCTGTGGTTGCACGCCCAGCGGCTCTGGCGCACGGTCAACCGGCACCGCACCGAACGCGACCGGCTGGTCGAGCAGGCGGTCTCCGCGCAGGAGGCCGAGCGCCGCCGCATCGCCTTCGACCTGCACGACGGGGTCACCACCGCCCTGGCGTCGATGGCCTTCCACCTCTCCGCCGCCGACCTCACCGTCACCGAACTGGCCGCGCGCCACAGCACCGACGCCGCCGGGGCCCGCGCTCTGCGCCGCGCCCGCGCCGAACTGGTGAGCGCCCGCGAACTGGCCGATGTCGCCTATCACCAGACCAGGGCCGCGATCTCGGGCCTGCACAGCCTGGTCCTCGACGACCTCGGCCTGGTCGCCGCCATCGAATCGCTGGTGCGCACGGCGAGCAAGGACACCGCCACCCCGCCGATCGAATTCCTGGTCGACCCGGCCGCCGCCGTCGGCGACCTCGCCGATCACGCGGCCGCCGCCCTGTACCGGATCGCCCAGGAAGCCCTGGCCAATGCCGTCGAACACGCGCGGGCCCACCGGATCGTGCTCTCGCTGCGCCGCGTCGGCGACTCGGTGGTCTTCGGCTGTTCCGACGACGGCATCGGCTTCGACCCGGCCGCCCGCCGGGCCGCCCGGGCCCACGGCGAACAGCACTTCGGGCTGAGCTCGATCGCCGAACGCTGCGCCATCATCGAGGCGTCGCTGCGGGTGGAATCGCTGGCGGGCCGGGGGACGACGGTGCTGGTGGAACTTCCGGTGGGCGGGTCAGCGGGTCGCCGCCGCGGCGGTGCGGCAGTTGTCGAGCAGGACCCGCTGGGCCGCGCCGACCTCGGCCGGGTCCCCGGCCCAGGTGCGCAGCGCGGCGCTGACCAAGGCGCGACCGAAGGAGAAGGTCACCGCCCAGAGCCGGTCGGGCCGGGCTTCGAGCGCGGCGAGGTACTCACAGACCCGGCCGGTCGGCTGCCCACCGGACAGGAACGCGATCCCGGGGACAGCGGCGGGGACGGTATCGCGTAGCACCGCGCAGGTCCGGGCCGCGACCGCGGCGGCGGGCGCGGGATCGGCGTCCAGACCGGGCGTGACGAAATTCGGTTTGAGTACCAGCCCCGCCGGATCCACCCCGGCCTCGGCCAGCTCGGCGAACAGCGCGCCCACCGCGAGCCGGGTCGCCCGCTCGGCGTCGGCCAGCTCGTGGTCGCCGGTGCACAGCACCTCCGGTTCGACGATCGGCACGACCCCGTGCTGCTGACACAGCGCCGCGTAGCGCGCCAGCGCGTGCCCGTTGGCCCGGGCCGAGGCGGGGGTGATCGTGCCGACGTCGAACACCGCGCGCCACTTGGCGAAGGCCGCGCCGCGCTCGGCGTACGACGCCAGCCGGGCACCCAGGCCGTCGAGGCCCTCGGTGATCAGCGCGCCGCCCTGGCCGGGCAGGGGCGTGGTGCCGGTGTCGACCTTGATGCCGGGCAGGATGCCGAGCTCGCGTGCCGCCGCCGGGAAGCCGCGGCCGTCGGCGAGGAACTGGCCGAAGGTCTCGTCGCACAGGATGATCCCGCTGACCCACCGGTGCAGGCCGTCGGCGGTGAGCAGCAGCTCGCGGTAGTCGCGCCGGGCGGGCGCGCTCGCGGGCACCCCGGCCTGCTCGAGCCGGGCGGACATGGTCTTGATCGACTCGTCGGCGGCGAGGACGCCGCGCCCGCCGCCGGTGAGCTGCTGGGCGATCTCGGCGAGGGCGGTGGTGGCGGGGAGTGTCGTCATGCTGATCAGGGTGGCCGGTCGGCGCGGACGCCGTCCTCACCCGCGCGGGCGATCCCGGGTGTGAGATCACGCGTTGACAGCGGTGCCGATCGTCGGCGAGCCTGGGGCGAGGTGCCCACGAGAAGCGAGGCGGTCATGACCACGATCGAGGACCCGCAGGACGACCTGTCGGTCACGTCACCCAAGACTTGGGCGGCCGGAGTCCCCGGCGTCGTGCACGCCCTCGAGTACTCCTTCGCGCAGACCTCGCCCACGCGCACCGCGCTGACCCTGCTCAACATCAACCAGACCGAGGGTTTCGACTGCCCCGGCTGCGCCTGGCCCGAGCCGAAGCACCGGCACAAGAACGAGTACTGCGAGAACGGCGCCAAGCACATCGCCGACGAGGCCACCACCCGCCGCGTCACCCGCGAGTTCTTCGCCACCCACCCCGTCGCCGAACTCGACACCAGGTCCGACTACTGGCTCAACCAGCAGGGCAGACTCACCGAGCCGATGGTCAAACGCCCCGGCGCCACCCACTACGAGCCGCTCGGCTGGGACGACGCGCTCGACCTGATCGCCACCGAACTGCGCGGCCTCGACTCGCCCGACCAGGCGCTGTTCTACACCTCCGGCCGGGTCGGCAACGAGGCCGCCTTCCTGCTGCAGCTGTTCGCCCGCGCCTACGGCACCAACAATCTGCCCGACTGCTCCAACATGTGCCACGAGTCCAGTGGATCGGCACTGAACGAGACCCTCGGCGTCGGCAAGGGCAGCGTCTCGCTCGACGACATCTACCAGGCCGACCTGATCTTCGTCGTCGGCCAGAACCCCGGCACCAACCATCCGCGCATGCTCTCGGCGCTGGAACAGACCAAGCGCAACGGCGGCGCGATCGTGGCGGTCAACCCGCTGCCCGAGGCCGGGCTGCTGCGGTTCAAGAACCCGCAGGTGCCGCGCGGGGTGATCGGGCGCGGCACCGCCATCGCCGACGAATTCCTGCAGATCAAACCCGGTGGCGACCTCGCGCTGTTCCAGCTGCTCAACCGGCTGCTGCTGGAGGCCGAGGACGCCGCCCCCGGCACCGTGCTCGACCACGCCTTCATCGACGCGCACACCAGCGGCTTCGCCGAATTCGCCGCACACGCCAGGACCATCGGCTGGGACGACGCCCTGCGCGCGACCGGGCTGCGCCGCGCGGAGATCGAACGGGTGCACCGGCGGGTGCTGGCGAGCGAGAAGATCATCGTCTGCTGGGCGATGGGCCTCACCCAGCACAAACACGGCGTGCCGACCATTCGCGAGATCGTCGACTTCCTGCTGCTGCGCGGCAATCTCGGCCGTCCGGGCGCGGGCGTGTGCCCGGTGCGCGGCCACAGCAATGTCCAAGGCGACCGCACCATGGGCATCTGGGAGCGCATGCCGCAGTCCTTCCTGGACGCGCTCGAAGCCGAGTTCGGGTTCACGCCGCCGTCGGCGCACGGCCTGGATTCGGTCGGCGCCATCCGCGCCATGCGCGACGGCGCCGCGCGGGTCTTCGTCGGTGTCGCGGGCAATTTCGCGCGCGCCACCCCCGACAGCACGGTCACCGAGGCGGCGCTGCGCCAGTGCTCGCTGACCGTGCAGATCTCCACCAAACTCAACCGCTCGCACACGATCTGCGGCGAGACCGCGCTGATCCTGCCCACCCTGGGCCGCAGCGATCGCGACATCCAGGCGGGCGGCGAGCAGTTCGTCACCGTCGAGGACTCGATGAGCGAGGTGCACGCCTCGCGCGGCCGCCTAGATCCCGCCGCGCCCGGCCTGCTCAGCGAGGTCGCCATCATCGCCGGGCTGGCCCGGCGCACCCTCGGGCCGGGCGGGGCCATCCCGTGGGAGGAGTTCGTCGCCGACTACGGCACCATCCGCGACCGCATCGCGCGCGTGGTGCCCGGCTTCGCCGACTTCAACGCCCGGGTCGCGCGGCCGGGTGGGTTGCGGCTGGTCAACCCGGTCAACGAGGGTGTCTACCGGACCGCCACCGGCAAGGCCCGGTTCACCCGCAACGACTTCACCGAGCTCGCCGTGCCGCCGGGCTACCTGCTGTTGCAGTCGCTGCGCTCGCACGACCAGTGGAACACCATCCCGTACGCCAACAACGACCGCTACCGGGGCATCCACCACGCCCGCCGGGTGGTCCTGGTCAATCCCGATGACCTGGCCGAACGCGATCTCGCCGACGGCGCCACCGTCGACATCGTGAGCGTGTGGCACGACGGCACCGAACGACGCGCCGAGGGCTTCACCGTCGTCGGCTACCCGGCCAGCCGTGGTTCGGCGGCCGCCTACTACCCGGAGACCAATGTGCTGGTGCCCCTCGACAGCGTCGCCGACATCAGCAATACGCCCACCTCCAAGGGCATCGTGGTCCGTTTGGAACCCGCGTAGCTAGACTCGCCTCATGTCCGTGCGCACCCGTCAGCCACTCGTTCCCGGCACCCAGTCGCCGATCCGGGATGTCCCGCGTTCCATCGAGCGTCCCGAATACGTGGGGAAGAAGACCGCCAACGAGGGGCACGAGCCCTGGGTGCAGACGGCCGAGACCATCGAGAAGATGCGGATCGCGGGCAAGATCGCGGCCCAGGCGCTGGACGAGGCGGGCAAGGCGGTGGCGCCCGGCGTCACCACCGACGAACTCGACCGCATCGCGCACGAGTACATGTGCGACCACGGCGCCTACCCCTCCACCCTCGGTTACAAGGGCTTCCCCAAGTCCTGCTGCACCTCGCTCAACGAGGTCATCTGCCACGGCATCCCCGACTCGACGGTGATCCAGGACGGCGACATCGTCAATATCGACGTCACCGCCTACATCCACGGCGTGCACGGCGACACCAACCGCACCTTCCTGGCCGGTGATGTCGACGAGGAGGTGCGCCTGCTGGTTGAGCGCACCGAGGAGGCCACCAACCGGGCCATCAAGGCGGTCAAGCCGGGCCGGGCGCTCAATGTGATCGGCCGGGTCATCGAGGCCTACGCCAACCGCTTCGGCTACGGCGTGGTCCGCGACTTCACCGGCCACGGTGTGGGCCCCACCTTCCACAGCGGCCTGGTGATCCTGCACTACGACCAGCCGAACATCGAGTCCGTCATCGAGCCGGGCATGACCTTCACCATCGAGCCGATGATCAACCTCGGCGGCATCGACTACGACATCTGGGACGACGGCTGGACCGTGGTCACCAAGGACCGCAAGTGGACCGCCCAGTTCGAGCACACCCTGGTGGTCACCGAGACGGGCGCGGAAATCCTCACCCTGCCGTGAGCGGGGCCGCGTTGCGCGGTGCGCTGCTGATCGCGGGCACCACCTCCGACGCCGGGAAAAGCGTTGTCGTGGCCGGAATCTGCCGGATGCTGGCGCGGCGCGGAGTACGGGTGGCGCCGTTCAAGGCGCAGAACATGTCCAACAACTCCGTCGTCACCCTCGACGGCGGGGAGATCGGCCGCGCGCAGGCTCTCCAAGCGCGAGCCTGTGGGCTCGAGCCGAGCGTGCGGTTCAACCCGGTGCTGCTCAAGCCCGGTAGCGATCGGCGTTCGCAGCTGGTGGTCCGGGGCAAGGCGGTCGGAACCGTCGGGGCGCGTGACTATTTCACCCGGCGGCAGCAGTTGCGCGAGGTGGTCGCGGCCGAACTCGCCTCGCTGCGCGCCGAATTCGATGTGGTGATCTGTGAGGGTGCCGGGTCGCCCGCCGAGATCAACCTGCGGGCAACGGATCTGGCGAACATGGGTCTGGCGCGGGCGGCGGATCTGCCCGTTCTCGTTGTCGGCGATATCGATCGTGGGGGAGTGCTGGCACACCTGTTCGGCACGGTCGCCGTGCTGGAACCCGAAGACCAGCAGCTCATTTCGGGCTTCATCGTCAACAAGTTCCGCGGTGATGTCGCCCTGCTGCAACCCGGCCTCGACCAGCTCGCCGCCCGCACCGGCCGCCCCACCCTCGGCGTCCTGCCCTTCGCCGATGACCTCTGGCTCGACGCCGAAGACTCCCTCGGCACCGTCGCGGGCACCCCCGTCGGCCGCCCCGGCCCCCCGCACGGCAGCGAATGGCTCACCGTGGCCGCCGTCCGCCTGCCCCGCATCTCCAACTCCACCGACATCGAAGCCCTCGCCTGCGAACCCGGCGTCGCCGTCCGCTGGGCCGACGGCCCCGACCAGCTCACCACCGCCGACCTGGTCGTCCTCCCCGGCTCCAAAGCCACGATCTCGGACCTGGAATGGTTGCGCGCCAAAGGAATCGATGCGGCCCTGCACGCCCGCGCCGCCACCGGGCGACCGATCCTGGGTATCTGCGGCGGCTACCAGATGCTCGGCCGCCGCATTGTCGACGGCATCGAGTACTCCGCCGCACGGCCCAGCGCCGCCATGGGGGCCGCGGCCGACGGCACGCCGCCGCAGGATCGGCAGTTCCTCGACGCACCCCACCGCGACGGTGCCTCCGCCGGGCACCCGTGGATCGCGGACGGCCTCGGCCTCCTCGATCTGGACATCGAATTCGCCGACCCCAAGATCGCCCGCCAGGTCACCGGGCACGCGGGCGAGATCCCCGTCCACGGCTACGAGATTCACCACGGCCGTGTCCGGCGCACCGGCGACCCTGCCTGGCTCACCATCGACGGCGAGCCCGAAGGCAGTGCGCGCGCGGCGATCTGGGGCACCCACGTCCACGGCCTGCTCGAATCCGACGAGTTCCGCCGCCACTGGCTCACCGAGGTCGCCGCACGCGCGGGCCGTACCGGCTTCACCGTGTCCCCGGCCACCTCCGTCGCCGCCACCCGCACCGCCCAACTCGACCTCCTGGCGGATCTTGTCGAGTCCCACCTCGACCTCGCCGCCCTCGACACCCTGATCGCCCAGGGCGCGCCGGTCCGGCCGACCATCCGCTCCGGCCTGACCCGGTAGTCGACGGGCCGGGCGCTGTCGGCACCGGGCAGAGCGTGACCGCCGAGTTCGAGCTCGACGGCGGCACCGATGGCGTGCCGGGCGGCGGGCAAGACCGTCGAGCGCTGCGGCGAACCGGGTGTGCACGAAG
The DNA here is from genome assembly GCF_037034205.1 of Nocardia sp. SSK8. Classification (NCBI taxonomy): domain Bacteria; kingdom Bacillati; phylum Actinomycetota; class Actinomycetes; order Mycobacteriales; family Nocardiaceae; genus Nocardia; species Nocardia sp. SSK8. The sequence goes on from NZ_JBAGKD010000001.1 coordinate 581,852, forward strand.
TACGGGACCACCTTCTACACCGACGGCACCACCGGATGGACCCAGGAGTGCTTCGACCGGATGCGGTCCTGACCCGTCCGGCGCGCCGGTCCGTGCTGTGTGCGCCGTCTCTGCTCACCGCCGCCGCCCCGAGGCTGTGACAGGTCTGTCAATTCGGGCCTCTCCGGTGGGGAAACCGCAGGACACGGGGTGGAACGGACCGGCGGGGCGGAGCGGAACGAGCTGCCGTGTTCAGCCCGGCCGTGTACCGTACACCGGCATGAAATCTCGGCAGATCACGGTCGGTGACCAGGCCTGGACAGTGCGGGTGGACGGCCCGTCTTCGCGGCACAATGTGCTGTTGCTTCCCGACGCGGACGACCCTGCCGACGTGTTCGACCAGGTGTGCGCGCGGCTGCACGAATCCGATCTGCAGACCGTCGTCGTGGAGTCGGTCACCGGACTGGATCCGGCCGGGGTGCACGCCATTCTCGACGCGCTCGAGCTGCCGTACGTCAATGTCGCGGGCCGGGGCGCGGGCGCCGCGCTGGCCTGGCGGGTGTGCGCGGGCCGGTTCGGCCGGTTCATGAGCCTCGTCGTCGCCGATCACGGGCATCCCGCGGTGCCCGACGCGGCGGGCGCGGTGACCGATGCCACCTGCCCGCCGCTGGAGCTGCCGGTCACCATGCTGGTGACCAAGAGCCTGCCGCGCGCCACCGCCGACGCCTCCGGTCGCTACGTCTACGGCGAGTTCCGGGTGGTCCCGCTCGAGGTCGACAACGTCGCCACCGAAGGCGCGCACGAGCTGGCCACCGAGATCGTGCTCCGCACCAGCCTCTGGTAGCGGGCTAGGGCTTCCGGTACGTCGCCAGCCAGTCGAGCCAGTTGTCGGTTTCGGCGAACGCGTTGGCGCGCACCGGTTCCGCGGACAGGAACACGTCGTGGCGGGCGCCGTCGATCGGGATGATCGTGGTGCGCTCGCCCAGGCAGCCCGCCCAGCGCTGGATCTGCTTGACGTCGAGCACCGCGTCGGCCACGTCCACAGCGGGGCTGTGCGCGCGGGCGAACTTGCTGATCCGCGAGCGCAGGATCAGCGCGGGCACGCCGATCGCCAGCCCCTGGTGCAGCCGCGCCTGTCCGCGCCGGATGGCGCGCAGCCAGCCCAGCCGCACCGGCTCGCCCGCCAGCGGCTTCCAGTCCAGGTCGTAGTCCCACTCGCCTGCCCGGGTGTGGTGCAGGCTCTCGCCGTAGGCGGTGCTCACGCCCATGCCCGGCAGCTCGGCGAACGCGCGCAACCGGCCGACGGCATTGATGATCGGCGTGCCGACGGTGCGGTAGTACGCCGGACCCTGCAGATCGAACCAGGGACTGTTGAGCACCACCCCGACCACGCCCGCCGCGGCCGAGCCGCCCGCGGCCTCCAGCCGGTCCAGCCACAGCGGCGCCACCAGGCCACCGGTCGAATGCGCCACGATCAGCACATCGCGCCCGGTCTCGGCGCGCGCGATCCGCAGCGCCTCGTTCAGTTCGGCGTCGTAGAGCGACAGATCGCTGACGAAGTGCGCGCTCTGCCCGGCTCGCCGGGAGCGCCCGCACTTGCGCAGGTCCAGGGCGTAGAAGCGGTGGCCGCGGGCCGCGAAGTGCTCGGCCACGTGTTCCTGGAAGAAGTAGTCGGTGAAGCCGTGCAGATAGAGCACCGTCGGCTCCGTGGCGGGGGCGTCGTTCGCCGGTCGATAGCGCACCAGGGTGGCCACCACCTCGCCCTCACCGTCGGGGTCGGGTCCCAGCGGCAGCGTGCGCTGCTGGTAGCCGGTGCCGAGTACGTCGGATTGCCACTGCTCGTCGGTCCGATCGGCGGTGCCGAGGGTTTCGTTCGTCACACCGCTCAATCTATCGCGCGGTCGTCGCGACGTGCAGCGTTGGTTTACGTCACATTCGGGAGGTCGGTTGCAGAACTCCGGAGGGCTGAGGTGCACAATTGGCCTTAGGTGAACGACGGGTAACCTACCCCCCGGCGACTCACCGCGAGTCGCGTCACCCAAACCGAAGCGCCCGCGCCCAAGCCGACTCACCCGCCGGTGGGTAGCTGAGAAGGACAAGGAAGTCGAAGTACCCGTGTCGAACGCTGCGAAGACTGAAAAGACCGATGTAGTACTCATCGGCGCAGGCATCATGAGTGCCACGCTGGGCGCGCTGCTGCGGCAGCTGCAGCCCGAGTGGTCGATCTCGGTGTTCGAGCGGCTCGACGCCGCCGCCGCGGAGAGCAGCGATCCGTGGAACAACGCCGGTACCGGTCACTCGGCGCTGTGCGAGCTGAACTACAGCCCGCAGAACCCCGACGGCTCGGTCGACATCGGCAAGGCCGTCGACATCAACGAGCGCTTCCAGGTCTCGCGTCAGTTCTGGGCCTCCGGCGTCGACGCCGGGTTCCTCGGCGACCCGTCCGGCTTCATCAACCCCATCCCGCACGTGAGCTTCGTGCACGGCGCCGCCAACGTCGAGTACCTGCGCAAGCGCTACGAGGCGCTGGCCCCGCACCCGCTGTTCCGCGGCATGGAGTACATCGACCGCCCCGACGAGTTCGCCGCGCGCCTGCCGCTGATGGCCAAGGGCCGTGACTTCACCGACCCGATCGCGCTGAACTGGACCGACGGCGGCACCGACATCGATTTCGGCGCGCTCACCAAGCAGCTGCTGGCCTACATCGGCTACTCCGGCGGCGAGATCGCCTTCGGCACCGAGGTCCGCGACCTGGACAAGCAGTCCGACGGCTCCTGGAACGTCACCGTGCGCAACCTGCGCACCTTCAAGTCGCGCACCGTCAACGCGAAGTTCGTCTTCGTCGGCGCCGGTGGTGGCGCGCTGCCGCTGCTGCAGAAGTCCGGCATCAAGGAGGCCAAGGGCTTCGGTGGCTTCCCGATCTCCGGCCAGTTCCTGCGCTCGACCAACCCCGAGCTGATCGCCGCGCACGAGGCCAAGGTGTACGGCAAGGCCGCCGTCGGCGCGCCGCCTATGTCGGTGCCGCACCTGGACACCCGCGTCATCAACGGCCAGAAGGGCCTGCTGTTCGGCCCCTACGCGGGCTGGACCCCCAAGTTCCTCAAAGACGGCTCCAACGCCGACCTGTTCAAGTCGATCAAGCCGAACAATATCGGCTCGCTGGTCGGCGTCGGCCTCACCGAGATGGGCCTGACCAAGTACCTGATCACCGAGCTGCTCAAGTCGCAGAACGGCAAGGTCGGCGTGCTCGAGGAGTTCCTGCCGCGCGCCGAGGGCCGCGACTGGGAGCTGATCACCGCCGGTCAGCGCGTGCAGGTCATCCGCAAGAAGGGCGCGGGCGGCGTGCTCGAGTTCGGCACCGCGGTCATCTCCGCCCAGGACGGCACCATCGCCGGTCTGCTCGGTGCCTCGCCGGGCGCCTCGACCTGTGTCACCGCCATGCTCGACGTCATGCAGCGCTGCTTCCCGCGTGAGTACGCCGAGTGGACCCCGCAGCTGAAGCAGCTGATCCCCTCGCTGGGCCAGAAGCTGTCGGAGAACCAGGCCCTGTTCCAGGAGGTCTGGGACTGGACGAACAAGTCGCTGAAGCTGGACGGCCCCGTCGCCACCGCGCAGCCGGAAGCCGCCACCTACGCCCAGGTGTGAGCCGGTGGCGTCGACGGTCACGCTGCGCCGCCGTTGGGCGGCCGACCTCGACGCCACCACCCTCTACGCCCTGCTGCGCCTGCGCGTGGACGTCTTCGTCGTCGAGCAGGCGTGCGCCTATCCCGAACTGGACGGGCGTGACCTGCTGGCCTCGACCCGGCATTTCTGGCTGGCCGACGACGACGCGATCGTCGGCACCCTGCGCCTGCTCGCGGAAGATTCCGGTTACCGCATCGGCCGGGTGTGCCTGGCCCCGTCCGCTCGTGGACTCGGCCACACCACCCGGCTGATGCGTGCCGCCCTCACCGAAACCGGCACGGCGACAGTGCGATTGGATGCCCAATCGCACCTGGTCGACATGTACGCCCGCTACGGATTCGCTGTCGACGGACCGGAATTCCTCGACGACGGCATCCCGCACACCCCCATGCGCCGAGGCTGACGGCGCGATGGTCCGTACCGCGACCGCCGCCGGGCGGCCGGGGGAGCGGACGATCGTGGGCCGATGCCCGGCGGCACAGCGTGGCGGGGCCGGGCCTAGAGTTGAGGCGTGCCTGGTTTCGCTGATGTCGCCGCTGGTCCGCACGCTGCCGCCCGATCGGTCGGTGAGGCGGGCTTTCCCTTCTCCGCGGTCGTGGGGCAGGAACAGCTGCAACTGGCGTTGATCTTGTCGGCGGTGCACCCCGGCATCGGCGGTGTGCTGGTGCGCGGTGAGAAGGGCACCGCCAAGTCGACCGTGGTGCGCGCGCTGGCGCAGCTGCTGCCGCCGGTGGTCGACGAGACCGGGGCCCGGCCCGCCCGGCTGGTGGAGCTGCCGGTCGGCGCCACCGAGGACCGCGTGGTCGGCTCGCTGGATCTCGAGCGTGTCCTGCGTGACGGCGAACAGGCCTTCCGGCCCGGTCTGCTGGCCGCGGCCCACCACGGCGTGCTCTACGTCGACGAGGTGAACCTGCTGCACGACCACCTGGTCGACGTGCTGCTCGACGCGGCTGCCATGGGCCGGGTGCATGTCGAACGCGACGGGGTCTCGCATTCGCATCCGGCGCGGTTCGTCCTGGTCGGCACCATGAACCCCGAAGAGGGCGAGCTGCGCCCGCAATTGCTGGACCGCTTCGGTCTCGCCGTCGACGTGGCCGCCTCCCGCGAGGTCGACACCCGCATGGCGGTGATCCGCAGGCGGCTGGACTACGAAGCCGACCCGGCCGGGTTCGCCGCCCGGTACCTCGACGCCGATCGCGCTGTCGCCGAACGCATTCTGACCGCCCGCGACCGGCTGCCCGAGGTCGGGCTCGACAATGCCGAACTGCGCCGGATCGCGGCCTTGTGCGCGGCCTTCGACGTGGACGGCATGCGTGCCGATCTGGTCGTCGCCCGGACCGCCACCGCGCATGCCGCGTGGCAGGGGCGCGACCGCGTCACGGAGGACGATGTCCGCGTGGCCGCCCAGCTGGCGCTGCCGCATCGGCGCCGCCGCGATCCGTTCGACGAGCCGGGAATCAGCGACGAACAGCTCGACGAGGCGATGCAGGCGGCGGCCGACGAGGTCGAACACGCCGCCACCGCCGAAGGATTCGACGAGATCGCGCTCGAGGGCGCCGATCCGGGGCAGGATGGAACCGGTCCGGACGGCGAGCAGTCCGGTGGGGCCCAGGGCCGTGACGGACAGGACGGCTCGCAGCCGGACGGGCAGGGCGGTAACAGCGCGGCCGACGCGACTCGGCAACCCGACGACGGCGGACCGGCCGGTCACAGCACCGACGACCACGGCCCCCAGGGTGGCCCGGACGACCGCGGCTCGGATGATCTCGACGACGGCGGCCCGAATGGCCCTGACGACGGCGGTCCCGACGGCCCCGACGACGACGGCCCGCAGGGCGGCGGCCCCCGCGGTGGCTCCCGGCCAGCCGCCGAAAGCACCTCGGGCACACCGGGTTCCGTGAACAAGGCCGTCCCGCGCTGGGAGGTCCCCGGTATCGGCGAAGGCGCCCCCGGCCGCCGCTCGCGCGCGCAGACCCGCACCGGCCGGATGGTCCGTCCCAGCACCGACACCTCGACCGGCCTGCACCTGCTCGGCACCGTCTTCGCCGCGGCGCCACGGCAATTCGAGCGCGGCCGCCTCAGCGGTCCGCTGGCGCTGGCGGCCGAGGATCTGCGTGGCGCGTATCGCGAAGGGCGCGAAGGGAACCTGGTCGTCTTCGTGGTCGACGCTTCCGGCTCGATGGCCGCGCGCGACCGGCTCACCGCCGTCACCGGCGCCATCGTCACCCTGCTGCGCGACGCCTACCAGCGCCGCGACAAGGTCGCCGTGATCAGCGTGCGCGGCAGCGAGGCCGAACTCGTGCTGCCGCCCACCTCCTCGGTCGACATCGCCGTGCGCCGCCTGGCCGGGCTGCGCACCGGCGGCAAGACCCCCCTCGCGGCCGGGCTGCTGAAGGCCCGCGAGGTGATCGCCCGCGAACACGTCCGCGACCCGCGCCGCCGCCCGATGCTCGTGCTGCTCACCGACGGCCGCGCCACCGGCGGCACCGACCCGCTGCCCCGCGCCCGCGCCGCCGCCCGTCTGCTCGCCGGAGAAGGCCACACCGCCATGGTCATCGACTGCGAACGCGGCATGATCCGCCTCGGCCTCGCCGCTGAACTCTCCCGCGACCTGCGCGCCCGCTACCTGCGCCTGGACGAACTCACCGGCGAGACCGTCGCCGACGTCGTCCGGGGCTCGGCGCGCGCGTCCACCCCCCGCGCGGCCTGAGGAGACCGGACCGCGTACGGGGTGGGCTGAGCCCGCTGGACAGGGTGGGCGCGCGAGCGGGGGCACCGGTCGTGCCCTGATAGAAAGAGGGCAGGATCGGTAGCCGGTACCGGTTGGCCGACAGCAGCGTGGCAGTGCGCCGAGAAGAGGAGTTCCCTGTGCCCAAAGGTGTTCCGGAGGTCGTCCCCGAGGACGGGCTGACCACCCGGCAGCGACGCAACCAGCCGGTGCTTGCGGTGCACACGGGCCCGGGTAAGGGCAAGTCCACCGCCGCGTTCGGGATGGCGCTGCGGGCCTGGAACCAGGGCTTCGACGTGGCCGTCTTCCAGTTCGTGAAGAGCGCCAAATGGAAGGTCGGCGAGGAAGCCGCCTTCCGCACCCTCGGCACCCTGCACGAGGAGACCGGGGCAGGCGGCGCGGTGGAGTGGCACAAGATGGGCGAGGGCTGGTCCTGGACCCGCAAGCACGGCACCGAGGAGGACCACGCCGCCGCCGCACTGGCGGGCTGGCAGGAGATCGCCCGCCGGATCGCCGCCGAACAGCACCGCTTCTACGTGCTCGACGAATTCACCTACCCCCTCAAATGGGGCTGGGTGGATATCGACGAGGTGGTCGAGACCCTGACGAACCGCCCCGGCAACCAGCACGTGGTGATCACCGGCCGCGACGCCCCGCAGGCCCTCATTGATGCCGCCGACCTGGTCACCGAGATGACCAAGGTCAAGCACCCCATGGACGCGGGCCGTAAAGGCCAGCGCGGCATCGAATGGTGAGCGTCGCCGGGCCGCGGACCGCCGCCGCCGGGTCCGCCCCGGCGCGGCCCGCCGACATGGCCGCGCGGTTCGCCGACCGGTGCGGCGCGGATGGGACGCTGTGGTGAGCGCACCCGCCGTGGTGATCGCCGCTCCCGCGTCGGGCAGCGGCAAGACCACCCTCGCCACGGGGCTGATCGGCGCGCTGCGGCGAGCGGGTCACCGGGTGGCGCCGTTCAAGGTCGGCCCCGACTACATCGACCCCGGCTATCACGGGCTCGCCGCGGGCCGCCCCGGCCGCAATCTCGACCCGGTGCTGGTGGGGCAGGACCGCGTGCTGCCGCTGTACCGGCACGGTGCGCGCGGCTGCGATATCGCCGTGGTCGAGGGCGTGATGGGCCTGTTCGACGGGCGCATCGACGAACAGCGCGTCGAGGCCGTGGCCGAGGGCTCCACCGCCCAGGTGGCCGGGCTGCTCGGCGCGCCGGTGGTGCTGGTGGTCGACGCGCGCGGCCACTCCCAGAGCCTGGCCGCCCTGCTGCACGGTTTCGCCACCTTCGACGCCTCGGTGCGGCTTGGCGGAGTGATCCTCAACCGCGTCGGCAGCGAACGCCACGAACAGGTCCTGCGCGCCGCCTGCGACCGCGTCGGCCTGCCTGTGCTGGGGGCGCTGCCCCGCATGGCCGAACTGGAGGTCCCCTCCCGCCACCTCGGCCTCATCCCCGCCGTCGAACACGGCCGGGCCGCCGTCGACGCCGTCGACGCCATGACCGAACTCGTCGCCGCCCACGTCGACCTCGGCGCTGTCGTCGCCCTCGCGGGTGGCTCGGTCCAGGGCCCCGCCTGGGACCCGGCGACGGAACTGGCCGCCCTCGCCGAAGCCACCGCGCCCACCATCGGCACCCCGCCGCCCGTCGCGGACGAACCCGTGGCCGCGGACCCGGGGAAGCCGCTCACCGTCGTGGCGGGCACCCCGGCGATGGACGCGCCACCGACCGCCACCATGGAGGCTCCCGTCTTCCACGAGGCGCCGAAGCCCCTGGTCGTCATGCCAGAGCACACCGCGGGGAAGCCGGTGATCGCCATGGCCGGTGGCCCCGCGTTCACCTTCGGCTACGCCGAACACCGCGAACTGCTGCTGGCCGCGGGCGCCGAGGTCGCCGTCTTCGACCCCCTGCACGACGAACTGCCCTCGGGCACCGCGGGATTGGTGCTCCCGGGCGGATTTCCCGAAGAACACGCGGGCGCGCTCTCGGCCAACGAACAGCTGCGCGCCGAGATCGCCGACGCCGCCGCCCGTGACCTGCCCATCCACGCCGAATGCGCGGGCCTGCTCTACCTGACCACCTCGCTCGACGGCCACCCCATGGCCGGAATCCTCGACGCCACCGCCGAATTCGGCCCCCGCCTCACCCTCGGCTACCGCGACGCCGTCGCCCTGCACGACTCCGCCCTCTGGCGCGCCGGAGCCCGGGTCCGCGGCCACGAATTCCACCGCACCCGCCTGGTCCGCACCGGTCCGGAGCCCGCCGCCTGGGGCTGGCGTGCCCCCGGCTCGATGTCCGAAGGCGCCGTGGTCCGCCAGGTCCACGCCTCCTACCTGCACACCCACCCGGCCGGAAACCCCGACGCCATCGCCCGTTTCGTCGACGCCGCCCGGCGCTTCGACCGGCGTTGACGACCCTGGGCCCCGGTCCGGAACCCGGCGTGACCGAGCAGGCACCCGGCGTCGGGGCGAGCGGCTCGACGGTCCCGGGGCAACAGAGCGTGGTGGTCGGTCTCGGGCTCCGGCCGGGTACCGAATCGCACCGGATTCTCCGCGCGATCGACGCGGTGGTCGTCGATGCCCGGATCGTCGTGCTGGCCACCCTCGACCGGCGCGCGGACGACACCGGAATCCGCGCCGCCGCCGACATCCTGACGGCTGAACTGGTGACCTTCACCCCGGCGCAGCTGGCGGCGGTCGAGGTCCGGCATCGATCGGCGCGGACCGCGCGCGCGATCGGCGCGGGCAGCGTGGCCGAAGCGGCGGCGCTGCTCGCCGGTGGTGAACTCCTCGGGGGGAGAACAGTTGTCGAGGGGATCGTCGTCGCGGTGGCCACCGCGGACGAGGCCCGGAATTAATTCGGTGGGCAGAATCGGTGCCGCGCAGTACCGTTCTCCTCAGCAGTCGGCACGGCGGACCGGATTCGATCGGTTACCGATTCAGACGGGGATGTCGCAGGTTCGAATCCTGCCCGCCATCGCGAGGTGGCGGTAGCTCAGTCCGGTAGAGCGCCTTCCGGTCGGACACACACGCCCGCCGCGCCGCTGCACCGGTAGACGAGCAGGACGGACCGGATTCGGTCGGTTATCTGGCAAAGACCCTCGGGTCGAGCGGGTTCGACTCTCGCGACGGAAAGCGATTTCCGTATTCGGCCGAACACACACGTCCGTCCGCTCGCTACCGCAGCCATGTCCCGGTGGGTTCCGGGGCCGAGACTTCAACGCCGGTCGACGCATCGGAGGGGGAACAATGAACATTCTGTCGCGCATTTCTCGTCGCGGTACACCGCAGACCTCGCCCGCCGATCCCCGGCAGGTGCGCGGTGACGCGGGCGGCTTCGTCTTCGAGATCACCCCGCGGGCGCGCCTGCGCCGTTTCCTGACCCTCGGCACGGAATCCGGAACGTACTACGTCAGCGCCGCCACGCTGACCGCCGACAACGCCGCATTCGTGCTCGGGTACGCGCGCGAGCACACCGCCGACCTGGTGCGCGAGATCGTCGAGATCTCGACCTCCGGCCGGGCGCCGCGCGCCAACCCGGCCCTGTTCGCCCTGGCCGCCGCCGCCTCGGTCGGCGACCTCGACGGCCGCCGCGCCGCCCTGGCCGCGCTGCCGCTGGTCGCGCGCACCGGCACCCACCTGTTCCTGTTCGCCGGCTACGCCGAGCAGTTCCGGGGCTGGGGTCGTGGACTCCAGCGGGCGGTCGTGAACTGGTACCTCGACAAGCCGGTCGACGCCCTGGCTTTCCAGGTGGTCAAGTATCGGCAGCGGGAAGGCTGGTCGCACCGCGACCTGCTCCGCCTGGCGCACCCGGCGACCACCGAGGACGAGCGGAGCCGCCTGTTCGACTGGATCTGCGGGCGCGCCCCGACTCTGGACGGGCTCGCCCTCGTCGACGGCTTCCAGCGTGCCCAGAGCGCGCCGGTCGCCCAGGTGCCCGAGCTGGTCCGCGAGTACCGGCTGAGCTGGGAGATGCTGCCCGACGCCGCGCTGAACTCCGCGCCGGTGTGGGAAGCGCTGCTGGACAACGGACTTCCGCAGACGGCGCTGCTGCGTCAGCTGCCGCGCCTGACCCGGCTGGGTCTGCTCGACCCGCTCGGCTCGCGCACCGCGGCGGTCTGCGCGCAGCTGACCGACCTGGACCGGCTGCGCAAGGCCCGCGTGCACCCGGTCGCGGCGCTGATCGCCCAGCGCACCTACGCGAGTGGGCGGTCGGCCCGGGGATCGGGCACCTGGACGCCCTCGGCCCCGGTCGTCGAAGCCCTCGACGCCGCGTTCTACGCCGCCTTCGGGACGGTCGAGGCGACGGGCCTGCGGCACCTGCTGGCGCTGGACGTCTCCGGCTCGATGGTGAGCGCGATCTCCGGCCTGCCGCTCAGCGCGCGCGAAGCCTCGGCCGCGCTCGCGCTGGTCACCGCCCGTATCGAACCTAGGCACCAGATCGTCGGGTTCACCTCGGCGGGCAAGGGCTGGCAGGGCGCCGAGGGGCTCACCGAGCTGGCGATCTCGCCACGGCAGCGGCTCGACGATGCCGTGCGTACCGTCTCGGGTCTGCCGTTCGGGGGTACCGACTGCTCGCTGCCCATCCTGCACGCGCTGGACAAGGGCATCGAGGTCGACGTGTTCTCGGTGTACACCGACAACGAGACCTGGGCGGGCTCGGTGCACCCGCACCAGGCGCTGGCGCGCTATCGCCGCGAGGTGAACCCGCGCGCCAAGCTGGTGGTCGTCGGGATGACGGCGACGAAGTTCAGCATCGCCGACCCGGACGACGCGGGCATGCTCGACGTCGCCGGATTCGATGCCGCCGTGCCGTCGCTGCTGGCCGACTTCGCCACGGCCGCTTAGCGATACCGGCAGGGAAATCGGAGCCGCCGCGACCTCGTTGTCGCGGCGGCGCCTTTCCTCTCACCGGAGCGGTCTCGGTCGTCAGGGGGCGACCGAGGACCAATCGGCGAAACCGGTGGGGTCGTGGCGGCCCATCGAGGCGTGCTCGAACAGGCCCCAGCCTTCGGCGTCGCCGCAGCGGGCGTAGCCGATGTGGTCGATCACGCCGTACGGGGTGCGGCCGATGATCGCGGGGTCGGTGAGGTCGTAGGAGCTCGACAGCGACCAGTTCTCGCCCATCCAGCGGCCGTGCGTCCAGTCGGGGTCGGCGCCGTAGCCGCAGCCCACGTGCAGGGCGATGCCGGGGCGCGACTCGATCTCGACTTCCAGGGGCTTGCCGTCGGGGGTGGTCAGATCCAGCCGCACCGACTTGGGGTGCCGGGTACCGGATTCGTAGCTCCAGTGCATGCGCGGCCAGCCCAGCTGTTCCTTGCGGCCGTCGTTCCAGATCCGCACCGCGTTGTTGAGCGTGCGGGTGCCGTCGGGCTCCTCCTGCACGATCACCACGATCGAGAACTCCGGGAACCGCAGCGGCGCGTACAGCCACCAGAACCCGCCCATGCCACCGGCCGGGGGACGGCCCGCCGGCTCCGGCTCGCCCGAGGGCCGGATGCCCCACGAACGGTCCCGGCTGCCGGTCCAGACCGCCGGATCGACGGTGTAGTCGCGCCCGTCGACGGCGAGAGTCCCTTCCCACGAACCCAATTGGGCGAACCGGGAGGCCTCGATGATCGGCCGGGTGCCGGACAGGATCAGGTGCGGCTGCTCCTGCACCGCGTCCTGCGCACCGGTCCAGGTGAGATCGAAGTTCAGGTCGTCGTGCTCGCAGATCACCCGCAGCTCGCGCAGCGGCTCGAGCACCTCGATCCGGTAACCGCCCACGCGCGTGGTCAGATCGCGGGAGGTCAGCGCGTCGGAGAAGCGCACCGCGCGCTGGGTGTCGCCGTGGCGGGCGGTGGCGAACGCGTCGACCACACCCAGGTTCGGGTACACGCCGAACCCGGTGATGAGCATGGTGTCACCGGCCGGGTCGAAGGCGTTGAAGTAGTAGCGGTCGTAGAAATTACGGTCGCTGGTGGCCACCCGGGCCAGTGACAGCGGGGTCTGGTGGACAGGGTATTCGTCCAGGGGTACCGGCATGATCGCCATGGTCGAAGCTCCTCAGTCCCACTCGTAGGTACCGTCGAGCAGCGCCTCGAGGCTGAGGCGGTGCATCACGTAGTCGTCGAGTTCGGCGGGCACGGTGTCCTCGCCGAAGTGGATCATCCGCCGCTTGATCCGGGCCATCACGATGGCGTGCCGCAGCGCCGCGTAGACGATGTAGAAGTCCAGGTCACCGACGGTGTGCCCGGTCAGCTCCTGGTACTTGGCGACCACGGCGTCCTTGCGCAGGAAATCCGGCAGGCCGGGCTGGTCGAAGCGGGTGGCGATGTCCTGGAAGAAGCGGTGGATGAAGATCACCCAGCCCAGATCCAGCTCGCGCGGGCCCAGCGTGGCCATCTCCCAGTCCAGCACCGCCGCCGGGGTGAAGCCGTCGAACAGGATGTTGCCGGGGCGCGCGTCGCCCCAGTTCAGCACCTCGGGGCCGGTCTCGGCGGGCCAGTGCGCCTCGAGCCAGTCGAAGGCGCGCTCGATCAGCGGGATGCGCACGCCGTCGTCGGTCAGCGCCCAGGCGTACCAGTCGCGCTGGGCCTGGAAGTGCCTGCGCAGCGCCGAACCCTCGCCGGTGAGCAGCGGGAAACGCGCGGCCACGTCGTCGATGGCGTGCACCCGGGCGATGGTCTCGACCGTCGCGTCGGCGATCAGCGCGCGTTCGTCGACGGTCGCGTCGAACACCCAGCCGAAGAACACGTAGGGCGGATTGTCGGCGGGCACCCGGCCCTCGACCTTCTCCATCACGAAGAACGGGGTGCCGAACACGGACTCGTCGAGTTCGAGCCAGCGCAGCGGCGGCACCGCGACCTCGGAGGCCTCGGCCACCCCGGACATCACCTGGTACTGCAGCGGCAGGTCGTAGGACTGGAACACCGGGAACGAGCCGTCCTCGGGCGCCATCCGCGCCACGAAAGACCCGCCGTCGGCCACACCACCGGCGGTCCACTCGGCGTCGAAGAGGATGGTGGTGCTCGACATCCCGCCGGTCGACGGCTTGCTCAGATTGCCGACCTTGGGCGGCGCGTCCGCACCCACCCGGCCGGACAGCCACTGCGACAGCTGCTCGGCGAGCTGGTCGAGATCGCGCTCGGTGACCGTGAGCGACTGCTGCGCGGTGAGGTCCGGATCATCGGACATATGTGAGTTACCCCTGTCGGCGAGATGAAACGCGTTTCGATATCGGCCTACCGGAAGACCGGCCGGAATGTAAGCCGGGCGTCGGTGAGTGGGATTCAGGGTTGACACCGAGAAGATGGGGGAGATCCCCGATGTGCCCGTCGTTGCCACCGATTAGCTTCGGTGGCAATCGATCTCGATGGGGAGGTACCGGGTGACGACGGCGACCGCGGAGCAGACGCACGACGATCTGACGGATCCACCGGCACCGGCGCCCGCCTGGCATCCGGTCGCGCTGCTCGCGTTCCGTTTCACTGTGGCCTATCTCGGCCTGTTCTGTGTGTGGATGGCGCAGATCACCTTCGTCTTCGCCGGGTGGTTCACCACCGTGCTGCCCCAGGAGGCGGTGGTCTGGCAGATCCGCGCGCTGGAACCGGTGAGCGGCTGGCTCGGCGAGCACGTCTTCGGGGTGGACGCAGAGGTGGTGATGACCGGCAGCGGCGACCTGGCCGCCATCTGGATCCAGCTGGGCCTGGTGCTGGTCGCCGCGCTGGTGATCACGGCGGTGTGGTCGGTGCTGGACCGGCGCAGGCGCGCCTATCCCTGGCTGGCGGCCTGGGCGCTGACCGGGCTGCGGCTGGCGGTCGGCGGGCAGATGCTGTTCTACGGTTTCAACAAACTGATCCCGCTCCAGATGCCCGAACCCGGGTTGCTCACCCTGATCTCCCGGGTCGGTGACCTGAGCCCGATGGGGATGTTGTGGACCCAGGTCGGCTCGTCGCCCGCCTACCAGATCGCGCTCGGCGCCGCGGAGGTGCTGGCCGGGATGCTGCTGTTCTGGCCGCGCACCGCCACGCTGGGCGCCATGCTCTCGGTGATCAGCATGGCCCAGGTGTTCCTGCTGAACCTGACCTTCGATGTGCCGGTGAAGATCCTGTCCGGGCACCTGCTGCTGATGAGCCTGGTCCTGCTGGCCCCGCAGGCGCGCAGGCTGGTGAACGTCCTGGTGCTGGAACGGGATTCGGCACCGATGACGCAACCAGCACTGTTCACCGCACCGCGCGCGAATCGGTGGGCCACCGGCGTGCAGCTGGCGCTGTGCCTGTGGATCACGGCTGGGCTGGTGGTCATGGGTGTCGAGAGCTGGCACGAATACGGCGGCGGCGCACCGAAACCCGAGCTCTACGGCATCTGGGACGTCACCGAGTACACCGTCGGCACCGAAACACTGCCGCCGCTGACCACCGACCCGGTCCGCTGGCAACGGCTCATCGTGGACACCGGGGGCTCGGTCGTACAGCACATGGACGGCCGCGTCGTGCCGGTCCTGACCACTCTCGACCCGGACACCCACACCCTCACGGTGATTCCGGCTGCCGGGCAACCGGATTCGCCGCCGATCGCCACCTTCGCCGTGGACCGGCCCACCGAGGACCGATTACTCCTGCGCGGCGACCTCGCCGGTGCGCCCGGCGCGGTGAGCCTGACCCGCTTCGACCACGAGAGCCTGCCCCTGCGCGGCACCGGATTCCACTGGGTCCAGAATGCGCCCAACTCCGGCGGCTGAGGACTCACAGCTCGTCGGTGCGGCCGATGTCCTCGAACCACAGGTCGGGACGGGCGGCGATGAACTCGGTCATCAGCGTCACGCAGCGCGGGTCGTCGAGGATGCGCACCCGCACGCCGTGCTCGGCGAGCCAATCGTGCCCGCCGTGGAAGGTGCGCGCCTCGCCGATGATCACCGTCCCGATCCCGAACTGGCGGATCAGGCCGCTGCAGAACCAGCAGGGGGACAGGGTGGTCACCATGATCGTCGGGCGGTAGTCCCGGCGGCGGCCCGCGGCGCGGAAGGCCGCGGTCTCGGCGTGGGCGCTGGGATCACCGTCCTGGACGCGGCGGTTGTGGCCGCGGCCGAGCACGGTGCCGTCGGCGCCGACGAGCGCGGCGCCGATCGGTACACCGCCCTCGGCCAGCCCGAGCCGGGCTTCCGCGTAGGCGATGTCGAGCAGGGCGGCGGGCGCTGTCATGGGTCCACTCTGGCCCGGCGCGGCCGGGCGCGCCCGGGTACCCGACGGCGTGTCGGCGCGGGATCCCGGCGGGTGCGTTCGGTGCCGCGCGCGCCAGGCTCTAGGCTCGGACACTGTGCCGAACACCTCTGACACCGCAGCGACCACGCCCGCCGGCGACCCGAACTACCTGGTGGGACTCGATCTGCGCGGGCGCAGAGTGGTCGTGGTCGGTGGCGGGACCGTCGCCCAGCGCAGGCTCGGCCTGCTGGTGGCCGCCGGGGCCGACGTCCACGTCGTCAGTCGCGCGGTGACCCCGGCCGTCGAGGGCATGGCCACCGCGGGACAGATCGCGGTGGAACTGCGCGACTACGCCGACGGCGATCTCGACGGCGCCTGGTACGCCATGGCCTGCACCGACGAGCCCGCGACCAATGCCGCGGTCGTCGCCGAGGCCAGTGCCCGGCGGATCTTCTGCGTGCGCGCCGATATCGCGCGCGACGGCACCGCGGTCACCCCGGCCACCGCCCGCTACGACGGGCTCACCCTCGGCGTGCTGGCCGGTGGCGCGCACCGCCGCTCGGCCGCGGTGCGCAACGGCCTGCTCGAGGCGCTGCAATCGGGTGTGGTGACCGACGATTCGGAACCGGTGACCCCCGGCGTCGCGCTGGTCGGCGGCGGCCCCGGCGACCCCGACCTGATCACCGTGCGCGGCCGCAGGCTGCTGGCCCGCGCCGACCTGGTGGTCGCCGACCGGCTGGCCCCGCCGGAACTGCTGGCCGAACTCGGCCCGCACGTCGAGGTGATCGACGCCGCCAAGATCCCCTACGGCCGGTCCATGGCCCAGGAGGCGATCAACCAGGCCCTCATCGAGGGCGCGAAGGCGGGCAAGTTCGTGGTCCGGCTCAAGGGCGGCGACCCGTATGTCTTCGGCCGCGGCTACGAGGAACTGGAAGCCTGCGCCGAGGCGGGCATCCCGGTGACCGTCGTGCCCGGGATCACCAGCCCGATCTCGGTGCCCGGCGCCGCGGGGATCCCGGTGACCCATCGCGGGGTCACCCACGAATTCGTCGTCGTCAGCGGGCACGTCGCCCCGGACCACCCGGACTCGCTGGTCGACTGGCCCGCGCTGGCGAAGCTGCGCGGCACCCTGGTGCTGATGATGGCGGTCGAGCGGATCGACAAGTTCGCCGCCGCCCTGCTCGACGGCGGCCGCCCGGCCGGGACACCCGCCGCGATCATCCAGGAGGGCACGCTGCGCACCCAGCGCGTGGTGCGCGCGGACCTGGGCACGGTCGCCGCGGCGGTCAAGGCCGAGGGCATCCGGCCGCCCGCGATCATCGTCATCGGGCCGACGGCGGGCTTCGGCCTCGACTAGCTTCCCAGGCCGCGCACCCTCGCGTTGCCGCCGCGCCAACTACACTGCCTCGCTGTGCTCGATAAACCCGCTGCGACGATGCAGTATCCGGTGACGAAGCGGGCCTTCGGCCTCGCCATCCTCGTACTGAGCGGCCTGCAGCTCATGGTCGTGCTCGACGGCACCGTCGTGATCTTCGCGCTGCCGCGCTTGCAGGAGGAGATGGGGCTGTCCAGTTCGGGCAGCGCGTGGACGGTGACCTCCTACGGCCTGACCTTCGCGGGCCTGATGCTGCTCGGCGGCAGGCTCGGCGACGCGTTCGGGCGCAAGCGCATGCTGATCTACGGCGTCGGGCTGTTCACCGCGGCCTCGCTGGCCTGCGGTCTGGCCACCGGCGAGGCGATGCTGCTGATCGCGCGTGCCGTGCAGGGCGCCGGGGCGGCCGTCGCGGCGCCGACCGCGTTCGCGCTGGTAGCGACCACTTTCGCGCCGGGGCCCGCGCGCAATCAGGCGATCGCGATCGTCGGCTCGATGGTCGGCATCGGGTCGGTCGGTGGGCTCGTGGTCGGCGGGGCGCTCACCGAGTTCTCCTGGCGCTGGATCTTCCTGATCAATGTGCCGATCGGCGCGCTGATCGTGCTCGGCGCGATCTACAAGCTCTCCGACACCGCCCACCACCGCACCCCGCTCGACATCAAGGGCGCGGTGCTGGGCACCCTGGCCTGCGCGACCATCGTCTTCGGCGCCACCGAGGGCCCGGCCATGGGCTGGGGCAGCCCGGTCATCCTCGGCTCGCTGATCGGCGGGTTCGCGCTGCTGGTGGTCTTCGTGCTGGCCGAGCGCCGCGAGTCCGATCCGCTGCTGCCGTGGTCGCTGTTCGACACCCGCGACCGGGTGGCCACCTTCGCGCTGATCTTCCTGGCAGGCGCGGTGCTCGGCGCGATGACCTTCTTCGTCGCGCAGCTGCTGCAGAACGTGCTCGGCTACAGCCCGCTGCAGGCCGGTGTCGCCTCGATCCCGTTCACCATCGGCATCGGCGCCGGTGGCGCGGTGGCCTCCAAGGCGGCGCTGCTGGTCGCGCCGCGCTGGCTGCTGTCGGGTGCGGCCACCGTGCTCGCGGCGGGTCTGCTGTTCGGCTCGACCCTCGATCGCGAGGTGCAGTACCTGACGACGCTGCTGCCGCTGCTGCTGGTGATCGGCTTCGGCGTGGGTGTGGCGATGGTGCTCGCGCCGCTGTGTGTGCTGGTGGGGGTGCCGCCGTCGAATATCGGTCCGCTCTCGGCGGTCGGGCAGATGTTCATGAACCTGGCCACGCCGATCGCCATCGGCCTGCTCAGCCCCATCGCGGCCTCGCGCACGCTGTCGCTGGGCGGCACCGACGGCAAGGCCGCCGACATGACCACCGCCCAGATCGACGCGCTCAACAGCGGCTACACCCTGGTGCTGCTGGTGTGCTCGGGGCTGGCGGTGCTGGCCGCGCTGGTCGCGCTGACGCTGCGGTTCACCCCGCAGCAGCTGGTGCAGGCCCAGCACGCCCAGGAAGAGGCCCAGCGGGCCTGACCCGCCGGGCGGCGGACCTCAGAGGCGCCCGGCGACCTTGCGCGGGCTGACCCGCACGATGACACGCTCGCCGTCGTGCACCGAGGCCGGGTTGAACTCGCGGTAGGGCTTGCCGGTGTACTTCAGCGACATCTCGTCCGGCAGGGCCCGCTCCGGGTCGGGGCTGGTGGACGCGGTGCCGCGGATCTCGGCGTAGAGGTACGGGCGGTCCGGCGGGTTCACCATGACGGTGACGCGCGGGTCGCGGGCGAGGTTCTTGGCCTGCTGGCGGTCGACGGTGGTGGAGAACACCAGCTCGTCGCCGTCGCGTTTGATCCAGACCACGGTGAGGTGGGGGTGCCCGTTGGCGCCCAGGGTCGCGACGGTCGCGTACACGCGCTCGTCGTCCAGATAGGCCTTCAGCTCGTCGGAGAGCACTGCGGTATCGGTCACGTCCGGGGAGAACGCCCGGCGCGGGCCGGGCATTCCGCGCCGCGTCGCGACCTGTGGTTCCGGTACCGCGGCAACGGGTTTCGCGAGCCGTGCGGCGCGCGGCGGTGGGGGACACCCGGAAAAGGGGGTTGCCGCCGCCGGGATCGGCCCCGACACTGGATCCTATGTCGTTGCCGTCGCTGGATCTGCTGGACCGCTGGACCGCCCTGGCCGGTCCCGACGCCGCGGCCGTCGGGGCCGGGATCATCGCCCGGTACGCCGAGCCGCACCGGCGATATCACACCCGCGCGCACCTGAGCGACATGCTGACCGCGATCGACGAATTGTCCGCCGCCGCACGCGATATCGCCGCCGTGCGGTACGCGGCGTTCTTCCACGACGCGATCTACGCAGTCGACCGGGCCGACAACGAGGAGCGCAGCGCCGACCTGGGCCGCGACATCCTCGAATCCCTCGGCGCCACACCGGAACTGGTGAACGAGGTGGTCCGTCTCGTGGTACTCACCCGCGGCCACGACCCCGAGGCGGGCGACGCCAACGGCGCGGTCCTGTGCGACGCCGACCTCGCCATCCTGGGCGGCACCCCCGAGGACTACACCACCTACGCCGTCGCCGTGCGCGCCGAATACGCCCACGTCCCCGACGATCTGTTCCGCGCGGGCCGCGCCGCGGTCCTGCGCAACCTCATCCGCCAGCCCCGCCTCTACCGCACCCCCCTCGCCTTCGACCGCTACGAACAGCGCGCCCGCGCCAACCTCACCGCCGAACTCACCGACCTCACCGCCATCGCCAACTGAGGCCCCGGCTCAGTCCTTGCGCCCGGTCAGGGCGAGCGAGGCCCCCAGCCCGATCATGACGAGCCCGCCGGACCCCCCGACCGCCGCGAGCCTGCGTGGCGAGCGCGCGAACCAGGTCCGCGCCGATCCGGCGGCCAGCGCCCAGAGCGAGTCGAGCACCAGACCGAAGGCGGGGATGCACAGCCCGAGGATCAGCATCTGCTGCGGCACCGCCCCCCGCGCGGGGTCGACGAACTGGGGCAGCAGCGCCGCCAGGAACACGATGGTCTTCGGATTGGCGAACCCCACGACGAACCCGTCCCGCAACACCGCCGCCGTGCCCCGGGCGTTCGGCGGCGCCTCGGCGTGGAACGAGTCCCACAGGGTTCCGCGATGCCGGATCGCCTGGACCCCGAGGTAGCGCTGCCAAGGGGATGACATGGGGGAACCCGGGGCCGTAGCCTGACCCCGGGCTCCTGGTTGCCCTCCGATCGCACACCGCGCTCGCGGGAGCGGATCAGGATGCATAACGACGCGTCGTTCCATTGGACCACCTCGCACTGGCTGCAAGGGCCGGAGTCGAACCGGCAGTTCGTCGCTGTGGGTCGTCCTTTCCTCGTGAGGCGATGATGGAGGGCCGATACTCATGCTGGAGCGAGAGTCTGAGATTCGTCACGGCTGCCTCTGCCATCTGGGCTACCCCGGCGTAGGTGCCGGGGGCGGGACTCGAACCCGCGCTGTCACCGTGTGATTCAGGCTGAACTTCAGTCTGAGCGTGGTTGCGCTCGCGCGCATTCCCCTGTGCTCAGCAGGGGAGTCTGTGGGTCCGGCGTCAGCCGAACAGGTAGTCGAAGACGACCTCGCCGACCCGGCGGTCGGCGATCTCGGCGCCGTTGGCCTCCTCGCGGGCGAACTGGACGGCCCGGCGCAGCTTGTCGATGCGCGCGGACAGCTCGTTGACCCGGCGGGCGGGCAGCGCGCCGGAGAACTTCACCGTGGTCCAGTAGCCGACCGCGATGTCCTCGTAGTACACCTCCACCTGGGCGGGGTGCTTGTCGGTGGCCTCGGCCTTGACGTGGTTGCGCGGCACCTTCCTGGTGCGGATGGTGCGCACGGCGTCGGTGCGCCAGGTGTCGGAGGAGTCGTCGAACGACCAGCTCTCCGCGGCGTCGAGCACCGGCAGGCGGGCGACGAAGGCGAGCAGGTCGGTGAGCTGCTTGTCCAGGAACAGCAGGTACGACACCGGCACCGCGGACAGCAGCGTGGTGCCGTCGACGGTCACGTCCGCCTTGGCCTCGCAGTTCGCCCAGTCCTTGGTGGCGGTCACGTCGAACAGGCGGGTGAGGGTGGCCGCGGTGTCGCGCAGCACCTGCTCGGACTTCACCTGCACGCGGGTGGACTCGGGCGGCAGCTGCTCGCCCTCCTCGTCCTTGGGCTGATACGTGCGGGCCAGCCCGGCCAGCAGCGTGGGCTTGCCCAGCAGGGCCTGCTTGTCGGCGAGCTCGCGGGTCGCGCCGCTCTTGACGCCCTTCTCGACCGCGATGATCTGGTTCAGTTTCGTCATGTCACACCTCCCCGGTGCAGCGCACGGCCCGATGCCGTTGTGCACGAATGGATTCCGCGCGGCTCGTATTCGGTTCCCCCTCGGCCGCGCGGGCAACTGTAGCGCACCGTCGCGCGCGGGCGCATCCGGATATTCGGGCGCCGATTGACAGGTAGCCTGGTCACCAGGCACGACATCAGCTCGTCGCGGCAGACCATCACCCAGCACCTGGGTGTGCTCGAACAGGACAAGCTCCATCACGCCGATTTCGCGCCCCTGCGGGCGATCCCGGCGCGGTGGCCGATTCCCCGGGAGGACGCATGATCCGTATCGGTGTGACCAGTGTGTTCGTCGACGACCAGGACAGGGCCCTGGAGTTCTACGTCGACGTGCTCGGTTTCCAGCTCAAGGACAAAGTGCCGCTCGGCGAGTACTACTGGCTGACGCTGGTCTCGCCCGCCGACGTCGAGGGCACCCAGCTGCTGCTCGAACCCGATCAGCATCCGGCGGCCAAGGCGTACAAGAAGGCGCTGAGCGCCGACGGTATTCCGGTGATCGCGTTCTCGGTCGACGATGTCGAGACCGAGTACCGCCGCCTGCAGGAGCGCGGGGTGGTGTTCACCCAGGCGCCCCTGGTCAGCGGACCGGTCGTCACCGCCGTCTGCGACGACACCTGCGGCAATCTGCTCCAGCTGGTCTCGCCGGTGCCCGCGGGCGCCTAGCGGGCCATGGCGATGTCCCAGAACTCGGCGTAGCGGCCGCCGCGCGCGAGCAGTTCGTCGTGGGTGCCCTGTTCGGCGATGCGGCCGCCGTCGAGGAACACCACCTGATCGGCGCGCCGGACGGTGCGCAGGCGGTGCGCCACGGTCACGACGGTGCGGCCCGCCGCGAGCAGCTCGATGCCGTGCTGGACCGCGGCCTCGTTGAGCGGGTCCAGCGCCGAGGTCACCTCGTCGAGCAGCACAACGGGCGCGTCCTTCAGCAGCGCGCGTGCGATCGAGACCCGTTGGCGCTCACCGCCGGACAGCAGGGCGCCACCCTCGCCGACCTGCGCCGCCCACCCGCCGGGCAGCCGTGCGATCACCTCGTCCAGCCGGGCCGCGCTCGCCGCCGCCCTGACCTCGGCCTCGGTCGCGTCGGGGCGGCCGAGGCGCACATTGTCCTCGATGGTGCCGTCGAAGAGATAGACGTCCTGGAAGACCAGCGCGATGCGGGCCATCAGGTCAGCGGAGCCGATCGAACGCACATCCACCCCGCCCAGCCGGACCGCGCCCGCGTCCACGTCGTAGAAGCGCGCGAGCAGTTGCAGCAGGGTGGTCTTGCCCGCGCCGGAGGGGCCGACGACGGCGACCCGCTGCCCGGCGGGCACCGACAGGGTCAGCTCGTCGACGACGGTGCGGTCGCCGTGCCGGAAGGTGACGGCGTCGAAGCGCAGATCGTGGCCGCGCGGGCGGATCGGCTCGGCGGGCTCGGGAAGAGGTTCGGTGCGCAGGACCGCGTCCAGGCGGGTCAGCTCGCCGCGCGCCCCGCGCAGCTGCCCGCCCATCTCGGCCAGCGAGAGCAGCGGGTCGGCGCAGCGGGCCGCCAGCACGAGCACAGCCAGCACCTCGGCGGCCGAGACCGCGCCACCGAGCGCGAGGTAGGTGCCCAGGGTCAGCAGGCCGGTGAAGGCCACCTGGACGACCAGGGCCAGCCCGACCACCCCGGGCAGCGCGGCCAGGGTCGACCGGCGGGCCGCGCGCTGGATGCCGCGCAGGGCGTCGTCGAGGGCGCCGAATCGCTCACCGGTGCGTCCGGCGGCTCGCAAGACCGGCTGGGCCTGGAGGTATTCGACGACCCGGGCGGTGGCCTCGTGATCGCGCTCGGCTCGCTCGGCGTCGGCGTCGGCCGTGGCCTTGCCCGCCCGCAGATAGATCAGCGCCACCAGCGGCGCGGCCAGCAGCGCGGCCAGGCCGAGGCGCCAGTCGTAGGCCAGCAGCACCACCACGATGGTGGCCGGGGTGACCGCCGCGCCGACGAACGGTGCCAGCAGATGCGCGATCACACCCATCGCGTCGAGCACACCCCGGCTGGCCGAGACCGACACCTCGCCGACCCGGCCGGTGCTGTACCAGCCCAGCGGCAGTTTCCCCAGATGCGTCCCGAGCCGGTCGTACATGCCCCGCAACAGCGTGGTGCCGACCCGGAATCCGGAGCGATCGCTGAGGTAACGCAGCACCGCGTAGACCGCGACCGCCGCTCCGAAGGCGATCAGCCAGGGCCGGGCCGCGGCGGGGGTGGGGCCGAACAGGGCGGTGAGGATGGGCACGAGCAGGGCGTAGGACAGGCCCTCGGCGACGGCGGTGATCGTCATCAGGGCGACCGTGCGGCGCACGGGTGGGGCGTACTCGGGGCCGAGCACGCGCAACAGCATCCGGATCATCGGAGATCGACTCCTCGCAGGTCGTCGGCGGCACCGTCGGCGAGCGCCGCGCGGTGGGAATCCCAGAAGGCGGCGAAGCGGCCGCCCGCGGCGAGCAGGTCGGCGGGCCTGCCCCGTTCGACGATCGCGCCGTCGTCGAGGACGACCACGGTGTCGGCGTCGGCGATGGTCTCCAGGCGGTGCGCGATGACGAGTACCGTCCGGCCGGTCAGCTCGGCCAGCGCCCGGCGCACGCCGAGTTCGGTCTGCGGGTCGGCGAAGGAGGTCGCCTCGTCCAGCACGAGCACCGGCCGGTCGG
The DNA here is from genome assembly GCF_037034205.1 of Nocardia sp. SSK8. NCBI lineage: Bacteria > Bacillati > Actinomycetota > Actinomycetes > Mycobacteriales > Nocardiaceae > Nocardia > Nocardia sp. SSK8. The sequence goes on from NZ_JBAGKD010000001.1 coordinate 605,795, forward strand.
CCAGCAGCGCGCGGGCCAGCGAGACGCGCTGGGCCTCACCGCCGGACAGGCCCGCGTCGACGCCGATCACCGACTCGTAGCCGCGCGGCAGCTGCAGGATCCGGTCGTGGATATTGGCCAGCCGGGCCGCGCGCACCACCTCGGCGCGGTCGGCGTGCGGGACGGCCAGGGCGATATTGTCGGCGATCGAGGCGCGCAGCAGGGTGGTGTCCTGGAAGACGAACGACACCCGCTCGTAGAGCGCCGCGCTGCCCACCTCGCGCAGGTCGACGCCGCCGAGCAGCACGGTCCCGTGGGTCGGGTCGAAGAAGCGCGGAAGCAGCCGCACCAGGGTGGATTTCCCGCTGCCGGACGGCCCGACCAGTGCGGTCACCGTGCCCGGTTCGAGTACCAGGTCGATTCCGCGCAGTACCTCGTGCTCGGCGTCGTAGCCGAAGCGCACGCCCCGCAGCTCCACCCGATGACCGTGTGGGGCGACCGGGCGCGCGGGCTCGGGCAGCGGTGCCACCGCCAGCACCTCCCGGATTCGCGACACCGCGCGACCGGCGGCCTGAAGATCGTCGAAGCCGTGGCCCAGCGCCGCCACCGGCGCGGTCAGGCCGAGGCCGAGCAGCAGGAACGGCAGCAGATCCGCCGGGGCCAGCGATCCGCCGGTGATCAGCACGGCCCCGCCGACGAGCACGACCAGCAGCACGAACGGCGGCGACAGCGCCACCTGCATGGCCGCGGCGGGCCCGGCCAGCCCGTGCACCATCCGCGAGAAGCTGGTGACGAAACGGTCCACGGCGGTGCGGAACCGGTGATGGGCGCGCCCGGTGCCGCCGAAGGCCTTGACCACCGCGATGCCCTGGACGAATTCCACCACCGCGTCGGCGATCCGGCCCATCGCGGTGTCGAATTCCTGCTGTTCGCGCAGCCGTGCCGGGGTCATCATCAGCGGCACGAAGGCGAGGGCCAGCGCCACCGGGATCAGCGTGACGAGCGTGAGCCGCCAGTCGACGGTGACCAGGTAGACCAGCGAGACCAGCGGCACCACGAAGGCCGCGACCAGCTCGCCCGGGGCGTGCGCGAGGAACGGGTGCACCGCACTCACGTCCTCGCCGACCACCTTGGCCAGCTCGCCGGTGCGCCTGCGGCCGAACCAGCCGATCGGCACCCGGCCGAGCCGCTGCGCGAGCCCGCGCCGGAACGCCAGCTGCACCCGGGTGTCGACCAGGTGCCCGATCCCCGACGACGCCGCCGTGGCCAGCAACCGGACCAGCAGTCCCGCCGCGCCCAGCGCGACGACCAGCCAGATATGTCCGGTGTCGACCGGGCCGGGGGACAGCAGCGCCCGGCCCAGCTCCACCACCGCCAGCAGCGGTGCCAGCCCGGCCACCGCGCCGACCACCTGTAAGAGCACCACTGCGGTGAAGCCGCCGAGATGTGGTCGCAGCAGGCCCGCCGTCGAGGTCTGTGTGTCGAGGGTTTCCATCGCTCTCCGCCCTTTTTCGTACGCGTACGATAACCGTAGCTCGAGATCCAGGGAACGGGAAGGGAAGGATGGTCGGATGCCCGCACAGCAATCCCGCGCGAAAGGCGGCAGGCCGCCGCGTCTGACGGTGACGGCGATCGTCGCCGCGGCCGACCGCATCCTGGCGGCCGAAGGTCCGGAGAAGCTGTCGATGCGCAGGCTCGCGAGCGAGCTGGACAGCGCGCCGATGGCGCTGTATCACCATGTGCGCGACAAGGATCACCTGCTGCTGCTGATCCTGGAACAGCACGCCGAGCAGATCTCGCGGCCGGAACTGCCCACCGATCCCGCCGAGCGGCTCACCGCCGTCGCCCTGCTGCTCTACGAGCTGCTCGCCGAGCGCGCCTGGATCGTCGAGGTGCTCACCACCGGTGACCTGTTCGCCCCGGCGGCACTGTGGTTCGTCGACGAGATGATCGGCGCCGCCGTGGCCGCGGGCTGCACACCGGAGCAGGGCGTGGCGGTCTACCGGGCGATCTGGAGCTACATCGTCGGCAGCCTGATCATCCAGGTGAACACCGCCCGCCGCCGGGCGCGCGCCGACCGCCCGGTCTACGACGACGCGGCCGTGGCCGACCTCGCGGCGGGCACCTTTCCGCACATCGCGGCAGTCGCCGACCGCTGGACCGAGCTGGGGACCCGCGACACCCACCGCGCCGGGCTGCCCGCCATCGTCGCCGGGCTGCTGGCGGCCTACGCGCCTAGGTGATGATGAGAAGTTCGGTGGGGGAGGCGATCTCGGCGCGCAGCCCGGCCTTGGTCGCCACCCGCGCCACCGCGCGGATGTCGGTCGGCTCGGCCCTGGTCAGCACCAGCGCGCGGGCCAGCAGACCCTTGTGATGCTTGTTGAAGTGGCTCACCACCGTGCGTGAGCCGTCCGGGTGCTCGGTGAGGACATTGGCGGTGACCGCGTCGGGAACCCGGCCGAGCTGCTGATAGGTGCCCGAGCGCAGATCGACGACCAGCTCTCCGTCGGCCTCGGCGTAGAGCGCGTCGGGCAGCACCTCGCGCCACAGGGCCGACAGGGTCGGCAGGCCGGGCAGCTTGCTGCCGCCGGAGAGGCGATAGGCCGGGATGGGATCGCTCGCGCGGACCGCGCCGAACAGCGCCGAGCCGATCCCCAGCCGCGCGTAGGCCTTGGCGCGCTGCGCCTTGGTGAACGACTTCGCGTCCAGCGCGTCGTAGAGCACGCCGGTGTAGCGCTCCAGCGCGGGCCGGGTGGGGGAGGTGCGCAGCGCGGTGTTGCGGGCGATCTCCGCGTCGGCGCCCTTGCCCAGACCGAGCACCTTCGCGGCGGTGGCCGGGTCGGCGGCCAGCCGGACCACCTCGGTGATCAGCGTGTCGCGCACCGCGGTGAGCTGCGGCATGGCCAGTTCGGCCAGGTCGACGGGCGCGCCCGCACCGCCGTCGGACTTGGTTTCGGAGGGAGGCAGCAGCACCAGCACGAGGGACAACGGTACTGCCCGCCGCGCGCGGGTCAGCGCACGGCTTCGAGGAACTTGCGGGTGCGCTCGTTGGTGGGCGCACCGAAGATCTGTTCGGGCGGACCCTGCTCGATGATGCGCCCGCCGTCGAACATCAGCACCCGGTCGGAGACCTCGCGCGCGAAACGCATCTCGTGGGTGACGATGAGCATGGTGATGTCGGTGGTCTCGGCGATGGTGCGCAGCACGTCGAGGACATCGCCGACCAGCTCGGGGTCCAAGGCCGAGGTCACCTCGTCGAGCAGCATGACCTTGGGGTCCATCGCGCAGCAGCGCGCGATGGCGACCCGCTGCTGCTGCCCGCCGGAGAGCTGGGTGGGATGCGCGTGCGCCTTGTCGGCCAGGCCGACCACCTCGAGGAGGTGCTCGGCGCGCTTGCGGGCCTCGGCCTTCGGCGTGCCCAGCACGTGGATGGGCGCCTCGGTGATGTTCTCCAGCACCGTCATGTTCGGGAACAGATTGAACTGCTGGAACACCATGCCGATCTTGGTGCGGGCCGCGCGCAGCTGTTTCTCGCTGGCGGGCACCAGCTTTCCGTGCCGTTCGGTGTGGGTGAGCGGGGCGCCGTCCACCCAGATCACGCCGTCGCTGATCTTCTCCAGCGTCATCAGCAGGCGCAGGATGGTGGTCTTGCCCGAGCCCGACGGCCCGATCAGGGTCACCTTCTCGCCGCGGCGCACGCTGAAGTCCAGGTGGTCGAGCACCGTGAGGTCGCCGAAGCGTTTGACCACCTGATCGAATCGGATCATCTCGTCAGTAGTAGGCAAGTCGCTTCTCCAGTCTTCTGATCAGCACGGAGGTCGGGTAGCTGGCGACCAGGAAGAACACGCCCGCCAGGGTGATCGCCTCCAGGTAGGCGAAATTGCGGGCACCGAATTGCTGTGCGGCGGTGACCAGTTCGACCACCGAGATGGCGAACAGGAACGGGGTGTCCTTGAACATCGAGACCGCGTTGGTGCCCAGCGCGGGCAGACTGGCCCGGATCGCCTGCGGCAGCACCACCGCGCGCCAGGTGCGCAGCGGCGGCAGCGACAGCGCCCGGGCCGCCTCCCACTGCCCCTTCGGCACCGCCTCGATCCCGGCCCGGTACACCTCGGCCAGATAACTCGAATAGTGGATGCCCAGCACCACCACGCCGATCTGCAACGCCGAGAACTGCGTGAACAGCGTGTAGGCGAACAACAGCTGCACCACCAGCGGGGTGAGCCGCACGAACTCGCTGACCGCGTGCACCGGCGCCGCGACCCAGCGCGGCATCGACTGCCGGATCATCGCGATCACCAGCCCGAGCACCGCCGCCAGGGCGAAGCCGAGCACGGTGGCCAGCAGGGTGATCTGGAATCCGTCCCACAGCACGGGCAGCGCCTCGCGGGCCCGCTCCCAGCTCCATTGCGTGGTCATGGCGCCGCCTTCGCTTCATCGGGCGCCAGCCGCAGCACCTCTTTGAGTGAGGCGCCGCGGCCGAGCTTGGTCTTGGCCCGGGTCTCCAGCAGGTTCATCCCCAGCGTGAGCAGGTAGGCGAGCACGAAATAGATCACCAGCCCGACGCCGAAGGAGAACAGGGTGTCGCTGGTGGTCTTGCGCAGCTGGCCGATCTCGTAGGTGAGGTCGTGCAGGGTGATGTAGGAGGCCAGCGCGGTGCCCTTGAGCAGGTGCACCAGCAGATTGGTCAGCGAGGGCAGCATCAGCGCCCACGCCTGTGGGAACAACACCCGCCGCATCCGCTGCCACGGGCTGAAACTCAGCGCGACGGCCGCCTCGAACTGGGCGCGCGGCACCGCGTTGAGCGCGCCGCGCACCACCTCGGCACCGTAGGCGCCGTAGTTCAGGCCGAGGGCGAGGATGCCGCAGAACACCGGGTCGAGCTTGTAGCCCAGCAGCGGCAGCACGTAGAACAGCCAGAAGATCTGCACCAGCAGCGAGGTGCCGCGGAAGAACTCGATGAGCACGCGGGCGCTGCCCCGCACGGCGCGATTACGCACCCGCGCCGCGGTGCCCAGGGCCAGCGCCAGGACGAACGCGAGCAGTGCGCCGCCGACGGTCAGTTCCAGCGTCACCACGATGCCCTCCCACAAGGAGGGGAGGGCATCGCGTACCGCGTCCAGATTGCTCATGCGTGGGTCAGATCTCGCCCTTGCACAGCTTGGCGGTCGTGTACTGCGGATCCGGCAGCTCCCGCTCGGTGAAGCCGAACTTCCCGACGATCGAGAGGTACTTGTCCTTGTCGGAGGTGATCTTGGCCAGCTCGGCGTTGTAGGCGGCGAGCAGGTCGGGATCGCTGGTACGGAACACCGTGCCACCGGCGCCGACCTGCGGCTTGCCATCGATCACCGCCACGAACGACGGCGTCACGTCGACCGCGGCATTGGGGGTGTGGCTCTTGAGCCAGTTCAGCGAGATGGCGGTGAGCGCGAACACGTCGGCCCGGCCGGAGGTGACCGCGTCCATCCCGTCCTGCGGGGTGGCGACCTGGGTGGCGTCGATCCCGAGCGCGGCCGCGTAGTCGGACTCGATGGCGCCGGTCATCGCGGCCATCTTCGCGCCGCTGGCCTGGATCGACTGCATGTCGGTGAGATTCAGCGGATTGCCCGGTTTCACCATCAGGGCGGTGGTGTACATGAATTCCGGTTCGCTGAACGCCGCCTGCTCACAGCGTTTCGGCAGGATCGACATGCCCGCGCTGACCGCGTCGAATCGGCTGGCCTGCAGGCCGGGGATCAGGGCGCCGAATTCGGTCTGCACACCGTCGACGGTGGCGATACCCAGATTGGCGAAGATCTCCCGGTGCAGCGCCACCGTGGCGCCGGTGAGCTGACCGCCCTCCTCGAACGAGTACGGCGCCTCGCCCGCGAAACCCACGGTGATGGTGCCCTTTTCACGCAGCGATGCCAGCAGCTGTCCCGGTTCGGTGGTCTCGGTCTTGGTACAGCCGGCCAGTGCGGCACCCACCAGGGCGGCGCCCGCGAGGGCCGCGACGCAGCGCTTCGGCAGGGATTTCGTGACGGTCATATCGGACCTCTCGCAAGGGTTTTGTGCAAAAAATTCTTCCCTGGGAACCTAATTGGACGGCAATGGATAAATATGTCACCGTGATCGGTTTGTTATCTGCTGGTTGAGCGATGACGATAATGGGTAACCCAATGGAATTTCCGGTGCGGACGCGGTGCGCGGCGGCTCCGGCGGTAATCCGTTGTGAGTGCGCCCGGACCAGGGACTACGCTGTGCACCCGTGATCACCCGCCTCTCCCGCCTGTTCCTGCGCACCCTGCGAGACGATCCCGCCGACGCCGAGGTGCCCAGCCACAAACTGCTCGTCCGTGCCGGCTACGTCCGCCGGGTCGCCCCCGGCGTGTACTCGTGGCTGCCGCTGGGTCTGCGCACCCTGCGCCGCATCGAGGACGTGGTGCGCCAGGAGATGGACGCCACCGGCGCCCAGGAGATCTCCCTGCCCGCGCTGCTGCCGCGCGAGCCCTACCAGACCACCAACCGGTGGACCGAATACGGCGACGCCCTGTTCCGCCTGCAGGACCGCAAGGGCGGCGACTACCTGCTCGGCCCCACCCACGAGGAGCTGTTCGCGCTCACCGTGAAGGGTGAGTACAACTCCTACAAGGATCTGCCGGTCACGCTGTACCAGATCCAGGACAAGTACCGCGACGAGGAGCGCCCCCGCGCCGGTATCCTGCGCGGCCGCGAGTTCACCATGAAGGACTCCTACTCCTTCGACCTCGACGACGCGGGCCTGGCCACCAGCTACGCCACCCACCGCGCCGCCTACCAGCGCATCTTCGAGCGCCTGAGCGTCGAGTACGTGATCGTGGCCGCCACCTCGGGCGCCATGGGCGGCAGCGCCTCCGAGGAGTTCCTCGCGCAGAGCCCCGTCGGCGAGGACACCTACGTCACCTGCCTCGAGTCCGGCTACGCCGCCAATGTGGAGGCCGTGGTCACGCCCGCTCCCGCGCCGCTGCCGATCGAGGGGCAGCCCGCCGCGGTCGAGTACGACACCCCGAACACCCCCACCATCGCGACCCTGGTCGACTGGGCCAACGAGGCGAAGGTGCTCGACCGCGCCGTCACCGCGGCCGACACGCTCAAGAACGTGATGGTCAAGCTGCGCCACCCCGACGGCAAGACCGAGATCCTCGGCATCGGCGTCCCCGGTGACCGCGAGGTCGACGACAAGCGCCTCGAGGCCTCCGTCGAGCCCGCCGAGGTGGAACTGCTCACCGACGCCGACTTCGCCGCCAACCCCTTCCTGGTGAAGGGCTACATCGGCCCGAAGGCGCTGCAGGCCAACGGTGTCCGCTACCTGGTCGACCCGCGCGTGGTCGAGGGCACGGCCTGGATCACCGGTGCCGACACCCAGGGCAAGCATGTCGTCGGGCTGGTCGCCGGGCGTGACTTCACCCCGGACGGCACCATCGAGGCCGCCGAGGTCCGCGACGGCGATCCCTCGCCCGACGGCGCGGGTGCGCTGGTGTCGGCCCGCGGCATCGAGATCGGTCACATCTTCCAGCTCGGCCGCAAGTACACCGACGCCTTCGACGTCGACGTGCTCGGCGAGAACGGCAAGCCGGTCCGGCTCACCATGGGCTCCTACGGTGTCGGCGTGTCCCGCCTGGTCGCGGTGATCGCCGAGCAGCAGCACGACGAGAAGGGCCTGCGCTGGCCCGCCGCGGTCGCCCCGTTCGACGTGCACGTGGTGATCGCCAACAAGGACGCCGCCGCCCGCGAGGGCGCCGAGCAGGTCGTCGCTGGACTCGACAAGCAGGGCCTCGAGGTCCTCTTCGACGACCGCACCGCCTCGCCGGGCGTGAAGTTCAAGGACGCCGAACTGCTCGGCATGCCCTGGATCCTGGTGATCGGCCGCGGCTGGGCCGACGGCAAGGTGGAGCTGCGCGACCGCTTCACCGGTGAGGCCGAGGAGATCCCGGCCGAGGACGCGGTATCGGCGGTCGTCGCCAAGATCCGCGGCTGAGTCCGCCCGGCCCGATCGCGCGCGTGATCGGGCCGGTGAAAGCCCTTGCGACGCAACCGTGCGGACCGTTACGGCGACGGCTCGTCGCCGCCGGAACGGGCTGCTAGCGTCGAACGGGTGGAGACATTCAGCGATGCGCTGTTGTCGTTGGCGCGGGGGCACCTCGGCGGGGCGATCGAACAGTATTCGGTATTTCAGCAGCAGGTGCCGCCCGGGCCGACCCGGGTGGACCACCACGCGGGCCGGGTCCGGCTCGGCGACCGGGAATTCGGCGCGTCCGGTGAACTCGGCACCTACGCCGAGGACCGGACCTTCCGGTGGGCCTGGGCGAAACCGGCGCTCGCCGGTACCCCGGGCGCGGAAGCGTCGACCCGGGTGCGGGAGCTGGGATTGCGGCACGGCATCCCCGAATTCGCCTCGGAGCTGGTCGACCTGTCCGGATTCCCGGACCCGATGCTGGCCGCCGATCACCTGTCGATCATCGCGATGGGCGCGCTCGGCGCGCGGGGGATGACCAAGTTCGATCACGGTGGCCGCGCCTACGCGTATCTGGTCATCGACGACGACTCCGTGCCGGTCGCGGTGCCGGACCCGGGCCTGGTGGCCGGGATCGTGCGCGCCGCCGCGCAGATGCTGCCCGGTGGCGGGGCGCGCGCGGTCGTCGCGGGGTACGCGCACCGGCATCACGCGGCGGTGCGGGACACGCCCGGCGGGATGGAAGTCCAGCTGCCCGACGGATTCCGGCTGGTGGTCGGGATCGTCGGCGATCAGCTCGTCGATGTCGAGGTCGTCGATGCCGAGCACGGTGCGGTCGACAGCGCGTTACCGCTGCCGCGCCCCGAGCGGATTCCGCCGTTCGTCCCGGACGGCCTGCTGACCGCGCTGGCCGCACCCGCCGCGACCACCGTCGGCGGCCGCGGGTCGGTCCGCGGTATCCCCGCCGCCGCGGCCGGAACCCTGTGGTGGGAGCCGATGTTCGGTGCCGAGAACGTGGTCGAGGTCCCCGACCGGCCGGTCGCCGTCGCCGAGATCGGCCGCTACGACAACGAACGCAAGATCTGGAGCTGGGCGCCGCGGGACTGGGCGGGCGCCACGGCGCTGCGCGCGCTGGCCCGCGCCCACGACGCCGCCCACCTGGCCGCCGACCGGGTCGACCTCGGCGGGATCGCCCACCCCGACACCGTCGTCACCGCCCTGGTGGCCGCGGCCGCCGACCTGGGCGGCACCGTCGGCTGGGCCGCCCTGCCCGACGGCGCGGGCTGGCGCTACTTCGCCGTCACCGACGCGGCCGTACGGGCCACCGGCACCGATCCCGGCGTGGCCGCACTTGTCCTCGAGACAGCGGCCACCCTGCTGCACCCGCTCACCGACCCGGACAGCCGCTACGCCACCCTGCGGGCCATGGTCACCGGCTACTTCGACCGCCACCGCGTCCCCACCCTCACCTTCGGCGAACCACGGCAGCTGCTCGGCCACTTCGGGCGCTACGAACTGCGGGTGGAATTCGACCGCGGCGGCGGCTTCCTGGGCACCCGCACCGGCATGATCGGCGAGCTGATGAGCTGAGCCCGGCGGGCCAACCTACGCTTACGTAGGGGAAACATGCAGGTAGACGGCCCGGCCGCGGGCGGGGCGCTGATAAATTGGCGCCATGACGAGTTCGCCCAGCCTGCTGTTCAACCCCGCCACCTACGATCCTCAGCACTTCGATGCCGAGACCCGGCGGCTGCTGCGGGCCACCATCGAGTGGTTCGAGTCCAAGGGCAAGGCGCAGTTGCTGGCCGAGGACCGGGACGCGGTCTGGACCCAGGAGTTCCTCGACTTCGTCGCGAAGGAGAAGCTGTTCGCGACCTTCCTGACCCCGGCCGCCTACGCCGACGGCGACCCGAACAAGCGCTGGGACGCCGCCCGCAACGCCGCGCTGGCCGAGATCTTCGGCTTCTACGGCCTGGCCTACTGGTACGCCGAGCAGGTCACCATCCTGGGCCTCGGCCCGATCTGGCAGAGCGACAACGAGATCGCCAAGCGCAAGGCCGCCGCCGACCTCGACGCCGGTCAGGTCATGGCCTTCGCGCTGTCGGAGCGGGAGCACGGCGCCGACATCTACAACACCGACCTCATCCTCACCCCGAGCGAACCGGGCAGCGCCGACGCCGAGGCCGGAATCCTGTTCCGCGCCAACGGCGAGAAGTACTACATCGGCAACGGCAATGTGGCCTCGATGGTGTCGGTGTTCTCCCGCCGCGCCGATGTCGAGGGCGCCGAGGGCTACATCTGGTTCGCCGCCGACAGCCGGCACGACAACTACCACCTGGTCGAGAGCGTCATCCACGGGCAGATGTACGTCAGCCACTTCCGGCTGGAGAACTACCCGGTGACCGCAGCCGACGTGCTGCACGAAGGGCCCGAGGGCTTCTCGGCCGCGCTCAACACCGTCAACGTGGGCAAGTTCAACCTCTGCCACGGCAGCATCGGCATGGTCGAGCACTCGTTCTTCGAGGCCATCACCCACGCCAACAACCGCATCCTCTACGGCAACCCGGTCACCGACTTCGGCCACGTGCGCGGCAATTTCGTCGACGCCTACGCCCGCCTGATCGCCATGAAGCTGTTCAGCGACCGCGCGGTGGACTACTTCCGCAGCGCCTCCCTGGAGGACCGCCGCTACCTGCTGTTCAACCCGATGACCAAGTCCAAGGTCACCTCCGAGGGCGAGGTCGCGATGACCCTGCTGCTGGATGTGCTGGCGGCCAAGGGTTTCGAGAAGGCCACCTACTTCGCGCAGGCCTCGCGCTACATCAACCACCTGCCCCGGCTCGAGGGCACGGTGCACGTGAACGTGGGCCAGATCCTCAAGTTCATGCCGAACTACCTGTTCAACCCGAAGGAATACCCGGCCATCGGCACCGACCTGGCGCCCGGTGACCAGGAGTTCTTCTGGAAGCAGGGTCCGGCGCGCGGCGCGGGCAAGGTGCAGTTCGCCGACTGGACCCCGGCCTACGAGCGCGCCGCCGAGGTACCCAATGTCGGCCGCTTCTACGAGCAGGCCCAGGCGCTGCGCACCCTGCTGCTCACCGCCGCGCCCGACGCCGCCCAGCAGAAGGACCTGGACTTCATGCTGACCATCGGCCACCTGTTCTCCACGGTGGTCTACGGCCAGCTCATCCTGGAACAGGCCGACCTCACCGGCCTGGACCGCGACGTGGTCGACCAGATCTTCGACTTCCAGATCCGCGACTTCAACACCCACGCCACCGCGCTGCTGGGCAAGCCGTCGGTCACCGAGGACCAGCGCGCCTGGGCCATCGGCGCCCTGCGCAGCCCCGTCACCGACACCGCGCGCTTCGACCGGGTGTGGCAGCAGGTGGCGTCCTACGACGGCGCCTACGCGATGCGTCCCTGAGTGGATCGGCCGGGCCGCCTCCTTCTCAGCGGCCCGGCCTGCGGTTCACCGTGCGTGCCACGTCTTCGTGATGCCGACGTGGTCGCGCGCGGGGCGATTCGGCGCTGGACGCGGCCCTCGCGGTCGGTGAGCGTGGTGATTCGCGCCGAGTCCGCGAAGCCACCGCCGCTCGGTTGGTGCGCGGCGAGTCGGCCACGCGCGGGCCATGACGCGGCGGGGTTCAGGCTCGGCCGGGGAAGCTGACCGTCACCGGGTTCGCGCCCAGGATGGCCTGCCAGCGGGCCCTGCGGACGGCGGCCTCGGTGAGCGCCTCGGTGGCCGTGGCGCGTACAGCGTCCTCGGTGGCCTGTTCGACGACGGTCAACCAGGCTGCGGCGCAATCGGATTCGACCGCCACCGCGAGGTTGGCGGCCGGGATCGGGTCGTCCACCGGGAACGGCGGCTGGTAGGCGGCATCGGCGGCCTCGGGTTCGGTGCCGCCGGTCTCCAGCAGGTCGATGGTGGCGTCGCGACGGGCGCGGTGCGCGGCGCTGAACTCCGCGACCAGGCGGGCCCGGTCGGCATTGGCGTAGGCGGCGATCACGCCGTAGGAGTAGACGGCGGCGTACTCGCTGTCCAGGGCGGCCTGCAGGGCCTGACGTTGGTCGGTCATGTCAGCAGCACTCCTGCCTCACTCGCGCAGGCCGCGCTGATGGATGCCAGCAGCCCCGCGCGATACCCGGACTCGGTGCGGGCCAGCGCGGCGGCGGACTGCTGGGAGCGCAGCAGCTGCTCGCGCAACTGTGCGACGGTCCCGGGCTGTTGGGCGGCCGCCTCGACCTCGGCGGCGGGCACCGTCGCGCCGTCGGGACCCGGCACGGTGACCGCGCCGGTGCGGTGCACGGGGGTGGTGCCGTCGCCGTAGACGCCGATCACCCGGTCGATCTCGGTGCGCAGGGCGTCGGCGTGGGCGGTGCGCTCGGCCGCGACGGTGCTCAGCGCGGCCTGTGCCTGCGGGGCCAGCGCGATCGCGGCCTGGGCGGCCGCGGCGTCGGCTCTGGCCAGAACCTCCTGGGCCGCAAGCGGATCCGGCTCGTGCACGGTGTCGTCCTCGGCGCAGGAGGTCAGCAGGCCCAGCGCCGGGACCGCGAGCGCGGTCGCGCCGGTCAGCCGCAGCAACGTCCGGCGGCGCCACGGCCGCGCCGTCACGTGCGGGCCCGCGCCCGCCGGTGTGCGGGAACGCGGGGATGTCGGTGCGGGGATGGGCGGAGTCGACCCGGCGGACCACGCGGTGACCGGACCCGTGGGCGCGACGGTCACCGGCTGGGATTCGTGCCGGTCGGAACGCATGCCGGAAGGTCGCCCGGCGCTCGGCGGGGCGGTATGGCGGAAGGGCACGAGCACCATCGTGCCAGATCCGGGCGGGCCCGCTCGCCGCCGCGCGACACGTCCGGCCACGCCGGGGTGGACCGGTGCGCGCCGCCCGCCCGCCGGTCCTTTACACTCTCGGAGCGCGTTACGCTAGACCCTCGGCGTAGAAATTTCCGATCGCGTCACAACTGAACCAGGAGCCGCCCATATGCCGATGCCCACCGAGGAAAGGGTGAGCCAGCTAGTCGCCGAGCTCGTCGCACGCCGGGGATTCGATCTCGAGGGCGTTGCGATCGCGGCTGCGGGCAAGGACGAACTGGCTCCGGTACGGGTGAAGGTGACCGTGGACAGCGACGGACCCGCCGACCTGGACGCCATCGCCGAACTCAGCCGCCAGCTGTCGGAACTGCTCGACGCGGCAGGCGATTTCGGCGAATCCGCCTACCTGCTGGAAGTGACGACCCCGGGCGTGGACCGCCCGCTCACCGCCGACCGGCACTGGCGCCGGGCCCAGGGCCGCAAGGTCAAGGTGGCGCTGGGCGCGAACGCCGAACCCGTCGAAGGAAAGACCCGCTTCGAGGCCCGCGCCGGGCAGCTCGCCGACGACGGCACCGTGGCGCTGGTCCTCGGCGGCAAGAACAAGCCGCACCGCGTGCACGTGCCGCTCGCCGACATCGCCTCCGCGGTCGTCCAGGTCGAGTTCAGCGCGCCCGGTGCCACCGAGCTCGAACTCGCGGGCGGCATCGCCGTGGGCCGTCCCGTCCCCGGCGACGAGCCCACCGACCTCGCCGCGCCAGGCCAGAACAGTGACACTCCCACCGAAGGGGTTGCGGAATGAATATTGAAATCGAAGCCTTGCGGGCGATTGTCGCCGACAAGGGCATCTCGATCGAGACCGTGATCTCGGCGATCGAGTCGGCACTGCTCACCGCCTACCGGCACACCGAGGGCCACCAGCCCAACGCGCGCATCGACATCAACCAGAAGACCGGCGTGGTCCGGGTGATGGCGCGCGAACTCGACGCCGACGGCAACCTGATCTCCGAATGGGACGACACCCCCGAGGGTTTCGGCCGGATCGCGGCGACCACCGCCCGCCAGGTCGTGCTGCAGCGGCTGCGCGACGCCGAGAACGAGAAGTCCTTCGGGGAGTTCGCCACCCATGAGGGCGACATCGTCGGCGGGGTGGTGCAGCGCGACGCCAGGGCCAATGCCCGCGGCGTGGTGGTGGTCCGCATCGGCAGCGAGGCCAACGGCGTGGAGGGCCTGATCCCGCCCGCCGAGCAGGTGCCCGGGGAGACCTACGAGCACGGCGACCGGATCAAGTGCTACGTCTACGGTGTCTCGCGCGGCCCGCGCGGCCCGCAGGTGCAGCTCTCGCGCACCCATCCGAACCTGGTCCGGCGGCTGTTCTCGCTCGAGGTGCCCGAGATCGCCGACGGCTCGGTGGAGATCGTCGCGGTGGCCCGTGAGTCCGGGCACCGCTCCAAGATCGCGGTGCGCTCCACCGTGCCCGGCGTGAACGCCAAGGGTGCGTGCATCGGCCCGATGGGGCAGCGCGTGCGCAATGTGATGAGCGAGCTGGCCGGTGAGAAGATCGATATCATCGACTACGCCGAGGATCCGGCCACCTTCGTCGGTAATGCGCTCTCGCCCTCGAAGGTGGTTTCGGTCACGGTCGTGGATCCGGACGCGCGCGCGGCCCGGGTGATCGTGCCGGACTTCCAGCTGTCGCTGGCGATCGGCAAGGAGGGCCAGAATGCCCGTCTCGCTGCCCGTCTGACCGGCTGGCGCATCGATATCCGCAGCGACGCGGCACCGGAGTCGGGTGAGCCGGTGCGGCCCGCGGGCGCACCGTAGTAGGCGAAAGTGCGGGAATCCCGACCCCCGGATGACATGTTGGTAACTTCGGAAGGGGAGGGGTTCGTCGTTATGACCGGGTCACCGGTAGAGTGGGTACAGGACCGGCCCGCGCAATCCGTTCGAACCTGTATCGGATGCCGTCAGCGCGAGCCGTCTGCCGAGCTGTTGCGGATCGTGGCGCAGCATCGGGACACCGGCGGTACCGCCGCCGGGGCCCCTGTTGCGATCGTTCCCGATCCGCGGCGCAGACTTCCCGGACGGGGTGCCTGGCTGCACCCCGTTTCAGCCTGTCTGCGTTCCGCAGAACGGCGCCGAGCCTTCGGCAGAGCCCTACGAGTGTCCGGAAATCTGGATATCTCAGCCCTGGAGCAGTACCTCGAGAACAGGCACGAGCACTCATGAGCACACCGTGAAGCACCAACGATGAACGTCCATCGGAGATAACCCGAGGTCGTGCGGGCCGCCGTCCCCTTACACGGTGGCGCTGCTCGGCCTCTCAGTGAGGAGAGCAGTGGCAGGCAAGGCCCGTGTGCACGAGTTGGCCAAAGAACTCGGTGTCACGTCCAAAGAACTACTCGCGAAGCTCAAGGAGCAAGGCGAGTTCGTGAAGTCGGCGTCCTCGACGGTGGAAGCACCCGTCGCCCGTCGGCTGCGCGAATCGCTCGCGTCGAAGTCCGCCCCGGCGGCCGACGCGAAGCCCGCGGCCCGTCCCGGTCCGTCCGCGGCCCGTCCGGGCGCCAAGCCCACCCCGGGTAACGGTCCCCGTCCCGGCCCGCGTCCGGCCCCGGCGGCCCCCGCCGCGGCGGCGACCCCGGCTCCGGCCGCTCCGGCTCCGGCCGCGCCCGCGGCCGAGGTAAAGCCCGCTCCGGCCAAGCCCGCACCGGCGGCGGCGCAGTCCGCGCCCGCCAAGCCCGCGGGTGCCCCGGCGCCCGGCCCGCGTCCGACCCCCGGCGCTCCGCGTCCGGGTCAGCCGCAGGCCCAGCGCCCCGGCGCGCCCGCGCAGGGTGCTCCGGCGCCGCGTCCGGCGGGTCCGGGTCCCAAGCCCGGTCCGAAGACCCCGCGCGTCGGCAACAACCCGTTCAGCTCCGCACCGGATCGTGATCGTCCGGCGCCGCGTCCCGCCCCGCAGGGTGGCCCGCGCCCGACTCCGGGTCAGGGCGGTCCCCGTCCGGCTCCGGGTCAGGGTGGCCCGCGTCCCGCTCCCGGTCAGGGCGGTCCCCGCCCCGGTCAGGGTCAGGGTGGTCCGCGTCCGGCGGCCGCGCAGGGCGGTGCCCCGCGTCCCGGTGGCCCGCGTCCGACCCCGGGTTCGATGCCGCCGCGCCCGAACCCCGGTGCCATGCCCGCGCGTTCCGCGCGTCCGGGTCCGGCGGCCGGTGGTCGTCCGGGTCGTCCGGGCGGTGCGCCCGGTGCCGGTCGTCCCGGTGGCGGCGGTGGCGGCTACCGCGGTGGCGGTGGCGGTGCCCCCGGTGCCGGTCAGGGTGCCGGTGCGCCCGCGGCCGGTGGTTTCCGTGGTCGTCCCGGTGGCGGCGGCGGTCGCCCGGGTGGTCCCGGTGGCCGTGGTGGCGCGGCCGGCGCGTTCGGTCGTCCCGGTGGCGCTCCGCGTCGTGGCCGTAAGTCGAAGCGGGCGAAGCGCGCCGAATACGAGAACATGCAGGCGCCCGCCGTCGGTGGCGTGCGGCTGCCGCGCGGCAACGGCGAGATCATCCGGCTCGCCCGCGGCGCCTCGCTGTCGGACTTCGCCGAGAAGATCGACGCGAACCCCGCCGCCCTCGTGCAGGCGCTGTTCAACCTCGGCGAGATGGTCACCGCGACCCAGTCGGTCAACGACGAGACCCTCGAGCTGCTCGGCAGCGAGATGAACTACGTCGTCCACGTGGTCAGCCCCGAGGACGAGGACCGCGAGCTGCTGGAGTCCTTCGACCTCACCTACGGCGAGGACGCGGGCACCGAGGAAGACCTCGAGCAGCGTCCGCCGGTCGTGACCGTGATGGGTCACGTCGACCACGGTAAGACCCGACTGCTGGACACGATCCGCAAGGCCAACGTCCGCGAGGGCGAGGCCGGTGGCATCACCCAGCACATCGGTGCCTACCAGGTGCTGACCGATCTCAACGGCGACGAGCGCCTGATCACCTTCATCGACACCCCGGGTCACGAGGCGTTCACCGCCATGCGTGCCCGTGGTGCGAAGGCCACCGACATCGCGATCCTCGTGGTCGCGGCCGACGACGGCGTCATGCCGCAGACGGTGGAGGCGATCAACCACGCCCAGGCGGCCGACGTGCCGATCGTGGTGGCGGTCAACAAGATCGACAAGGAAGGCGCGAACCCGGACAAGATCCGGCAGCAGCTGACCGAGTACGGCCTGGTGACCGAGGAATACGGTGGCGACACCATGTTCGTCGACATCTCGGCCAAGCAGGGCACCAACATCGACGCGCTGCTGGAAGCGGTCCTGCTGACCGCCGACGCTTCGCTCGACCTGCGCGCCAACCCGGACATGGACGCCCAGGGTGTCGCCATCGAGGCGCACCTCGACCGCGGCCGTGGCCCGGTGGCCACCGTGCTCATCCAGCGCGGCACGCTGCGCGTCGGTGACTCGATCGTGGCGGGCGACGCCTACGGTCGCGTCCGTCGCATGGTCGACGAGCACGGCGAGGACGTCCACGCGGCGTCGCCGTCGCGCCCGGTGCAGGTCGTCGGTTTCACCTCGGTGCCCGGCGCCGGTGACAACCTGATCGTGGTCGAGGAAGACCGCATCGCCCGCCAGATCGCCGACCGCCGCAACGCGCGCAAGCGCAACGCGCTGGCCGCACGCAGCCGCAAGCGGATCAGCCTGGAAGATCTGGATGCCGCCCTGAAGGAGACTTCGGAGCTCAACCTGATCCTCAAGGGCGACAACTCCGGTACCGTCGAGGCCCTCGAAGAGGCCCTGCTCGGGATCGAGATCGACGACGAGGTGCGTCTGCGGGTCATCGACCGCGGTGTCGGTGGCGTCACCGAGACCAACGTCAACCTGGCGTCGGCCTCGAACGCGATCATCATCGGCTTCAACGTTCGCGCGGAGGGCAAGGCCACCGAGCTGGCCAACCGCGAGGGCGTCGACATCCGGTACTACTCGGTGATCTACCAGGCCATCGACGAGATCGAGAAGGCCCTCAAGGGCATGCTCAAGCCGATCTACGAAGAGGTCGAGCTGGGCCGGGCGGAGATCCGCGCGATCTTCCGTTCGTCGAAGGTCGGCAATATCGCCGGTTGCATGGTGCAGTCGGGTTCGGTCAAGCGCAACGCCAAGGCGCGCCTGATCCGCGACGGCCGGGTGATCGCCGAGACGATGACCATCTCCTCGCTCAAGCGGGAGAAGGACGACGCCACCGAGGTGCGTGAAGGTTACGAGTGCGGTATGACCGTGACCTACAACGACATCAAGGAAGGCGACATCATCGAGGCCTACGAGCTGCGCGAGAAGCCGCGCGACTGATATCGCACACCGTTCCACACGCCGCATCCGAGCTTCGGATGCGGCGTGTGGTCATGCGGGCGATCCCATCTACCAGGAGGTGAGCACCGCTGTACATCGGTGCGCTCGAATTCGATCTACTGCTCGGTGACGTGCACTCGCTCAAGGAGAAGCGGTCGGTGATCCGGCCGATCCTCGCCGAGCTGCAGAAGCGCTTCGCCGTGAACGCCGCCGAGGCCGGAGATCAGGACCTGCACCGCCGAGCCCTGCTCGGCGTGGCCATGGTCAGTGCGGAAACGGGACACCTGAACGAGGTGCTCGACAAGTGTGAGCGGCACGTCGCCGCCCGTCCGGAGATAGAGTTGCTGGCAGTACGCCGCCGGATCTTCGGACCCGAAGACTAAGAGGAGGACAGACCCATGGTGGATCAAGCCAGGGCACGCCGACTCGCCAAGCGGATTTCCGCGATCGTGGCCACCGCGATCGAATACGAGATCAAGGATCCGCGGCTGCGGTTCGTCACCGTCACCGATGCCAAGGTGACCGGTGATCTGCGCGAGGCGACGGTGTTCTACACGGTGATGGGCGAGACGCTCGACGCCGAACCCGACTACGCGGCCGCGGCCGCCGGTCTGGAGGCGGCCAAGGGTGTGCTGCGGTCCAAGGTCGGCGCGGGCACCGGGGTGAAGTTCACCCCGATCCTGTCGTTCACGCTGGACAAGGTGCCCGACGCGGCCCGCGAGATGGAGGCGCTGCTCGCCCGGGCGCGCGCCATCGACGACGAGGTGGCCAAGGTGGCGGCCAATGCCACCCACGCCGGTGAGGCCGACCCGTACAAGTCCGATCGCGACGACGAAGACGCCGAGTAGCCCCATGTCTGCCCGGCGTCCGGTGACGTTGGCCCGCGTGCGCACGCGGGGCGCCCGGGCATGCCCCGGGGGCAGTGCCGGATGACCGGCATTCTGGACGGCACCCAGCTGGACGCCGCCGTCGCCGCGCTGGCGGCGGCGCGTTCGGTGACCGTGCTGTGCCATGTGCATCCCGACGCCGACACGATCGGCAGCGGGCTGGCGCTGGCACTGGCCCTGGAGCGGCGCGGGGTGCCGGTGTGCGTGTCGTTCGCCGAGCCTGCCGAGCTGCCGCTGTCGTTGCGCACGCTGCCCGGGGTGCGGCATGTGGTGCCGCCCGCGCGGGTGCCCGCCGAGGTCGATCTGCTGATCGTGGTCGACTGTGGTGCCCGCAGCAGGCTGGGCGCGCTCGCCGACCGATTACCGGGCGCGGGCACGACCGTGGTGATCGACCACCACCGTGCCAACGACGGGTTCGGCACCATCGATCTCATCGACGAATCCGCGGCCTCGACCACCGAGCTGGTCACCCGGCTGCTCGACGCCTGGGGCGTCGTCCTCGACGCCGAGATCGCGCACTGCCTGTTCGCGGGCCTGGTCACCGATACCGGCTCGTTCCGCTGGGCCCGTCCCGGCAGCCACGAGCTGGCCGAGCGTCTGCTCGCCACCGGCATCGACGGCACCGAGATCACCCGCGTGCTGCTCGACACCCATCCGTTCGCCTGGCTGCCGATGCTGGCGAAGGCCCTGTCCACCGCGGTGGTCGTCCCCGACGCGGCCGGGGTCGGGCTGGTCTACGCGCTGGTGCGCGCCGCCGACACCCACGAGGTCGGTCCCGAAGAGGTCGAGAGCGTCATCGATGTCGTCCGCACCACCGCCGAGGCGGGGATCGCGGCGGTCTTCAAGGAAGCCCGTGGGCAGAACGACCGGTGGACGGTCTCGCTGCGCTCCCGCGATTCGGCTCCCGGCCGCTCCGACGGTGTCGATGTCGCCGCGGTCGCCGGTGTGTTCGGCGGTGGCGGCCACCGCTTCGCGGCCGGGTACACGACGTATGGCAGTGCCGAAGGCGTGGTGCGCGCGCTGGTCGCGGCCCTGGGCTGAGGGGTTGCTCCGGGTGGCGCTGTTCGCGCGCCGGTCGCGGCACTCGGGCGGCCCTGATTCTGCGCTGGACCCGGCCTGGGCCTCCTGTACTTTCCCAGCTGCGGGCGCGGAAGGAGTGGCCTGTCGCCTCCACCGGGGCGGGTCCGGCCGAGGCGGTGTGGTCGTCGGATTCAGCTGATGGAGACCGCGACCGGGCGCAGGCGGGCGGCCAGCAGGGCGCCCAGGACGGTGGTCGTGGCGCAGAGGCCGAAGGCGAGGGCGGGGCGGTCGACGAGCAGGCCGGTGAGTCCGGCGACGACCAGGCCACCGAGATTGCCGGTCATCCAGATCAGGCCCGCGGCGGTGCCGTCGGCGGTGCCGGTGTGGCGTTCGGCCATGGCCAGCACGATCGGCAGCGCGGGCAGCAGGGTGAGGCCGATCAGGACGAAGGCCAGGAAGCCGGTGGCCAGGCCCGGCGCCACGGCGACGAGCAGGCAGGCCAGGGCGCTGGCCGTCAACCCCACCATGACGGCAGGCAGTTCGACGCCACGGCGCAGCACCGCGACGGGGATGACCGCGCAGCCGACGACACCGGCGACCACATTGACCAGCAGCACCACACTGGCCGCGTCGGCGCTCACGCCCGCCGGTTCCAGCAGGGCCTGGCCGAAGGTCGCCAGGGCGACGAAGGTGCCGAACGGGAAGAACACCGCCGCGCACAGCCTGCGCACGTAGCCGTCGCCGAGGGTGGCCCGCAAGGCCACCATCGAGGTCGCGGTGCTCGCCATCGGCCCGCGGCCCGCGCGCCGGAGTTCGAGCGCGAGCAGCGCCGCGGCCGTCGTGGCGAAGACGGCGCCGATCGCCGCGAGTGTCGTGAGCTGATCCGCGCCGGGCAGCGCCGCCCCGAGCACGAACGCGGCCGCCATCCCGGCGAAGGTACTGGCCGTGCCGACGGCGATCCCGGTGGCCCGGTCCTTCGCCGGGAGATAGTGCCCGGCGATCCCGGTGATGGCGTTGAGCACCAGCGGCTGCGCCACCGCGACCACGGTCTGCCCGAGCAGCACCACGGCGAATCCGTCGTGCAGCAGCCGCAGATCGGCGCCGATCGCGGTGAGCACCGCCCCGGCGATCAGGGCGGGCCGGAACCAGCGGTCGAGCAGGATGCCCGCCGGAATCGCCAGCACCACGTAGAGCAGCGGGAACATATTGGCCAGCCAGCCGACGGCCGATTCGGAGACCCCGAAGTGCTCGGCGGCGACGGTCGTCACCGGGGCATAGGTGAGCCACACGAGCTGGGTCGCCGCCCCGACCAGGGCGAAGGCGGTGATCACCCGCCATCGTCGCGCAAACGCCATGTCGATCGCAGTCCTGAGTGTCTCGGGCGAACCGGGTTCGCGCGGATGTCCCGTGAAGCTGGGCGGACGACCAGTATTGCCGGTGTGGGCATTCCGCGCTCATGTTTCGCACCGCCGGATACCTCGGCCGGGCCGGTGCATCTCATCGCTCGTCTCGATCGAGGGAGTGCCGGTGGAGGTTTGCCGACGCATCGTTTCGCCCGTCGCCCGTCGCCCGTCGCCCGTCGCCCGTCGCCCGTCGCGCTCGTATGGCGCTACGTCCTTGTCGGTGGCGTGTGCCAGGATCGGCGAGACAGTGGACAACGCGCCGACAGTGGCGCCTTCGGTGGGGAGGTCCGGCGTGGGGTCTGCGGTGGTCGACGCGGTGGATCAGGCGGGGCCGCGGCGGATTCTGGGGATCGCGGTGCCTACGCTCGGTGTCCTCGTGGCCGAGCCGCTGTATCTGCTGTTCGACATGGCCGTGGTCGGGCGGCTGGGGGCGCTCGCGCTGGCGGGGCTGGCCGTGGGTGGCGTGATCGTGGGGTCGGTCAGTACGCAGCTGACCTTCCTGTCCTATGGGACCACCGCCCGGGCGGCCCGGCGGCATGGTGCGGGTGACCGCGGGGGAGCGGTCGCCGAGGGCGTGCAGGCCAGCTGGGTGGGAGCGGCGATCGGGCTGCTGATCGTGCTGGTCATCCAGGTGTTCGCGGCGCCGCTGTGTGCGGCCATCGCGGGCGGGGGTGACATCGCCGCGGAGGCGCTGATCTGGGTGCGGATCGCGCTGTGCGGGGTCCCGCTGATCCTGCTGTCGATGGCGGGCAACGGCTGGATGCGCGGCGTCCAGGATGTGCGCAGGCCGCTGCTGTACGTGATCGCGGGCCTGGCGCTGTCGGCGGTGCTGTGCCCGATCCTGGTCTACGGCCTGCTCGGCGCGCCCCGGCTGGAACTGGCCGGTTCGGCCGTGGCCAATCTCGCCGGACAGCTCGTCACCGGCGCGCTGTTCGTCTATGCCCTGTTACGCGAACGGGTGTCGCCGCGGCCGCACCCCGCGATCATGCGCGCCCAGCTCGTGCTCGGCCGCGACCTCATCGTGCGCAGCCTGTCCTTCCAGGCGTGCTTCATCTCCGCCGCCGCGGTGGCCGCCCGCTTCGGCGCGGCCTCGGTCGCCGCGCACCAGGTGGTGCTCCAGCTGTGGAACTTCCTCGCGCTGACCCTGGATTCGCTGGCCATCGCCGCGCAGACCCTGGTCGGCGCGGCCCTGGGCGCGGGCAACGCGCGCGGCGCCAAGGGCATCGCGCGCCGGGTCACCGGCTGGTCCGGGATCTTCGCCCTGGTCCTGGCCGGGCTGTTCGCCGCGGGCTACGGCGTGATCCCGCTGCTGTTCACCGCCGACGCCCAGGTCCTCGACCGGATCCACGTCATCTGGTGGTTCTTCGTCGCCATGATTCCCGTCGCGGGCGCGGTCTTCGCCCTCGACGGTGTGCTGCTCGGCGCGGGCGACGCGGCCTTCCTGCGCACCGCCACCCTCGTCGCCGCGCTGACCGGGTTCCTGCCCCTGATCTGGCTCTCGCTCGTCTTCGACTGGGGCGTCGCGGGCATCTGGACCGGGCTCGTCGCCTTCATGCTGCTGCGCCTGGTCGCGGTCGTCGGCCGGGCCCGGTCGGGCCGGTGGGCCCGGGTCGGCGTGGACATCCCGCGCGGGGTCGCGTGAGGCGGGCGGCGTGGGGTCGGGCCGGGCCCGGCGATTCCCCGGAGGTCCGGATCGCGGTGGCCGGATCCAGCCAATGGGAACCCGGCGGTGCGCCGGTGACGGGATGTGCGACGGTGGAGCGGTGATTCCCAAGTTGATGGCGGTCAGCGATGTCCATGTCGGGCACCAGGGCAACAAGCCGGTCGTGGAGCAGATCCAGCCGGACTCGCCCGAGGACTGGCTGATCGTCGCGGGTGACGTCGGCGAGAAGGCCGACGAGGTCCGCTGGGCGCTGGAACTGCTGCGTCGCCGCTTCGCCAAGGTGATCTGGGTGCCGGGCAACCACGAACTGTGGACCACCCCCAAGGACCCGGTCCAGATGCACGGCGCCGCGCGCTACGAGTACCTGGTGGCGATGTGCCGCGACCTGGATGTCGTCACCCCGGAGGACCCGTTCCCGGTGTGGACCGGCGCCGGTGCCGAGCGGTACGGCGGCCGGGTCACCCTCGCGCCCATGTTCCTGCTCTACGACTACTCCTGGCTGCCCGAGGGGACCACCACCAAGGCGCAGGGCCTGGCCGTGGCCAGGGAACGCAATGTCGTGGCCACCGACGAATTCCTGCTGACCCCCGACCCGTACCTCACCCGCGACGCCTGGTGCCACGCGCGCGTGCAGTACACCCAGCGCCGCCTCGACGCGCTCGCCCCCGAGACGCCGGTGGTGCTGATCAACCACTTCCCGCTGGTCCGTCAGCCCACCGAGATCCTGTTCTACCCGGAGTTCTCGCTGTGGTGCGGCACCGACCTCACCGCCGACTGGCACACCACCTACAACGTGGTGTGCGCGGTCTACGGCCACCTGCACATCCCACGCACCACCTACTACGACGGTGTCCGCTTCGAAGAGGTCTCCCTCGGCTACCCGCGCGAATGGAAGCGCCGCGGCATGCCCGAGCCGCTGCTGCGCCAGATCCTGCCCGAACCGGTCTACGCCGAGGGCGACCTCAATGCCTGGGGCGGCCATTTCCCGGTGACACCGGAGATGGAGGCCGCCGCGGCGGAGATGCGGGCCAAGGCCGACCGGCGGCGCGGGGTCTGACGCGTGATTTGCTTCGGGCTACGACCACTGATTTGGTGATGACCATGGGTAACTCACCGGGTACGAACTCGCCGGGCAGCCACGCGGGTCCGGCCACGACGCGCGCGGAGACCGGTTTGCTGCGTGCCATCCTGCCGTCCGGGGTGGCCACCGCCGAATTGCTGGCCTATCCCGAGGACCTGACGGCACACCCGGCCGAGGAACACCTGATCGCGAAGTCGGTCGAGAAGCGCCGCCGCGATTTCATCGGCGCCCGGCACTGCGCGCGGCTGGCCCTCGAACAGCTCGGGGAGCAGCCGGTGGCCATCGGCAAGGGCGAGCGGGGCATGCCGCTGTTCCCGCGCGGCATCGTCGGCAGCCTCACCCACTGCGACGGCTACCGCGCCGCCGCGATGACGCACGCGCTGCGATTCCGCTCCGTCGGCATCGACGCCGAACCGCACGGCCCCCTGCCCGACGGCGTCCTGGATTCGGTGAGCCTGCCCGCCGAACGCGACTGGCTGGCCGGGACCTCCGGTGACGGCCTGCACCTGGACCGGCTGCTGTTCTGTGCCAAGGAGGCCACCTACAAGGCATGGTTCCCGCTGACCCTGCGCTGGCTCGGCTTCGAGGACGCGCACATCAGCTTCGAGATCGATTCCCGCACCGCGGATTCGGGCTCCGGCACCTTCCACACGAAGCTGCTGATCCCCGGCACGACCAACGACGGAGGCACCCCCTTGGCCGAGTTCGACGGACGCTGGCTGATCGCCGACGGGCTGATCCTGACCGCGATCGCGCACGGCTGATGGCGGCGCGGACCCCCGCGGTCGACCAGCTCGGCGGGCTGGTGATCGTCGACAAGGACGGCGGCTGGACCAGCCACGACGTGGTGGCCCGCAGCCGGCGGCTGTTGCGCACCAAGAAGGTCGGTCACGCGGGCACCCTCGACCCGATGGCCACCGGCGTGCTCGTGCTCGGTGTGGAACGAGCCACCAAGCTGCTCGGTCAGCTGATCCTCACCACCAAGGCCTACACCGCCACCATCCGCCTCGGCCAGGCCACCATCACCGACGACGCCGAAGGCGAGACCACCGCGACCACCCCCGCGCTGCACCTCACCGACGACGCGATCGCCGCCGGGATCGCCGCCCTCACCGGCGACATCCAGCAGGTCCCGGCCACCGTGAGCGCCATCAAGGTCGACGGCGAGCGCGCCTACGCGCGGGCCCGCGCGGGCGAGGACGTGCAGCTGGCCGCCCGCCCGGTGACGGTGTCGCGCTTCGCGGTGCTGGCCCGCCGGGATGTCGCCGAGGGCGAGTTCGTCGACCTCGACGTGGAGGTCGAGTGCTCCTCGGGCACCTACATCCGCGCCCTGGCCCGCGACCTGGGCGCCGCGCTCGGCGTCGGCGGTCACCTGACCGCCCTGCGCCGCACCCGCGTCGGCCCGTTCACCCTCGAGCACGCCCGCACCCTGGAGCAGCTGGCGGCCGCCGCCGAGGCCGAACAGCCCCTGCTCAGCCTCGATATCGACACCGCCGTGCGCACCGCCTTCCCGCACCGCGACATCGACGAGTCCCAGGCGAACGACCTGCGCAACGGCCGCTGGCTGGAACCGATCGGCATCAAGGGCGTGTACGCGGCGATCGATCCGGCCGGGCGCGCCATCGCGCTGCTCGAGGAGAGCGGCAAGCGCGCGTCCTCGGTGATGGTCGTCCGGCCCCAGGGCATCGGCGACTGACCGGCCCGCCCCCTCGCTGAGCGGGCGGTCCTACCCCCGCGCGACCCGTCGATCGCGCCCCGGCGCCCCGGGTCCGGGCGCCGGGGACAGACTATTGGGCGCCGCCGTGTGGAATCACCGTGTGCTGCAGGGATACCCGCTCGGCGCCACGTGTCCGTACAGTGGCGGAAGACGGTCGGCGCGACGGTATTCGCCTGCCGCGGGGAAGGGCAACCAGATGAGCGCACAGCCGGTCGACACATTCACCCTGTGGGACCAGGACGGGGACGGTCAGGTCTCGGTCGACGACATCGTCACCGGAATCCGTTCCGCCGGTGTCGAAGTCGACCGCGCGGCCGTCGAACGCCTGGTCGCCGCCGCCGACACCGACGGCGACTTCCTGGTCTCCCGTGCCGAATTCGACGCCGCCGTGGTCGCGGGCCGCATCGAGGTCACCGACGCCGACGCCGCCTTCCGCGTCTTCGACGTCAACGGCGACGGCCGCATCTCGGTCCCCGAACTGGACTCGCTGATCCGCCACGTCGGCGCGGGCCGCATCGACGAACCCGCCGCCGACCTGCTCGCCGCCGCCGACCAGGACGGCGACGGCTACCTCTCACTCCCCGAATTCCGGGTCCTGCTGGACTTCCTGTCCCGTTGACCCGCGTCGGGGCCGGTAACTGCGCCCCGCCACGGCGTCAGGACGTCAGCCAGATCGCCTCGGCGGCAAGGGTGCCCAGTTCGGTGGGGGTGTCGGCGGCGGCGATGCGGACGGCGATGGTGCCCGCGAAATCGCGGCGTTCCTCGACCGCGATGGCCGTGTCGAGGGCGATGCCGACCGAGTCGAAGTAGCGCAGCATCTCGGGGTCGGAATCGGAGATCCGGGCGACCCGGCCGGACTCGCCCGCCGCGAAGTCCGACAGCCTGCGGGCCGGGGGAGTGGGCACGGCGCCGTCGACCGAGGGGATCGGGTCGCCGTGCGGGTCTCGGTCGGGGTGGCCGAGTTTGGCGTCGATGCGCGACATCAGCAGGTCCGAGACCGCGTGCTCGAGCACCTCGGCCTCGTCGTGCACCTCGTCCCAGCCGTAGCCCAGCTCGTTGACCAGGAACGTCTCGATCAGCCGGTGACGGCGCACCATGGCGACCGCGGCGAGGCGGCCGTGCTCGGTGAGCGTGATGGCGCCGTAGCGGGCGTGCTCGACCAGGCCCTGGTCGGCCAGCTTGCGCACCGCCTCGGACACCGTCGAGGCCGACACGCCGATCCGCTCGGCCAGCAGCTTGGTGGAGACCTTCTCCTGCGACCACTCCTGCGCGGTCCAGATGACCTTCAGATAGTCCTGTGCCACCGCGGACAACTCGGGCGCCACCGTCGCGATGTCGGCGGCATCGCCCGGCGCACCGGGCGGGTTGGACGCACGGCGGGTCGCGACATCTCGTTTACCTGGCACATTCTTGATGTTAGGCATCCCTGGCCGGAATGACACATCGGCGAACCGGCACGGCGCAGCACGACATTCCGCGCGGAGGCGGAATTCTGTTCCGGTGCCGCTTTGCGTAGGCTTCGCTCTGTGCAGAGATGGCGAAGCCTCGACGAGGTGCCCGCGGACTGGGGGCGCTGCGTCCTCACGATCGGCGTGTTCGACGGCGTGCATCGCGGGCACGCGCAGCTGATCAGCCGGGCCGTGGCGGCGGCGAACAAGCGTGGTGTGCCCTCGGTCCTGATGACCTTCGATCCCCACCCGATGGAGGTGGTGCGGGCCGGTTCGCACCCCGCCCAGCTGACCACCCTGACCCGGCGCGCCGAACTGGCCGAGGAACTGGGTATCGACGTGTTCTGCGTGATGCCGTTCACCCAGGAATTCATGAAGCTCACCCCCTCCGGTTACGTGCACGACCTGCTCGTCGAGCGGCTGCACGTGTCCGAGGTGGTCGTCGGCGACAACTTCACCTTCGGCAAGAAGGCCGCGGGCACCGTCGACACCATGCGCGACCTCGGTCAGCGCTTCGGCTTCGAGGTCGACGGGGTGACCCTGCTCGGCGAGCACGCCGTCACCTTCTCCTCCACCTACATCCGCGCCTGCGTCGACGCGGGCGACATGGCCGCCGCGGCCGAGGCGCTCGGGCGCCCACACCGCGTCGAGGGCGTCGTCGTGCACGGCGACGGCCGCGGCCGCGGGCTCGGCTTCCCGACCGCCAACGTCGCCCCGCCCATGCATGCCGCCATCCCGGCCGACGGGGTGTACGCGGGCTGGTTCACCGTGCTCGGGGAGGGGCCCGCGATCGGCTCGGCCGCCCCCGGTGAGCGCGCCATGGCCGCCATCTCGGTGGGCACCAACCCGACCTTCTCGGGCCGCGCGCGCACCGTCGAGGCGTTCGTCCTCGACGGGGAGGCCGACCTGTACGGCCAGCACGTCGCTGTGGACTTCGTCGAGCAGCTGCGCGGGATGCGCAAGTTCGACTCCATCGACGACCTGGTCGAGGCCATGGGCCGGGACGTGGAGAACGCGCGCAAGGTGCTCACCGCCGCCGACACCTGAGGGCGGCGGAAACCGTACCTCCAACCGGGTGTACAGTGGCTTCTCGGGTTTGCTGCGGTCTGCGGTGGCGCCCACCCGGTGTATGTCCGGGCTTCGAGCGCAGTCCAATGGTGTTTCCCCGCGTGAGCGGGGATGAGCCCTGAGAAATGAGGAGTCTGCCCACATGGCGCTGACCACCGAGCAGAAGTCGGCCATCCTGGCCGAGTACGGCCTGCACGAGAAGGACACCGGTTCGCCGGAGGCCCAGATCGCGCTGCTGTCGAAGCGGATCTCGGACCTGACCGAGCACCTCAAGAAGCACAAGCACGACCACCACACCCGCCACGGCCTGCTGGCCCTGATCGGTCGTCGTCGTCGCCTGTCGAAGTACCTGCAGGCCAAGGACATCGAGCGCTACCGCTCCCTGATCGAGCGCCTCGGCCTGCGCCGCTGATCTGCCCCGACACGCCTCCTCGCTGAGGCGGTCGGCGAGTAGCCAATGGGAAGAAGTACACTTCTTCTCGTTGGCTATTCGTGTATTCGGAGACCATGGGGTTTTCGAGTGCACTACAACATGTGACAGCCGTGTGCATCCGTCCGCGTGGCGTCGGTCTTCGGTAGTGGCCTTTCGGCCGGTGATCCTCAGTGTTTCCACCGCCGTCGGGCTTCGATCGATGATCGCCTCCGCGTAGCCCCGCTTGGGAATGTTCCAGCCGAGGGGATCCGGCCGGGTGCTGCGCGTGGCAGCCAGGAGGGTTGCCCCGTGTCCGTGTCCGGTACGGCTGACGAACAGCTGGTCCGCGCCCATCCGGTGCTGCGTTCCGGCGAGACGAGAGGTCGAGAGAAGAGAAAATGACGCAGACAACTGAACGTACTTCGACCGCGGTCGAGGTCGAGCCCGGTGTTTTCGAGTCGGTCGCGCTGATCGACAACGGCAGCTTCGGCACCCGCACCATCCGCTTCGAGACCGGCCGTCTGGCCAAGCAGGCCGCCGGTTCCGTGGTCGCCTACCTGGACGACGAGACCATGCTGCTGTCGGCGACCACCGCCGGTAAGCACCCCAAGGACCAGTTCGACTTCTTCCCGCTGACGGTCGACGTCGAAGAGCGCATGTACGCCGCTGGCCGCATCCCCGGCTCGTTCTTCCGTCGCGAGGGCCGCCCCTCCACCGACGCGATCCTGACCTGTCGCCTGATCGACCGTCCGCTGCGCCCGTCGTTCGTCGACGGCCTGCGCAACGAGATCCAGGTCGTGGTCACCGTGCTGAGCCTGGATCCCCAGGACCTCTACGACGTGGTGGCCATCAACGCCGCCTCGGCGTCCACCCAGATCTCCGGCCTGCCGTTCTCCGGCCCGGTCGGCGGCGTGCGCGTCGCCCTGATCGGTGGCCAGTGGGTCGCGTTCCCGACCGTCGAGCAGCTCGAGGACGCGGTCTTCGACATGGTCGTGGCCGGTCGCGTCACCGAGACCGGTGACGTCGCCATCATGATGGTCGAGGCCGAGGCCACCGACAAGGTCATCGCGCTCATCGAGGGTGGCGCGCAGGCGCCGACCGAGGCCGTCGTGGCCGAGGGCCTCGAGGCCGCCAAGCCGTTCATTGCCCGCCTGTGCCGCGCGCAGTCGGACCTGGCCGAGCTGGCCGCCAAGCCGACCGAAGAGTTCCCGCTGTTCCCGCCGTACGGTCCCGACGTGTTCGAGACCGTGGAGGGCACCGCGAAGGTGGAACTGAACGAGGCGCTGAGCATCGCCGACAAGCAGGCCCGCGAGGCCCGCATCGACGAGATCAAGGCCGAGGTGCTCGGTCGCCTGGGTGACGACTTCGCCGGTCGTGAGAAGGAGCTGGGCGCGGCGTTCCGCTCGGTCACCAAGAAGCTGGTGCGCCAGCGCATCCTCACCGACGGTTTCCGCATCGACGGGCGCGGCCTGGCCGACATCCGTCAGCTCTCCGCCGAGGTCGACGTGATCCCGCGCGCCCACGGTTCGGCGCTGTTCGAGCGTGGCGAGACCCAGATCATGGGCGTCACCACGCTGGACATGGTGAAGATGGCCCAGCAGGTCGACTCGCTCGGCCCGGAGACCACCAAGCGCTACATGCACCACTACAACTTCCCGCCGTTCTCCACCGGTGAGACCGGTCGCGTGGGTTCGCCCAAGCGTCGCGAGATCGGCCACGGCGCGCTCGCCGAGCGCGCGCTGATGCCGGTGCTGCCCTCGCAGGAGGAGTTCCCCTACGCCATCCGTCAGGTCTCGGAGGCGCTGGGCTCCAACGGCTCCACCTCGATGGGTTCGGTGTGCGCCTCGACCCTGTCGCTGCTCAACGCCGGTGTGCCGCTGAAGGCGCCGGTCGCGGGTATCGCGATGGGCCTGGTGTCGGACACCGTCACCAACGACAAGGGTGAGGACGAGGTCCGCTACGTCGCGCTGACCGACATCCTGGGCGCCGAGGATGCCTTCGGCGACATGGACTTCAAGGTCGCGGGTACCCGCGACTTCGTCACCGCGCTGCAGCTGGACACCAAGCTCGACGGCATCCCCTCGCAGGTGCTCGCCGGTGCGCTGAACCAGGCGCACGACGCCCGCACCACCATCCTGGACGTGATGGCCGAGGCCATCGCCACCCCGGACGAGATGAGCCCGTACGCCCCGCGCGTCACCGCGATCAAGATCCCGGTCGACAAGATCGGCGAGGTCATCGGCCCCAAGGGCAAGATGATCAACCAGATCACCGAGGACACCGGCGCCAACATCTCCATCGAGGATGACGGCACCGTGTTCGTCGGTGCGACCGACGGCCCGTCGGCGCAGGCCGCGATCGACGCGATCAACGCGATCGCCAACCCGCAGC
This sequence comes from Nocardia sp. SSK8, assembly GCF_037034205.1. NCBI lineage: Bacteria > Bacillati > Actinomycetota > Actinomycetes > Mycobacteriales > Nocardiaceae > Nocardia > Nocardia sp. SSK8. The sequence goes on from NZ_JBAGKD010000001.1 coordinate 636,957, forward strand.
TGCCGAAGGTCGGCGAGCGCTTCCTGGGCACGGTCGTCAAGACCACCGCCTTCGGCGCGTTCGTCTCGCTGCTGCCGGGCCGCGACGGCCTGGTGCACATCTCCAAGCTGGGTAACGGCAAGCGCGTGGCCAAGGTCGAGGACGTGGTCAACGTCGGCGACAAGCTGCGCGTGGAGATCGCCGACATCGACAACCGCGGCAAGATCTCGCTGATCCCGGTCGAGGACGAGGCCGCCGCCGAGCCCGCCGCCGAGGAGACCACCGCCGCCGAGTAAGCGCCGCGGTAGCTCCACCGGAGTCCCGAAACCCCCTGCCGTCACCGACGGCAGGGGGTTTCGCCGTTTCCCGGGTCCGTCGACGCTGCGCAGTGGCGTGAATCACGTCTATGCAACGGTGATGCAACGTTGGGGCATCTAGTGTTGCCAGACACAGCGCGATCGCGCGCAGGCAGTCGTCGCGCCGCCCCGAGGGGTGGCGCCGTGACGGCTGTCCCGTCGGCGTATGCGGCCCGATTGCTGGCCCGCTCCCGGAGCCGCTCCACGAAACCTACCGACCAGGATTTTGACTGAATCTGGTCCGGTTTATTATCGAACCGAATACGCTTCCTCTCGTCCGCGGGCGCGTGTGTCAGGTGTCGGGGTTGACGATGGAGGTCGGGAGATAACCGAGTCATAGCTGCAAGGGATGCAACCCCTGGATCGTGGGGCACGGCGGAGACGGACTAGCCGGTGCCCGGTTGCATGGCGGCGCGCCGGAATGTGGTGATCGTGTCATAGCCGATCGCCCTGAATGCCGGACCGCGTGGGCGGATTTCGGGCAGGGTGCCCGAGGTTGGCCGCCTGCCGCCCGTCCCGTCACCCGGCAGACCCGGGAGTTCCGAGAGTTTTTTGTGCGGTCGCGCGATGTCACCTGCGGCCGGTAGATGGAAGGCAGTGTGCGATGACCAACCCCACTCCGGCGCGCGCGGAAATCGAGCAGCTGGCAGCGCTGGTGGCGACGGTCGCGGCGATGGAGCCGGCGCGGATCGCGGTCGGGTTCGACGGCACCACGGTGTCCTACGCCGATCTCGACGGCCGGCTCACACTGATGGCCGAGCTCACCGGCGGCGCCCTCGACCCCGCCTCGCTGGTGCAGGTGGTCCTCGCCGAGGTGTTCCCCGGTGTGGTCGACGCGGCCGAGGGAACCTTCGGGCAGCTGCTGGACACCCTGGCCGCCGACGCCATGACCGCCCTGGGCCTCGAGCCCACCTCTACCGCCGCCCCGACCCTGGTCGATCGCTTCACCGCCCAGCTGGCGCGCACCCCGGACCGGATCGCCGTGCGGTTCGGCGCCGAGACGCTGACCTACGCCGAGTTCGACGCGCGGGTGCGGGTCCTGGCCGCCCGGCTGGTGGCGCTCGGGGTGGGACCCGAGGCGCTGGTCGGCCTGGCCATGCGGCGCGGTGTCGAGCTGATCGTCGCGGTGCACGCCATCGTGCGCGCGGGTGGCGCGTACGTGCCGCTGGACCCGGATCACCCGGTCGAGCGCCTGCGCTACGTGCTGGAGGTGGCGCGGCCGGTCGTGGTGGTGACCCGCGCCTGCGACGAACCGGACCTGAACGGCGCGCCGGTGCTGCGGACCGACGACCTCGACTGGACCGCACCGGCCGCCGAGGTGACCGGGGGGGCGCGGGCGGGCAATACCGCCTACGTCATCTTCACCTCGGGGTCCACCGGCAGGCCCAAGGGCGTGGCGGTGACCCACGGCGCCATCGTGGCGAACCTGGACTGGCGCCAGCGCGGCTACGGCATGACCGAGGCCGACGTGGTGCTGCAGAAGACGCCCTACACCTTCGACGTGTCGGTGTGGGAACTGTTCTGGCCCTTGCAGATCGGGGCCACGCTGGTGGTGGCCGAGCCCGGTCGTCACGGTGACCCCGCGTACTTGGCGGGGCTGATCGCCGAGCAGCGAGTGACCGTGACGCACTTCGTGCCGTCCATGCTGGCGGCGTTCGCGGGTGAGCTGGCCGAATCCGGCGACGCGGTGGACCTGTCGTCGCTGCGGCTGGTCTTCGCCTCCGGCGAGGCGCTGCCCGCCGCGACGGCCGCGCGGCTGCGCAAGCTGTCCGGCACGGCGCTGCACAACCTGTACGGGCCCACCGAGGCGGCCGTCGACGTCACCGCGCACGAGGTCACCGCGGCCGACGAGGTGTCGGTGCCGATCGGTGGCCCGGCCGACGACACCGGTCTGCTGGTGCTCGACGAGAACCTCGACCAGGTGCCCGCCGGGGTGGTGGGCGAACTGTACCTGTCCGGTATCCAGCTCGCGCGCGGCTATGTCGCGCGGCCGGGTCTGACCGCCGACCGGTTCGTCGCCAATCCGTACGGGACGCCCGGCGAGCGCATGTACCGCACCGGTGACCTGGTGCGGCAGCTGCCCGGCGGCGACGAGCTGGAATACCTGGGACGCACCGACTTCCAGGTGAAGCTGCGCGGCCTGCGGATCGAGCTCGGCGAGATCGAGGCGGTGCTGGCCGCGCATCCACGGGTCGGCAATGCCGCGGTGGTGCTGCACCGGCACGCGGCCGGGGAGGCGCTGGTCGGCTATGTGGTGAGCGTCGACGGCGAGCCGCTGGACGAGGCCGAGCTGGCCGCGCACGCCAAGGCGTCGATGCCGGAGTACATGGTGCCCGCGCTGCTGGTGCAGCTGCCGGTCATGCCGATCAACGCCAGCGGCAAGCTGGACCGCAAGGCCCTGCCGGAACCGGATTTCCGGGTGGCCGCGGCCGAGTACCGGGCCCCGCGCACCGCGACCGAACAGGCCGTCGCCGCGCTGTTCGCCGAGCTGCTCGACGCGGAGACCGTCGGCCTCGACGACGACTTCTTCCGCCTCGGCGGCAACTCCCTCATCGCCACCCGCGCGATCGCGCGCCTGCAGGCGAGTTCCGGTGTGCGCGTGGATGTGCGCGACTTCTTCGACAACCCGACCGTCGCGGTGCTGGCCGCGCTGATCGACGGCGGGGTGGCCGACGCGCGTCCCGCTCTGGTCGCGGGCCCGCGCCCCGAGGTACTGCCGCTCTCGCCCGCGCAGCAGCGCATGTGGTTCCTGAACCGGTTCGATCCGGCCACCGGCGCCTACAACATCCCGATCGCGGTCCGCCTCTCCGGCGAGCTGGACCTGCCCGCCCTGCGCGCGGCGGTCGGCGATGTGATCGCCCGGCACGAGGTGCTGCGCACGGTGTACCCGGAAGTCGACGGCGTCGGCACCCAGGACGTGCTGACCCCGGCCGAGGCCCTGGAATTGCTTGTCGCCGAGTCAGGTTCGACGATGCTCGCTGCTGGCGCTGCTGGTGGAGGGGCCGCGGGTCTTTCCGAGGGGACAGGTCTGTCGTCGTTCGCTGGTGCGGAAACTGTTTCGGGGCTGCTGGAGCCCATCGGGGTGGTGGCGGCGGATCTTCCGGATGCGCTGGCGGCGGTCATTCTGCGGGGCTTCGATGTGACGGTGGCGCCGCCGGTGCGGGCGCGGCTGTTCGAGGTCGACGGTGATCATGTGCTCGTGCTGGTGGTGCACCACATCGCCGCCGACGGGTGGTCGGCCGGGCCGCTGGTGCGCGACACCATGGTCGCGTACTCGGCGCGCACGGGCGGTGCTGCGCCGGAGTGGGCGCCGCTGGCCGTGCAGTACGCCGACTATACGCTGTGGCAGCGGGCGGTGCTCGGCGCCGAGGACGACGAGAACGCGCAGGCCGGACGGGAGATCGCCTTCTGGCGGACCGCCCTGGCCGGGCTGCCCGACGAGGCGGGGCTGCCGTCGGACCGCCCGCGTCCCGCGACGGCGTCGATGCGCGGTGGCCGGGTCGATGTCGAGCTCGACGCCGACCTGGTGGCGGCGCTGAACGCGATCGCGGCCGACCAGGGGGCGACCCTGTTCATGGTGCTGCACGCGGCGCTGTCGGTGCTCGTCGCGCGCCTGTCCGGGAATCCGGATGTGGCGATCGGCAGCCCGGTCGCCGGGCGTGGCGCGGCCGAACTCGACGATGTGGTCGGCATGTTCGTCAATACCGCCGTGCTGCGGGCCCGGATCCAGCCGGGGGAGTCGTTCGCCGACCTGCTCGCCCGGGTGCGTGCCGACGACCTGGCCGCCTTCGCGCACACGACCCTGCCGTTCGAACGGCTCGTCGAGGTGCTCGCGCCGCCGCGCTCGGCCGGACGGCACCCGCTGTTCCAGGTCGCGCTGTCGCTGCAGAACCTGCCGCCCACCAGCTTCGAGCTGCCCGGCCTGCGCGCCGCCGCCGTCGACCTGCCCTACGACGTCGAGAAGTTCGACCTCTCGGTGACCCTGCGCGAGTCCGCCACCGGCCTGTCCGGCGAGTTCTCCTACGCCACCGACCTTTTCGACGAGCCGACCGTCACCCGGATGACGCGCCGCTTCACCGGCCTGCTCGCCGCCCTGGCCCGCGCGCCGCACACCCCGGTCGCCGACCTGCCCCTGCTGATCGACACCGAACTCGCCGACCTCACCACCCGCACCGGCGGCCCGTCGACCCCCGCCCCGCTCCTGCCCGAGGTCCTGGCCCGCGCCGCCGCCGACCCCACCGCGATCGCACTCCGCGACGGCGTCCGCACCCGCACCTACGGCGACCTCGACACCACCTCCACCGCCCTCGCCGCCCGCCTGACCGCCGCGGGCATCGGCCCCGGCGATCTGGTCGCCGTGAGCATCCCGCGCTCGGCCGACTCGATCACCGCCGTCTGGGCCGTCATCAAGTCCGGCGCCGGTTTCCTGCCCGTCGACCCCACCTACCCGGCCGACCGCATCACCCACATGCTCGCCGATTCCGGTGCGGCAGCGGGTATCACGATCGCCGAGGTCCACCCGGCTCTGCCGCCCACCGTGCCCTGGCTGCTACTGGACGACGCGGTCACACCCGGCTCGGCCGTGGTGACGCCGTCTCCCGGTACGCCGGTCGGCGATGTGTCGGCGGTTGGCTCGGCTGCGATCGTTACGCCGTCTCCTGGTACGTCGGTTGGCGATGTGTCGGCGGTTGGCTCGGCTGCGATCGTTACGCCGTCTCCAGGTGCGCCAGTTGGCGATGCGGTGACGGCTGGGTCGGCTGCGATCGTTACGCCGTCTCCAGGTGCGCCAGTTGGCGATGCGGTGAGGGCTGGGTCGGCTGCGGTGGCTACGCCGACTCCCGGGGTGTCGGCCGACGGTGTGGTGTCTGTTGACCCGACGCTTGATGGCGTGACCGGCGCAGATGTCGTGGCGGATGGACTCGGGGGCGGGGCCTGCGGCGTCGATCACCGGGCGAATGGTGCCGCCCGTGCGGGGACCATGGCGCGGCGGGCACTCGATTCGCGGGATCCGGCGTATGTCATCTACACCTCCGGCACCACCGGTCTGCCCAAGGGCGTGGTGATTCCGCACGGTGCGGTCGCGGCGTACCTGCCGGTGCAGGCGGGGCGGTATCTGGCCTCGGCCGACGCGCGTGTGCTGCATGTGGCCTCGCCGTCGTTCGACATCTCCGTGGCGGAGCTGTTGCTGACCGTCACCGAGGGCGCGACCATGGTGATCGCGCCCGTCGGGGTGTTCGGTGGGGCGGAGCTGGGCGCGTTGCTGCGGGACGAGCGGGTGACCCATGTGGTGATCACGCCGTCGGCGCTGGCGACGGTGAACCCGGACGGGCTCGACGATCTGCGGGTGATCGTCGTCGGTGGTGAGGCCTGCCCGCCGGAGCTGGTGGCGCGCTGGACGACCGCGATCCCGGGGCTGGTGTTCCGCAACGGCTACGGCCCGACCGAGACCACCATCGTCACCAATATCAGTGAGCCGCTCGGCGCGGGCACCCCGATCACCCTCGGCGCGCCCGTGGAGGGGACCACCGAACTCGTCCTCGACGAACGATTGCGGCCGGTGCCCGCCGGAGTGGTCGGCGAGCTGTACATCGCCGGTCCGCAGCTGGCGCGCGGCTACCATCGCAGGCCCTCGCTGACCGCGGGACGTTTCGTCACCAACCCCTACGGCGCGCCCGGCGAGCGGATGTACCGCACCGGCGACACCGTGCGCTGGGTGCGTCGCGACGGGTGCTTCGATCTGGAGTACCTGGGCCGCAACGACTTCCAGGTGAAGGTGCGCGGCTTCCGGATCGAGCTCGGGGAGATCGACGCCGTGCTCGCCCGGCACCCCTCGGTCGATTTCGCCGCGACCATCGGGCACCGCACCGAAGCGGGCGCGACGCTGCTGGTGTCGTATGTGGTGCCCGTGGCCGGTGCCGCCGTCGACGCGGCGGCGCTGACCGCGCACACCGCCGGGCACCTGCCCGCGCACATGGTGCCCGCCGCGATCGTGGCCCTGGACGCCGTGCCATTGACGCCGGTCGGCAAGCTCGACCGCGCCGCCCTGCCCGCGCCGGTGTTCGAGGCCACCGTGTACCGGGCGCCGGAGACGCCCGCCGAGCAGGTGGTCGCCGCCGCGTTCGCCGAGGTCTTGGGCGTCGAGCGGGTGGGTCGCGACGACGACTTCTTCGATCTGGGCGGCAATTCGCTGCTCGCCACCCGCCTGATGGCGCGCATCGGCACCGATCTCGCTATCCGCGTCCCGGTGCGTCAGCTCTTCGACACCAGCGCCGTCCGCACCCTCGCCGCGGCCGCCGACGCCGTGCGCGGCACCGGTTCCGGGCCCGCGCTGGTGGCCGGGGTCCGGCCCGACCCGCTGCCGCTCTCGCCCGCGCAGCAGCGCCTGTGGTTCCTCAACCGTTTCGATCCCGGATCGGCCACCGACAATATCCCGATGGCCGTGCGGCTCACCGGGACTCTCGACATCGCCGCCCTCCAGCAGGCCATCGTCGACGTGCTGGACCGGCACGAGGTGCTGCGCACCCGCTACCCGGAACGGGACGGCCACGCGGTCGCCGAGATCCTCGCCGCCACCGGCCTGATCCCGGAGGTCCTCCCGCGGCTCGTTCCCGCCGGGGACATCGCCGACGCGGTGCGCACCTTCGCCGCGACCGGCTTCGACCTCACCGTCGACGCCCCGATCCGCGCCGCGCTGATCCGTGTCGTCACGGAATCGTTGCGAGCCGAAGCGTCGGAGACGACCGGGCACCGCATCGGTGCGGCGGAGTCCGCGCCTTCCCGCAGTACCGCGACTTCGCGGCGGAGCGGCATGACGGTGACGGATACCGGCGAATTCGACCAGCCCGCCGGAGAATCGGTGGAGCATCCGGAGGGCGGGTCGCGGGTCGCTGTGCGGGCCGCGGCCGAGGTACGGGTCGACGAGCCGGAGTACGTGCTGGTCATCGTGCTGCATCACATCGCGGCGGACGGCTTCTCGTTCGGGCCGCTGATCCGCGATGTGCTCACCGCCTACGGGGCGCGCGCCGCCGGTGCGGTGCCGCGCTGGGCGCCGCTGGCGGTGCAGTACGCCGACTACGCGGTCTGGCAGCACGCGGTGCTGGGCGACGCGAGCGACCCGGAATCCCTGGCCGCCGCGCAACTGTCGTACTGGCGGGACACTCTCGCCGGGGTCCCCGAGCAGCTCGAGCTGCCCGCCGACCGCACCCGGCCCGCCGTCGCCTCGCGGCGGGGTGCCGCGCACGATCTGGTTATCGACGCCGAAACCCACCGTGCCCTGGCGGAATTCGCGCGCGCCCATGGCGTCACGGTGTTCATGGCCGCCCACGCGGTGCTCGCCGTGCTGCTGGCCCGGCTCTCGGCCACCACCGATATCGCCATCGGCACCCCGGTCTCCGGACGGGGTGAGCGCGAACTCGACGATCTCGTCGGCATGTTCGTCAACACCCTCGTGCTGCGCACCGAGGTCACCCCGGCCACGCCGTTCACCGACCTGATCGCTCAGGTGCGCGATACCGATCTGGCCGCCTTCGGCCACGCCGACATCCCGTTCGAGCGGCTCGTCGAGGTCCTCGACCCGGTCCGCTCCACCGCGCGCAACCCGCTGTTCCAGGTGATGCTCTCGCTCAACGAGGACACCCCCCGCGCCCTCACCCTGCCCGGCCTCACCCTCGGCGAAGTCGACCTGTCCACCGGTGTCGCCAAGTTCGACCTCGAACTGTCCCTCACCGAACACCGCGACGAACACGGCGCCCCCGCAGGACTTTCCGGCGCCTTCGTCTACGCCACCGACCTGTTCGACGCGACCACCGTGGCGGGCTTCGCCGCCCGCCTGCACCGCCTCCTCACCGCCGTCCTCACCGACCCCACCCGCCCCATCGGCGACCTCGACCTCCTCGACCCCACCGAACACACCACCCTCCTGACCACCTGGAACACCACCCCCACCCTCGACACCACCGCCACCCTGCCCGACCTGCTCGCCGACCAGATCCGTACCACCCCCGACGCGATCGCGATCGTCATCGACCACGCCGACGCCCACACCACCACGCCCCTGGAGCCGTCTGCCGCCGCCGCTGTGGGGCCCGACGCTGGTGTCGATGTGGTGGATGCTTCGTCCGGTCCGCTCGCGCGGCTGGGCGATGCGGCGGCCGCGACGATCGCAGCGCACCGGGCCGGTGCGGCGGCGCTCGCAACCACGGTGGACGGCACGCATGACCGCGGCATCGTGGCCGAGTTCCCGGACGTGCTGTCGTATGCGGAATTCGGGGAACGGGTCGCGCGATTGGCGCGGTATCTGATCGGCCGGGGTGCCGGGCCGGGGGCGCTGGTCGCCGTGGCGATGCGGCGGGGGATCGAGCAGGTGGTGGCGGTGCACGCGGTGCTGGCCGCCGGGGCCGCGTATGTGCCGGTCGATCCGGATCATCCGGTCGAGCGGATCGAGGATGTGCTGGGACAGACGGCACCGGTCTGTGTGCTCACCACTGCCGGAAGCGGTGTGGTGGTGGCGAATTCGGTCGTGGTCGACACGCTCGAGCTGTCGGCGCTGTCCGGGGAGCCGGTGACCGATGCCGAGCGGATCCGGCCGTTGCGGCCCGAGCACCTCGCGTATGTGCTGTTCACCTCCGGGTCGACCGGGCGGCCCAAGGGGGTGGCGGTGCCGCACCAGGCGGTGGTGAACCAGCTGCGATGGTTGCAACGCGAGTTCACCCTCGGCGCCCAGGATGTGGTGCTACAGAAGACGCCGTTCACCTTCGACGCGTCGGTGTGGGAACTGCTGTGGCCCGTGCAGGTCGGGGCCCGGCTGGTGCTGGCCACCGCCGACGGGCACCGCGATCCGGCCTACCTCGCCGAGGCGACGGTGCGGCACCGGGTGAGCGTGGTCCAGTACGTGCCGTCGGTGCTCGCCGCCGTGCTCACCGAACCGGCTGCGGCCCAGGCCGATTCGCTGCGGCTGGTCTTCGCCGGGGGTGAGGCGCTGACCGCCGAGCTGGCGCACCGGGTGCGCACGAGCACCGGCGCGGAGGTGGTCAACCTGTACGGTCCCACCGAGACCGCCATCCAGGTCACCACCCACCGGGTGGGCGACGACCGGGGCGCGGCGGTGCCGATCGGCACGCCGGTCGCCGGAACCCGCGTGTACGTGCTCGACGCGCGGCTGCGACCCGTTCCGGCGGGGGTGCCCGGCGAGCTGTATGTGGCGGGCGCTCAGCTCGCCGACGGCTACCACGGCCGCGCCGACCTGACCGCCGAGCGTTTCGTCGCCGACCCGTTCGGCACCGGCGAACGCCTCTACCGCACCGGCGACCTGGTCACCTGGCACACCGGCCCCGACGGCCCGGCCCTGCACTACCTGGGCCGCACCGACTTCCAGGTGAAGCTGCGCGGCCTGCGCATCGAACCCGCCGAGATCGAAGCCGCCCTCGGCACCGTGCCGGGCGTGCGGCGCGTCGCCGTCCTGGTGCGCTCGGACGAAGGCCGCCCCGACCAGCTCGTCGCCTACGTCGTCCGGACCGGCTCGGCCGCGGCGTCCGTTGCCGATCTCGATGCCGCCGTCGCCGCGGTGCTGCCGTCGTACATGGTGCCCGGCGCCTACGTCTTCCTCGACGAGCTGCCCGTGAACAGCTCCGGCAAGCTGGACCGTCGCGCCCTGCCCGCGCCCGAGACCCGCACCCGCGACTACCGCGAACCCGCCACCGCGACCGAGCGGATCGTCGCCGCCACCTTCGCCGGGGTCCTCGACCTCGAGCGCGCCGGTGCCGACGACGACTTCTTCGCCCTCGGCGGAAACTCGCTGCTGGCCACCCAGGTAGCCGCGCGGCTCGGTACCGCCCTCGACGCCAGGGTGCCGGTGCGTGAGCTGTTCGACGCGAGCACCGTCAGCGGTCTCGCGGCGCGGCTGGACGCCCTGCGCGGCACCGGCAGCAGGCGGGGACCGGTGGCCGGGCCACGGCCGCCACGGATTCCGCTCTCGCCCGCGCAGCAGCGCATGTGGTTCCTGCACCGGTTCGACCCGGATTCGGCGGCCTACCACATCCCGGTGGCGCTGCGGCTGAGCGGCGACCTCGATATCGCCGCGCTGCGGGGCGCGCTCGGTGACCTGATCGCCCGGCACGAGACCCTGCGCACCACCTATCCCGAATTCGACGGGCAGGCCACCCAGCTCGTCGGCGCGCCGTTCGTGCCCGAGCTGCCCGTCACCGAGGTCGCCGCCGACGCCGTGCCCGCCGCGGTCGCCGCCGCGCTGGCCGGTGGCTTCGACATCACCACCGAGGTGCCGGTGCGGGCCGTACTGGTGCGGGTCGCCCCGGCCGAGCACGTGCTGGTCCTGGTGGTGCACCACATCGCCGCCGACGGCTGGTCGATGGGCCCGCTGACCCGCGACCTGGTCACCGCCTACGCCGCCCGCGCCGCGGGCACCACCCCGCGGCTGCCCGCGCCGGCTGTGCACTACGCCGACTACGCGCTGTGGCAGGTGGCGGGCCTGGGTAGCGCCGACGACCCGGATGCCCCGCTGGCCCGTCAGCTCGACTACTGGACCCACCGCCTCGCGGGCCTGCCCGACGTGCTGACCCTGCCCGCCGACCGCCGCAGGCCGCTGATCGCGTCCAACCACGGCGCGACCCTCACCGCCACCCTGGACGCCGATCTGCACCGCGGCATCGAGGAGCTGGCCCGCGCCCAGCGCGCCACCCCGTTCATGGTGCTGCACGCCGGGCTCGCGGTCCTGCTGGCCCGGCTCTCCGCGGGCGCCGACATCGTGGTCGGCACCCCGGTCGCCGGGCGCGGCCATCGCGAACTCGACGACATCGTCGGCATGTTCGTCAACACGCTCGTGCTGCGCGCCCAGGTGCGCTCCGGTGCCCGCTTCAGCGACCTGCTCGACGAGGTCCGCGCCGGTGATCTGGACGCCTTCGACCATGCCGACGTCCCCTTCGAGAGCCTGGTCGACGCGCTCAATCCGGCTCGCTCGCAAGGCTATTCACCGCTGTACCAGGTGTCGCTGGCGCTGCAGAACCAGCGCCGCACCGCGTTCGAACTGCCCGGCCTCACCCTGTCGGGGCTGAGCCTGCCGGACGCGCCCATCGAGGTGGACCTCGATTTCACCTTCGTCGACCGCTTCGCCCCCGACGGCACCCCCGACGGCCTCGACCTCGAACTGCGCTACGCCACCGACCTGTTCGACGCGGGCACCGTCGCCGACCTGGTCGGGATGCTCGAGCGGGTGCTGCGCGCGGCCGTCGCCGACCCCGCCACCCCCGTCGGCGACCTCGCCCTGCACGACGACACCGCCCGCGCCGCCCTGCTCGCGGGCCCGCACGGCGACATCGAATCCCTCGATAACGCCCTGGCCGAACTCGGCGTGCGCGCCCCGCTGGCCGCGCACCTGCTCGACGCCGCGGCCGCCCGCGACCCGCACGCGGTGGCGGCGGTCTTCGAGGGCGCCGAGATCGGCTACGGCGCACTCGCGGCCCGCGCCAACCGGTTCGCCCGCAGGCTCATCGCCTGCGGGGTCGGCCCGGAAACCCCGGTGGCCGTGGCCGTTCCGCGCGGCATCGACCTGCTCGTGGTGCTGCACGGCGTGCTCGCCGCCGGTGGCGTGTACGTGCCGATCGACCCCACCCAGCCCGCCGACCGCATCGGGCACGTGCTCGAGACCGCCGCGCCCCGGCTGGTGGTGACCGCGTCGGCCACCGATCTCGACCACGTCGACGCGGGTATCCGATCCGCCACGGCCTCGGTGCATTTCGCGGCCGCCTCGCGCTCCGGCTTCCCGGTGCTCACCGTCGCCCAGTTCGAGGACCCCACCCAGCGGCCCGTGCCCGGCACCCCGGTCACCGACGCCGAACGCCTGGCGCCGCTGCGTCCGGAACACCCGGCGTACGTGCTGTTCACGTCCGGGTCGACCGGCACGCCGAAGGGCGTGATGGTCTCCCACCGTGCCCTGGTGAACGAATTGTGCTGGCTGCGCGGCGAATACGCGATGACCGCCGCCGACCGATTCCTGCAGCGCGCTCCGCTGACCTTCGACGTCTCGATCTGGGAACTGCTCGCCCCCGCCCTGCTCGGCGCGCCGCTGGTGCTGCTGCGGCCGGGCGGCCACCTCGATCTGGCCTACCAGGCGCGGGTGCTGCGCGAACAGCGCGTCACCATCGCCGAGTTCGTGCCCTCGGTGCTGGCCGCGCTGCTGGCCGAGGGCCTCGGTGACGCGCTGGGCGGGCTGCGGATGCTGCACGCCGGTGGTGAGGAACTGCCCGCGCCGCTGGCGGCCGCGCTGCTGGCCGCGATCCCCGGCGAACTGCACAACACCTACGGGCCCACCGAGGTGACCATCACCAGCACCTTCCAGCAGATCACCGCCCCGGTCGCGCAGACCGAGCTGCCCATCGGCAGGCCCAGCTGGAATGTGCGCGCCTACGTGCTCGACGAGCGGCTGCATCCGGTGGCCGCCGGGGTCGCGGGCGAGCTGTATCTGGCGGGCGCGCAGCTGGCGCGCGGCTACCTGGGCAAGCCCGAACTGACCGCGGACCGGTTCGTCGCCGACCCGTACGGTCCCGAGGGCACCCGCATGTACCGGACCGGTGACCTGGTGCGCCGCGACCGCGCGGGCGCGCTGATCTATCTGGGCCGCAACGACTTCCAGGTGAAGATTCGCGGTCTGCGGATCGAGCTCGGCGAGATCGAGACCGCGCTCGGTGACGCGCCCGGCGTCACCCACGCGACCGTGCTGCCCGCCACCGACGACGCCGGACGTCAGTGCCTGGTCGCCTATGTCGCCGGTGATGTGGAGCCCGCCGCGGTGCGCGCCCACGTCGCGAGCCGCGTCCCGGCGTATATGGTGCCCGCGCATCTGGTCGTGCTCGACACCGTGCCGCTGAACTCCGCGGGCAAGCTGGACCGTTCCGCCCTGCCCGCCCCCGACCTGTCGGTCACCACCGCCTACGTCGCTCCGCGACCGGGCGCGCAGACCACGCTGGCCGAGGTGGTCGCCGACCTGCTCGGCGTAGACCGGATCGGCGCCGACGACGACTTCTTCGCCGTCGGCGGCAACTCCCTGCTGGCCATGCGCCTGGTCGCCCGCGCCAACGCGGCCCTTGGCAGCGCGCTGGATGTGCGTGATGTCTTCGACGCGCCCACCGTCGCGGGCCTGGCCGAACGCGCCGGAACCCAGCAGGAGCGGCTGCCCGCCCTGGTGGCGGCCGAGCCGCGCCCGGCCCGGATCCCGTTGTCGCTGGCCCAGACCCGTCTGTGGCTGCTCAACCGTATCGACCCCGACTCGGCCGTCTACACCCTGCCGATCGCCCTGCGCCTCACCGGAGCCCTGGACACCGGCGCCCTGTGGGCCGCGCTCGGCGATGTGCTCGAACGGCACGAATCGCTGCGCACGATCTTCCCGGAGGACGCCGAAGGCCCGATCCAGGTCGTCCTCCCGGCCGACCAGGTCCGGCCCGATTCCGTGGTGCGCGATCTGCCGGAGGCCGAGCTGGCCGACGCGGTGCGCGCCGTGGTCGGCGCCGGGTACGACCTGACCACCCAGCCCCCGCTGCGCGCGGCGCTGTTCCGCGCCACCACCGGGAACCCGATGGACCGCGAGGACCTGATCGGCACGGCATCGGTCGGCAGCTCCGCGCAGGTCGCGGGCATAGCCGGGTCCACCCCGCGGAGTTCGGCGGCGGACGAGCATGTGCTGGTGCTCGCGGTGCATCACATCGCGGCCGATGGGGTGTCGACCACGCCGCTCGCCCGGGATCTGATCACCGCCTACGCCGCGCGGGCGGCGGGCGCGGTGCCGCAGTGGGCGCCGCTGCCGGTGCAGTATCCCGACTTCACGCTGTGGCAGCGGGCGGTGCTCGGTGATCCGGCCGATCCGGCGTCGCGGCTGGCGCGGCAGTCGGCGCACTGGCGCGACGAATTGGCCGGGCTCGCACCGGTGCTGGCGCTGGCGACCGATCGGCCGCGGCCGGTGCTGCGGTCCGGGGCCGGTGGGTCGGTCGGGTTCGAGGTGCCCGGCGCGGTCGTGGCCGGGATCGAGGAGCTGGCGCGCAGGCACGGGGTGTCCACCTTCATGGTGGTGCACGCGGCGTTCGCGGTGCTGCTCGCCCGGCACGGCGCGGGCGCGGACATCGTGGTCGGCACGCCGGTCGCGGGCCGGGCCGACGCCGCGCTCGACGAGCTGGTCGGCATGTTCGTCAACACCCTGGTGCTGCGGACCCCCGTCGACGCCGGTGCCGGTTTCGCGGAGCTGCTCGCCACGGTGCGCGCGGCCGATCTGCGGGCCTTCGCGCACGCCGAACTGCCCTTCGAACGGCTCGTCGACGACCTGAATCCGGTGCGGTCCACGGCGTACTCGCCGATCGTGCAGGTGATGCTCGCCTTCGAACACCGCGAGGACACCACCATCGACCTGCCCGGGCTGCGGATCGCCGAATTCGCCCTGCCCGCGGCGACCACCCAGTTCGACCTGTCCCTGGCCGTCAACGAGATCACCGGCGCGGCAGGCGAACCCGGGATGCGCGGCTGGCTGCGCTACGCCACCGACCTGTTCGACGCCGACACCGTCGCCGCGCTCGGCGCGCGGTTCGTGCGGGTGCTGTCCGCCGTCGTCGCCGACGACACCACCCCCGTCGGCGCGATCACGCTGCTCGATGACGCCGAGACCGCCCAGCTGGCGGCCTGGAACGACACCGCCGCCCCGCTCGACACCTCGGCGACCCTGGTGTCGCTGTTCGCCGAGCAGGCCCGCCGCACCCCCGACGCCATCGCCCTCGACTTCGAGGGCACGCGGATCAGCTACGGCGAGTTCGCCGACCGCGTCGCCCGCCTGGCCCGCTGGCTGATCGCCGAGCAGGTCGGTCCGGGGGCCATCGTCGGCGTCGGGCTGCGGCGCGGCATCGATCTGCTGGTGGCCCTCTATGCGGTGCAGGCCGCGGGCGCGGCCTACCTGCCGCTGGACCCCGACCATCCCGCCGACCGCATCGCCGACGTGCTCGCCACCGCGGCACCGGTCTGCGTGCTGGCCGCCGCGGACTTCCCGGCGACCGGGACCCGCACGGTCGATCCGGCGGCGCTGGACCTGCGCGGCTACGACGCCGCGCCCGTCACCGATGCCGACCGGACCCGGCCGCTGCGCGGTGCCGACCTGGCCTACGTGCTGTTCACCTCCGGCTCCACCGGCAAGCCGAAGGGTGTCGCGGTCGCGCACACCGCCATCGTCAACCGCCTGGTCTGGATGCAGGACGCCTACCGGCTCGACGCCACGGGCACCGTGCTGCAGAAGACGCCGATCACCTTCGACGTGTCGGTGTGGGAACTGTTCTGGCCCTTGCAGGTCGGCGCCACCCTGGTGCTCGCCCGCCCCGACGGGCACCGCGATCCGGCGTACCTGGCCGAGGTCATCACCCGGACCGGTGTCGATGTCGCCCACTTCGTGCCGTCCATGCTGGCGGCCTTTCTCGCCGAACCGCGTGCGGCGGAATGCGTCTCGCTGCGCCAGGTGTTCGCGTCCGGTGAGGCGCTGCCCGCCGCCGACGCCCAGCGCTTGCGGGCACTGATTCCCGGTGTGGCCGTGCACAATCTGTACGGGCCCACCGAGGCGGCGGTCGACGTCAGCTTCCATGAGGTCACCGACGCCGACACCGTCACCGTGCCGATCGGCGCGCCCGTCGCCAATACCGCCCTGCACGTGCTCGACGCCCGGCTGCGGCCGGTCCCGGTGGGCACACCCGGCGAGCTGTACCTGGCCGGTGTCCAGCTGGCCCGCGGTTACCTGGCCCGCCCGGATCTGTCGGCCGACCGCTTCGTCGCCGACCCTTACGGGCAGCCCGGTGACCGCATGTACCGCACCGGCGACCTCGTCGTGCGCACCCGCTCCGGCGAACTGGAGTACCTGGGCCGCACCGACTTCCAGGTGAAGCTGCGCGGCCTGCGCATCGAACTCGGCGAGATCGAAGCCGTCCTCACCGGCCTGGACGCCGTGGACCGCGCGGTCGTCACCGTGCGCGACGACGGCACCGGCGACTACCTCACCGCCTACCTGGTCCCCGCCAACGGAATCGACCTGGACGAGGTCAAAACCGCGCTGCGGCAGGCGCTTCCGGCCTACATGGTGCCCGGCTCGTTCGTTGTGCTCGACGAGCTGCCGGTGAACGCCTCCGGCAAGCTCGACCGCCGGGCACTGCCCGCGCCGGAGATGGTGGCCCGGGAGTTCCGGGCGCCGTCGACGCCCACCGAAGTGCTCGTGGCGGGTGTGGTCGCCGAAGTGCTCGGGGTCGAGACCGTCGGCGCCGATGACGACTTCTTCGACCTCGGTGGCAATTCGCTCGTCGCCACCCGGGTCGCGGCCCGGCTCGGGGCCGCGCTGGACCGGCAGGTGCCGGTGGCGCGGATCTTCGAGACGCCGGTGGTGGCCGAGCTGGCCGCCGCGCTCGACGCCGGGAGCGGGACCGCGCGGGTGGCGCTGGTCGCGGGGGAGCGGCCCGCCGCGATTCCGCTCTCGCCCGCGCAGCAGCGCATGTGGTTCCTCAACCGGTTCGATCCGGACTCGGCCGGGTACAACGTGCCGGTCGCGGTGCGGCTCACCGGTGCGCTCGAGCTCGACGCGCTCGCGGCCGCCGTGGCCGATCTCGTCGAACGGCACGAAGTGCTGCGCACCTACTACCCGGAGACCCCAGGCGGCCCGGTGCAGCGCATCGTGCCCGCCGCCGAAGCCGGTGTCGCACTGCAGGTCCGCGATCTCCCAGCCGAGGCGATCGTCACGGCCGTGACGGCGCTGGCCGCCACCACCTTCGACGTCACGGCCGGGGTGCCGTGGCAGGTGGTGCTGTACCGGATCACCGCCGAGGAGGCGGTGCTGGCGCTGGTCGTGCACCACATCAGCGCCGACGGGTCGTCCATGTCGCCGCTGGTGCGCGACCTGATGACCGCCTACCTGGCCCGCCGCGACGGGGCCGCGCCACGGTGGACGCCGCTGCCGGTGCAGTACGCCGACTACGCGCTGTGGCAGCGCGCGGTGCTGGGCGAGGAGCCCGATCCCGGGTCGGTCGCCGCCCGCCAACTCGACTTCTGGCGCACCGAACTCGCCGAGCTGCCCGAGGAACTCGCGCTGCCGTTGGACCGGCCGCGCCCGGCGGTGCGCACCCTCGCCGGTGGCACCGTGCCCGTGCGCATCGACGCCGCCACCCACGCCCGGCTGTCCGCCCTCGCCAAGGAGGCGGGCGCCACGCTGTTCATGGTGGTGCACACCGCCTTCGCCGCCCTGCTCGGCAGGCTCTCCGGCAGCGCCGACATCACCGTCGGCACCCCGGTCGCCGGGCGCGGGGAGGCCGCGCTCGAAGACCTCATCGGCATGTTCGTCAATACCCTGGTGTTCCGCACCCGGCTGACGGCCGGAGAGTCGTTCCGGCAGTCGCTGATTCGGCAGCGGGCCACCGACCTCGCCGTCTACGCGCACGCCGATGTGCCGTTCGAGCGGCTCGTCGAGGTCCTCGACCCGGCCCGCTCGACCGCGCGGCACCCGCTGTTCCAGGTCGGGTTCTCCTTCCAGAACTTCGAGCGCGCCGAACTGACCCTGCCCGGCATCACCGTGTCGGGGATCGACACCGACAGCGAGCTGTCCCAGTTCGACCTGCACCTGATCGTCAGCGACGACTACACCGCCGACGGCGCGGCCGCGGGCGTCACCGGCGTGCTCACCTACGCCCACGACGTGTTCGACACCGCCACCGCCGCGGCCATCGGCGCCCGCCTGGAACGGCTGCTCACCGCCGTGGCCGCCGACCCGCACGCGCCCCTCGACGCGGTCGACGTGCTCGAGCCCGCCGAACGCACCCGCGTCCTCACCGCGTGGAACGCCACCACCCACGAGATCGACCGCACCGCGACACTGCTCACGGCCTACCGGGCCCAGGCCCAGGCGCGGCCGGACGCGACCGCCCTGGTCTACGAGGACACCGCCCTCACCTACGCGGCCTTCGACACCCGGGTGAACCGCCTCGCCCGCCACCTGATCGCCGACGGCGTGGGCCCGGACGTCCTGGTGGCGCTTGCCATGCGCCGCTCGCTCGACCTCGTGGTCGCCATGTACGCGGTGCTCACCGCGGGCGGCGCCTACGTGCCGATCGATCCGGACCACCCGTCCGAGCGCATCGCCCAGGTCCTCGACACCGCCCGCCCACACCTGGTACTCACCACCCATCGCGACGAATTCGCCATGCCCGCGACCACTGCCCAGGCCGACGAGCTCGGGGCAACCACACCGACCGCGGTGGCAGGGGAGCAGCCCTACGCGGTGACGGGTGAGGTCACGCGTGTCGCCGGTGAGCGCTCCGGTGCGGAGGCCGGGGTGCGCGAGCACGAGATCGGGGCGCGTGCTGTGCCGCGCACGGCGGCCCCCCGCGTCGTCGCGCTCGAGGACATCGATCCGACGGGTTACCCCGCGCATCCGGTCGCCGATGCCGAACTCCGTGCGCCGCTGCGGGATTCGAACCTGGCCTACGTGTTGTTCACCTCCGGCTCCACCGGCAGGCCCAAGGGTGTGGCGATGAGCCATGCGGGCATCCGTAACCAGATCGCGTGGCTGATCGAGCAGTACCGCCTCGGTGACGACGATGTGTACCTGCAGAAATCGGCCGCCGGGTTCGACCTGTCGGTGTGGGGCTTCTTCGCCCCGCTCGCGGCCGGTGCCACGCTGGTGCTGGCCACGCCGGACGGGCATCGTGATCCGCTGTATCTGGCCGAACTGGTCGCGGCCCAGCGCGTCACCGTCGCCGACTTCGTGCCGTCGATGCTGGCGGTGTTCGCCGCGCAGGCCGAGGCGGCGCAGCTGAACAGCCTGCGGCTGCTGCTGGCCATCGGTGAGGCGCTCACCCCGGAGATCGTGGCCGCCGTCGGCGCGAAAACGCCCGCGCCCGTGCACAACCTGTACGGGCCGACCGAGGCCGCGGTCTCGGTCACCGCGTGGCCCGCCGCCGGGGCGACCGGGGCGACGGTGCCGATCGGCGTGCCCGCCTGGAATACCCGCGTCTACGTCCTCGACGACCGGCTGCGGCCCGTCGCGCCGGGTGTCGCGGGTGAGCTGTACCTCGCGGGCGAACAGCTGGCCCGCGGGTACCTCGGGCGCGCCGACCTCTCGGCGGACCGGTTCGTGGCCGACCCGTACGGCGCGCCGGGGCAGCGGATGTACCGCACCGGCGACCTGGTCCGCTGGTCCCGCGACGGCGTGCTGACCTACCTGGCGCGGATCGACTTCCAGGTGAAATTCCGTGGCCAGCGCATCGAACTGGGCGAGATCGAGGCGGCGCTCGGTGCGCTGCCCGAGATCAGTCAGGCCGCGGCCGTCGTCTCCGCGAGCGAGACCGGCGACCGGCTCGTCGGCTACGCGGTACCGGTGCCCGGCGCCGCACCCGACCCGGCGCGCCTGCGCACCGCGGTCGCGGCGGCCCTGCCGTCGTACATGGTGCCGTCGGTGATCGTGGTGCTCGACGCGTTCCCGCTCAACACCTCCGGCAAGCTCGACCGCAAGGCCCTGCCCGCCCCGGAATTCGTGGCCAGGCCGTTCCGCGCCCCGGTCACCCCGGTGCAGCGCGCGGTGGCCGAGGTGTTCGGTGAGGTGCTCGGGCGCACCGAGATCGGTCTCGACGACGACTTCTTCGAGCTCGGCGGCAACTCGCTGATCGCCACCCGCGTCGCCGCCCGCCTCGGCGCGGTGCTGGCGGCCCGGGTGCCCGTGCGCGTGCTGTTCGAGGCGACCACCGTCGCGGGCCTGGCCGCCGCCTTGGCGGGCACGGCGGGCACCGGCGCCGGACTCGCCCTGGTGGCGGGCGAACGGCCGCACCGGATCCCGCTCTCGGCCGCCCAGCAGCGGATGTGGCTGCTCAACCGCCTCGACCCGGACTCGGCCGCCTACAACATCCCGATCGCGGTGCGGCTCACCGGCGACGTCGACGCCGCCGCCCTGGCCGCCGCCGTCACCGATGTGCTCGACCGCCACGAAGTGCTGCGCACCGCCTACCCGGCGATTGACGGCATCGGGCACCAGGCGGTGTGGGAATTCGTGCCAGCGCCGGTGGTGGAAACCGTCGACGCCATCGCGGTCCCCGCCATCGTGGCCGCCGAGATCGGCCGCGGCTTCGACGTCACCGCCGCCCCGCCGGTGCGCGTGCGGGTGCTGAAGGTCGCGCCCGACGAGGTGGTGCTGGTGGTGGTCGTGCACCACATCAGCGCCGACGGCTTCTCCGCCGGACCGCTGCTGCGCGACACCACCGCCGCCTACCTCGCGCGCCGCGCGGGCGCCGACCCCGGCTGGACGCCACTGCCGGTGCAGTACGCCGACTACACGCTGTGGCAGCGCGCGGTGCTCGGCAGCGAGGACGACACCGGCTCGCTCGCCGCCCGCCAGATGCGCTTCTGGCGCAGCGAACTGGCCGGGCTGCCCGGCCTGCTCGACCTGCCCACCGACCGGCCGCGCCCCGCGGTCGCCTCCCAGCGCGGCGCGAGCGTGGACATCGTCATCCCGGCGCGGATCTGGCAGCGCGTCGGTCAACTGGCCCGCACGGCCGAGGCCAGCGAGTTCATGGTCGCCCACGCGGCCCTGGCCGCGCTGCTCGCGCGGTTCAGCGGCAGCGACGACATCGCCGTCGGCACGCCGGTGGCCGGTCGCGGCGAGCGCGCGCTCGACGCGCTGGTCGGCATGTTCGTCAATACGCTGGTGCTGCGCACCGCCGTCGACCCGGCCGACTCGTTCCTGGCCCTGCTGCGGCGCGCCCGCCGCGTCGACCTGGACGCCTTCGAGCACGCCGACGTGCCCTTCGAACGGCTCGTCGACGTGCTCGACCCGGTCCGCTCGACCGCGCACAGCCCGCTGTTCCAGGTGATGCTCGCCTTCCAGAACCTCGACGCCGCCCCCGCGGACGTGGTCCTGCCCGAGCTCACCGTGACCGGCCTGGACATCCCGGCCGCCGTCGCCCGCTTCGACCTGGACCTGGTCCTCGCAGGCACCGCCGACGGCGGCTGCTCGCTGAGCCTCACCTACGCCACCGACCTGTTCGACGCCGCCACCGCGCGGCGCCTCGCCCAGGGCTACGTGCGGATCCTGGACGCGGTCACCACGGACCCCGGCACCGCCGTCGGCGCCGTCGACCTGCGCACCGACGCCGACCGCGCGCTGTTCGGCGCCTGGTCGGCCGCCACGGCACCGGACCCGGTCGAGGTCCTGCCCGACGTCTTCGCCCGGCAGGCCGCCGCCACCCCGGAGGCCATCGCGATCGTCGACGGCGACACCTGGCTCACCTACGCCGAGTTCGCGGCCAGGGTGCACCGGCTGGCCCGGCACCTCATCACGCACGGTGTCGGCCCGGACACCGCCGTGGCGGTGGCGGTGCGGCGGTCGGCGGATCTGCTGGTCGGGGTGTACGCGGTGCTCGCCGCCGGTGGCACCTATGTGCCGGTCGACCCGGATCATCCGGCCGAGCGGATCGCCCGGATCCTGCGGATCGCCCAGCCCGCCTGCGTGCTCACCACCCGCGCGGACCGGGGCGCGCTGCCCGGCGGCCTCGACACCGTCGAGCTGGACACCGCCGAGCTCGGCGCCTACCCGGACGGCCCGCTCACCGATGCCGAACGGGCCCAGCCGCTGCTGCCCGACCACACCGCCTACGTCATCTTCACCTCCGGCTCGACCGGCCTGCCCAAGGGGGTCGGGGTGCCGCACCGGGCGATCGGCACCCAGCTCGACTGGCTGGCCGACCGCTTCGGCTTCACCGCCGGGGACACCGTGCTGCACAAGACCCCGGTCACCTTCGACGCCTCGATCTGGGAACTGCTGCTGCCCCAGCGCCTCGGCGCCTGCACGGTGATCGCCCGCCCCGGCGGCCACGGCGACCCGGCCTACCTGGCCGCGCTCATCGCCGAATACGGCATCGACACCGTGCAATTCGCGCCGACTCTGCTGGCCGCCTACGCCGCCGAGGTGGAACGCGGTGCGCTGCGGCAGAATTCGCTGCGACGCGTCTTCGCCGGTGGTGAGGAACTGCCCGCCGCGCTGGCTCAGCGGGTCCGCGCGCTCACCGGCGCCGACGTGGTGAACCTGTACGGCCCCACCGAAACCGCCGTCCAGGTCAGTGCCCATGTGGTCGGCGCGGACGACACGGTGACCGTGCCGATCGGCACCCCGGTCCGGCACACCGGGCTATACGTGCTGGACGCCATGCTGCGACCGGTGCCCACGGGAGTCACCGGCGAGCTGTACGTCGGCGGTGCGCAGCTCGCCCACGGCTATCTCGGTGCCGCCGGGCTCACCGCCGAACGGTTCGTCCCCGACCCGTTCGGCGCGCCGGGCGCCCGGATGTACCGCACCGGTGACCTCGTACGCCTGCGCACGAGCGAGAACGACACGGCCGCACTGGAATACCTCGGCCGCTCCGATCTGCAGGTGAAGCTCAACGGTCAGCGCCTCGAGCTCGGTGAAGTGGAAGCGGCGCTGCAACGGCAGCCCGGTGTCGCGCAGGCCGCGGCCACCGTGGTCGCCGGAGTCGGCGCCGACCGGCTCGTCGGGTACGTGGTGCCGCGCGAGGCGGACCGCGATCCCGGTGACCTGCGCGCCGCGCTGGCCGCCGAACTGCCCGGCTACCTGGTGCCCGCCGTGGTGCTCACCCTCGACGAGTTCCCGGTCAACACCTCCGGCAAGCTCGATCGCGCCGCCCTGCCCGTCCCGGCCCTGCGCCAGGCGGTCTACCGGGCCCCGGTCACCGCCACCGAGCAGGCCGTCGCCGCCGCCTTCGCCCGGGTCCTCGACCTGGACCGGATCGGCATGGACGACAACTTCTTCGACCTCGGCGGCAACTCGCTGACCGCGGTCCAGCTCGCGGCACGGCTGAGCGAGGCGCTCGGGGTGGCGATCCCGGTGGCCTGGTTCTTCGCCGAACCGACCCCGTCGGTCATCGCCGAACGGGTGGCCGGACAGCGGGATTCGGCCGACGACGCGTTCGCGGTGCTGCTGCCGCTGCGCACCGGCGGCAGCCGGGCACCGCTGTTCTGCGTCCACCCGGTCGGTGGCGTGTCGTGGTCGTTCGCGGGGATCACCCGGCACCTCGATCCCGAACGTCCCGTCTACGGCCTGCAGTCGCCCGCGCTCGGCGCCGACGAACCGCTGCCCGCCACCATCGAGGACTGGGCCGACCGCTACGTGGCCGCCATCCGGTCGGTGCAGCCCGAGGGGCCGTACCACCTGCTCGGCTGGTCGCTCGGCGGTCTGCTCGCGCACGCGGTGGCCACCCGGCTCCAGGCCGACGGGGCGACCGTGGCGCGGCTGGCCATGATGGACAGCTGGCTCGGCGAGGCCCCCACCGGCACCGCCGCGCCGACCGTCGGCGACCTGCTCGGCGGGTTCGCCGGGCAGGACGTGCCGTTCGACGTCGACGGTCTGGTGGACGCCGCCGCCGCGCTCGGCGGCCCGCTCGCCGGACTGGACCGCGCCCGCGTCACCCGCATCGTCGACGCCGCCGCGGCCTCCATGCGGATGGTCGACGACTACCGGCCCCGCCGGTTCGACGGTGACCTGGTGTACTTCGCCGCCACCGTCGACGACCCCACCGGCGCGCGCGGCGCGGCGAGCTGGGCCGACGCGATCGGCGGCACCGTGCACCGGCACGGCATCGACGCCACCCACTGGGCGATGACGGGCGAACCGGCACTGGCCCGCATCGCGGCGGTGCTCGACCAGGCCGACCCCGGTGACCCGGCCAGGGCCGCCGCACGCGCGGGGGTGATGGGCGCATAGAATCGCGGGGCCGAATCCGCGCACGTCACCGGCTCCCGTGTCGAGAGGTCGAGAAACACCATGCCAGTACAGCCGTCCGGTGGGATCGGGTGACGAAGCCACAGTTGAGCGAATCGCCCACCACCCCCACCGAGGACCTCGCCACCGACGGGGGAGTACGCCGCACCGTGCTCCCCGGCGGGCTGCGTGTGGTCACCGAACAGGTGCCCGGCGTGCGGTCGGCCTCGATCGGCGTCTGGGTCGGCGTGGGATCCCGCGATGAGGGACCCACCGTGGCCGGTGCCGCGCACTTCCTCGAACACCTGCTGTTCAAGGCGACGCCCACCCGCTCGGCCCTCGACATCGCCCAGGCCATGGACGCGGTCGGCGGCGAACTCAACGCCTTCACCGCCAAGGAACAGACCTGCTACTACGCCCACGTCATCGACGAGGACCTGCCGCTGGCGGTCGAACTCGTCTCCGACGTGGTGCTCAACGGGCTGTGCCGGGCGGTCGACGTCGACGTGGAACGTCAGGTGGTGCTCGAGGAGATCGCCATGCGCGACGACGACCCCGAGGACCTCGTCGCCGACTCCTTCCTCACCGCCATGTTCGGCGACCACCCGATCGGACGGCCGGTGATCGGCACCGTCGAATCCATCGAGGGCATGCGGGCCGCCCAGCTGCGCGGCTTCCACCAGCGCCGCTACCGCCCGGAGCGGATGGTGGTCGCCGTGGCGGGCAATGTCGAGCACGAGCGAGTGGTGGAACTGGTGCACCGCGCGTTCGAGGCGCGCCTGGACACCGCCGCCGAACCCGCCCCGCGCCGCGAGGGTAAGTTCCGCGCCCAGGCCGCGCCCGGGCTGGTGCGGATCAACCGCGACAGCGAGCAGGCGCACCTGGTGTTCGGTGTGCGCGCCTTCGGCAGGCACGAAGGGCAGCAGCGCTGGCCGCTGTCGGTGCTCAACACCATCGTCGGCGGCGGGCTGAGTTCCCGGCTGTTCCAGCGCATCCGGGAGGAACGCGGCCTGGCCTACTCGGTGTACTCGAGCGTGGACACCTTCGCCGACACCGGCGCGTTCTCGGTGGCGCTGGGCTGCCAGCCGGAGAACCTCGCCCAGGTGGCGGTGCTGGCGCGCAGCGTGCTCGACGAGGTCGCCGAGAACGGTGTCACCGACGCCGAATGCGCCAGGGCCAAGGGCTCGTTGCGCGGCGGGCTGGTACTCGGGCTCGAGGACTCCGCCTCGCGGATGAACCGCATCGGCCGCAGCGAACTGAGCTACGGCAACCACCGCAGCGTCTCGGCGACCCTGGCCCGCATCGACGCGGTGACCACCGACGAGGTCAGCGAGATCGCCCGCACCCTGCTCGCCCGCCCCTACGGCGCCTGCGTCGCCGGACCGTACCAGCGCACCCGCGATCTGCCCGCCTCGGTACGCAAACTGGTCGAACGCTGACGGTGTCCGCGCCCGGGTAGTCTGCACCCCGAAGGCACCGGGGGAGACACGGGCCGCGCCCGGAGGCACAAGGGGGGACAGCCGTGCAGGTGGAGGTGGCGCTCGAACGCGCCGAGGTGGCCAAGCGGATCGGGCGGGTCGAGGAGGCCCAGCGGTTGCTCGGCACCGCCGTACTGACCGCGCCCGACGATCCCCGGGTCCTGGTCGGCCTGGCCGAACTCGCCTTCGACCGCGACGACTACGACGAGGCGGTGCGGCTGGCCGGACAGGCCATCCGAGCCGACCCCGAGTCGGACGGTGCGCACGCGCTGCTCGCGATGGCGTTCGCGCTGCTCGTCCGCTGGGATCGGGCCGCCGAACACGCGGCGACCGCCCTCCGGCTACAACCCCACGACCCAGCGGCCCTGCTGCTGGTGGCCTGGCTGGCCGCGCACGCCCCGCGCCAGGACCCGGACCGGGCCCGCTGGGCGATGACGGAAGCGCTCGCGCTGGCACCCGATGACGCCGCCGTGCACTGTTCGGCCGCCGAGATCGCCGAGCGGCTCGGCGACGCCGAGGCGATGCGACGGCATATCGCCGCCGGACTCGCGATCGACCCGGCGCATATCGACCTGCTGCGCATGCAGGCCAAGGCCGAATTCTCCGGGGGCGACCGGCTCGCCGCCGTCGCCACCCTGCGCGGCCTGCTCGCGCGGACACCCACCGACAGCGGCGCCCGGCGGCTGCTCGCCGAAGTGCACTGGCGGGCACTGCTGCGGTTGGCGGCGTGGGTGTGGGCGTTCGCGGGATGCTATGCCGCCGTGGCGATGTGGGCGCCGGTACTGGTGTTGCGTGTGCTCTCGCCGCTGATGTTCGCCGCGCTGCCCTACGCCTGGTGGCGGGTGTTCCGCACCCTGCGCGGTCAGCTGCCACCCGGATATCTGCGGGCCAGGGTGCGTACGCCCCGGGTGGTCCTCGCTCTGGTCTCGGTCGCGATATCGGGACTGCTCGTCGACCTGGGGGCCGTCGCCGTGCGTTCCGAGATCGCCGGTTTCGTCCGGCTCGGCGGGGTGGTCCTGGTGCTCGGGGTGTTCGGCGCGGCCTGCGGGCACCTGCTGATCCTCACCGCGTGGCTGCGGTCCCGGGCCGACGACCCCGACCCCGACGACGGCTTCGACTTCGCGACGACCCAGCTGCTGGTCCTTGGCATCGGAGCACTGCCCGTGGTGCTCCTCGCCTGGCTCACCCGCGGCTGGGCGCGACAACCGGGTGCCTTCGGCGCGCTGGTCGCGGTGCTCGGGATCGTGGCGGGGGCGCTGGTCCTCGAAGCCGGGTACGCGGTCTGGCGCGACCGGCGCCGGTACCGCAGGTTCGTGCCGATCGTGGTGATCGTCGGTGTGCTGCTGACCGGGGCGGGCGCCGCTGTCCGGTGGGGTGGCGGCGAACTCCTCCACGGGGAGGTGCGCGGGCGGGAACTG
Organism: Nocardia sp. SSK8; assembly: GCF_037034205.1. Classification (NCBI taxonomy): domain Bacteria; kingdom Bacillati; phylum Actinomycetota; class Actinomycetes; order Mycobacteriales; family Nocardiaceae; genus Nocardia; species Nocardia sp. SSK8. Next base: position 663,958 of record NZ_JBAGKD010000001.1, read on the forward strand.
TTCGAGGCGCCCGCCTTTCCGACGACGACGCGGGCCCCGCTGCCCACGATCCCGAGCCGATCGCTCCCGACCACTGTGCTCGTGCCCCCGCTACCCGAGCCGCGCTGAGTGTCGATATGCCGCTGTCGATGCGCCACCGCCGGGGCGTCTCGCGCCGGGAGCTGATGCGGTTACTCGTCCGAGGCGGTCCGATTCAGCCCTGGGCGCGGTTGGCGGCCTCGACGATCGCGGGGAGCAGGCCGGGAACGGCCGCTTCGACCTCGGCGGCGCGCAGCCGCTGATACGTCTGACCGTCGAGGGTGAGGCGCTCGATCAGCCCGGCCTCACGCAGGATCTTGAAGTGGTGGGTCGCGGTGGATTTGTTGATCGCTTCGTAGAGCGCCGAACAGCGCACCGCCGTGCCCGCGTTGCTCAGCCGCCGGACCATTTCCAGCCGGACCGGATCGTGCAGCGCGCCGAGCACGGTCGCGAGCCCGGCGACGGGCACGACCGGCGCCGGGGGGAGATCGTTCGCATCGGTCATGATCTACCTCACCGTGGGGTTTGATAGTCATCATACTCGGCGTAGGGTCGGCGGTGTTCGACGATGATCAAACTCCGCTGATGGGGGATGCTGTGGCAGCGACAACGATGGCGCCGGTCGAGTCCGGGCAGCGCTGGGCGTACGGGCTGGTCCTCGCGGCGACCGGGGTCGCGCTGGGTGTCTCCGGGGCACCCGCACCGCTCTACGGCATCTACGAGACCGAGTGGCATCTCAGCCCGCTCAGCACCACCATGGTCTTCGCGGTGTACGGCATCTCCGCCCTCGGCGCGGTCCTGGTCTCCGGGCGCATCTCCGACGTGGTCGGCCGCAAGCCGGTGATGGTCGGCGCCTTCGCCACCATGATCCTGGGCCTGATCGCGTTCCTGCTGGCCGATTCGATGCCCATGCTGCTGGTGGCCAGGGCGCTGCACGGGGCGGCGGTCGGGGCCACCGTGGTGGCGGGTGCGGCCGCGCTGCTCGACCTGCGGCCCGAACGCGGCGCGCGATCCGGGCAGCTCACCGGGGTGGCGTTCAATGTCGGCATGGCGGTGGCCATCCTCGGCGTCGCCGTGCTGGCCCAGTACGCGCCCTCGCCGCTGCGCACGCCCTATGTGGTGATCGCGGTGATCTGCCTGGCGGTGGCCGCGGGCATCCTGGCGCTGCGCGAACCGCACACCGCCCGCGTGCGGGCCCGCATCACCATCGCCAAGCCCGCCGTCCCGCGCGAGATCCGGGCCGATTTCTGGTTCTCCGCGATCGGGGTGATGGCCGCCTGGTCGGTGCTGGGCGTGCTGCTGTCGCTGTATCCGTCGCTGGCCGCCGCCGAGACGGGCGTGCACAATCTGGTCTTCGGTGGGGTCGTGGTGGCCGGTACCGCCTTTTCCGCCGCGCTCGTCCAGCTGTTCGCCACCCGCATCCCAGCCCGCCGCGCCGCCATCCTCGGCGATCTCGGCATGGCCGCCGCGCTGCTGGCCACCATCCCGGCCCTGGCCACCGCGCGACCGGCCGTCGTGGTGCTGGCCGGTCTGCTGCTGGGCGCCACCTTCGGGCTGGGCTTCGGTGGTTCGCTGCGGCATCTGTCGGAGGTCGTGCCGCCGCATCGGCGCGGCGAGACCATGTCGGCCTACTACCTGCTGGCCTACTCCTCGATGGCGCTGCCCACCCTGGCCGCGGGCTGGGCCGCCACCACCTGGGGCCTGTCGACGGTGTTCCCGTGGTTCATCGCGACCGTCGCGGTGGCGTGTGTGCTGGCCGCGCTGCTCGGCATCCGGGGCACGCGCGCCGCGGCCTGACCGCGTCCGGCCGGTCCGACGAGTGCGGACCGGCCGGATCGGCGCCTATTCCGGGGGCCAGCCGCCGTACGGGACGGTGATCAGCTCCAGGAAGTGACCGTTGGGGTCGAGGAAATAGACCCCGCGGCCACCGTCGTTGTGATTGATCTGGTTGACCCCGTGCTGCTGCGGGTCGGCCCAGTGATCCAGCCGATAACGCTGGATCTTGGCGTACGACGCGTCGAATTCGTCCTCGGAGACCAGGAACGCGTAGTGCTGGGGCTGGATGTCGGACACGTGCGGCGGCACCTTCGCGAAATCGAAGACGGCGCCGTGGGCGAGGGGGAGCGCGATGAACGGACCCCACTCCTTCCCGATGTCCAATCCGAGGATGTCCGCCCAGAATTCGGCGGTCTCTCTATTGTCCTTACATCCGACAATGGTGTGATTGAACTGTACTGACAGGGGATTTCCTCCTGGGTTCGTGATGGCGCCGACCCTGGGCTCGGTACGAGGCGGCCGACAGGAGCACCATCACCGCGACCGAGGTTAGCCGCCGATCTCCGGCCGTGCAACGGCCGTTTCGCGGTAGGTTCGCGCCATGAGGATTCGTGGAGCCGTCCTGGAACGCATCGCCGATCCGGCGCCGTTCGCCGATTCGCGGCCGATCACCGTCTGTGAGCTCGAGCTGGCCGCCCCCGGTCCCGGTGAGCTGCTGGTACGCATCGAGGCGGCGGGACTGTGCCACTCGGATCTGTCGGTGGTCGACGGCAATCGGGTGCGTCCGGTGCCCATGCTGCTCGGGCACGAGGCCGCGGGCATCGTCGAATCCGTCGGCGCCGGGGTGCGCGATGTGGCGCCGGGGCAGCGGGTCGTGATGACCTTCCTGCCCCGCTGTGGCGACTGCGCGGGCTGCGCCAGCGACGGGCGCACCCCGTGTGGGCCCGGCAGTGTCGCCAACAATGCCGGTGAACTGCTCGGCGGCGGGCGACGGCTGCACCGCGACGGCGCGGAAGTCCATCACCACCTGGGGGTTTCGGGATTCGCCACGCACGCGGTCGTCGACCGGCGCTCGGTGGTCCCCGTCGACGACGATGTGCCGCCGGAGGTCGCCGCGGTGCTGGGCTGCGCGGTGCTCACCGGCGGCGGGGCGCTGCTCAATGCCGCGAAACCCGGTGCGGGGGACTCGATCATGGTCGTCGGGCTCGGTGGCGTTGGCATGGCCGCGGTGCTGGTCGCGGTGTCGCTGGGCCTGGGCGAGGTGATCGCCGTCGACACCGTGCCCGAAAAGCTCGCGTTGGCCCGCGAATTCGGCGCCACCGCCGCCTACCATCCCGGCGAGCTCGCCGGGGTCACCGCCGACGTGGTGATCGAGGCCGCGGGCAATGTCCGGGCCTTCGAGGCCGCCGTCGCGGCCACCGCGCCCGGTGGTGTCACCGTGACGGTCGGGCTGCCCGCCCCGGACGCCACCGCGACGATCTCGCCGCTGACCCTGGTCGCGCAGGGCCGCACCATCATCGGCAGCTACCTCGGCTCGGCCGTCCCCGAACGCGACATCCCCGAATACGTGCGCCGCTGGCGGGCGGGCACCCTCCCGCTGGACCGGCTCGTCTCCGCCCGCATCGGCCTCGATCAGGTCAACGAGGCCATGGACGAGCTCGCCGCGGGCGCCGCCCTGCGCCAGGTGATCGTGTTCGGCTGACCTCGCCGCCCGCGCCCGCGCCGCAGCTCGATAGGCTGACGGCGAAGCTGACGCGAGACGACGAGGAGAGACCGGTGACCATTCGGGTCGGAGTGCTCGGTGCACACGGCAAGGTCGGGCAGGCGATCTGCGCCGCGGTGGACGCCGCGGACGATCTGGAGCTGGTGGCGCGGGTCGACAAGGACGACGCGCTGACCGCGTTCACCGAGTCGGGCACCCAGGTCGTGGTCGACTTCACCCACCCCGACGTGGTGATGGGCAACCTGAAGTTCCTCGTCGAGAACGGCATCCACGCCGTCGTCGGCACCACCGGCTTCGACCAGGCCCGGCTGGACGAGGTGCGGTCCTGGCTGGCGCGGCGCCCCGAGGTGGGCGTGCTGATCGCGCCGAACTTCGCCATCGGCGCGGTGCTGTCGATGCGCTTCGCCGAGCAGGCGGCGCGCTTCTTCGACTCGGTCGAGGTCATCGAGCTGCACCACCCGAACAAGGCCGACGCGCCCTCGGGCACCGCCTACCGCACCGCCGCGCTCATCGCCGCGGCCCGCGACAAGGCCGGGGCCGGGCTCAGCCCCGACGCCACCACCACCGAGCTCGCGGGTGCCCGCGGCGCCGATGTCGACGGGGTGCGGGTGCACTCGGTGCGGCTGGCCGGGCTGGTCGCGCACCAGGAGGTGCTCTTCGGCACCCAGGGCGAGACACTGACCATCCGGCACGACTCCATCGACCGCAACTCCTTCGCGCCCGGCGTGCTGCTCGGCGTGCGCGAGATCGCCGGACGGCCCGGGCTGACCGTCGGGCTCGACCCGTTCCTGGATCTGTGAACGCCGAATCGGCGCGCCCCGACCGGCAGGTCTACCGCATCGTCACGCTGGTGGCGCTGCTGGTTCTGGCGGTGATCTTCTACTTCGTCCGGCTCGGCGGGCTGGCGTTGGCCTTCATCGCCGACGGCAAGCCCGCGGGCATCGCGCTCGGTATCGCGATGCTGCTGCTGCCGGTCGTGGGCGCCTGGATCCTGTGGGCCACCCTGCAGGCCGCCTTCGCCCACCAGCGCCTGGCGCGGCGCATGCACGAGGAAGGCCGCGAGCTCGACTCCTCGCAGCTGCCGCGCCGCCCCTCCGGCCGGATCGAACGTGACGCGGCCGACGCGCTGTTCGCGCAGGTCAAGGCCGAATGGGAGGCCGACCCGGACAACTGGCGCTCCTCCTACCGGCTGGCCCGCGCCTACGATTACGCCGGTGACCGCGGCCGCGCCCGCGAGACCATGCGCCGCGCGGTCGCCCTGGAGAAGCTGGAACGCGACAGCGGAGAGTAGCGAGCCATGGCCCGGTTGCTGATCATCCACCACACCCCCTCGCCGCACACCCAGGCGATGTTCGAGGCGGTGCTCGCCGGGGCGAGCGACCCGGAGATCGAGGGCGTGGAGGTCGTGCGCCGGGCCGCCCTGGCCGTCACCGCCGTCGACGTGCTCGACGCCGACGGCTACCTGCTCGGCACCCCCGCCAACCTCGGCTATATGAGCGGCGCCCTCAAGCACGCCTTCGACACCATCTACTACCCGTGCCTGGACTCCACCCGGGGGCGCCCGTACGGCCTCTACCTGCACGGCAACGAGGGCACCGAAGGCGCCGAGGGCTCGGTCGACCGGATCACCACCGGGCTGGGCTGGCATCGGGCCGCGACGCCGGTCGTGGTGTCCGGACCGCCGTCCAAGGCCGACCTGGAACGCTGCTGGGAACTCGGTGCCACGCTGGCCGCGAGCCTGATGGACTGACCGCCGCCCCGAATTCTGGTGGGCTGACACGGGCGCGTGGATGCGGTAGAACTCGACACCGATGTAGTGCGGGCTGGCCGCGGTGGGTGTTTCGAGATGGGGAGTGGTCGGGTGAGCGAGAATCCGGTGGTGCGGCGGATCGGGCTGGTGGAGGACCACGAGTCGGTGGCGATCGGCCTGGCGGCCATGCTCGGGCCCGAGCCCGACCTGGACCTGGTCGCGACCGGGACGTCGGTGGCCGGGCTGCTGGCCGTCGACGCCGCGCTGGACCTGGTGGTGCTGGACCTGCGCCTGCCCGACGGCTCCACACCGGAGGACAATGTGACCGCGCTGCGCGAACGCGGCATCGAGGTGCTGGTGTTCACCGGCGCCGACAACGCCTTCCTGGTGCGCTCGGCCGCCAAGGCCGGGGTGCTCGGGGTGCTGCGCAAGTCCGAGAGCGTGGCCACCGTGGTCGAGGCGGTGCGCCGGGCGGCCTCGGGGGAGCAGGTGGTCACCACCGACTGGGCCGCGGCCATCGACGGCGACCCGCAGCTGTCCGACGTGGGGCTGAGCCCGCGTCAGGAGGAAGTGCTCATGCTGTACGCCTCGGGGGAGAAAGCGTCCCGGGTGGCCCGGCTGACCGGGCTGTCGGAGCAGACCGTCAACGACTACCTCGGCCGCATCCGGCAGAAGTACGCCGACGCGGGCCGTCCCGCGCCGACCAAGACCGACCTGTACAAACGCGCCGTCGAGGACGGCTGGCTACCGGTGCCGGAACGGCAGCAGCGCACGTGATCGCCACCGCGGTCCGGACCGTCGCGGTGGGCGACCTCGAACTGGAACGGGCCGCGACCGAACAGATCCGCCGCAGGCTCGGCCTGGTGGTCGGGATCGGCGCGACCCTGGTGATGGTGCTCGAGCTGCCCGCCGTGCTGGTGCAGCCGGTCAACCGATCGGTGTGGCCCGAGGTGCACCTGATCGCCGCCTACGCGCTGTTCCTGCCGCTGGCGCTCGTGTCCGCGCGCGGTCCGGTGACGGCCATCCGGCGGGTCGCCGGGGCCGCCGCGACCTGCTATTTCCTCGCCACCCTGTGCACGCCGCTGGTGTATCAGGTGGTGCATATCGGGTCGTTCGCGTCCTGGCCCTATCGCGGGCTGGTATTGGGGGTGATGGCCGCCGGGCTGGCCTGGTCGCTGCCGGTGGCAGCCTGCTTCGCCGGGATCCTCGCCCTGGCGACGAGCGTGTCGAACGTGTTCGTGGTGCCGGGCAGTTCGCTGTGGGCGCTGCTCGGTGACGTCACCCGCGCGCTCGGGGTCGCCGCGCTGTTCCTGTGGTGCGTGGTCTACGCGCGCTCGGCCGCCGAACGCGTCGACCAGGAGGCCGTCCGCCAGCGCACCAGGGCCGCGACGGTGGCCGCGACCGCGGCCCGCGAACGCGAGAGCGCGCGCTTCGCCGCCCTCATCCACGACGCGGTGCTCTCGACCCTGCTCGAGGCCGCCCGCTCCGGCCAGTCCTCGCCGGTCCTGCGCAGCCAGGCCGCCAAGACCCTCGAACAACTCGAACAGGCCCGCGGCGCCCCCGAGAGCGTGCAGCTGGATTCGGCCGCCGCGGTGGCCTTCCTGCGCGAGGCCGTGCGCGACGCCGACCCCGAGATCCCGATCCAGGTCACCACCCGGCGCGGCGCGGTGCTGAGCCTGCCGATGGAGGCCGCCCAGGTGCTCGGCGCCGCGCTCACCGAGGCGGTGCGCAACAGCCTGCGCCACGCCGGGATCCCCGGCCGCCGGGTGCGCCGCGGCGTCTCGATCACCGTCGCCACCGGGGCGGTGCGGGCGGTGCTGTCCGACGACGGCGCCGGATTCGACCCCGCGCGCGTCCCGGCCGACCGGATGGGCATCGCGGGCAGCATCCAGGGCCGCATGCACTCGCTGCCGGGCGGGACGGCCTTCGTGGAATCGGCGCCCGGCAAGGGCACCGTCGTGACGCTGGTGTGGGGTGCCGATGGTGGATCGTGACCTGCCCTTCGGCATGCGGGACCTGTTCGGTCTCAGCGACGGGATGGCCTGGCTGTTCGTGGTGATCTTCGAGGCCACCATCGTGATGTACCTGCGCGTCAATTTCGATATCGCGCCGCCGATTCCGGCGGGGATCGCGCTGGTCCTCATGGCGGTGGCCGCGTTGGTGGTGCTGGTCTTCCCGGTGGATCCGCTGCCCTGGCCCGCCACCGCCTTCGTGGCCTGCGCGGGCCCGCTCGCCATGGCGCTGACCGTGCCGTGGATCGAGAACCCGACCGGGTTCTCCCACCAGCTCTGGACCGCCTATCCCACCTCCTACCTGCTGGCCATGCTGGTGCTGCGCGGCCGCATCGGCGCGGCCTGGCTGGGCGTGGCGGCCGCCGCGACGGTCCTGGTGACGATGGGGGTGTTCACCGACTGGCATCCCGAGACCGTGATCCGCGCGCTGACCCCGGTCGCCACGGTCGGCGCGGTGACGGTGTTCATGGCCATCGTGCGTCCCTCGCAGCGCTCGCTGCGCGAACTGCGCGGCCAGGCCAACCGGCGCGCCGCCACCGAGGCGGCCCTGATCGCGGCCACCACCGAACGCGACCGGCAGCTGACCCGCCTCGACCAGGTGGCCCGGCCGATGCTGGCGCGCATCGCCGAGGGCGCCCAGCTCACCGCCACCGAACGCGAACAGTGCCGCCTGCTCGAGGCCGAACTGCGCGACGGGCTGCGCGCTCCCGAACTGGTGACCGAACGGCTCAGCACCGCCGCCTGGGGCGCCCGCGGCCGCGGGGTCGAGGTGACCCTGCTCGACGACGGTGGTTTCCGCGGTGTCCCGGAATGGGTGCGCGGCAAGGTGATCGAGGCCGCGGTGGGCGCGCTGGACGCGGCCGCGGCGGGCACCGTCACCGTGCGGGTGCTGCCGGTCGGGCGGCGCTGGGTGGCCACCGTGCTGGCCGCCGACCCGGACGGTGACCGGCGCATCGAGATCGACACCGCGGGCGCCATCCAGGTCTCCACCTGAGACCGGAAAACCTGTCGGACCCCTCTGCCAGGCTGAGGGGATGCAGCGGATGAATGCGGCCACGGCCCGGCGCGCGGCCCTGGCCGCCCAGGGTTTCGGCAAGCGGCGACCGGCCAATCCCAACCGGCGCGCGGTGCTCGACGTGGTCGCGAGAACCCGCCTGCTGCAACTGGATTCGGTGTCGGCGGTGGTGCGGGCGCACTACGCGCCGGTGTTCAGCCGGATCGGCCCCTACGACCGCGGCCTGCTCGAACGCGCGGCCTGGAGCGACAGCCCGCGCGCCCGCCGCGGCCTGGTCGAGTACTGGGCGCACGAGGCCGCGCTCATCCCGGTGGCGGACTGGCCGCTGCTGCGCTGGCGGATGGCCGAGTACCGGCTGGGCCGCTGGGCGGGCATGCGCAAGGCCGCCGAACGCAATCCCACCCTGGCCAAGGACATCCTCGATGTCGTCACCGAGGTGGGGGCGGCCAGCGCGGGCGAGATCGAGAAGCACCTGGAACTGGACAAGCCGCGCCCCAAGGGCACCTGGTGGAACCTCAGCGACACCAAGCTCATCTGCGAGCAGCTCTTCGCCGCCGGTGAGCTCTCCACCGGGCGCCGCGCCGGTTTCACCCGCCACTACGACCTCACCGAACGCGTCGTCCCCGCCGACGTGCGCGCCCGCGAGGTCCCCGAGGACGAGGCCGTGCGCGAACTGCTCCGCCGCGCGAGCCGCGCCCTCGGCATCGCCACCGAGCCCGACCTGCGCGACTACTACCGCCTGCACAAACGCCAGAGCACCCCGGCCGTCGCCGACCTGGTCGACGCGGGCGAGCTGATCCCGGTCGCGGTCGAGGGCTGGGACGCGCCCGCCTACCTGCATCCCGAGGCGAGCACCCCGCGCCGGGTCACCGGTGCCGCCCTGCTGTGCCCGTTCGACCCGCTGATCTTCTGCCGCCCGCGCACCCAGCGGCTGTTCGATTTCCACTACCGGATCGAGATCTACACCCCCGAACCCAAGCGGGTGCACGGGTACTACGTCTTCCCGTTCCTGCTCGACGGCGCCCTGGTCGGGCGGGTCGACCTGCGCGCCGAGCGCGCCACCGGGCGCCTGCTCGCCCCGGCCGCCTTCGCCGAGCCCGGCCACGCCACGCCCGAAACCGCGCGGGCATTACGCGACGCGCTGCGTGAGATGGCCGACTGGCTCGAACTCGACGAGGTCGTCGTCGGCGCGCGCGGTGATCTCGCGCCGCTGCTGTGAGCGCCGGTCACCAGCCCTTGGGGCCCTGCCCCTTCATCTGATCGCGCAGCGCCCCGCTGACCGCGCCCGAGAGCCACGAGTTCAGCGACTGCCCGTTCTGCTGGGCCGCCTCCTCGGCGCGCGACTTGAGCTGCTCGACCAGCCGCAGGGTGACCCGGCTGATGTCACCGGTCATCTCCTCGAAACTGGGCGTCTCGCCGGAATCCGACGGCGTGTTCTTGCGCACGTCGGCGACGGCATCGGTGCCGTCGAGGCGCACGTGCACGGTGCGGTCGCCGAGCTCGGCGCTGATCTCGGCGGCCAGCTCCGACAGCGCCGACAGCAGCACCAACCGGCTCGAGCTCTCCACCGCGGCGGCCAGCGCGGCGGCGGTGGCCTGCGTTTTCTCGTCCCCCAGGGCGGCCGCGGCGATGAGTTCCTCGCGCAGCCGGGCGGTATGCGTATTCAGATCCATGACACCAGTGTGGCGTCATCGGTGATGTCATGCAAGGGCGCCGGTGCTGTCACGCGCGAGCGGGCGGATCCACCGAAAAATCCCTCCCGCCCGCCGCACAGGGCGCTAGGGTGTCGAGGCTCATGCGGCGACCGGGTAGCCTTTCTGACCATGACGAACGGTGAATCGACGCCAACGGAGCTGCACGCGTCCGGCACGGTAGGTGTCGCGATGGTGACCCCCTTCAGCGCTGCGGGCAAGCTCGACGTCGATGCCGGTGTGGGGCTGGCGGCGCGCCTGGTCGATCGCGGCGTCGACCTGCTGATCATCTCGGGGACCACCGGCGAATCGCCGACCACCAGCGAGACCGAGAAGGCCGACCTGCTGCGCGCCGTGGTCGATGCCGTGGGCGACCGGGCCACCGTGGTCGCCGGTGCGGGCACCTACGACACCGCGCATTCGATCGAACTGGCCCGCGCGGCCGAGAACGCGGGCGCGCACGGCCTGCTCGTGGTGACCCCGTACTACTCCCGGCCCACCCAGGAGGGCCTGATCGCGCACTTCACCGCGGTCGCCGACGCCACCTCGCTGCCGATCACGCTCTACGACATTCCACCCCGCTCAATCGTGCCGATCGCCATCGACACCATCCGCCACCTGGCCGAGCACCCCAATATCGTCGCGGTCAAGGACGCCAAGGGCGACCTCGTCTCCGGCGCCGACCTGATCGCCACCACCGGGCTGGCCTTCTACTCCGGCGACGACGGGCTGAACCTGCCCTGGCTCTCGGTGGGCGCGACCGGATTCATCAGTGTCATCGGCCATCTCGTGCCCGAGAAGCTGCGCGCGATCCACTCCGCCTACGCGATCGGTGACGTGGCGACGGCCAGGGAGATCAATGCGACGCTGCTGCCGCTGTTCGCGGCCATGACCCGACTGGGAGGTGTGGCGATGTGCAAGGGAGCGCTGCGATTGCTCGGCGTCGACGTGGGGGAACCCCGCCTGCCGCAACTGATGCCCACCCCCGCCCAGCTCGACGAGCTGGCGCTGGATCTGCAGGCCGCGGGGGTGACGGCATGACCGAACCCGCCGCCCGCAAGCCCCGCCGCCGCTCGGCCTCCCGCGCCGCCGGTGCCCCCGAACCCACCCCGGTGCGCACCGAGCCCGCCGCCGCCGCGCCCGTGGCACCCGCCGCCGAGCCCGTGGCGCCTGCCGCCGAGCCGGTGACCGCGCCCGCCGAGCCCGTCGCCGAGATCGCCGCCGCCGCCGACCTGGCCGGTGCGGCCGAGGTCGGCACCGACCTGCTCGGGTCCGCCGAGGAGCGCCCGGCCGCCAAGAAGGCTCCGCGCCGCGGCAAGAGCAAGCCCGCCGAACAGGCCGCCCCGCAGCAGCAGAACCGCCGCGGTGGTGGTCGCGGCCGTCAGGGTGGTCGCGGTCGCGGGGACGCGCCCGCGACGCCGCGCGCGACGGCACCCCAGGACCGGCTGGGCCCGCCGCCCAAGCTGCCCAAGAACGGCCTGCGCCTGTTCGCGCTCGGCGGTATCGGCGAAATCGGCCGTAACATGACCGTTTTCGAGTACAACGGCAAGCTGCTGATCGTGGACTGCGGTGTGCTGTTCCCCGAGGACCAGCAGCCCGGCGTCGACCTGATCCTGCCCGACTTCGGCCCGATCGAGGACCGGATGGCCGATGTCGAGGCCATCGTGCTCACTCACGGTCACGAGGACCACATCGGCGCGGTGCCGTTCCTGCTGCGCCTGCGCTCCGACATCCCGGTGATCGGCGCCAAGTTCACCCTGGCCCTGATCGCGGCCAAGGCCCGCGAGCACCGGCTGCAGCCCAAGCTGCGCGAGGTCGCCGAGGGCGAGACCACCGTGCACGGCCCGTTCGAGCTCGAGTACTTCGCGGTCAACCACTCCATCCCGGACGCGCTGGCCGTGGCCATCCGCACCGGCGCGGGCGTGGTGCTGCACACCGGCGACATCAAGCTCGACCAGCTGCCGCTGGACGGCCGCCTCACCGACCTGGCCGGGTTCTCCCGCCTCGGTGACGAGGGCGTCGACCTGTTCCTGGTCGACTCCACCAATGCCGAGGTCCCCGGCTTCGTCACCCCCGAGCGCGAGATCGGCGGCGTGCTCGACAATGTCATCGGCAAGGCGCGCAACCGCGTGATCGTGGCGTCGTTCGCCAGTCACGTGCACCGCATCCAGCAGGTCGTCGACGTGGCGCAGAAGTACAACCGCAAGGTCTGCTTCGTCGGCCGCTCGATGGTCCGCAATATGCAGATCGCCCAGGACCTGGGCTATCTGACCGTGCCCGACAATGTGGTCGTCGACCTGGATCAGGCCGCGAACCTGCCCGGCGACCGCCTGGTCCTCATCTCCACCGGCTCCCAGGGCGAGCCGCTCTCGGCGCTGGCCCGGATGGCCCGCGGCGACCACCGCCAGATCAACATCCGCGCCGACGACCTGATCGTGCTGGCCTCCTCGCTCATCCCCGGCAACGAGAACTCGGTGTTCGCCGTGGTCAACGGCCTGGCCCGGCTCGGTGCCACGGTGATCACCCAGCAGAACGCGAAGGTGCACGTCTCCGGGCACGCCTCGGCGGGCGAGCTGCTCTACCTCTACAACGCGGTGCGCCCGACCAACGCCATGCCGGTGCACGGCGAATGGCGCCACCTGCGCGCCAATGCCGCGCTGGCGGTGGCCACCGGTGTGCCCGAGGAGCGGGTGGTGCTGGCCGAGGACGGCGTGGTGGTCGACCTGGTCGACGGCATCGCCTCCATCGTCGGCCGGGTGCCGGTCGGCCATGTCTACGTCGACGGGCTGTCCGTCGGTGACGTCGGCGAGTCGACCCTGTCGGACCGCCTGGTGCTCGGCGAGGGCGGATTCCTCTCGATCACCGTCGTCATCGACTCGACCACCGGCAAGGCGGTCAGCACCGAGCTCAACGGCCGCGGTTTCTCCGACGACCCGACCGCGCTGCGCGGTGCCGTCGAACTGGTCGACGCCGAACTGCTGCGCCTGGCCGGGGAGGGCATCACCGACACCCACCGCATCGCCCAGGGCGTGCGCCGGGTGGTCGGGCGCTGGGTCGCCGACACCTACCGGCGCCGTCCGATGATCGTGCCGACGGTCATCGGGGTCTGAGCCCCCGAGTACAGAAAACCGCCGGGTGACAGTGTCGCCCGGCGGTTTCGTCTGTCGTGGATCAGGCCTGGCAGGCCGCGGTGTCCAGCTTCGCCGACTTCACCACATTGCAGGCGAAGACGTGCGAGACCTTCCAGGAGTCGTCCTCGGCGACGAACTCGACGAAGGCGTCCTCGACCGGGCTGCCGTCGATGGTCACGTCGGCCTCGGCGCGCAGCTTGCCGTTGGCGGGCTCGCCCACCGAGGTGATGGTGACGGTGACATTGTTCGTCTTCGCCGCGTCGACGAACTTGTCGACCAGCATCGGATCCTGGTCGGCGTCCTCGATGTAGGTCTTCTTCTCGTCCTTGGTCAGCTGACCGGCCAGCGCCTTGTTCAGCCGGGCGTTGAGCTCGTCGGCGGTGGGCTTGGGCAGGTCCGGCGGGGTGGTGGCCGCGGGCTCGGCGCCCTCCTCCTTGCCCGGCGCGGTGTCGCCGGTCTCGAACGCGTCGCCGGCGGCGGTGGTGGTCGCGCCCGCGCTGCCCGCGGTGTCGTCGGAGGAGCCGCAGGCGGTCAGGCCGAAGGCGGCGACGGCGGCCAGCACGGCCACGGCGGTCTTCATGGAACGGTTACGCACGAAATTCCCTAAGTCTGTCGGCGCCGGGCGCACGGCCCGGCTGGTCGTCGTCGGTCAGAGCGAGTGGTTGCTGGTGCAGTTCCAGTGCTTGATCCAGGCATTGCCCGGGTTGGCGTTGAGCGCTTCCTGCTTGGCGCCACCGACCGTCGAGGCGGCCCCGAATCCCCACCAGCCGCGCGAGATCGAGATCGCGCCGCAGCCGTTGCGGTAGGACACCTTCACGGCGCAGCCGCCGCCACCCCCACCGCGGATGCACGCGTCCATCGCGCCCTGCCGCGCCTCGCCGTAGCTGCCGTAGTCCTGCGCGTAGCCGTAGACACCGGCGCGCACATTGGCGGCGATGGCGCCATAGTAGTTCCCCGACTGCGCCTGGGCTGGGGCGATGTGCCCGGCGAACAGTGCCGCGGTGGTCGTCGCCAGGACGGCGGCACTGGTGAGGATTCTCTTCACGTGTTGCTTCCCCTTCGTAAGCACGGGCCGACTCGGCCCGATGGAGCGCAGTCAAGGTACCCAGGTGGTCGGCTCCCGCGCCAGCCTCCGAGTGCCCGGAATGCCCGAAACATCAGCGATCGGTAAGCATTCCGTAAGCGGGCCGCCGCGAAACGCGGTCCGAGCGGGGCCGCCCGCCCGCGACCGGGACCCCCGCGACCTGCGGATACCCCGGCTGAGCGGGGTGTGGCCAGTGTTGCGGATGGTCCGGACGGGGCTCGAGCGGCTAGCCTGATGGTCATGGCAGGTAAGTCCCGCACCACCACGACCTCTCGTGCGCGGGCGGGATCGAGCCGGGGGCAGACGCCGGCGGCGCGGTCTCGTTCGGCGACGCCGCGCGCGTCGTCGGCGCCGCGTGCGCGCAAGACCCCGGTCCGCCGTCCCGCCCCCCGCGCCTCCAGCACCGCGCCGCCCGCGGTGATCGGCCGCGGTATCCGCAACGGCTGGACCATGCTCGCGCGCGGCGTCGGCGCCACCACCCGCACGCTGAGCCGGGCGGGCGATCTCGAACACGGGCACCGGCGCGACGGCATCGGGCTGGCGCTCATCGCGTTGAGCGTGATCATCGCCGCGGCCATGTGGTTGTCGGCGGGCGGCCCGGTCGGCCGGTTCCTCGAAGACGTCGTGCGCGCGATCGCCGGATCGGCGGCGGTGCTGGCCCCGATCCTGCTGGTGGGGCTGGCGGTGGTGCTCATGCGCACCGAACCGCATCCGGAGATCCGGCCGCGGCTGGTGCTCGGCGGGCTGCTCGTGGTGGCCCCCGCCCTCGGCATCTGGCATCTGGCGGCGGGCTCACCCACCGACGCGCGCGGAAGGGCCGGTGCCGCGGGCATTCTCGGCTACGCCGTCGGCGGTCCGCTCGGCCAGGGCCTGACCCCGTGGCTGGCCCTGCCGATCCTGTTGCTGGCCATGGTCTTCGGCGTGCTGCTGCTCACCGGCACCACGGTGCGCGAGGCGCCCGCGCGGCTGCGCGAGTACTTCGGTCTCGGCGAACACGCCGACGACCCCTACGATCCGGCCGATTACGACGCCGACGGCTTCCCGGTGCACCGCCCGCGGGCCCGGCGCCGCGGCCGCACCCCCGACGACAACTACCCGCCCGACGAGTTCGGTGGCTCCGACGCGGTCACCGAGGCGCTGGGCGAACCGCCGCTGCGCGACGCCAAACAGCTCAGTTTCGACGAGGAACCCCCGGCACCGGAGCCCGCGCCGAAACCGGCGCGCAAGCGCCCGCAGCCCAAGGTCGTCGACCAGACCCCGCCCGCGCCGCCGGAGCCGGAGTTCGTCACCGACCGGGTGGTCGACGGCGACTACACGCTGCCGCCGCTGACCCTGCTGCTCGACGGCGATCCGCCCAAGAAGCGTTCGGCCGCCAACGAATCGATGATCGAGGCGATCACCGAGGTGCTGGTGCAGTTCAAGATCGACGCCGCGGTCACCGGATTCGTGCGCGGCCCGACGGTCACCCGCTACGAGGTCGAGCTGGGTCCGGGCGTGAAGGTCGAGAAGATCACCGCGCTGGCCCGCAACCTGGCCTACGCGGTGGCCACCGAGAACGTGCGCCTGCTCGCGCCGATCCCGGGCAAGTCGGCCGTCGGCATCGAGGTGCCCAACTCCGATCGCGAGCTGGTGCGCTTGGCCGATGTGCTCAAGTCGCCGCACACCCGCAACGACCACCATCCGCTGGTGATCGGGCTGGGCAAGAACATCGAGGGCGAGTTCGTCTCGGCCAATCTGGCCAAGATGCCGCATCTGCTGGTGGCCGGTTCGACCGGCTCGGGTAAGTCCAGCTTCGTCAACTCCATGCTGGTCTCGCTGCTGCACCGGGCCACCCCCGAGGAGGTCAGGATGATCCTGATCGACCCGAAGATGGTGGAGCTCACGCCGTACGAGGGCATTCCGCACCTGATCACGCCGATCATCACCCAGCCCAAGAAGGCCGCCGCCGCGCTGGCCTGGCTGGTGGAGGAAATGGAACAGCGCTATCAGGACATGCAGGCCAGCAAGGTCCGCCACATCGACGACTTCAACAAGAAGGTGAAGTCGGGCCAGATCACCGCGCCACTGGGCAGCGAGCGCGTCTACCGGCCCTACCCGTACATCCTGGCCATCGTCGACGAGCTGGCCGACCTGATGATGACCGCCCCGCGCGACGTCGAGGACGCGATCGTGCGGATCACCCAGAAGGCCCGCGCGGCGGGCATCCACCTGGTGCTGGCCACCCAGCGCCCCTCGGTGGACGTGGTCACCGGGCTGATCAAGACCAATGTGCCCTCGCGGCTCGCCTTCGCCACCTCCTCGCTCACCGACTCGCGCGTCATCCTGGACCAGCCCGGCGCGGAGAAGCTGATCGGCATGGGCGACGGCCTGTTCCTGCCGATGGGCGCGGGCAAGCCGACCCGCCTGCAGGGCGCGTTCATCTCCGACGAGGAGATCCACGCGGTCGTCGAGTTCAGCAAGACCCAGGCCGAGCCGGA
This sequence comes from Nocardia sp. SSK8, assembly GCF_037034205.1. Lineage (NCBI taxonomy): Bacteria > Bacillati > Actinomycetota > Actinomycetes > Mycobacteriales > Nocardiaceae > Nocardia > Nocardia sp. SSK8. The sequence continues at coordinate 680,635 of NZ_JBAGKD010000001.1, forward strand.
CTACCAGGACGGCGTCACCGCGGCCAAGGCGGGCGAGGCCAAGGACGTCGACCCCGATATCGGCGACGACATGGACGTGCTGCTGCAGGCCGTCGAGCTGGTGGTCACCTCGCAGTTCGGGTCCACCTCGATGCTGCAGCGCAAGCTGCGCGTCGGCTTCGCCAAGGCGGGCAGGCTGATGGACCTGATGGAGACCCGCGGCGTCGTGGGGCCCAGCGAGGGGTCCAAGGCGCGCGATGTGCTCATCAAGCCCGACGAACTCGACGGGTTGCTGTTCTCGATCCGCGGCGGCGACCCCGGCGCGGCCGGGGACGACTAGGTCGGCACACGCCGGACGGCGCGTCCTGCTGGTTTGCTCTGGCCGTGCCGGGAGCAGGCGGCGACGGACGAGGAGGGACCGTAGCTCACCGCGGAGTCGAACCGCGAGTACGGGCCTTATGAGAGCCCGTCCGCACCTGCGTGAGCCGTGGTTCCCTCGGCGAGAGTCGAACTCGCACTGGCCGGTACCTGAGACCGGTGCCTCTGCCAATTGGGCTACGAGGGAACGGGGGATCGCCCCTGGCCCGCGGAGCGGACCGGGTACGGCGGAAGCGCAGGCGCGCGGCCTGCGTGGGAAGGAATGTCCGGATCGGGCCCGAGGGGCCGGTCAGCCGACGCGCGAAAGGCGTAGCGGCGCCGCGGCATCCAGGAGCTGCCGGGGCATGGCGGCACGGCGTTCGTACGGTGCGGTGGACGGGGTCACGGCGGGCTCCTCTCGTGGTGCCGGTAGGTGGTCGACGGCGTACCGACGGTAGCAAGCCGGGACCCGGTGGCGAAACGGATTTTCCGCGCGCCGAGTGGGCCGCGCGCGGGTCACCGACGCTGTGTGTGAAATCATGACGGGCAATCGTTCCGCAACGCGACTGAAACGGACATTTCAGGCATGATGGGCGACATGAACTTCATCGATCGGACCACCACATGCAGGTGACCACGCTCGAGTGGGTGATCACCGGTGTGGTGATCCTCGGCTTGTTCGTCTTCGACTTCTTCGCCCATGTGCGGACCCCGCACGAGCCGACCTTCAAGGAATCGGGGCTGTGGTCGGCCGTCTACATCGGCCTGGCCCTGCTGTTCGGCCTGTTCGTCGCCTGGAAATGGGGCGGCACCTTCGCCGGGGAGTACTACGCCGGTTTCGTCACCGAGAAGGCCCTCTCGGTGGACAACCTGTTCATCTTCCTGATCATCATGAGCACCTTCGCGGTACCGCGCATCTACCAGCAGAAGGTGCTGCTGATCGGCATCGTGCTGGCGCTGGTCATGCGTGGTGTGTTCATCGCCGTCGGCGCGGCCGCGATCAGCGCGTTCAGCTGGGTGTTCTACCTGTTCGGCGCGTTCCTGATCTTCACCGCGGTCAAGCTGCTGCGCGAGAGCGGGCACGAGGTCGAGCACGAGGAACAACGCGACAGCCGCATCGTCGCGCTGGCCAAGCGGATCCTGCCGACCACCGACCAGTACGACGGCGACAAGCTCGTGACCAAGGTCGATGGCCGCCGGGTGGTGACTCCGCTGCTGATGGCGCTGCTGGCCATCGGCTTCGCCGACCTGCTGTTCGCCCTGGACTCCATCCCGGCCATCTACGGCCTCACCGAACAGCCGTACCTGGTGTTCACCGCCAACGCCTTCGCCCTGATGGGTCTGCGCCAGCTGTTCTTCCTGATCGGCGGGCTGCTCGATCGCCTCGTCTACCTGTCCTACGGGCTGGCCGCGATCCTGGCCTTCATCGGTATCAAGCTCGTGCTGCACGCGCTGCACGAGAACACGCTGCCGTTCGTCAACGGGGGCGAGCACGTGAGCGTCCCGGAGATCTCCACGGCGGTCTCGCTGGGGGTCATCATCGGCATCCTGGTCGTCGCCACGGTAGCGAGCCTGCTGCGCACCCGCCGCACCGCCGCCTGACCGAACGCCGCCTGAACGGACACTGCCCGGAACCTGGACCAGGTTCCGGGCAGTGCCGTGTCCGGGGTCAGCTGGCGAAGGCGCCCATCACCGGCAGCCACTCGACCACGCGCACGGCGTCGATCAGGCCCAGCTTCGCGAAGGGGTCCTCGGTGAGCAGGTCGGTGAGCCAGGGCGCGTCCTCGGCGCGGAACAGCAGCAGCGCGCCCGTGCCGTCCGGGTAGGGGCCGCTGCTCAGCACGGTGCCCGCGTCGACCAAGGCGTCGAGCCAGGCCCGGTGCTCGGGGCGGTTCGTGGCCCGGTCGGCGGCGGTGGCCTCGGAGTAGGTGTAGTGGACAGCGAAGATCGGCACGTCGATCACTTTCTGGCGAGGGAGACTGCGGTCAGAGGGTCAGCAGCATGCGGGTGTTGCCGAGGGTGTTCGGCTTCACATAGCTCAGGTCGAGGAATTCGGCGACACCGGTGTCGTAGGAGCGGCACATCTCGGCGTACACCTCGGCGGTGACGGGTGTGCCGTCGATCTCGACGAAACCGTGGCGGCCGAAGAAGTCCACCTCGAAGGTCAGCACGAACAGCCGCTGCAGCTGCAGGTCCCGCGCGACCGCGACCAGCCGGTCGACCACCGCGCCGCCCACCCCGCGGCCCTTGACGACGGGATCCACGGCCACCGTGCGCACCTCGCCCAGATCGGCCCACAGCACGTGTAATGCGCCACAGCCGACGACCGTGCCGTCGAGTTCGGCCACCCAGAACTCCTGCACCGACTCGTAGAGGGTGACCAGGTTCTTCTCCAGCAGGATGCGGCCCGCGTACTCGTCGACCAGGCGCTTGATCACGGGCACGTCGGAGGTTCGCGCGCGTCGGACGACGACGTCGGCGCCTCCGGTGGGCCCGGAGGCGGTAGCGGAGCGTGACCACGCAGGGCCCTCGGAGGCGCCGCCATCGGACACCGCGGGAACAGGCGCCACAGTGGGCGCGGCGGAGTGCGCGTCGCTGGTCGAACCACCCAGTGGTCCCCGTGAGGTCATGGGGTGCACAGTAGTCGGCCCGGTTACCGATAGTCTGAACATGTGCCGCACATCCTGTCGATCCGCTCACCGCATCGCGCCGGGCCCGTCGACCGGACCGGGCGGCGCCTCGCGCGCGAGCAAACCGCGCGCGACCGGAGTGGACGGCGGCGCAGTGCCGGGGGATGCCGAGAGGGCCAGGGCATGAGAGGTCAGCGCGCGGAGGAGGCAGCCTGCGTGACCACGCAGCGCGCCCGCGCATGCCGGATGGAAGCAGCATGAGCGTGCGACCTGAAGAAATCGATCGTGGGTATGGGCACGCGGTGTCCGAGCGCGTCGATACCCATGTTCCGTTGCTCAATATCGCCAATGTGCTGACCATCGCGCGGATCGTGCTGGTCCCGCTGTTCGTGCTGGCCCTGTTCGCCGGCGGTGGGCACGACACCCGCTGGCGCATCGCCGCCGCCGCGATCTTCGGCCTGGCCGCGATCACCGACCGCTTCGACGGGCAACTGGCCCGCAAATACGGTCTGGTGACCGATTTCGGCAAGCTCGCCGACCCCATCGCGGACAAGGCGCTGATCGGATCAGCGCTGGTCGCGCTGTCGATCCTGGGCGATCTGCCCTGGTGGATCACCCTGGTCATCTGCGGCCGCGAGATCGGCATCACGCTGCTGCGGCTGGTGGTCGTGCGGCGCGGGGTGATCCCGGCGGGCCGCGGCGGCAAACTCAAGACGCTGGTGCAGTCGGTGGCCATCGCGCTGCTGCTGTTGCCGCTGTCGGGCGCCTACCAGACCGCGGGCATGTGGCTGATGTACCTGGCCGTGGCGCTGACGGTGATCACCGGCCTGGACTACGTCGGCCAGGCCGCCCGGTTGTGGCTGGCAGGCGGCCGGGCGCGCGGCGAGTCACGCTCGTGAGCGATCCGCTCGTCGACGGCGCGCCGGTCGCCGAGCTGGTCGCGGCGCTGCTCACGGCGGGACAGACCGTCGCCACCGCCGAATCGCTGACCGCGGGCCTGCTGGCGGCTACCGTGGCCGGAGTACCGGGTGCCAGCGCGGTGCTGCGCGGCGGGTTGATCGTGTACGCGACCGACCTCAAAAGCGGGCTGGCCTGCGTCGACGACGCGATCCTCCGGGCCGACGGGCCGGTGGCGGCCTCGACCGCCGAACAGCTCGCCGTCGGCGCGCGGACACGTTGCGGCGCGGACTGGGGTGTCGGGCTCACCGGAGTCGCCGGACCCGATTCCCAGGACGGGCACCCGGTCGGGACGGTATATCTCGGATTGGCCGGTCCACGACACAGCGAAGTGGTCCGGTTGAAACTGCACGGTGACCGATGGACGATCAGAATCGGTGCGGTGCACAGCGCGGTGCGGGAGTTGTTGCGCTGTGTGACGACGAACTAGCCGCGGCCGGGAACCACCGGCCGATGCGCGACGTTGTGCCAGAAAGAGGTGAACACCGCTACGGCGGTGACACGAGGTGGAGGAGAACGAGATGACGCTGCTGCGGGAGGCAATCGGGGACAGTCTGCGGCGTGCGCGTCTCGCCCAGCATCGAACGCTGCGCGAGGTGTCCACCTCGGCGCGCGTGAGCCTCGGCTATCTGTCGGAAGTGGAGCGCGGCCGCAAGGAAGCCTCCAGTGAACTGCTCGCCGCCATCTGCGAGGCACTGGACGTGCCGCTGTCGCGGGTGCTGTGGGACGTGAGCACCATCATGGCCGGTGCCGACGGCTCGGCGCCGCGCGAGCCCGCGCTGACCGGCCCGGCCGCCGAACCCGCCGCGGCCGAGCCCGCCGCCCCGGCCGAGCCGGACGCGGGCGAGGTCCCCGCCACCGCGAGCGCCGCGGCCGAGCAGGGTCCGCGCATCGGGATCGCCGAGGACACCCGCATCGTCATCCCGGCGCCGCGCGCCGAGATGCTGGTCCTGGTGAAGGGAATGTGACGCGGCGAACCCACGCCCGGGCGCGCGAGACGCTGCACACCGCCGCGGAGAACGGATAGATTCTTCTCAGGCGTCGAAACGGGCCGGTCGCGCCGGCCCGGGTGCCGCATGGTGAAGGATAAGCACGTATCTGGTGCGTGACGGTCGCGCACCACCAGTCGCACGAGCGACGCACAGATGGAGGCGGGATCAATCGATGGCTAATCCGTTCGTGAAGGCCTGGAAGTACATGATGGCCCTCTTCGATTCCAAGATCGAGGAGCATGCGGATCCGAAGGTCCAGATTCAGCAGGCTATCGAGGAGGCGCAGCGTCAGCACCAGGCGCTGTCGCAGCAGGCGGCGTCGGTGATCGGTAATCAGCGTCAGCTGGAGATGAAGCTGAACCGCCAGCTCGACGAGGTCGAGAAGCTCAATGCCAACGCCCGGCAGGCCGTCACGCTGGCCGATCAGGCGGCCGCCGCGGGCGACACCGAGAAGGCGATCCAGTACACCAACGCCGCCGAGGCGTTCGCCGCGCAGCTGGTCACCGCCGAGCAGTCGGTGGAAGACCTCAAGGTGCTGCACGACCAGTCGCTGCAGGCCGCCGCGCAGGCCAAGAAGGCGGTCGAGCAGAACGCGATGATGCTGCAGCAGAAGGTCGCCGAGCGCACCAAGCTGCTCAGCCAGCTCGAGCAGGCCAAGATGCAGGAGCAGGTCTCGGCCTCGCTGCAGCGGATGGACTCGACCCTGTCCGCCCCCGGCTCCACCCCGAGCCTGGACGCGGTGCGTGACAAGATCGAACGCCGCTACGCCGACGCCCTCGGTGCCGCCGAACTGGCCCAGAACTCGGTCCAGGGCCGGATGATGGAAGTCCAGCAGGCCAGCATCCAGATGGCCGGGCACAGCAAGCTCGAGCAGATCCGCGCCTCGATGCGTGGCGACGCCCTGCCCACCGGCAACAACGCGGCCGCCATCGACCCGGCCAAGCAGCAGCCCGCCCAGCCGCCCCAGATCAACAAAGGCCAGGCCACCCAGCAGTAGCCGGGATCAGGGGCCGCCCGCGCGGCGGCCCCTCACCGAGCAGCGGGACCGGGGCGGAAGGATCGAAAGATGAGCGGGAAGACGCGGCGGCCGCGCGCCGAGGGTGTCGAGTCGGCGGCTGTCGCGCAGACGGCGGCCGGTGGGGTGCCCGCGACCCTGCGTGGGGTCGGGGAGCAGGCGCTGGTGGCCGTGCGGCGCTGGGCCGACCCGCGGGAGCGGGAGTTGCGGCGTCGGCGGCGGGCGCGGCGGCGGAGTTTTCAGCTCGGGACCGCGTCCGGGATCACCACGGTCGGGGCGGTGGGGCTGGCCGTGGTGTCGGCGCCCGCCTGGGCCGTGGTGGTGATCGGCGGTGGCGCGGTCGCCTTCGTCACCGGGACCGCGCTCAGTGCCCGGCGCTATCTGCAACTGCGCGACAAGCCGCTGCCGCAGGCGGCGTTCGTGGCGCGGAAGTCCCCGGGTGTCCGCTCGGCGGCGCGGGCGTCGATCCAGCGGCTCATCCGGGCGGAACGGGCCCTGCACGGGCTCGGCGCGCAGATCGCCCGCACTCGCCGCCTGCCCGAGGACGAACTGCGCGACCTGCTCGACACGGCGGGCTCCGGCGCCGCCGCCCTGCACGCCCTCGCCGCCGACGTGGTCGCCATGGAACAGGCCGCCGACACCGTCGGCCGAGCCAACCCGGAGACCGTCGCGGCCCTGAAATCCACCGTCGGCGAGGTGGTCTCCCGCCTGGCGGGCGGCGTCGTCGAGTACGAACAGCTCGTCGCCGCGGCCGCCCGCATTCTCGCCGTCCCCGAGGACACCGTCGTCGCCTACCAGTTCCACGGCATCGTCGCCGACCTGCGCGAGGCCGCCGATCGCCTCGACGGCTGGGCCCAGGCCCTCACCGACATGGCCGACCACGGTCCCGATCTCGGTGCGCTGCACCGGGATTAGCTCCCTCGGATCCACCACCCGGACCGGCCCCGCGACCCACGCGGGGCCGGTCCCGTGCGTTCAGGCGCGGGGGACCGCCGCGCGCAGCGCCTCGAGTTCGGCGGTGCGCAGGTCGGTGACGGTGGAGGATTCGGGGAAGTCGAAGAGGCGGACGTGGGTGGCGTCGGGGGTGTAGGCGGGCCAGTCGACGGTGCCGTCGGTGGCGAAACGGACCCAGGCCGTGTGCATCTCGGTGGCCAGGTCCTGGGGCGGCCGCGGGCCGGTGAGGGTGTGCGCGGCGGCCAGGGCGTCGAAGACGAACGGGATCTCCAGCACGTGGCAGGCGCCGAGGCCGGAGATCCCGGTGGGCCAGGCGAATTCGTAGACGTGGGTCGGGGCCCCTGCGGCGTTGGCGTCGGCGAAGTCCAGGGTGCCGGAGCGGAAACACCAGTCGGTGAGGATCGCGTTGAAGATCTCCGGCGCGGTCGCGTCCGGCCGCTGGGCCGAATACGTCGCGGCCACCGCGGGATCGATGCCGTAGCGGGTCAGCACGAACGGCAGGGTGTCGGCGGTGATTCCGGCGGCGAGACCGGTCGGCACGGTGAAGAACCGGAACTCGTCGGCGGTGGTGCCGATGATCAGCGGTACCGCGCGCTCGGGATGCGCGGCCAGGACCTCGGTGGCCGGACCGGGCACGAGGTCGTCGTCGCGCACCGGGAACAGGCTCATGATGCCCAGCCCCTGCTCGATCACCGTGCCGCCCCAGCGCTGCGGATCGGGATCCATCATCACCGCCAGCGCCACCGCGTTCTGCGCGGTCCGCAGCGCGTCGGGGCCGAGCTCGCCGAAATCGGCGGCGGTCGGCGCGATCCCGAGTTCGGCGGCCAGCGCGGCCGAGACCCGGCGCGCGTCGTCGGGATCGGCGGCTACCGCCCCGTTGGCGCTCTGCACGATCGCCCGGCGGAACAGGCCCGCCGACTGCGGCGCGGCGATCAGCGCCGCCACACTCATCCCACCCGCGGACTCGCCGAAGATCGTCACATTGTCCGGGTCGCCGCCGAACGCGGCGATATTGTCGCGCACCCAGCGCAGCGCGTGCAGCTGATCGTGCAGGCCGCGATTGCGCGGCGCGCCGTCGAGCACGGCGAACCCCGACACCCCGAGCCGGTAGTTGATCGACACCAGCACCACCCCGTCGCGGGCGAACGCGGTGCCGTCGTAGATGGCGCGGGCATTGGACCCGCGCACGAACGCCCCGCCGTGGATCCACACCAGCACCGGCAGGCCGCTGCCCGCCGGGTCCGGGGTCCACACGTTCGCGTTCAGGTACTCGTCGCCGGGGATCCCGTCGCTGCCCAGCAGGGCGTGGATCGGCGCCGGATACGGCGACTGCGCGCAGGTGGCGCCCATCGCGGTGGCCTCGCGCACCCCGTCCCAGGCGAGTGCGGGCTCGGGCAGCCGGAAGCGCCGCGGCCCGACCGGCGCCGCCGCGTACGGCACCCCCAGAAACCGGGTGACGCCGTACTCGGTGCGGCCGCGGATCGCGCCACCGGCGATCGTGACGATGGGTTCCATGGGCTCCTCCTAGCGCTGAGCCCCGATTATGGATCCCGGGCCCGGCGCGGGTGCGGGCTTTGGCCGCTCCGGTGCCCACGGTCTCGGGGTGAACCCTGATCTCCACCCGGATATCGGTGCTGACCTGGTGATTTCTCGCCGCTGGAATGGGAGCATCGAGGGAACGGATCGCCGGACGGCGGTCGCGGAACCGGCAAGGAGTCTCGTCATGGTCTGGAAAGTCATCGGCATGGTCGTCGTCGCGGTGCTCGCGATCTGGATCATCGGCGCGCTGATCAAGGCACTGTTGCCGATCCTGGTGATCGCCGCGATCGGTACCGGCGTCTACCTGCTGTACAAGGCGGTCACCGGCGCGAACGAGAAGAGCCCGCTCAGCAAGCAGTAACCGGTCGGCGGGTGCGCTTAGCATGGGCCGGGTGGAACAGTTACCCGAGGACTGGCAGCGCGGGTTGGTGATCGTCGCGCATCCCGACGACATCGAGTACGGCGCGGCCGCCGCCGTCGCCCGCTGGACGCAGCAGGGCAAGGACATCCGGTATCTGCTGGTCACCCGCGGCGAGGCCGGGATCGCGGGCATGCCGCCCGCGCAGGCGGGCCCGTTGCGCGAGATCGAGGAGATCGCGGGCGCGCGCGAGGTCGGTGTGCACACCGTGGAGTTCCTCGACCATCCCGACGGGCGCGTCGAGGAGGGCCTGGCCCTGCGCCGCGATCTGGCGGCCGCGCTGCGCAGGCATCGCCCGGAGATGGTGGTGCTGTTCAACTTCGGCGACACCTGGGCACCGGGATTCGTCAACAGCGCCGATCACCGCGCCGTCGGGCGCTCGGCGATGGACGCCGTCTCCGACGCGGGCAACGAGTGGATCTTCCCCGAGCTGGCCGAGCTCGCCCCGTGGTCGGCGCGCTGGGCCGCGGTGATGGGCCCGGTGGTCACCCACGCCGTCGACGTCGGCGCCTACCTCGAGCAGGCCCGCGCCTCGCTCGCCGCACACCGCCGCTACCTGCAGGTTCTCAGCCCGGAGCCGGTCGAGGACCAGGTGCGCGCCATCGTCGAGCAGGCCACCGGGCCCAAGGACGGCTTCCCTGCCGCGCACGCGGTGGGCTTCGAACTGTTCACCTTCGCCGGCTGAGGCGCGCCACGATTCGCCCCGATCGGGTGTGGCAGGCTGTGGCGCATGCGAATTGCCGTGGTGGCCGGGCCCGATCCGGGGCATGCGTTTCCCGCGATCGCGTTGTGTCTGCGATTGCTGGCGGCCGGTGACGAACCGGTGCTGTTCACCGGTCCGCGCTGGATCGAGCCCGCGCGCGCGGCGGGCATCAGTGTGCGCAGGCTCAAGGGTCTCGCGCCGCGCGCCGTCGACGACGACGCCGACGCGGGCGCGCGCATCCACGAGCGCGCCGCCCACATCGCCACCGAGAACCTGCCCGAACTCAGCGCGATGCTGCCCGACCTCGTCGTCTCCGACGTGCTCACCGCCGGTGGCGGGATGGCCGCCGAGCGGCTGCGGCTGCCCTGGGTGGAACTGTCCCCGCACCCGCTGTACCTGCCGTCGAAGGCGCTGCCGCCGATCGGCAGCGGACTGGCACCGGGCGAGGGCGTGCGCGGCCGGGTCCGCGACGGCGTGCTGCGCACGATGACCGCGCGCGCCGTGCGGACCGGGCACCGCCAGCGCGGCGCCGCCCGGGAGAGCATCGGCCTGCCCGCCGAGGACCCCGGCCCCACCGCCCGGCTGGTGGCCACCCTGCCCGCCCTGGAGGTGGACCGGCCGGACTGGCCCGCCGACACCCACGTCGTCGGCCCGCTGCTGTGGGAACCCACCGACGCCGTCCTCCCGCTGCCGCCGGGGCAGGCCCCGCTGGTGATGGTGGCCCCCTCGACCGCGCAAACCGGCGTGGCCGCCATGGCCGAGACCGTGCTCGACGGCCTGACCGGACGCGATGTGCGGGTGGCGATCTCGACCCTGGACACCCCGCCCGCCGACCTGCCCGGCTGGGCCACCGCGGGGCTGGGCCGCCAGGACGAACTACTCACTCACGCCGCGGTCGTCGTCGGGGGCGGCGGCCACGGCCTGCTGGCCAAATCCCTGGCCGCGGGCGTGCCGGTGGTCACCGTGCCCGGCGGCGGCGACCAGTGGGAACTGGCCAATCGCGCCGTCCGCCAGGGCAGTTCGCTGCTGGTGCGTCCGCTCACGCCCGAGGCGGTCGGCGCCGCGGTCCGCCAGGTGCTCGACGACCCCGCCTTCACCGCCGCGGCGCGCCGGGCGGCCGAGAGCGGCACGAAGGTCGAGGATCCGGTCGAGATCTGTCATCGGGCCGCGGGCTGAATATCCGGCCGCGACGGTGGTCACCGAGCGCGGGTATCTTGGGCAGCGTGCGGTTGACCGAATTCCAGGAACTGATGCACACCCAGTTCGGCACGGCGCGTGCCGACGCCCTGCTCGCCGACCACGTCATCCCGGCGTTCGGCCGGACCGGCGCGGCCGCCATCGAGGCGGGCATCGACCCCAGGGACGTGTGGCGCGCGCTGTGCGCCGAATTCGACGTCCCCCGGTCGCGGTGGTGACCGGACCATGGCCGTGACCGCGCAGAACCCGCCGCCCCCGTACCGGTTCGACGAGCGGCTGCGGATGATCCCGGTCGACCCGGAGACCCTGGCGGCCCGGGTCGCGGTCGCCGACCCGCACGACTTCGCGGGACTGCGCAGGCTGGGCATCGCCCTGATGCTGCTCGGCCGCTACGAACAAGCCCTCGACCGGCTGGACCAGGCGCTGGTGCTGGCCGATACCGAGCAGCGGCGCGTCACCGTCTGGATCAATCTGGCCGACGTCTACCGCTACCAGGGCGAACCCGGCCACGCCGAGACCCTCTACCGGCGCGCGCTCGATGTCAGCCGGGCTCTGGACGACCCCGATCTGGTCTCGTTCGCCGCCCACCACCTGGGCAAGTCGCTGGCCGAACAGCATCGCCCGCGCGAGGCCAGGGAGCTGCTCAACGAGGCGATGCGGTTGCGGGTGGCCGAGGGCGATTCCGAACTCATCGAGTCCACCCGGGCCGCCCTGGACCACCTCGATGAGCTGGCCCTGCCGCTGCCTCCGGCCGTCACCGCCGTCCTCGGGCCGCTGCCCGCCTGGTCCGGCGACCACGAGGGGCGCGGCGGCAATCTGCTGCGCGCGGGCGGGCACTGGATCAAGCGCGGACCGCGCGCGGTGGCCGAGTACGAGCGGCTGATCTGGCTGCGCGACACCGGGATCGCGGTTCCGGAGGTCGCCGCCTTCGCCGAGGACGTGCTCGTGCTCGCCGACGCGGGCGCGCCGTCGCTCGCGAGCGCCGCACCGGAACCGCGGGAGATCGGCACCCTGATGGGGACCGTGCTGCGCGCCCTGCACGCGCTGCCGGTCGCGCGCTGTCCTTTCGACGGCGGCCTCGACGTGACCCTCGCGCAGGCCCACCGCGCCGTCGTCGAGGGCTTCGCCGATCCGGCCGATTTCGACGACGACCATCGCGCGCTCACCCCCGCCGAGGTCCTCGACCGGCTGCGCGCGCGGCGCCCGGCCGAGGAGGACCTGGTCGTCACGCACGGCGATTTCACCCCCGGCAATGTGCTCACCGATGGGCGGCTGCTCGATGTCGGGGCGCTGGGCCGCGCCGACCGCTACCGCGATCTGGCGCTGGCCGAGCGCGACCTGGCCGGGGATTTCGGCGCCGACGCGGTGCGCGCCTTCTTCACCGCCTACGGCCTGCCCGACCCCGATCGTGGCAGGCTCGACTACTACCGGCTGCTCGACGAACTGTTCTGAGGCTCCGCCGCCTTGGCGTAGTGCCGGGCGGCCTTGGCGCGATTGCCGCAGGTCGCCATGGAATGCCAGCGTCGGGTGCCGTTCTTGGACGTGTCGTAGAAGAACAGCACGCAGTCGGGATGGGCGCACTGGCGGATCCGGTGCGGTGCCTCGGCGAACAGGCGCAGCAGGTCGTCGGCGGCCAGCCAGCCGGGGAGCCAGGCGGGGTCGTCGAGTTCGGGGAGCTCGCGCGGGCCGTCGGCGGTGAGTTCGCGGCGGATCCGGCCGTGGGCGAGAACCTCGTTGATCGGGCCGTACTCGGCGCGGGTGAGGGCCCCGTGCACGGCGTCGCGTGCGGTGCGGACGGCGGCGAGGGTGCGCGGGTCGACGGGCACCCGCTCGGTGAGGCCGAGCAGCGCCAGCCAAATGCGCAAACCGTCGAGATCGGCGAGCAGATCACCGGGTTCGCCCCCCTGCCACCGCGTGTTGAGCAGGTCGAGAGCGGGTGGTTCGCCGGAGTGCGGACGGGGATCGCGCATGCCTGAGGCTATCAACTCCACCTTCCTAACCGGCTATATCAATTTCAAGGGTTGACGACTGTGGTGCTGTCGTTCTACGGTCTAACCGTTCAACAAACTATGAACGGTTACTTGTTCCGGGAGGACATCATGACCACCGTCAGCGCGCCCGCACTCACCACCGGCCACGTCGGGCTCAATGTCACCGACCTCGAGCGCTCCGTGGACTTCTATCGCCGCGGCCTCGGCTTCGAGCAGCTCGGCGGCGGGGTCGACGGCGCCCGCCGCTGGGCCTTCCTCGGCACGGGCGGGGCGCTTGTGCTCACCCTGTGGCAGCAGAGCAGCGGCGAATTCTCCACCGGCACACCAGGCCTGCACCACCTGGCGTTCCAGGTCGCCGATCTCGACGCGGTCCGCGCCGCCGAGTCGGCCCTGCGCGCGCTGGGCGCCGAGTTCTTCCACGAGGGCGTGGTCGCGCACGGCGAGGGCGCCTCCTCCGGTGGCGTCTTCTTCGCCGATCCCGACGGCATCCGGCTCGAGGTGTACGCCCCGGCCGGTGCCGAGGCCGCTCCCGCCCCCGCGGGTGCCGCGCCGACCTGCGGCTTCTTCTGAGGCCGGGCGATGTTCCATCCCGGTGAGCTGGCCGTACAGCGGCGGCTGGGTCAGGACGGGCTCGCCGCCCGGGTCGGCCGCACGATCCGCCCCGATATCCCCGCGGTCGCCGCGGCCTTCCTGGCCGACCAGCCGATGGTGGTGCTGGCCGGGGCGGACCCGGCGGGACGGCTGTGGGCCAGTCCGCTCACCGGGCCCGCCGGCTTCGTACACGCGGTCGACGCCACCACCATCGACATCGACACCGTGCCCGGCCCCGCCGACCCGCTGGCCACGGCGCTGGCCGGTGACCTGCCGGTGGGCCTGATCGCCCTGCAACCGCAACGCCGCAGGCGGATGCGGGTCAACGGCGACTCGGTGGCGCGGCCGGGCGGGCTGCGGATCAGCACCGAGCAGGTGTACGCGAACTGCCCGAAGTACATCTCGCGCAGGCAGCTCCGCGAGTATGTCACCGACGGACCCGGCGCCGTCCGGCACGGCACGGCGCTGACCGAAGCTCAGGCTCATATGCTCGGCACCGCCGACACCTTCTTCGTGGCCACCGCCGATGCCGAGGGCCGGGCCGACGCCTCCCATCGCGGCGGCAATCCCGGCTTCCTCCAGGTATTTTCGCCGACGGAGCTGCGCTGGCCGGACTATCGCGGCAACTCGATGTTCATGACCCTGGGCAATCTCGCGGTACAGCCGCGCTGCGGGCTGCTCGTCGCCGACTGGTCGAGCGGAACGTTGCTCCAGCTGACCGGCACGGCGGACATCCGCTGGGATGCCGGTACGTCCACCCCCGGCGCGCAGTGCTCGATCGACTTCACCGTCGAGGCGGTCCTCGAACGGCCCGCCGCCCTGCCCTTGCGCTGGGGGCCGCCCGACCTGTCCCCGGCCAATCCCTGACCACTCACGAAAGGCGCGCTGTCATGCGACCACCCCTGCCCCCGTTCGATCTCGAGACCGCCCGCGCCAAGGTGCGGGCCGCCGAGAACGCCTGGAACACCCGGGATCCCGAGCGGGTCGCCGCGGCCTACACCGAGGACTCGGTGTGGCGTAATCGTGACGAGTTCTTCACCGGTCACGCCGCGATCGTGGAGTTCCTCACCCGCAAATGGGCCGCCGAGAACGGCTACGCCCTGCGCAAGGACCTGTGGGCCTTCCACGACAACCGCATCGCCGTGCGTTTCCAGTACGAATGGCACGACGCGACGGGGCAGTGGTGGCGCAGCTACGGCAACGAACAGTGGGAGTTCGCGCCGGACGGGCGGATGGCGCGCCGGGAGGCGAGTATCAACGACGTGCCCATCGCGGAGTCCGAGCGCCGGATCCTCGGGCCCCGCGCCGAGGGCGATGAGACGGTGCTGCCGCAGCACTGACCCGCGGTGGTGACGCCCGGTTTCGCGGCGGGATCGCTGGTCGCGAGGGCTGGTCCGCGTGTTGCCGGGCGCGTCGCTTGACTCGAATAGGTGTTCGACTAATCTGGGCGCCAGAACTTGTCGGTGCCGGCCTCTACTGTGGGCGCCAACCAGAGAGACACTCACCTCGAAGAAGGGGATCACACCATGGCACCGCAGGCCTACGATCGCGACAAAGCGCTGGAACTGGCACTCGCGCAGGTCGAGAAGAGCTTCGGCAAGGGCGCCGTCATGCGGCTGGGCGAGGAGGCCCGCCAGCCCATCTCCGTCATCCCCACCGGCTCCATCGCCCTGGATGTCGCCCTCGGCATCGGCGGGTTGCCGCGCGGTCGCGTCGTGGAGATCTACGGCCCGGAATCCTCGGGTAAGACCACCGTCGCCCTGCACGCGGTGGCCAACGCCCAGGCCGCGGGCGGTGTCGCCGCGTTCATCGACGCCGAGCACGCCCTGGACCCGGAGTACGCCCGCAAGCTCGGCGTCGACACCGACGCGCTGCTGGTCTCCCAGCCCGACACCGGTGAGCAGGCGCTCGAGATCGCCGACATGCTGGTGCGCTCCGGCGCCATCGACATCATCGTCATCGACTCCGTCGCCGCCCTGGTGCCGCGCGCCGAGATCGAGGGCGAGATGGGCGACAGCCACGTCGGCCTGCAGGCCCGCCTGATGAGCCAGGCGCTGCGCAAGATGACCGGCGCGCTCAACAGCTCGGGCACCACCGCCATCTTCATCAACCAGCTGCGCGAGAAGATCGGCGTCATGTTCGGCTCGCCGGAGACCACCACCGGCGGTAAGGCGCTGAAGTTCTACGCCTCGGTCCGCCTGGACGTGCGCCGCATCGAGACCCTCAAGGACGGCAGTGACGCGGTGGGCAACCGCACCCGCGTGAAGGTCGTCAAGAACAAGGTGAGCCCGCCGTTCAAGCAGGCCGAGTTCGACATCCTCTACGGCCAGGGCATCTCCAAGGAGGGCTCGCTCATCGACATGGGCGTCGAGCACGGCTTCATCCGCAAGTCCGGCTCCTGGTACACCTACGAGGGCGACCAGCTGGGCCAGGGCAAGGAGAACGCCCGCAAGTTCCTGCTGGAGAACACCGACGTGCGCGACGAGATCGAGAAGAAGATCAAGGAGAAGCTGGGCATCGGCGCCGACCTGACCGCCGAGGCCGACACGCCCGCCGACTTCTGATCGCGTGTGGTCGCCGCACCCCGGTCGCCGCGACTCGGCCGACCCGGTCGAGGACATGCGCAGGCAGCTGGCCCGCCTCGGTATCGAGGTCGAGCCGGAATCGCTGACGCGGGCGGGTGACCCCGGGAACGGCGGCACCGAACTCGCCCGATCGGCTCGTGCCGCACGAGCGGATCCGGGTGCGAGGAGAATTCGGTCGGGTGCGGGCGATCCGCAGCGCGCGCACCCGACCGGATTCGCCGATCGTGAGAAATCACGGTATTCCGCTGCGCGGACCGGTGTCGATCATGAAGAGTGGGGGAACGGGGGAGCAGACTCCCTGTCGACCGCCGTCGGTGGTGACGACGGACGACAGGCGGATCCGGTGGCGGCCGGATCCGAGCCGGGAGAGCCCGACAGGCGGGCCGGCACACGCCGGCTCGCCCCGGGCGACCGTCCCGGCGCCACCGTGGAGCAGGCCAAAGACGCCTGCCTGAACCTGCTGGCCGTGCGCGCCCGCAGCCGCGCCGAACTGGAGAAACGGCTCGGCGAGAAGGGATTCCGGCTCGAGGTCACCGCGGCCGCGCTCGACCGACTGGCCGAGGTGGGCCTCGTCGACGACACCGCCTTCGCCGAACAGTGGGTGCACGAACGGCACACCTATTCGGGCCGGGGCAAGAAGGCACTGCACCGCGAACTCCGGGACAAAGGTGTCGCGCCCGGCGCCGCGGAGGACGCCCTCGCCGCCGTCACCGACGAGGCCGAACGCGCCCGCGCCACCGATCTGGTCCGCCGCAAACTCGCCACCCTCTCCCGTGAACTGGACCGCGACAAGGCCACCCGCCGCCTCGTCGGCATGCTCGCCCGCCGCGGTTACGACCAGTCGACCGCCTTCGCCGTCGTCACCGCCGAACTCGCCGACGCGGGTTTCGAACCCACCCCGCCGCCGCGCCGACGCGCTCCCGAGCCCGACGCGCATGCCCCCGCCGGTGTCGCGGGCCCGGCAGACGACACCGCCGCCGCCGACAACGAGCCCGAACCGATCCCCACCCGCCGAGCCGCACGCAGACCGGTCCCCGGTGACGAACGGGCCGCCGCCGACCTGGTGCGCCGCAAGATCCGCTCCTTACCCGCCGACCTCGACCGCGCCAAGGTCACCCGCCGCCTGGTCGACATGCTGGCCCGCCGGGGCTACAGCGCATCGGTCGCCTACTCCGTGGTGAAAGCCGAACTGGCCGAAGCCGATCGGTGAGGGGAAGTCCGCCCCGCACGTGCGGCGGCCGGGTGTCGTCGGAATCGGTCCGTCTTCGGTGGAGCGCAACACGCCGCGCGACACGCCTGCCCTGGCCTGGGTAGCCAGTTGCGGCGTGACCGGTCCCGCTCAGGTGTTCGTGGGTGGTCCGGTGTGAAATGGCGCGTCGCGGAGCGGTGACGCGTAGGATGATTCGTCGCCGATGAAACATGGTTGCGCGCAGGTGTTTTCGTAGCGCGCAGGTCGGTGTGGGTGTGGGAACGCAGTGTTTCACCCATGATGCGGGTGGGCATTCGGGGGAGCAGGGCCTGATGTGGCCGCCGAGCTACGGGGAGGTGGACCCTGGACGCGTTGTGGTCGTTCGTGGTGAGCCGACGGGAGCAGTTGCTGCTCGACTCCTATCTGCATGTCTCGGCAGTGGTGCAGTCCCTGGTGGTCGCGACGCTGATCGCCGTGCTGCTCGGGATCCTGGTGTACCGCAGCCCGCTGGGCTCGGCGGCCGCCACCGCCACGGCGGGCGCGATCCTCACCGTGCCGTCCTTCGCGCTGCTCGGGCTGCTGATCCCGTTCCTCGGGCTCGGCGTCGGACCCACCATCGTGGCGCTGGTGCTATACGCGCTGCTGCCGATCCTGCGCAATACCGTGCTCGGATTGTCGAGTGTGGACCCGGCGGTGATCGATGCCGCCCGGGGCGTCGGGATGAACCGGTTGCGGCTGCTCACCACCATCGAACTGCCGTTGGCGTGGCCGTCCATCCTGACCGGGATGCGGGTCAGCACCCAGATGATCATGGGCATCCTCGCGCTCGCGGCGTACGCGAAAGGCCCCGGCCTGGGCAATCTGATCATCTCCGGGCTCGGCAGGCTCGGCAGTCCCAACGCGGTGCCGCAGGCACTCACCGGCACCGTCCTCGTCGTCGTGCTCGCGCTCGCGCTCGACGGCGTCCTGGTCCTGCTCGGCCGGCTCACCATATCGAGGGGAATTCGTGACTGACACCGACACCCGCCCCGGGGACGCGGTCTCCGGCGTCGAGATCGTGCTCGACCGGGTCACCAAACGCTATCCCGACCAGACCGCGCCCGCGGTGGACGAAGTCAGCATGACGATTCCGGCCGGGCAGATCGTGGTGCTGGTCGGCCCGTCGGGCTGCGGCAAGACCACCACCATGCGGATGATCAACCGCCTGATCGAACCCAGCTCGGGCACCGTCACCATCGGCGGCCGCGACGCCGCCACCATCGACGCCGACGAATTGCGCCGCGGCATCGGTTATTCCATCCAGCAGGCGGGCCTGTTCCCGCATCTCACCGTCGCCAAGAACATCGCCACCGTGCCCGGCCTGCTCGGCTGGGACCGCAAGCGGGTCGCCGCCCGCACCGACGAGATGCTGAACCTGGTCGGCCTGGACCCCGCCGTCTATCGCGGCCGGTATCCGCGCCAGCTCTCCGGCGGCCAGCAGCAGCGCGTCGGAGTCGCCCGCGCACTGGCCGCCGACCCGCCGGTGCTGCTCATGGACGAACCCTTCGGCGCCGTCGATCCCATCACCCGCGCGCTGCTCCAAGACGAATTGCTGCGCCTGCAGAGCGAACTCGGCAAGACCATCGTCTTCGTCACCCACGATTTCGGCGAAGCGGTGAAGCTGGGCGACCGGATCGCGGTCCTCGGCGACCGCTCCCGCATCCTGCAATACGACACCCCCGCCGCCATCCTGGCGGCCCCGGCCGACGACACCGTCGCCGGATTCGTCGGCGCCACACCCGCCATCGATCGCCTCGGCCTGGCTGTCCTCGGCGACCTCGAGCTCGACCGTGGCGTCACCGCCGAGCCGGGCAGCACTCCCGCCGCCCTGGCCACGGCGCTGGGCGCGGCTGACCGCCCCTGGGCCGTCGTCCTCGACGAGCGGCTCCGGCCCACCCGCCGCGTCACGGCTGCCGAACTCGCCCACGCGGATTCGCTCACCGACCTCGGTACACCCATCGGCGCCGCCCTGCCCGCGGACGCCACCCTGCAAGACGCCCTCGCCGTCCTGCTCACCGACCGCACCGCGTCCGCCATCGTCGTCGATCCCGCGGGCGTCTACGCCGGGATCGTCACCGTGGACACTCTGATCGCGCATCTGGCCCCGACCGAACCGGCACCGGCATGACCGCGGCCACCAGCAGGATTCACCACCGGCGCGGGTCGCTCGGCGGCGAACCAAGCGTCGGCGGGCTCACCCCGGACTCGTCGCGGAGGTATCGATGGTGACGAATTCCGCTCCGGGACAGGCGATCTCCGCGACGTCCTCGGTCGCGACGGCACCCGCGGCGCAGCGCCGCGCCGAAGTGCTGCGCCTGCTCGTGCAACCGGTCCTGGTGCTGGTGCTCACCGTCGGTGTGCTGGTGTGGGCGTTCCGGCGCGATCTCACCGTCACCCAGCAGGCCAGCATCAGTGCGCACAACATCGCCGAGGTCACCTGGCAGCACGTGCTGATCACGGTGGCCGTGGTACTCATCGTGGTGGCCGTTGCGGTGCCGCTGGGAACGCTGCTCTCGCGCAAGCGGTTCCGGCGGCTCGCGCCGATCTTCGTCGGCATCGCCAATATCGGTGCCTCGGCACCGGCCATCGGGCTGATCGTGCTGTGCTACCTGGTCACCCGGACCACCGGCTTCTGGGTGGGCGTCGCGCCGATCGCGTTCTGTTCGGTGCTGCCGGTGCTGCGCAACACCATCCTTGGGTATCAGCAGGTCGACCCGGCGCTCATCGACGCGGGCCGCGGGCAGGGCATGTCCGGCGCTCAGGTCTTGCGCCGCATCGAGTTCCCGCTGGCCGTGCCCTACATCCTGGCCGGGCTGCGCACCGCGCTGGTGCTCGCTGTCGGCACCGCGACGCTGTCGTTCATGGTGAGCGCGGGCGGGCTGGGCATCCTCATCGACACCGGCTACAAACTGCGCGACACCGTCACCCTGACCCTGGGCGCGGTCCTCGCCGTGGCTCTGGCGCTGCTGGTGGACTGGCTCGGCGCGCTGGCCGAACAGTATCTGGGACCGAGGGGGTTGCGGTGAGCCGATCACTGCGCGGACTCGCGGCGGCGCTGGGCCTGCTGCTGCTGGCGGGCTGCGGGCTGCAATCGGGCAGTTCGGTGCCGCTGCCGGTCGGGCCCGGCAGCATCGAACCGGTGCCCGCCCTCGACGGCGTCGCGATCACGGTCGGCTCCAAGGACTTCACCGAGGCCAATATCCTCGGCTACCTCATCGAATTCGCGCTCACGGCCGCCGGGGCGAATGTGCGCGACCTGACCAATATCCAGGGCTCCAACAGCCTGCGCGACGCCCAGCTGCACGGCCAGATCGATATCGCCTACGACTACACCGGCACCGGCTGGATCAACTACCTCGGCAAGGAGAAACCCGTCGTCGCCGCGCCGGGCAACCCCGACTCGGTCGAGGTCCAGCAGTTCGAGGCCACCCGCGACGCCGACCTGGCCGAGCACGACATGGTGTGGGCTGCCATGGCGCCGATGAACAACACCTACGCCCTGGTCACCAGCCGCCGCGTCGCCGAGGAGACCGGCGTGCGCACCCTGTCGGACTACGCGCGCCTGCTCGCCGCCGACCCCGCCGCGGCGACCACCTGTGTCGGCACCGAGTTCAATGTGCGCCCCGACGGCTACCCCGGCCTGGCCGCCGCCTACGGCATCGACCCGGCCGCCGCGCGCAGGCAGATCGTCCAGGACGCGCTGGTCTACCAGGCCACCGCCGACGCCACCCAGTGCCGGTTCGGCTCCGTCGCCGCCACCGACGGCCGCATCCCCGCCCTGGACCTGGTGCTGCTCGACGACGACCGCGGCTTCTTCCCGAAGTACAACGCCGCGCTGGTCATGCGCCGTGATTTCGCGCAGGCCCATCCCGAGGTCGTCGAGATCATGGCCCCGATCTCGGCGCGCCTGACCAACGTGGTGATCACCGAGCTCAACCGCCGCGTCGATATCGACGGCGCGGAACCGGAGGACGTCGCCCGCGACTGGATGGTCGCCGAGGGGCTGGTCACCGCGGGCTGACCCGCCCGCGGCGCTTTGCCGAACTGTGACCCCCGGCCCGCCCGAGATGTCCGATACGCGGGGCTTGTCGTCCCCACGGCACCGCGGATCCGGGCCATGATGGACGGTGGTGACAGACCGGAAACCGACACAGCGAGTGGAGGAGCGTCCATGACCATCGAGTTCCGCAAGGTGACCGTGCTGGGGACCGGCGTACTGGGATCCCAGATCGCGTATCAGACCGCGTTCCGCGGCTTCGATGTCACCTCCTACGACATCGACGACGCGGCCGTGACCGCCGCCCGGAAACGCTTCGAGGGTCTGGCGAAGACCTATCAGCAGGAGGTCGCGGGCGCCGACGCGGACAAGACCACCGCGACCGCCGCGGGCATCACCCTCACCACCGATCTCGCCGTGGCCGCGGGCGAGGCCGACCTGATCATCGAAGCCGTGCCCGAGGTGCTCTCGATCAAGCGCGACCTCTACACCCGCCTCGGCGAGCTGGCCCCCGAGCGCACCGTGTTCGCCACCAACTCCTCGACCCTGCTGCCCAGCGACATGGTCGACTACACCGGCCGCCCCGACCGCTTCCTGGCCCTGCACTTCGCCAATCACGTCTGGCAGTTCAACACCGCCGAGGTGATGGGCACCCCGAAGACCGATCCCGCGGTGTTTGCCGCCGTCGTCGCCTTCGCCGAGCAGATCGGGATGGTGCCGATCGAGCTGCACAAGGAGAAGGCGGGCTACGTACTCAACTCGCTGCTGGTGCCGTTCCTCAACTCCGGGATCGCGCTCGCCGCGGGCGGCTACGCCGAACCCGAGGCGGTGGACAAGACCTGGCGCATCGCGACGGGCGCGCCGATGGGCCCGTTCCAGATCCTCGACATCGTCGGGCTGACCACCCCCTACAACATCCTCAACAACAGCGGCAACGAACAGAACCAGCAGCTCGCCGACTGGCTCAAGGCCAACTACATCGACAAGGGCAAGCTCGGTATCGCCTCGGGGGAGGGTTTCTACCACTACGGCTAGGCGAAGGAGTCGGGATGTACTACAGGGGTTCGTCATCCGCGGTGGACGCGCACACCGACGGACTGTTCACCCTCACCGACCGCGCGCGGAAGGACATTGGCGAGCAACTTCTGGCATCGAACGCGGCGTGCCGGAGGTGTTCGGCTCGACCTACGACATCCGCGCGCTGCTGGCGGCGACCAGCCGGTTGCGTGACGGCGCCGAGGTGACCCTGCCCGGACCGAAGTTCGTGCGCGCCAAGCTGCTCGACAAGCTCGACGACACCGAGATCGGCGCGCTGCTGCGCGATTCCGGCCTGCTCGGCGACGACTGGACACAGCATCGCGGGCCCCGCTCGATCCGAGCGGGGCCCGCGATGCGCGTGGACTACTTCTTGGTGATGTCGACGCCGGGGGCGGCGTCGGTGAGGATCGAATCGGCGGCGAGGACCACGCCACCCTTCTTGCGGCCGGTGCGCAACCGCTTCTCCAGCCTGGTCGCCACGAAGGTCAGGGCCATATTGATGGTGATCATGATCAACGCCACCACCATCAGCGCCGGGATCGGATTGCCGAGGATGGCGCCTTCCTGCTGACCCGACCGCACCAGTTCCACGTAGGTGATCTGGTAGCCCAGCGCGGTGTCCTTGAGCACGACGACCATCTGCGAGACGAGCGCGGGGAGCATCGCCGTGACCGCCTGCGGCAGCAGCACCAGCCGCATCAGCTGGCCCTTGCGCAGGCCCAGCGCCGCCGCCGCCTCGGTTTGTCCCTTGGGCAGCGACTTGATCCCGGCGCGCACGATCTCGGCGATGACCGAGGCGTTGTAGATGATCAGCGCGATGACGACCGCGGCCAGCGCCAGGTCGTCCGAGCGGAACAGCTTGTACTCGCCGAACACCGCGAACAGGAAGATCATCAGGATCAGCACCGGGATGGCGCGGGCGAGCTCGACGATCGTCCCCGCGATCCAGCGCACCCACCGGTGCTCGGACAGGCGCAGGATGCCGAAGAGCATGCCGAAGATCAGCGCGCCCACGATCGAGATCGCCGCCGCGACGAGGGTGCCTCGCAGGCCCGGCAGCAGGTAGGTCTCCCAGACCCCGGCCTCCAGGAACGGCTTCCACTTCTCGGCGGTGAACTGGCCCTTCTCGGCGAAGGCGTCGTAGAGCCACCAGCCCGCCACCACCAGGGCGACCACGACCAGCAGCGAGTACAGGTGGTGGCGCAGCCGGGCACGGGGGCCCGGCGCGTCGAACAGGACAGACGACTGTGCACTCATCGCGCCACCTCGTACCGCTTGGCCAGCCAACCGAAGAACAAGCCGGTGGGCAGGGTGAGAACCACGAACGCGAGCGCGAAGATCGCGCCGATGGTGAGCAGGGCCGCCTCGTTCTCGATCATCTCGCTCATCAGGAACGAGGCCTCGGCGACACCGATCAGCGACGCGACGGTCGAGTTCTTCGTCAGCGCGATGAGCACACTGCCCAGCGGTGCGATCACCGCGCGGAAGGCCTGCGGCAGGACGATCAGCCGCAGGTTCTGCGCGAAGCCGAAGCCGAGCGAGCGGCCCGCCTCCGACTGACCGATGGCGACGGTGTTGATGCCCGCGCGCAGCGACTCGCAGACGAAGGCCCCGGTGTAGACGCTCAAACCGACGATGGCCCAGCGAAAGTTGTTGTCGACCAGCGATTCACCGGCCAGCTTCCAGCCCAGCGTGTTGTACAGACCGATCGAGCAGAACACGAGGATCAACGTGAGCGGAGTATTGCGGAAGATCGACACATAGGCCGCGCCGACCCAGCGTGCGACCGGGATGGGTGAGACTCGCATCCCCGCGACGATCGTCCCGAGGATCAGCGCGCCGATCGCCGAGAAGAACGTCAGCTGGATGGTCACCCAGAATGCTGCGAGGATGTCGTACCTCGAGATCAGGTCGAACACGGACGCGCGTCCTCCGATCGGTAGGGATAAGGGCAAGGGGTACTACGGCACTCGGTGGCCCGGACCCGCCGGGCCACCGAGTGCCGGTCGATCAGTAGCGGTCGACGGTCGGCGGCGCGGGCACCGCGATGCCGGTACCGGCGAAGTTCTTCTCCTGCGAGGCCT
Organism: Nocardia sp. SSK8; assembly: GCF_037034205.1. Taxonomy (NCBI): domain Bacteria; kingdom Bacillati; phylum Actinomycetota; class Actinomycetes; order Mycobacteriales; family Nocardiaceae; genus Nocardia; species Nocardia sp. SSK8. Next base: position 704,890 of record NZ_JBAGKD010000001.1, read on the forward strand.
TCCACGCACCGTCGGCGATCATCGCCTCGATCGCGTCGTTGACCTTGGTGCGCAGTTCGGTGTCGCCCTTCTTCAGGCCGACGCCGTACTTCTCGGTGGTGAACGGCTTGTTCACCAGCTTGAAGACACCGGGCGCCTGGGCGGCGTAACCGGCGAGGATGACGTTGTCGGTGGTGACCGCGTCCATCGCCCCGTTGCGCAGCGCGTCGATGCACAGCGAGTAGGTGTCGTAGGTCTGCAGCTGTGCCTGCGGGTACTTGTCCTTGATGTTCTGCGCGGGGGTGGAGCCCTTCACCGAGCAGACCTTCTTGCCGTCGAGCGACTCCGGGCCGGTGATGTCGGTATTGTCGGCGCGCACCAGCAGGTCCTGACCGGCGATGTAGTACGGCCCGGCGAAGTCGACCTTCTGCTTGCGGGTGTCGGTGATGGAGTAGGTGGCGACGATGTAGTCGACCTGGCCGTTCTCGATCAGCGTCTCGCGCTGGCCCGACGGGGCCTCCTTGAAGGTGATGTTCTCCGCCTTCACGCCCAGCTTGTCCGCGACATAGGTGGCCACGTCGACGTCGAAGCCGCTGTAGGTGCCGTCGGTGTTGCGCTGGCCGAGGCCGGGCTGGTCGAACTTGATGCCGATGGTGAGCTTGCCGTCCGCGGCGTTCTCCAGCGCCGACTTCTCGTCACCACCGCCGCAGGCCGCGGTAACGCTCGCGGCCACCGCGACCGCCACGGCGCCGATGCCGACGCGCACCGCACGATTGATCCTCATCGAGTTTCCTTCTCCCTCTTGTGGTGTGGATACAGCGTCAGTGGCTGAGAATCTTGCCGAGGAAGTCCTTGGCGCGATCCGAGGTCGGGTTGGTGAAGAAGGCCTCCGGGGCGGTGTCCTCGACGATCTCGCCGTCGGCCATGAACAGCACGCGGTCACCGGCGCGGCGCGCGAAGCCCATCTCGTGGGTGACCACGAGCATGGTCATGCCCTCCTTGGCCAGCGAGACCATCACCTCGAGCACCTCGTTGACCATCTCCGGGTCCAGCGCGGAGGTCGGCTCGTCGAAGAGCATCACCTTGGGGTCCATCGCCAGCGAGCGGGCGATGGCCACGCGCTGCTGCTGACCACCGGAGAGCTGCGCGGGGTACTTGCCGGCCTGGTTCGCGATGCCGACCCGGTCGAGCAGCGCCAGCGCGTGCTTGCGCGCGTCGTCCTTCTTCTTGCCGCGCACCTTCATCGGCGCGAGCATGACGTTCTCCAGAATCGTCTTGTGCGCGAAGAGATTGAACGACTGGAACACCATGCCCACCTCGGCGCGCAACGCGGCCAGCGCCTTGCCCTCGGCGGGCAGCGCGACACCGTCGACGGCGATATCACCGGAATCGATCGGTTCGAGCCGGTTGATGGTGCGGCACAGGGTCGATTTCCCCGAGCCCGAGGGGCCGAGAACGATCACGACCTGCCCGCGGGGCACATCGAGGGTGATATCGCGCAGAACGTGGAGGTCACCGAAGTGCTTGTCCACGTTGCGCATCGAGATCATCGGCGGCGCAGCGGCAGTGGCTGGCCCGTCGGCGTTCCCGGTCGCGGGTGCGGCGTCGTCGGTCATGGACAGAAACCTTAGGCGTTCTTCGGAGATTTGCCCGCCTTTCGGCGACTCGCCGTCCCGCCACGCCGAACCGCAACCCGCCGGTAACCTGCCGGTACCTGGCCCGTCTCCCGACCGCGACGCAGACCACATCCGGTTCTGCCCGTACCCTGGACGGGTGGATTCGAACGGACAGGACGCGACGCAGCGCGCGCACCCGCAGGCGCGCAGTTACGAGGTCCGCACCTTCGGCTGCCAGATGAACGTACACGACTCCGAACGCTTGTCCGGCCTGCTCGAAGACGCGGGCTATGTGAAGGCCGCCCCCGCGGACACCCCCGACCTGGTGGTGTTCAACACCTGCGCGGTGCGCGAGAACGCCGACAACAAGCTCTACGGCACCCTGGGGCACCTGGCCCCGGTCAAGCAGGGCAGGCCGGGCATGCAGATCGCCGTCGGCGGCTGCCTGGCGCAGAAGGACCGCGAGACCGTGGTGCGCAAGGCGCCCTGGGTCGACGTGGTCTTCGGCACGCACAACATCGGCTCGCTGCCGGTGCTGCTCGAGCGCGCCCGGCACAACGAGCAGGCCCAGGTCGAGATCCTCGAGTCGCTCGAGGCGTTCCCGTCCACCCTGCCCGCCAAGCGCGAGTCGGCCTACGCCGGTTGGGTGTCGATCTCGGTGGGCTGCAACAACACCTGCACCTTCTGCATCGTGCCCGCGCTGCGTGGCAAGGAGGTCGACCGCCGCCCCGGTGACGTGCTCGCCGAGGTGCAGGCGCTGGTCGAGCAGGGCGTCCTCGAAGTCACCCTGCTCGGGCAGAACGTCAACTCCTACGGCGTGAACTTCGTCGACCCGGAGCAGCCGCGCGACCGCGGCGCCTTCGCCCAGCTGCTGCGCGCGACCGGGCAGATCGAGGGCCTGGAGCGGGTGCGGTTCACCTCGCCGCACCCGGCCGAGTTCACCGACGACGTCATCGAGGCCATGGCGCAGACCCCCACCGTCTGCCCGCAGCTGCACATGCCGCTGCAGTCCGGCTCCGACCGCGTGCTCAAGGCGATGCGCCGCTCCTACCGCAAGCAGCGCTTCCTCGGCATCATCGACAAGGTGCGCGCCGCCATGCCGCACGCCTCGATCACCACCGACATCATCGTGGGCTTCCCCGGCGAGACCGAGGAGGACTTCCAGGAGACCCTGGACGTGGTCCGGCAGGCTCGGTTCACCAGCGCCTACACCTTCCAGTACTCCAAGCGCCCCGGCACCCCGGCCGCCGAACTGCCCGACCAGCTGCCCAAGGCGGTCGTGCAGGAACGCTACGACCGGCTGATCGCGCTGCAGGAGCAGGTCTCCCTGGAAGGCAATCAGGCGCTGATCGGCACCGAGGTGGAACTGCTCGTCGCCGAGGGCGCGGGCAAGAAGAACGCGGCCACCGCCCGGATGAGCGGGCGCGCCCGCGACGGCAGGCTGGTGCATTTCCGCCCGGGCGACGACGCGGGCATCCGGCCCGGCGACATCGTCGTCGTCGACATCACCGCCGCCGCGCCGCACCACCTGATCGCCGACGGCGTGGTGAAATCGCACCGCCGCACCCGCGCCGGGGACGCGCACGAGCGCGGCGTGACGCCCAAGACCGCGCCGATCGGGGTGGGCCTGGGTCTGCCGCGGATCGGCGCGCCCGCCGTCGAGCCCGTCGACAGCGGCTGCTCGACCGGCTGCCCGGCGTGAGCGGGCCGGTCGGCGAACCCGAACCTACTACCGGCCGTAGTGGGTCGGCCGACGCCGGTCCGAGCGGTGATGGCACAGTGGAGACCAGCAGCGACCAGCCTGCCGACAACAGGAGCGAGAACGCGGTGACCCGGGTGGACGACGACCAGGACTTCGAGCAATTCCGCGGCGAGATCGACGCGGTCGAACGGCGCATCGCCGGGGAGATCGACCCCGGCGCGCGGGCGATGGTGGTGGCGGGCGCGGTTTTCGCGCTGCTGATCTCGCTGGTGCTCTCGCACGCGGGCTCCGCGCGCGGTTTCGACGTGCTGCTCAATACCGACGCGGCCCGGATCGAGCACATCGGCCTGCCCTCACGGTTGTTCGTCTGGCTGGTGATCGTGTTCGGCGTCGGCTTCTCGCTGCTGGCACTGATGACCCGCCGCTGGGTGCTGGCCTGGCTGGCCGTGGCCGGGTCCGCGGTCGGCAGTGTGTTCGGCGTGCTGTCCATCTGGCACCGGCAGACCCCCGGCCTGGGTAACTACGAGGGCGCGGGCCCCGGCATCGGCCTGATCCTGGGCACCGTGGCCATCATGGTGCTCACCTTCCACTGGGTGCGGGTGGTGTGGAGCCGCACGGCGGTGCAGCTGGCCGCCGAGGAACAGCGCCGCAATGCCGCGCGCGAGGCCGAGGAACGCGACCGCAAGCGCCTCAACGGCGAATAGCACCCCAACCACGACAAAGCCCCCGACCACGCGGTCGGGGGCTTTGTCGGTGTGTCAGCGGTTGCTGACGGCGCCTTCGGCCGCTTCGGCCCATTCACGCCACTGCTTGGCCTGTTCCAGGGCCTTCTCCGCGTCGCGCTTCTTACCCGCCGCGGTGGCCTTGGCGGCCTGCTCCTCGAACTGGGCGACCCGCTCGCGGAACTGCGCGGCGCGGGCCACGGCCTCCGGATCTGTGCGCCGCCACTGCTGGTCGGCGGCGTCGCGCACCCGCTTCTCGATGGCGCGCAGCTTGCCCTCGAGCTCCTGCATGCGCTCGCGCGGGACCTTGCCGATGGCGTCCCACTTGTCCTGCAGTTCGCGCAGCGCGGCCCGGGCGGCGTCGAGCCCGGTGGCCGGGTCGATGTGCTCGTAGGCGCGCAGCAGGTCCTGCTTGGCGGTGGCATTGTGCTCGAACTCGGCGTCGCGCTCGGAGACCGCCGCGTTGCGGGCGGCGAAGAACACGTCCTGGGCGCTCTTGAACCGCCGCCACAGCGCCTCGTCGGCCTCGCGCGGCGCCCGGCCCGCGGCCTTCCACTCGGTGAGCAGATCGCGGAACACCGCGGCGGTACCGGTCCAGTCGGTGGAGCCGGACAGCTCCTCGGCGCGCACGCACAGCTCTTCCTTGCGCGTCTTGGCCGAGGCGCGCTCGCGGTCGAGCTCGGCGAAGTGCGCCCCGCGGCGGCGGTTGAACGCCTCGCGCGCCTTGGAGTAGCGCTTCCACAGCGCGTCGTCGACCTTGCGATCGACCCCGCGGATGGACTTCCACTCCTCGAGGATCTCGCGCAGCCGGTCGCCCGCGGCCTTCCACTGGGTGGACTCGGCGGCGATCTGCTCGGCCTCGGCGGCCAGGGCTTCCTTGCGCTCGGTGTGCTCGTGCCGGGTGCGCTCCTTCTCCTCCTTGGCGTGCGCGGCGGCTTCCTCGGAGTGCTCGGTGATGGCCTGCAGCCGGGTGGCCAGGCCCTCGATGTCCCCGATGACGGCGGCGGTCGGCAGCGTCTCGGCGATGGCGAGGGCGGCGGCCTTGGTCTTGCGCGCGTCGGCGCCCGCGGCCAGCCGGGCCTCCAGCAGCGCGACCTCGGTGGCGAGGTCGTCGAAGCGGCGGCCGAAGTGCTCGAGGCCCTCGGCGGCGTCACCGGCCTGCCAGGAGCCGATGACGCGCTCACCGTCGGCGGTCTTGACCCACGCGGTGCCGTCCTCGTCGACACGGCCCCACTTGCTGGGGTCGGTCACGGTCGGCACGACCACGGGGTGCGGGTGCGGTTGATCGGGGCCCGGCGCCGGTTTCACGGCATGAGGCTTCGGCGGACGGGGAGACTGTCCACCGGGCTTGGGGGTACCGGACGGTCGCGGGCCCGGACCGGGGGTGGGCTTCGCGGTTCCGTTGCTGTCGGTCATTGCTCTCCGTCCCTGCCGCGCGTCACGGCTGCCTGGTTACGCCCTAGCACATCCCATTGAACCCGGTTCGAGCCGAGGAAACCATCGATCCGAGTGATCGGATGCCGGATTTCCTGGGATTTCGTCCCGGACGACGTGGGTAGTCGCACCAGAAAACACTAGCAATCCCGGCCGGTATCACCGCGCCGGACACTCGCAGTCCGCCGCTCGGTCACGGTGCGCCGGATGCGGGGCCCCGCGCCCGGTCCGGCTACGGTTACCGCGTGTTCTCGATAGCGGCCCTGGTCCCGTCGCCGCCGATGCTGGTGCCCGAACTGTGCGGGCGCGCGCCGGCGTCCGGCGCCGACCCCGACGATCCGGTCGTGGCGCTGCGCACCGCCGCGCTCGACGCCGCGGCCGCGCTGGCCGCCGTCGCCACCCGCTGGACCGTGCTCGGCACCGGCGAGCGGACCCGGAACTACGGTCCCGCCACCACCGGCACCTTCCGCGGGTTCGGCGCCGATGTCGTCGTCGGGCTCGGCCCGGCCACCGCGGCACCCGCCCCAGCAGACGCCCAGCTTCCGCTGCCGGTACTGGTCGCCGGATGGTTGCGGGAGCGGGTCGCGCCGGGGGTGTCGATCGAGGCCCGGCTGCTCGCCGCCGACACCGCGCCCGACGACTGCCTGCGCGCCGGGGCCGCCCTGCGCGCCGAACTCGACGCCGACCCGGACTCGCACGCGGTGCTGGTGCTCGCCGACGGCGCGGCCACCCTGACCGTCGCGGCCCCCGGCTACCTCGACGAGCGGGCCGCGCCCGTGCAGGCCGCGCTCGACACCGCCCTGCGCGCCGGTTCCCGGGCCGGGCTGGCCGTGCTCGAGCCCGAGCTGTGCGCGCAACTGGTGCTCGACGGGCGCGCGGCCTATCAGGCGCTGGGCGGGCTGTTCGCCGCCGATCCGGCCGATCCGCGGGTGCGTACCCTCTACCAGGGCGCCCCCTACGGCGTCGGCTACGACGTGAGTGTGTGGCAGCCGTGCGGACAGGAAGGGGACGGTCGGTGACCAGCGGGTTCGACCGTCCGATCGCCGTCGTCGGCCCCACCGCCACCGGCAAGTCCGACCTGGCCCTCGACCTCGCCGAGCGCCTCGGCGGCGAGATCGTCAACATCGACGCCATGCAGCTCTACCGCGGTATGGACGTGGGCACCGCCAAGCTGCCGCCCGCGCAGCGGCGGGGCATCCCGCACCATCTGCTCGATGTCCTCGACGTCACCGAGACCGCCACGGTCGCCGCCTACCAGAGCGCGGCCTCGGCGGTGGTCACCGACATCATGGCGCGCGGGCACGTGCCGGTGATCGTCGGCGGCTCGATGATGTACGTGCAGGCCCTGCTCGACCAGTGGGATTTCCCGGCCACCGATCCGGCCGTGCGCGCGCGCTGGGAGGCGCTGCTCGCCGAGGGCGGGGTCACGGCCGTGCACGCGGCCCTGCGGGCGGCCGATCCGGTCGCGGCCGCCACCATCCTACCCACCGACGGCAGGCGGATGGTGCGCGCGCTCGAGGTGGTGGAGCTGACCGGTAAGCCCTTCGCCGCGTCGGCGCCGACCATCGGCGAACCGCGCTGGAACACCCGCATCCTCGGCGTCGACCGGGAGACCGCCGCGCTGGACGCGCGAATCGAGACCCGCACCGCCCTGATGTTCGACACCGGCCTGGTCGAGGAGGTCCGCGCCCTGCTCGGCGCGGGCCTGCGCGCGGGCCAGACCGCCCGCCGCGCGATCGGCTACGCCCAGGTGCTGGCCCATCTCGACGGCGAATACGACCTCGCCCACGCCCGCGAGCGCACCCTCATCGGCACCCGCCGGTACGTGCGCCGACAGCGGTCGTGGTTCCGCCGCGATCCCCGGGTGTCCTGGGTCGACGGCGCCGATCCCGAGCTCGCCGCGACCGCGCTGGCGCTGCTCACCGACCCCGCAGACCAGACAGGACGGACCGCGCAGTGAGCCGACGAGTGAGTACCCGCAATGCCTCGGTGCAGGTATGGCAGGCCTACCTCAACAACCGGACGAAACGTCATCGTGACGGCCGGTTCCTCGTGCAGGGCGTGCGGCCGATCACCCAGGCCATCGACAACGGCTGGCCGCTCGAGACCCTGCTCTACCGCCTCGGCACCCCGGACCTGTCGAACTGGGCGCGCGAACTGCTCGACACCGCCGATGTCCCGCAGGTCGGGCTGGTCCCCGAACTGATGGCCGAACTGGGCGAGAAGTCGGCGAGCATTCCGGAGATCGTGGCGGTCGCGGTCTCGCGCCAGCCCGATCCGGCCGAGTTCGCGCCGGGCGAGCCGGGGGAGGACGCGCCCGTCGTGGTGGTCTTCGACCGGCCGAACTCGCCGGGCAACCTGGGCACCCTGATCCGCTCGGCCGATGCCTTCGGCGCGTCCGGGGTGATCGTCACCGGGCACGGCGCCGACCAGTTCGACCCGCAGGCCGTGCGCGCCTCCACCGGCTCGCTGTTCTCGATGCCGGTGCTGCGCGCCGCGGGCCCGGCCCAGGTCGTCGAATTCCGGGATCGCCAGATCGCGCGCGGCATCCCCACCCGCATCGTCGGCACCGACGAGGGCGCGCCCAGCACGATCTACGACTACGACTTCACCGAGGCCACCATCCTGGTCATCGGCAACGAGACCTCCGGGATGAGCGCCGCGTGGGCCGAGGCCTGCGACGACCTGGTCACCATCCCGATGGGCGGCACCGCCAGCTCACTGGGCGCGCCCTCGGCCGGGGCGATCGGGCTCTACGAGATCGCCCGGCAGCGCCGCACCTTTGCCCGGTAGCGGGCGCGCGGTCGCGGCAGGGGACAATGGCGGCTGTGTCCGACATCGAATTCAGCAAGGGCCATGGCACCCAGAACGACTTCGTGGTGCTGCCCGACCCGCAGGTCCGCCTGGACCTGACCACCGACCGCGTCGCCGCGTTGTGCGACCGGCAGCGCGGGCTGGGCGCCGACGGGGTGCTGCGGGTGGCCAAGGCGGCCGAACTGGTGTCGGCGGGCGTGCTCGACGCCCTGCCCACCGGCGTGGGCCCGGGCGACTGGTTCATGGACTACCGCAATGCCGACGGCTCGATCGCCGAGATGTGCGGCAACGGGGTGCGGGTGTTCGCGCACTACCTCAACGCCTCCGGGCTGGAGACCGCCACCGAGTACGTGGTGGGCAGCCGGGCGGGCGCGCGGCCGGTGGTGGTGCACGCGGCCGGTCCGGTCGACGGCGAGGTCACCGTGGACATGGGCGAGGTCCGCGAGCTCGGCCCGTCCACCGCGACGCTGAGCGGGCGGCCGCTGCCGGGCATCGGCATCGATGTCGGCAACCCGCACCTGGCCTGCGTGGACGCCGGGCTCACCGCCGAGGCGCTGGCCGGGCTCGACCTCACGCTGTCGCCGGGCTTCGACCCCGACCTGTTCCCGCACGGGGTCAACGTCGAGATCCTCACCGCCCTGGGCGCGGACGGCGCCGTCGACATGCGCGTCTACGAACGCGGCGTCGGCGAGACCCGCTCCTGCGGCACCGGCACCGTGGCCGCGGCCGCCGCCGCGCTCACCGCCGCGGGCCGCGCGCCGGGCTCCGGCTCGGGCGAGGTCACCGTGCGGGTCCCCGGCGGGCAGGTGCGCGTCACGATCACCGACGGCCGGGCCTGGCTGCGCGGCCCCTCGGTGCTGCTGGCCACCGGCACGCTCTCCCGGGACTGGTGGGACGCGCGGTAGCGCGATAACCGGATGCGCCCTGTCACCGTGACGTGGCAGCATGGAGAACGTATGACGAAACCAGAAACCCCCACAGAACCGACGGCCGAACCCACCGGTACGGCCGATCCCGGCGTGGCCGCCGACCGCGGCGACGTCGACGACGCGATCGCCCGCCACGCGGCGCGGATGCAGCGTCCCGGCTGGGCGCCCGAACCCACCGTCGGCGAGATGCAGCTCGACGAGCGCTCCTCGCTGCGCCGGGTGGCCGGGCTGTCCACCGAACTCACCGACATCACCGAGGTCGAATACCGGCAGCTGCGCCTCGAGCGCGTCGTGCTGGTCGGCGTCTGGACCACCGGCAGTTCCGCGCAGGCCGAGGCCAGCATGGTCGAGCTGGCCGCGCTCGCCGAGACCGCGGGCTCGGAGGTCCTCGAGGGCCTGATCCAGCGCCGTGACAAGCCCGACCCGGCCACCTACATCGGCTCCGGCAAGGCCGAGGAACTGCGCACCGTGGTCCTCGAGACCGGCGCCGACACCGTGATCTGCGACGGTGAGCTGACCCCGGCCCAGCTCACCGCGCTGGAGAAGGTCGTCAAGGTGAAGGTCATCGACCGCACCGCGCTGATCCTCGACATCTTCGCCCAGCACGCCACCTCCCGCGAGGGCAAGGCCCAGGTCGCGCTCGCCCAGATGGAATACATGCTGCCGCGCCTGCGCGGCTGGGGTGAGTCCATGTCGCGGCAGGCCGGTGGCCGGGCCGGGTCCAACGGCGGTGTCGGTCTGCGTGGTCCCGGTGAGACCAAGATCGAGACCGACCGCCGCCGCATCCGCGAACGCATGGCCAAGCTGCGCCGCGAGATCCGGGAGATGAAGACCGCCCGCGACACCATGCGCGCGCGCCGCAGCGCCAGCGGGGTGCCCGCGGTGGCCATCGTCGGCTACACCAACGCGGGCAAGTCCAGCCTGATGAACGCCCTGACCGGCGCGGGTCTGCTGGTACAGGACGCGCTGTTCGCCACCCTCGACCCGACCACCCGCCGGGCCGCGCTCGACGACGGTCGCGAGATGGTGTTCACCGACACCGTCGGGTTCGTGCGCCACCTGCCGACCCAGCTGGTCGAGGCCTTCCGCTCGACGCTGGAGGAGGTCACCGGCGCCGACCTGCTGCTGCACGTCGTGGACGGGTCCGACCCGCTGCCGCTCGAGCAGATCAGGGCCGTGCGCGAGGTGATCACCGATGTGATCAAGGAGCAGGGCACCACGGCTCCGCCGGAGCTGCTGGTGGTGAACAAGATCGACGCCGCCGACCCGAACGAGCTCACCCGGCTGCGCGGCATGCTCGCCGACGCGGCGTTCGTCTCGGCGCACACCGGCGCCGGGATCGAGGAGTTGCGCGAACGGCTTTCCGAGGTGCTCGGCGGTCTCGACGTCGACATCACGGTCCTGCTGCCCTACAGCCGCGGCGACCTGCTCGCCCGCATCCACGCCGACGGCCGTATCATCTCCTCCGACCATGAGGAAGGCGGAACCCGGGTGCGTGCCCGGGTGCCCCACGCCTTGGCGGCGGCACTGTCCGAATACGCCCATTCCGGGCCCGCCGAGCCGGTGCTCAGCTGATCTTTTTCGCTGATTTGCCGACCGTTTGCGGTCGAATGTCGATGCGACACGGCCTTTTTCGGAAGCTATGGTCGAATGTCGACAGCAGGAGGGTGTTATGTCGAACGACCAGCGGGGTCCAAGAATTGTGAACGAGGACGGGACAGGACGGGCCGAGCAGGGCGGCCCGATCCTCTCCGATGGGGCGCCGCTGAATCCGGCGCCCAGCGAGTGGGAGATCCGGGCCTTCGAGGCCTTCTTCGCGCCGCTGCGGGCCTGGACCAGCCCGCGCTTCTTCGGCCTGGAGAACATTCCGGTCGAGGGGCCGGTGCTCATCGTGGCCAACCACAATCTGCTCGGCGGCATCGACGCGCCGTTGCTCATGCCCGCGATTCTGCGCGAGCGGGGCAGGCTGGTACGCGGGCTGGCCGAGCATGTGCTGATGCAGCCGGGTGTGCGCGACATCCTGCACCGCTTCGGCGCGGTGCGGGGGACCAGGTCGAACTGCCTGGCGCTGCTCGAGCGCGGCGAGGCCGTGGTGGTGTTCCCCGGCGGCGGGCGCGAGGCGATCCGGCGCAAGGGTGAGAAGTACGTGCTCAAGTGGGAGGGCCGCACCGGCTTCGCGCGGATGGCCATCCAGGCGGGCGTGCCGATCGTGCCGCTGGCCATGATCGGCATCGACGACGCCTACGACATCGTCTTCGACGGCCAGCACCCGGCCATGCGGCCGCTGCGCTGGACCTGCGAGCTGCTGGGTATCAACCCCGAACTGAACCCGCCGCTGGTCAAGGGTCTCGGTCCCACGCCGATCCCGCGGCCGGAGCGGTTCTACTTCTCCGCGGGCGCTCCGATCGACCCCACCCCGTGGCTCGAGGCGGAGGATCTCGACGGCGCCGCCGCCGACCTGCGCGATGTGGTGCGCAAGGGCCTGGAGGAGGAGCTGCAGTTCCTGTTCACCGAGCGTGAGCGCGACTCCGGGCGCAGCCTGGTCGGGCGCCTGCGCGGCGCCCTGCCCTGGTGATCCACACCGCCTGACCCGGGGCGGCGCGGAATGCCCGCGCCGCCGCCGGGGTTACCAGCTATACGGACTCGAGTCCGGATAGCGAGAGGTGGCGGTGATGACGACAGCGCGGGTCCAGGTGATCCCCGGCGCGGACCGGTGGCACTGGCGCAACGAGTGGCTTGTCTCGAAGCAGTCGTTCCCGGCGACCGGCAATTTCGTGCTCGAGGACTACGCGCACGGTCTGCTGCTGGTGCACAACGAGGACACCGTCGACCCCGGCGAGGGCTTCGACACCCACCAGCATCGCGACACCGAGATTCTCACCTGGGTGCTGGAAGGCACTGTGGTGCACCAGGATTCGACCGGCCACTCCGGGGTGATCCAGCCCGGGCTGGCGCAGCGGATGAGCGCGGGCACCGGCATCCGTCACTCCGAGCGCAACGGCGCGGGCTACCGCGAGACCGAACGTCTGCACGTGGTGCAGATGTGGATTCCGCCCGACACCGCGGGCGCCGCACCCGGCTACCAGGAACTCGACATCGAGGGCGAACTCGCCCGCAACACCCTGATCCCGGTCGCCTCCGGCATGCCCCGCCATCGCGCGGACGCCGCGATCGGCATCGGCAACAGCCACGCCACCTTCCATGTCGCCCGGCTCGACCCCGGGCACACGATCACCGTCCCGGACGCGCCGTACGGACATGTGTTCGTTGCGCGCGGCGCCGTCGACTACGAGGGGCACGGGCGGCTCGACCAGGGCGACGCCGTGCGCCTGACCGCGACCGGCGGCCACCGCGTGACCGCCGTGACCGCCGCCGAACTGCTGCTCTGGGAGATGGACGCGAGCGTGCGCTAGATCTTGCGGATGACGGTGACGACCTTGCCGAGGATCTGCGCGTCGTTACCGGGGATCGGCTCGAAGTGCGGGTTGTGCGGCATCAGCCAGACGTCCTTGCCGGAGCGCTTGAAGGTCTTCACGGTGGCCTCGCCGTCGATCATGGCCGCGACGATGTCGCCGCCCTCGGCCACGTTCTGCTGGCGCACCACCACCCAGTCGCCGTCGCAGATGGCCGCGTCGACCATCGACTGCCCGACGACCTTCAGCAGGAACAGCGACCCGTCGCCGACCAGTTCGCGCGGCAGCGGGAAGACCTCCTCCACGGCCTGTTCGGCCAGGATCGGGCCACCGGCGGCGATCCGGCCCAGGACCGGGACGAAGGTGGGGGTGGGGCGGCTCGCGTCGGCCTCTTCCGGCTGTTCGGCGGGCAGGGTGGTCACCGCGCGGACCGCCTCGTCGAGCCCGCGGACGTTCACCGCGCGCGGACGATTCGGGTCGCGGCGCAGGTAGCCCTTGCGCTCGAGCGCGCGCAGCTGATGGGCCACCGAGGAGGTGGAGGTGAGCCCCACCGCGTCGCCGATCTCGCGGATGCTGGGCGGGTAGCCGCGTTCGGTCACCGAGGTGCGGATGACCTCGAGGACCGTGCGCTGACGCACGGTGAGATCCGCGCCGGATCCCGATGTGACGGTGCCGGTAGCGCTTTCGTCACCCGTGTCGTCTGTGTGGGTCACCGTATCCCGCCCTTTCCCTGGTCGAATTCGCGCTTCCGAGGCTAGTCGGGCCACGCCGAACTATCAAACATCTGTTCGAGCATGTCGGGCGTTTCGTGCTGACATCGGCGTTCCCGCGTGGTAGAAATCGAACATCAGTTCATCGCACATATGTTCGAACGGCGTGAGATGTAATCGCCTCACCAGCAGTTTTCTTCAGCAGCGGAGCACACCACCCCGGAGGTTCTTCCGATGAGCACAGCGACCGGCGCCCTGCGTTCCCTCGATCCCGTCCCGGGCCGCGAGCCCGTCCTCCGGCGCCGCCGGACCACCCGCGCGCCACGGCCTTTCGCCCTCGTTCGCGGCGCCTCGCGGACCCGGCCGGAACGGGTCGAACCGCCCGTGGAGTCTCCGGGTGCCGCCGATCGCGCGCCCGATTCCGCCGACGTGAGTCCGGAGCCCGCGGGTCGCTCGGTCCTGGTGCGCACGGCGGCGCCCGGGTCGGTGCGCGTGGCGCTGCCACGCGAACTCGTGCGCACCGAACGGCGCACCCGGATCTTCGATCTCACCGATGCCGAGGTGGATCTGGCCTTCGCCACCGTGCCGCGCTCGGAGCCGCTGTCCCGGCCGCGCCGGATGGTTCCGCGAGACACCGGGGCGGAGAGTCGCCGCCGCCCGCGCAGTGAGCTCGCCCTCTATGACCGGGGCTCGGTCCCGGTGGCGCGTCCGGCGCGCGGCGAGCACCCGTTACGCCGGGTCGAGCGCGCGCGGCGGGGCTTCGCCGCCCTGGCGGTGACGGCGCTGGCGACCGCGCTGATCGTCGTCGCGTTTCTCGGCCTGGCGCACCTGCGCGCGGGCGGTTTCGCCGAGCGGGTCGACGCGCCGCTCCCGGGCATCACCGAACCGGCCGACCTGCCGTCCAGGGGTCTTGCCCCGGTCTATCGCTGATCTGAATCGCGCTGCGTGACGGGGGTTTCCCGCGAGTAACCCGCGGCAGGGCGCCCTACTGTCCCAGACGAAAACGGATCGAAAACTAGAACACGTTGCTACCGTGACTTGCATCCTGAACCGGGGCGGGATCGCTCCGGCCGATATCGGATGCGAGGTCCCGTGCGCCGCTGCTCGATCGCCCTGCTACCCCTTGTCCTGCTGGGCATTCTGCTCGCCCCCGCCGCGCACGCGCGCCCCGCGTACGACGGTTTCCTCGATCTCCCGGCGCTCAACGCCGACGGCGAATTCGGCGGCGGCCTGCACCCGGCGCTGCCACTGTCCCAGGAACCGCTGCGCGCCGCGCTCGACGAGGCCAGAGCCGCCGGGATCGCGCCTGCCCGCTACGCGACCCTGCTGCACCAGTACTGGCTGGTGGTCGCCACCGACAACGCCGCCATCGATCTCGCGGCCTGGGCGCCCTACCGGGGCGTCGCCGCCGGTACCGCGACCTTCACCCAGGTGTATGTGAACTACTTCCGCCTCGCCGCCGCGCGCCCCGACTTCTACTGGGCGGGGCTGGCAGGCATCGCGGGCGGCTCGTTCGCCTCGGGCTTCTTCGACGTCGGCGATATCGGCGGGGTGCTCTCGGTGGCGGGCATCCACGAACTCGGCACCGCGGTCTCGGAGGTGCTGCGCGCGGTCCCGCCCGAACTCCTGGCCGAGGTGCCCGCCGACATCACCGGCCTGGCCCGGCTCGGCCCGCGCCTGACCGCCGCGGACCTGGCCTGGTACCAGACCCGGCTGATGATCATGCAGAAACACATCTTCACCGACCTGGTGCCGGTGCACGAGGCCTATCTCGCCGAGGGGATGGCAGGGATCGACGAGATGCGCGCGGCGGGCCTGCTCGACGACGGCATGCGGCTGGCCTGGGCCGGGATCGACGGCGGCACCACCGCCGGGCGCACCGACGCCCTGATCCGGATGACCGATCGCGAACAGAACCACATCGTCGCCGACCAGTGGGACGTCACCGCCGCGGGCCGCGACGGCCTGGGCCGGGTGCTCACCTACGTCACCACCATCGCGGGCAAACCGGCGGTGCCCGGCACCCGCGCGCCGGGGGTGTACGCGCCGGTCACGGTGGGCGCGCCCGGCAGCACACTCGCGCTGCGCATGCCGTTGCCCGCCTTCGACTGGGCCGACCGCGCCGACCGCTGGGCCTACATCACCGCCGACCTGGTACCCCGCCACCTCGACCTGGTCGCCGACCCGGCGCGGGCGGGCGCGGTGTACCGCGAGCCCTTCGCGGTCAAGCTCGATCGCGGCCGGATGATCGCCCGGTTACCGGACATCATCGCGGACTTGACCACGCAGTGGCAGCTCGTGCGGTCCTGACCGGTATTCTGTCAAGTGCCATGGAGTGCGCCTCGACGAAGGAACCCTCGGATGCATTGCCCCTACTGCCGACACCCTGACTCGCGCGTCGTCGACTCGCGGGAAGTCGAGGAGGGCACGGCCATCCGCCGACGGCGATCCTGCCCGACCTGTGGCCGCCGGTTCACCACCGTCGAGACCGCGATCCTGTCGGTGGTCAAGCGCAGTGGCGTCACCGAGCCGTTCAGCCGGGAGAAGGTCATCGTCGGCGTCCGGCGTGCCTGCCAGGGCCGCGAGGTCGACGACGACGCGCTCAACCTGCTGGCCCAGCAGGTCGAGGACGCGGTGCGCGCCAAGGGATCTCCCGAGGTCCCCAGCCACGAGGTCGGCCTGGCCATCCTCGGCCCGCTGCGCGATCTGGACGAGGTGGCCTATCTGCGGTTCGCCTCGGTGTACCGATCCTTCACCAGCGCCGAGGATTTCGAGCGCGAGATCACCGAGATGCGGGCCGCCCGGGCCGCGGCCGCGGTGGCCGCCGCCGACTGACCCGCCCTCAGCGCCGGATCGCGCCGATGGCCTTCTCGATCCGCTTGGCCGATACCGGATACGGGGTGCCCAGCTTCTGCGCGAACAGGCTGACCCGCAGTTCCTCGATCATCCACCAGATCTCGGTGACATCGCGCGCGTGCTTGCGGTTGTCCGGCAGGCTCCGCACCAGCTTGTCGTAGGCGGCCAGCATCCGGTCCACCTCGGCCATGCCCTGCCGGTCGCGCACGGCCGAACCTGGCAGTGATTCCAGCCGCTGGGCCGCGGCCAGCAGATAGCGCGGGAGTTCGCGCAGCCGCGCCTGGCCCCATTCGGCGACGAAGCCGGGGAACAGCAGGTCGTCGAGCTGGTGCCGGACGTCCTCGGCGATATCGGTCTCGGTGGTCTCGGCCAGCGCGGCGCGGGCCTGGTGCGCCGCCGACAGCACCGGCGCGACCGCGCGGATCAGCGCGCCGACCGCCCCGGCGAGCTGCGGGCGCACCGCGGCCACCAGCGTGTCGAACTCCTCGGGGCTGCGCACGGGACCGCCCGCCTTCGCGATCAGCTCGTCGGCGGCGGCGATCCGGCAGTCCTCCACGAGCTTGTCCAGGGATCCGTCCGGATTCTGGCTCAGCGCCAGCCGGTCCGCCGCGGGCAGACCCGAGGTGACGGCGCGGGTGGAGGTGGGAATCGCGGCCAGCAGCAGGGTGCGCACGCCCGCGCGCATGGCCGCGGCCTGCTCGCCGGGTGAACTGAGCACCCGCACCGCCACGCCCTCGCCCTCGGGAACCAGCGCGGGGTACCCGGTGACCGTCTGCCCGGCCACCTCGCGGCGCACCGTGGGTGCCACCGAACCGAGCGACTCGGAGGTCCACACCGTGGCGGGTGCGCGTTCGGCCCCCGCGGTGGCCTTGGCGACCGAGGCCGAAACCTGGTCGGCCAGCCGCGCTTTCAGCTGGGCGAGATTCTTGCTCTTGGCCAGCACCCGGCCCTGCCGGTCGACCGCGGCGAAGGTCATCCGCAGGTGATCGGGCAGGGCGGTGGGGGCGAGGTCCTCGGCGGTGATGGTGACCGAACCCAGCCGCGACAGCTCCCGGGACAGGCCCGTGCGCAAGGGTTCGGCGCGCGGGGTCAGCCCGCGCAGGGCCGCCGCGGCGAAGTCCGGGGCGGGCACGACCGCGCGGCGCAGGGTCTTCGGCAGGGTCTTGATGAAGGCGGCGGCCAGTTCCTCGCGCAGGCCGGGCACCAGCCAGTCGAAGCCGACCGCGCGCACATGGGCGAGCTGTTCGACCGGGATGCGCACGGTCACGCCGTCGTCGTCCTGGCCAGGCTCGAACTGGTAGGTCAGCGGGAAACTGAGCTCGCCCTGGCGCCAGGCATCGGGGAAATCGGTCGGATCCAGCGCGGCGGCACCGGCATTGGTCACCGTCTCCGCCGAGAAGTCCAGCAGGGCCGGGTCCTCGCGTTCGGCCTTGCGCCACCAGCTGTCGAAGTGGCGCACCGAGACGATGTCGGCGGGGATGCGCTGGTCGTAGAACTCGAAGAGCACCTCGTCGTCGACGAGGATGTCGCGGCGGCGGGCGCGGTGCTCGAGATCGGCGACGTCGTCGATCAGCGCGCGGTTGCGGGCGAAGAAGCCGTGCCGGGTCTGCCATTCGCCCTGTACCAGCGCGTGGCGCACGAACAGTTCCCGGGACAGTTCGGGGTCGATGCGCCCGTAGTCGACGGGACGGCCGGTCACCAGCGGCACGCCGTAGAGGGTGGCCCGTTCGTAGGCGCGCGCCGCGCCACGCTTGGCCGACCAATGCGGTTCGGAGTAGGTGCGCTTCACCAGATCACCGGCGAGCCGCTCGGCCCACTCGGGTTCCACCTTGGCGGTGATCCGGCCCCACAGCCGCGAGGTCTCGACCAGCTCGGCGGCCATCACCCAGCGCGGCGGCTTCTTGGCCAGCGAGGAGCCGGGGAAGATCATGAATTTGGCATTGCGTGCGCCGAGGAACTCCCGCGACTCCGCCTCGCGCACACCGACATGCGAGAGCATGCCCGCCAGCAGCGCCTGATGGATCTGCGCGGCGGGCCACGGCATCGCCGCCTCGGCCGCGTCCTGCGCTGGCGGTGCCTGGCCGGCCTGCCCTGGTCCGCGCTGTGGCCGGTCGCTGCCACGCCGTCGGCGCGAGCCCGGTCCCTGCTCGCCGCCGGTGGGCGCGTGTCCTGCGCTGGTGGGGATCTCGCCCGGGTGTGTCTGTGCCCGTTCCGGACTGCGTTCACCGCGACCGCGTCGTCCACGCGCGGATGCCGTCCCGGACGCGTCACCGCTCGGTGTCGGCCCGGCATCCGGGCCGCGTTCGGGGGCGCCCCGTTCCCGGCCACGACGCCCGGTGCCGGACTCCTCGCCGGAGTCGCGCCGGGCCGCGTCGTTCCAGCCCAGCCCACGGGTGATGGTGCGCAACTGGCCGTGCAGGTCCTGCCATTCGCGGATGCGCAGATAGTGCAGGAACTCGTCGCGGCACATACGGCGGAACTGGTTGGACGACAAGGATTTACGCTGCTCGGTGAGGTAGTCCCACAGGCGCAGATAGGCCAGGAAGTCCGAGCCGTCGACGGTGAAGCGGGCGTGCTGGGTATCGGCGGCTTGCTGGTGCTCGACCGGCCGCTCCCGCACGTCCTGGATGGACAGCGCGGCCACGATCACCAGCACCTCGTCCAGGCAGCCGTTGCGGTGCGCCTCCACCAGCATCCGGGCCATGCGCGGGTCCACCGGCAGCTGCGCCATCTCGCGGCCGATCGGGGTGAGCGTGAGGTGCCCACCCGAATGCGCCTCGCCGTCCACGGCTTTCGCGCTGCCGTGTGCCAGCGCGCCGAGCTCTTCGAGCAGCGCGATGCCGTCGCGGATGGCGCGGCGGTCCGGGGCCTCGACGAACGGGAAGCTCTCGATGTCGCCCAGCCCCAGCGCTGTCATCTGCAGGATGACCGCGGCCAGATTGGTGCGCAGGATCTCCGGCTCGGTGAACGCGGGCCGCGATTCGAAATCGTCCTCGGAGTACAGCCGGATGGCGATGCCGTCGGCGACGCGACCACAGCGACCCGAACGCTGCCGCGCCGAGGCCTGCGAGACCGGTTCGATCGGCAGCCGCTGCACCTTGGTGCGCATCGAGTACCGCGAGATGCGGGCGGTGCCCGGATCGACGACGTAGCGGATGCCCGGCACGGTCAGCGAGGTCTCGGCGACATTGGTCGCCAGCACCACCCGGCGCCCGGTGTGCGGGGTGAACACTTTGTGCTGTTCGGCGGCCGAGAGCCGCGCGTAGAGCGGCACCACCTCGGTGCGCGGCAGGCGCAGATCGCGCAGCGCGTCGGCGGTGTCGCGGATCTCGCGCTCGCCGGACAGGAACACCAGTACGTCACCGTCGCCCTCGGCGAACAGTTCGGTGACCGCGTCGGCGATGGCGTCGGTGGGATCGCGGTCCACCACGCGGGTGTCCTCGTCGTCCTCGATGCCCGGCAGTTCCAGCGACAGCGGGCGATAGCGCAGCTCCACCGGATAGGACCGGCCCGAGACCTCCACGATCGGCGCGGGCGTGCCCTGCGCGTCGGCGAAGTGCCGGGCGAACAGCTCGGGGTCGATGGTGGCCGAGGTGATGATCACCTTGAGATCGGGCCGCTTGGGCAGCAGCTGCTTCAGGTAGCCGAGCAGGAAGTCGATATTGAGGCTGCGCTCGTGCGCCTCGTCGATGATGATCGTGTCGTAGCGGCGCAGCAGCCGGTCGCGCTGGATCTCGGCGAGCAGGATGCCGTCGGTCATCAGTTTGACCAGCGTGCGATCGGAGGCCTGATCGGTGAACCGGACCGTGTAGCCCACCACATCACCCAGCTCGGTGCCGAGCTCCTCGGCGATCCGCTCGGCGACCGTGCGCGCGGCCAGGCGGCGCGGCTGGGTGTGCCCGATGGTGCCGCGGATGCCGCGCCCCAGCTCCAGACAGATCTTCGGGATCTGGGTGGTCTTGCCGGAGCCCGTCTCACCGGCGACGATCACCACCTGGTGCGCGGCGATGGCGGCGGCGATGTCGTCGCGGCGCGCGGAGACCGGCAGTTGCTCGGGGTAGGTGATCGGCGGGACCGCCGCGCGGCGGGTGGCCACGCGGGTCTCGGCGGCGGCGATCTCGGCCTCGAGGGCGGGCAGGTTCTCGGGGCGCGTCCGGTCGAGCTTGCGCTGGAGCCGGTGTTCGTCGCGCAGCGAGACCTCCGCCAGGCGGGTGCGCAGCGCGCGGGTACCGGTGCTAGCTGTCCTGGTCATTGCATCTGTCAGCCTAGCGAAGGCCGCCAGCGGTTTTCCGTCGCGTCGCTCCCTGGCCGCACCGGCGAGACCAACGACACACCACGGCGAGGACCCGGTGCGCACGGTGTGCCGCGACGCGTGGCGTGCCGCGGCGCGATGTGGGCGCTCCGGCGGTCCGCGCGTGCGACGATCCGGGGATGAACGCAGCGGCGGGCACGGCGTGGTGGATCAGGGCGTACCGGATCGGGTTCGCGGTGCTGGGCGCGGTGGCGCTGCTGTGGATCCCGCTGCGCAACCTCGACTCCCCGGCCTTCTCGCTCACCAACTTCCTGAGCTACTTCACCATCGAGTCCAATATCCTGGCCGTGGTCGTGCTGGCCATCGGTGGGGTGCTCGCGCCGCAGGGGCCGCGCTGGCAGACCTTCCGCGGCGCGGTGACGCTGTACATGCTGATCACGATGGTGGTCTACGCGGTGCTGCTGGCCAAGGTCGACGTGATGCTCACCGATCGGTGGATCAACGACGTGCTGCACCGCGTCCTGCCGCTGGTGCTGCTGCTGGACTGGCTGCTGGTCGCGATGCCAGCGCGGCTGCGCACCGGGCCGGGGCTGATCGCGCAGTGGCTGGCGTTTCCGCTGGTCTACGGGATCTACACGCTGATCCGCGGACCGATCGTGGACTGGTATCCCTACCCGTTCATCGACCCGCGCGCGCAGGGCTATGTCTCGCTGACGATCGGGCTGGTGGTGCTGACCGTGGTGTTCGCGGTGCTGGCGGTAGCCATGGCGTCGCTGGGGGATCTGCCCGCGCGGTGGCGCGAGCGGTCCGCGGACTGAGACGCCCGCGCGGGTCCGCGCGCGCCGGGGCCCGGGTTCGGGTAAGTGTGGAGCCATGAATGCGCTCTGGCATGGATTCGCCGATATGGGTGCCGTCGACCGCGACGGCGCGTTCGTCGTGGCCCGGGGTGACGGCGCCTACGTCTACGACACCGCGGGCAACCGCTACCTCGACGCCACCGCGGGTCTGTGGTTCGCCAATGTCGGGCACGGTCGCGCCGAGATCGCCGACGCGGTCGCCGCGCAGTTGCGCACCATCGCCCACTACTCCAATTTCGGTGACCTCACCGAACCGCCGGTGCAGGAACTGGCCGAGCGGCTGTCGGCCATCGCGCCGGTGCCCGGCAGCAAGATCTTCTTCACCTCCGGCGGTTCGGACTCGGTGGAGACCGCCGCCAAACTGGCCCGCCGCTACTGGTTCGAACAGGGCCGCCCCGGCAAGAAGATCCTGGTCGGCCGTCGGCTGGCCTACCACGGCATGCACTACGCGAGCACCGCGCTCGGCGGGCTGGCGCCCAATCTCGAGGGCTACGGCACCCTGGTCGCCGACACCCGCACCGTCGAGTGGAACGACGCGAAGGCCCTGCTCGCGCTGATCGAGGAGCTCGGCGCCGAACAGATCGCCGCGTTCTTCTGCGAACCGATCATCGGCGCGGGCGGGGTGTACCTGCCGCCGGAGGGCTATCTGGCCGAGGTGCGCCAGATCTGCCGCGATCACGACATCCTCTTCGTCGCCGACGAGGTCGTCACCGGTTTCGGCCGGATCGGCGGCTCCTGGTTCGCCTCCACCCGCTTCGACCTGCGCCCGGACCTGATGACCACCGCCAAGGGCCTGACCTCCGGTTACCTGCCCATGGGTGCGGTCTTCATCGCCCCGCACCTGGCCGAACCGTTCTTCGCCGGTGGGGTCTGGTTCCGCCACGGCTACACCTACGGCGGGCACGCGGGCGCCGCCGCGGCGGCCCTGGCCAACCTGGCCATCATCGAACGCGAAGGGCTCATCGAAGAGGCGGCCCGCCTCGAGCAGACCCTGCACACCACCCTGGCCCCGCTGGCCGAGCATCCCCGCGTCGCCGAGATCCGCAGCGGCCTCGGCGCGGTCGCCGCCGTCCAGCTCGCCGACCCCGGCGAAGCGCCCGGCTTCGTCAAAGATCTGCGTGCCCAGGGCATCTCCGGTCGTGCCGCAGGCGGCGGCGCGCTGCAGATCTCGCCGTCCTTCGTCATGACCGACGCCCAAGTCGCCGACCTGGCCGCCGGTTTCGCCCGCGCCCTGGGCTGACCCCACGACGCCGGACACCCCTCCGCAGCCGTTTCACTCGAGCTCCAGCGTGTAGAACCGGCTGAACGGGTCGGGGAGGTACTCCGCGAACGGCCCGCACTCGGTGAAGCCGTGGCGGCGGTAGAGCCGTCGCGCGGGCGCGAAGAACTCGCCCGACCCGGTCTCCAGACTCAGCCGCCGGTAGCCGCGCTGCCGTGCCGTCCCGACGAGATGGGCCAGGACCGCCGCCCCCACCCCACGCCCGGTGTACCCGTCCGCGGTCCGCATGGACTTGATCTCGCCGTGCGCCGGATCGATCTCGCGCAGTGCGCCACAGCCCACCAGGTCCGTACCCGACCACGCGCTCCACACGGTCACTGTCGGATCCCGCAGCGCGCTCAGGTCGAGGGCGTGCATGCCGCAGGCGGGGGAGTTGTCCGCCAGCTGGGCGCGATGCCGGGTCAGCAGTGCGGTGATCGCGGGGCCGGTCAGGTCGTCGGCGATGATGCGCCAGGGCGCCGTCGCCGGTCCGGGGCGGGAGTCGGTCATCTGATCATGGTGCCGGTCGAACAGCATTGCCGCAGGTCGGGTTCGGCGGGAAACGGCAGCGGGGCAGCGCCGTCGGTGCGAGCATGGTGGGGCGGGTGTCGACTCGAAGGTGGTGGGGTGTGGCCGAATTCGTGCAGGACAGCGGGGCGTTACGGTGGGCGGTGGTGGCCGCGTTCGTGCTCGCCGGGGTGATCGTGGCGGGGCGGCTGGCGCGGCCACGGCCCGGGCAGCGGGTCGACGCGGGCGCCGACGGCGCGCATCTGCTGATGTGCCTGGTGATGCTGGCGATGCTGGTCTTCCCGGTGGCCAGCGATCCGCACGCGATGCGCGGCATCCTGATCGCCCTGACGGTCACCTTCGCGATGCTGTTCGGGGAGCGGCTGTTCCGGTGGCGCACCGGCGCGCTGCCCGGCGCCGAGGACCTGTTCGCGCTCGGCTACCA
Source organism: Nocardia sp. SSK8 (assembly GCF_037034205.1). Taxonomy (NCBI): domain Bacteria; kingdom Bacillati; phylum Actinomycetota; class Actinomycetes; order Mycobacteriales; family Nocardiaceae; genus Nocardia; species Nocardia sp. SSK8. The sequence goes on from NZ_JBAGKD010000001.1 coordinate 728,384, forward strand.
CACCGTCGCGGCGGCGGCCATGCTCTACGCCATGAGCGGGCACGGCGCCGGACACGGTGCGGGCGCGCCCGCGTGGCCCGCGCTCGGGCTGGCCGCGCTGTTCGTCCTCGACGCGCTGGTGGTGCTCGGCACCACCGGTCACCGCTCGCCCCGGTTGCGCGTGCTGCATCCACCGGGCGCCCATCCGCTGACCTCGGCGCTGGTTCCCCATCTGGTGATGGATCTGGGCACCGCGTTCATGCTGATCGCCGCGATCGGGCGGTGAATACCGATCCACAACTGCTCGGGCTGCGAATTGCCGTTGTGCGGACAGGAATTCGACGATGAATGGACAGCGTGGTCCCGAAAAGGCGCGGCGTGGGGTACCGGCCGCCGCTCCCGAAATCCTGTCCGGTGCCGAGGATCGCGAGGCGGTGCGCGAGCTCTACCGCACCACCGGCGCCGCGGCCTACGGGCTCGCCCTGCGCGTGCTGCATCGCCGGGGCCTCGCGGAAGAGGTTGTCCGCGAAGGATTCCGGCGGGTGCGGGCGACCCCACTGATCACCGCCGAGGACGACGAATTACCGGAACCGCCGCCCGCCGAACCGCCCGGGCCACCGCTGCCCGATCTCGGAACACCCTGGGGCCGTTCGGCATTCGTCGCCACCCGGCCCGACACCCATGACCTGGACCGGCCCAGCTACGACCTGGCCTTCGGCCGCGGCGTCGTCTACGGCCGCGACGGCGACCACCTCCCCGACTACACCGGTGCCGACCTCGCACCCCCCGACTTCGAGCCCACCCTCTTCGGCCCCGAACAGACCTGGCTGCTGGCCCAGGTCCACCGCCTGGCCGTGCAGCGCCTGCGCCTGGACCGCCACGACGGCGAGGACATGCCGTGGCTGGCGGTCTCGGCCCGGCTCGGCTTCGACGACCCGCTCGACAGCCACTGCGAGGTGTTCGTCCTGGCCTACTACGGCGGCCGCACCTACCGGGCTATCGGCCGCGAACTCGGCCTGCGCGTGCCGATGGTCACCCGGCTGCTGGCCGAGGGCATCGAACGCCTCGCCGAACAGCGCCTGGCCCGCTGCGGTACCCGCCCGCCCTGGTGCCCGCCCGGCTCGGTGCTGACCCTGGCCGACGCCTACGCCCTCGACGCCGTCGCCGAACTCGAACACCACCACATCGAGAACAAACTGGCCGCCACCGCCCCGCACAGCCTGTCGATGTTCGCCGACCGGGTCCGTGCCGTGCACGACGTGCTCGCCCGCCTCGCCGACGACGACCAGCGCCCGCCTCCACGCCAGCTGGAGGCCAAGATCCTCGCCGATGTCGGTGCCACCCCGGCGCGGCGCGGCCACTGGACCGCCCGGCCCCCGTGGCTGCGCCGCTTCGGCGGGACCTCCGGCTAGAGCACCATGACGTGGTCTTCGGAGACCCGCCCGCCCAGGCGCACCCAGCCGTCGGAATCCCAGGCGGTGTAGAGCTGGGAACCCAGCCCCTGGGTGAGCACCAGCCCGCGCCGCAGCTGCGCGGTGAGCGCGACGGCCGCGGCACCGGTGGCCTCGTCCTCGGCGATCCCCATGGCGGGGGCGAACATCCGGGCGCGGATCGCGCCGCGCGGTTCGTCGGTCCACACCCAGTAGTAGTGCTGGCCGCTCGTGATGTCATCGGGGCGTAGCAGCGCCAGCTCGTCGAGCGAATCCAGCTGGTGGAAGGTGAATTCCGGGGTCCATTCGGCGCGGGCGGTGACCCAGGTGAGGCCCTCGGTGCGGCTCACGGCCACCGGCCCGGCGCTCACCTGCAGGGTGTGGACGGGGATGCCCTGCTCGGCCAGCCACCACGCGGTCCCCACGGTGGGATGCCCCGCGAACGGCAATTCCCTGGTGGGAGTGAAGATCCGGACGGCCGCGACGCCGTCGACGGGATCCTCGTAGACGGTGGTCTCGCTGTAGCCCAGCCGGGCGGCCAGCTCCTGTTTGTCGAGGGCGACGACATCGCCCGCCCGGGCGATGCCCAGCGCGTTGCCGAGATGACCGGCGGGATCGGTGAACACTCGGACGACCTCGACCTGGATGTCCGGGGCATCGGGCACATCATGTGCGTTCATGCGCGCGAGCCTACCGGCGTGCTCACGGCCACCGGGCCAACCGCGACGGCGGTCGTGTCCCGGGCGAACGACCGGGGCCCACCAGCGCCGCTGCGCCGATGGGCCCCGATTGTCCGGTGGCTCAGACCGCGGCGCCCGCCAGCGCCTCGGTCGACACCACGGCCTGGCCGACCCCGGCGACGATCGCCGCGGCCCGCAGCGACTCGAAGATCACCTCGCGTGAGACACCGGCCTCGCGCAGGGTCTTCTCGTGCGCCTCGAGGCAGTGCGCGCAGCCGTTGATCGAGGACACCGCGAACGACCACAGCTCGAAATCGGCCTTGTCGACACCGGGGTTGCCGATGATGTTCATCCGCAGGCCCGCGCGCAGATCGTCGTAGCGGCCCTCCAGGAAGGCCTTGCCACGGTAGAACACGTTATTCATGCCCATGATCGACGCGGCGCCGAGCGCGGCCTCGTAGGCCTCCGCCGACAGCGTGTCGGCGGCTTCCTCGGCGATCTCGCGCAGCGTGGTGGCCGAGCGGGTCGCGGCGGCCGAGGCCAGCAGGGTGCCCCACAGCTGCTGCTCGGTCAGCACCGTGGTGCGCGCGAGCGAGGACAGGTTGAGCTTGAGGTCCTTGGCGTACTCGGGAAGGGAGTTCTTCAGGTTCTCGATGCTCATGACAGTGGGGCTCCTCTGGGGTGAATCGGTGGGGAAGGGGTGGATCAGACGCTGGCGGAGAGCAGTTCGCCCGCGTTGATGGTCGGATCGCCCTTCTTCCAGTTGCAGGCGCACAGCTCGTCGGACTGCAGGGCGTCGAGCACGCGCAGCACCTCGTCGACATTGCGGCCGACCGAACCGGCGGTCACGGAGACGAACTGGACCTCGTTGTTCGGGTCGACGATGAAGGTCGCGCGGTCGGCGACACCGTCGGCGTTGAGCACACCGGTCGCGGCGGCCAGCTCGCGCTTGAGGTCGGACAGGATCGGGAAGGGGAGGGTCTTGAGATCCTCGTGCTGGGCACGCCACTGGAAGTGCACGAACTCGTTGTCGACCGAGGCGCCGAGGACCTGCGCGTCACGGTCGGCGAACTCCTCGTTCAGCTTGCCGAACGCGGCGATCTCGGTGGGGCACACGAAGGTGAAGTCCTTGGGCCAGAAGAACACGATGCGCCACTTGCCCGCGTGGTCGTCGCTGGTGATCTGGGTGAAGTAATCGTCGGGCTGCTGCGCGTCGACCTTCGACAGGTCACCTCCGATGACGGCCTTGAGGTTGTATGCCGGGAACTGGTCGCCGATGGTCAGCAGAGCCATGCTCATCTCCTCATTCGTGGTGTGGTTGGGGCCAGCGTACTAAAAGGTAAAGCCGATTGCTTGTCGTACACTGATAGGCGTGACTGATCAGACTTATCAGCCAACCCTGTCGCAGCTGCGTGCGTTCGTCGCCATCGCCGAATATCGGCATTTCGGCACCGCCGCAGCGCGTTTGACTGTGAGCCAACCCACGTTATCGCAGGCCCTGGCATCGCTGGAAAACGGGCTGGGACTGCAGCTGATCGAGCGCAGCACCCGCCGGGTGCTGGTCACCGCCGCCGGGATGCGGCTGCTCCCGCAGGCGCGCGCGACCCTCGAGGCGGCCGACCGTTTCGTCGCCTCGGCGGCCGGGGACGGGCTCGGCGGTGTGCTGCGGCTGGGCATCATCCCGACTGTCGCGCCGTACGTGCTGCCGGACCTGTTACCCGAGCTGCGCCGCAAACTCCCCAACTTGGTGCCGCAGGTGGTCGAGGATCAGACCGCCCGGCTGCTGGACGGCCTGCGCACCGGCGTGCTCGACGTCGCGCTGCTCGCGCTGCCCACCGAGGCGCCGGGGCTGGTGGAGATCCCGCTCTATACCGAGGAGTTCGTGCTGGTCACCCCGCGCGGGCACGAACTGGCCGGGCGCACCGACCTGGCCGCGCCGGTGCTGGCCGAGATACCGCTGCTGCTGCTCGACGAGGGACACTGCCTGCGCGATCAGACCCTCGAACTGTGCCGCAGCGCCGAGGTGCATCCCGGCGCGGTCGGTGACACCCGCGCCGCCTCGCTGACCACGGTGGTGCAGTGTGTCGCAGGTGGACTCGGAGTAACACTCATTCCGGAGATGGCCGTGGCCGCCGAGACCGCGCGCGGCACCCTCGAGGTGGCCCGCTTCGCCGCGCCCGCCCCGGGCCGCACGATCGGCCTGGCCTTCCGGGCGTCCTCGGCCCGCGCCGACGATTACGAGTACCTCGCCGCGGTGATCCGCTCCAAGCGTCCGTTCTGATCTCATCTGTTCGGGCGACGCGCTTGCCGTCCAACGGTGCTGTTCTGGATGAGGTGACGATCCCGCCACCACAGTCCTAAGGAATGGCAATGATCAACAACAAGATTCGCTCCACCATCGCGGTGTTTGCTTGTGCGCCGTTGATCGCTCTCGGTGCCGGCGTAGCCGGTGCAGCACCCGCGGCGGACCCCGCCCCCGTCCCCGTCGCACCGGTGCCCGTGGAAGTGCAGCCCGTCGTGCTGTCGCCGTTCATCACGATTCCCGGCGCACTGCTGACCTGTGTTCCGATTCTCGTGACTCTGCCCATTCTGTACCCGGTGTGCGTGGTCTGACCGCGCGCATGATCGAGCCCAGGAATGACCGAGGCACTCCCGCACTCCGGTGCGAGAGTGCCCCGATTGTGTCAGTGCGGCGATGGCTGGTCCTCGCCGCCGCGCTCGCCCTGGCGTGGGCGAGCTTCGGGACCGCGCACGCGCAGGCCCCGGTGGCCCTCGGTGGTGGATCGGGCATCGTCTTCGACGACGGCTCGGTATGCACACTCACCACCATCGGCTACGACGGCGCGGGTCAGCTGGTCGGATTCACCGCCGGGCACTGCGCCGCGGCCGGTGCCGGTGTCGCCGCGGAAGCGGAGCAGGACGCGGGCACCGTCGGCAGCGTCGCGTTCGTCAACGACCAGCTCGATTACGCGGTGATCAGCTTCGACGCGGGCCGGGTGAACCCGGTGAACCACGTCGGCGCCACCACGATCACCGGCGTCGGCCTGCCCGCCGAGTTCCCGGCGATCGCGTGCAAGGAGGGCCGGACCACCGGCCAGACCTGCGGGCTGGTCTACGGTGACGTCTTCGGCGGTGCGACCTGGACGCTGAGCCAGATCTGCGTGATCGTGGGTGACTCCGGCGGGCCGGTCGTGGTGGGTTCGACCCTGGTTGCCATCGTCAACGGCTATATCGCGGTGCCTTGCCTAGGACCGCAGGTCGGCGCCAACTTCACCCGCATTCTCGACGACGTGGCCGCGCGCGGCGGTCCCGGAGTGGGATTCCAGCCGATCTGACGCCAGGTCGGCCGAACCGCTATTGCGCGGAGATCGCGCTGGTCAACAGCAAGCGGACCAACTCGGCCTGCCGGTGCGTCCTGGTCTTGGCGAAGATGTGCTGCAGGTGGGTGCGGGCGGTGAACAACGAGACCGAGAGCTGATCGGCGACCGCGGGTAAGCCGTCGCCGCGCAGCACCCCCATCGCGACCATGGTCTCGGCGTCGGTCAGGCCGTACAGGTCGTGCAGCGCGGTCGGCTCCGGCTCCGGATCGTGTTCCGGGTCCACCACCAGCAGCAGCACCGCGCGCTGCCACGGTCCCTCCTTGCGCACGCCGTCGAGCGGGGTGACCCGCACGATCAGCGGCCTGCCGCCGGAGGCGCGCGGCAGCGCGATATTGCCGCTGCTGCGCTGCGGTCCGGACGCCTGGCGGATGAGTTCGCACAGCGAGGCGGGCGCGGCCGAGGCGGTGGCGCGCAGCTTGCCGCTCGCGTCGACGGTGAGGCCGTCGGCCTGGCGGGTGATCTCCTCGGCCATGGCGTTGGCGAAGACCAGCGCCGCGTCGGCGGTGACGATCATGATCCCGTATTTCGCCTTCTCCAGCGTGGCCAGCGCGAAATCGCGGTCGCGGGACAGTTCCACCAGCCGCGAGCGGGTGTGCAGCGCGCCGCGCAGGTGCGGAACCAGCACCCCGAGCAGGGTGCGCGCCGCCGATTCACCGGTGAGGGCCGCGCGGTCGGGCATGGTCAGGCAGATCCAGGACGTGGGTTCGTCGTCGGTGAGGCGGGAGATGAAACAGTCGCCCAGCCCGGCGGGGGCGAGCGGTTTGTCCGGGACCAGACCCCGCTCGCCGGGGGCGAACAGTTCCTCGCCGGTCGCGGTGGCGCCCGGGGGCAGGGTGTGCACGCGCGCGGAGAGGGCGTCGAGCCGGGTGGCGCCACGACCGGTCCCCGCGGTGATCACCGAGGTCTCGCCGGTGGCGGCCTCGGCGAGGACGAGCTGGGTGCGCACCGCGCCGAAGGTATCGGTGATCTCGGCGACCACCGCCTCCCAGCGGTCCGGGTCGTCGCCCGCGGTGTAGATCGCCGCGATCAAGGTCGAGAATCGTTGTAGCGCAATCGCCATGATGGCCCTTCCTCGGTGTCGCCAGCCGAGTTGTTCCAACCCCCGAATCCTAGTCGATCTTCGCCGACCGCGAAATGCTCCCCGGGCTGCTCGGCTGCTATTTTGAACATCGTTCAATTCTGGTGTGAAGGATGTTCGCGGTGCCCGAAGTCGACAATTCCCCGAAGTCAGCGGTGCGTTTCACCGCCAGGGACCTGGCCCAGATCGCGGTGTTCGCGGGGCTCATCGCCGCCCTGGGCCTGCCGGGGGCGATCACCGTCGGCTTCAGCGGGGTGCCGATCACGCTGCAGACGCTCGGGGTGATCCTCACCGGCGCGGTGCTCGGTGCGCGCAAGGGCACCGCGGCGGTGCTGGTGTTCATCGCGCTGACGATGATCGGCCTGCCGCTGCTCTCGGGCGGACGCACCGGGCTGACCGCGCTGGCCTCGCCGACCGCGGGCTATTTGCTCGGCTGGATCCCGGCCACGCTGGTGATCGGCTGGCTGACCGGCAGGATCCTGCCCAAGTACCCGATCGCGCTCGGCCTGCTGATCAACGCGCTCGGCGGGGTGGTGATCATCTACCTGTTCGGCACCGCCGGACTGCTCGTGCGCACCGATCTGGGCCTGTGGGCGGCCGTCTCCACCAACTTCGCGTTCATCCCCGGTGATCTGGCCAAGGTCGTCGTCGCCACCGTCGTGGCCAAGGGCGTGCACCGTGCCTACCCGGGGCTGATCCATGCCTGAGCGCGCGGTGCGGCCGCGCGGGTGCGCGCGGTGAGCGAGATCGTCGTCGCCGGGGTGGGCCACCACTTCGGCGACCGGACGGTGCTGCGCGAGATCGACCTGCGCATCACCGAGCGCCGGGTCGGGTTCATCGGCGCCAACGGGTCGGGCAAGTCCACCCTGGCCCGGATGCTCAACGGACTGTTGAAGCCCGCGACCGGCACCGTCACCGTCGACGGGATCGACGCCGCCCGCAAGGGCGCGCAGGTGCGGCGCAAGGTCGGCTTCGTGTTCACCGATCCCGATACCCAGATCGTGATGCCGACCGTCGCCGAGGACCTCGCCTTCTCGCTGCGGCGCAGTGGCCTCGGCAAGGCCGAGATCGCCGCGAGAGTGCGGGGGATGCTCGAGCGTTTCGGGCTCGCCGGGCACGCCGATCACCCCGCGCATCTGCTCTCGGGTGGGCAGAAGCAGCTGCTCGCGCTGGGTTCGGCGCTGATCCGCGAACCCGAGGTGATCGTTGCCGACGAACCGACCACGCTGCTGGATCTGCGCAACGCCCGGCTGGTGTCGCGGGCGCTGAACTCCCTGGATCAGCAGGTGATCGTGGTGACCCATCAGCTCGGTCTGCTCGACGGCTTCGACCGGGTGGTGGTGCTCGACGAGGGCCGGGTGGTCTTCGACGGCGCCCCGGCGGCGGCGGTCGGCGCCTACCGCGACCTGATCGAATGATCGGGCTCTACATCTCGGGCGACTCGCTGCTGCACCGGCTGCCCGCGGGCGCGAAGCTGGCGCTGCTGGTGGTCGCGATCGTCGCGATGACGGTGTTCGTGCGCACCGCGCTCGGCATCGCGATCGTCGCGGTGCTGGTGGCCGGGTTGTTCGCGCTCGCGCGCATCTCCTGGCGGGTGGCGCTGGCCCAGCTGCGCCCGGTGCTGTGGATGACGGTGCTCATCGCGGTCTTCCAGCTGCTCACCACCTCGGTGGAGCGGGCGGTGGTGGTCTGCGGTGTGCTCGTGGTGTCGGTGGCGCTCGCGGCTCTGGTGACCGTGACGACCCGGGTCACCGCCATGCTCGACGCGCTCACCCGCGCGCTCGGCCCGCTGCGCCGCGTCGGCGTCGACCCGGAGCGGGTCGGTGTGCTGCTCGCCCTGGCGATCCGGTGCGTTCCGCTGCTGGCCGGAATCGTGCACGACGTCGCCCAGGCGCGGCGGGCCCGCGGGGTCTCCTGGTCGGCGACCGCGCTGGTCACGCCGGTGCTGGTGCGGGCCTTGCGGACCGCCGACGCGATGGGGGAGGCCCTCGCGGCGCGCGGTGTCGACGACGAATGAGCGCCGCGCGCTTGCCATTAATAGACGACCGGTCGTATAGTTCGACGCATGGCACGACCCCGGCGCAGTGACGACACCCGAGCGCTCCTCATCGAGGAGGGCGCGGCGGGTCTGCTCACCAACGGCTATCACGGCACCGGCATCAAGCAGGTGCTCGACAAGGTCGGCGTGCCCAAGGGCTCGTTCTACAACTACTTCGACAGCAAGGAGAGCTTCGCGCAGGCGGTGATCGAGCACCACTCACTGTGCGTGCAGCGCGATCTGGCCGCCGCCTTCGCCGCTGACCCCGATCCGCTCGGTGGCCTGCGCGTCTTCTTCGCCACGCTCACCGCGGATTTCGTGGTCGCCGACTACACCGGCGGCTGCCTGATCGCCAATCTCGGCGGCGAGCTGGAGGGCAGCGAGGTGCTGCGCGAAGCGCTCTCGGCGGCCTGGGCGGCCTGGCGCGACGGTGTCGCCGAGGCGCTGCGCGCCGCGCAGGAGCAGGGCACCGTGCGCGCCGACATCGACGCCGTCGACCTGGCCGACCTCCTGCTCGAGTCCTGGGAGGGCGCGGTGATCCGGATGAAGATCGACCGCACCGTCGACCCGCTGGACAAGTGCCTGCGCCGACTCCTGGACGATTACTTCCGCCCCTGATCAACCTTGTCTCGTACCTGGTCGTTTCCGCATCCCCATTCCAAGACGACCGGTCGTACCGAAGACCGTCATCGTGACCGGCGGTTCCAGCGGCATCGGCCGCGATGTCGCCCGGGCCCTCCTCGCCCGCGGCGACAATGTCGTGCTCGGCGGGCGCGACCCGGACAAGCTCGCGGAGGTCGCCGCGGAGCTGGGCGCGCCCGCCCGGGTGGCCACTGTCGCGGGTGACATCGGTTCGCCCGCAACGGGTTCGGCCTACGTGCGCGCGGCGCTCGAGCGTTTCGGCCGGGTCGATGTCCTGATCAACAGCGCGGGCGTGTTCGGCGCGACGCCGTTCGTCGACGTCACCGAGGCCGAACTCGACCGCTACCTCGGCGGCAACCTCAAGGGCACCTATCTCACGACGCAGGCCGTGGTCCGCCAGCTCCTCGCCCAGGGGGCGGGCGGCAGCGTCGTCAATATCGGCACCGTCCTGATCGACCACGCCCGCACCGGTCTGCCCGCCTCGGCCGCGCTGGTCAGCAAGGGCGGCGTGCACGCGCTCACCACCAGCCTGGCCGCCGAACTCGCCCCGGCCCGCATCCGGGTCAATGCCGTGGCGCCCGGCGTCATCCGCACCCCGCTGTTCGGCGACGGCGACGTGCGCGCCGCCGCCGATCTGGCCCTGCTGGCGCGCATCGGCGAGGTCGCCGACACCACGGCCGGGGTGCTGTACCTGGTCGACGCCGAGTTCGTCACCGGCCACATCCTCCCCGTCGACGGCGGGTTCATCACAGGTAGAGCGGCGTAGAAAGGACAACACCATGCCGTACGTCAACATCAAGGTCACCGACGAAATGGTCACCACCGAGCAGAAGAGCCAGCTCATCCGGGGCGTCACCGCACTGCTCCAGGAAGTGCTCGACAAGGATCCCGACAGCACCTTCGTCGTGATCGACGAAGTGCCACTGACGGATTGGGGTGTGGGCGGGGTGAACGTGGCCGAGTATCGCGCGCGCCGCGCCGCGCTCGGCTGAACCCTCCGGCCGCGAGCCGGGTGTGGGTATCCGCACCCGGCTCGTCGCCGTCGGGGTCAGACGAGCCTGTCGAAGGACACCGAGGCGTCCAGCGCGAACCAGCCCATCGGGATCCGTCGGCCACGGGCCACGAAATAACTCGGGCCCAGCCACAGATCGGGCTCGATCTCGCGCAGCTCGTCGTAGATCCGGCGGGCGGGGCGACGCGACCCCACGCGGGGATCGTCGTAGTCGAACAGCACCGCCGCCCGGCCGTCGAGCACCGAATCACCCACCGTCGCCACGAAATTCAGCGCGCGCACGCCGCCGAGAAAACGGAAGACATTGTGCCCCACCGCGGTGCCGTCGCCCAGGTGCCGCAGCGATTTCGCCACCCAGAAGTACGACGGCCGGGCCATCAGCGGACCCAGGACGCGCTCGGCGGCGCCGGGGAACGACCGCATCGACACATCGCCGTCCAGGCGCGCGAAGTCGGCGGCCGAGGTCGCGGGGGCCCGGTCGAACAGCGCGCGGAACGTCGCGACGCCCGCCGCGGACAGCCGGTCCAGGCGGGGACGCTGATCGGACGGGCGGCGCACCGGCATCAGACCGGCGGCGGACAACGGTGTCGGTGGCATGGACGACTCGATTCTGCTCGAAGCTGCGCTGTGCCCCTCGCATGGTGCCAACATTCGGTGCCCGGCGGCACCGGATTCGAGCGGACCGTCCCGGACGACGGCGAAGGCGGTGACTCGGAGTGTCCGGATCACCGCCTTCGGTGTCGTCGTGCGCTCAGCGGCGCAGGGCGTACGGCTCGATCGCGCCGCGCTCGAGTGCCCGCGCGTCGATGGTCTCGGCGCGGTAGGGGAGCAGGGCCAGGCGGTCGGTCATGCCGCGTACCGGGTCGTCGATCTTCTCGTTCAGGCCGAACAGGAAGGTCCACTCGTGCTCGTCGCTGCCGTAGGGAACCACGGTGGCGAACTGCTCGTGGAACCGGCCCCACGACCGCTTCAGGGTCTCGTTGCGCCACATGGTCGCGCACCCGGCCTGGGCCGACAGCACGCCGCCGGGTGCCAGCAGGGCCTTACATCGGGACAGGAACTCCGCCTCGTAGAGGCGGTTGTGCTGGGCGTCCTCGACCCGCTCGTCGGGCAGATCGATGACGATCACGTCGTAGCGGGTGCCCGCCTCCTGGGCCTTGGCCAGGAAGTCCCAGCCGTCGGCGTAGTGCACATGCACCGGGCCCTCGCCCGCGACGGCCGCGGCCAGCTCCTCGGGGGTGTACCCGTAGGGCAGATGCCGCGCGCACAGCTCGACCTCGCGCTGGTCGATGTCGACGTGATCGACCAGGCTCGCCCCGGCCGCCACCGACATCTGCGAGGCCACGCCCTCTCCGGAACCGATGATCAGCACCCGGTCCAGCTTCTCGGCCAGCACGAACGCCGGGACCATCATGGCCTCGTGGTAGGTGAGCTGGGAGAACTCGGTGGACTGGCGGTCGTCGTCGGAGAACAGGGAGATGCCCTGATCGGTGCGCGCGATCACCATGTGCTGGAACGGGGTGTTCGTGTCCACGATCACCTCGTGCAGATCCCAGATCCGGGTCAGGCCGTCGCCCACCGGTTCGTAGATCTTCTCGGCACCGTGGCCGCGCTGGACGACCTTCATCCGAACATCCTTGGGAGACAGCTTGTCTCGCAGGAGTTCCACCGCCTTCGTCGCGCCCGCGCCGATGCTGCCGCAGGTGAAGACGTCGACGAAGATGTCGCCGGACTCCGGATAGGTGTGAATCGAGGCGTGGGACTCCGACAACAGGGCGAGGACGGTCACCCCCTGCGGATCGAACTTTTTGTGAACGACCTCGCAGATGGTGACGCCCGCCGCGATCAGGGACTCACGCAACGCCGATTCGAGTCGTTCGAGATCGTCACACAGGTCTGTGTCGACACCACCGAACTCGGCCAGCACATGCCAGCCGGTGAATTCCGCCGTCATGGCAAACTCACTCTCGCTCAGCGCCCGAGACATGAACGGTCAAGGGCGGAAAACCATTGAAGGACACCGACGAATAACTCGCGGTATAGGCGCCGGTGTCGAGAATCTGGATCTGATCACCGGCTCGCAACGTGGTCGGCAGAAGGACCTTCGTGCGTTGATACAGTACATCGTCGCCGTCGCAGGTCGGACCGGCGACCACCGCCTCCGACACCGGATCGCCGTCGCGATCGGTGACGAAGCGATAGGCGATGTACTCGTTCTCCGTCTCGGCCATACCGTTGTAGCGGCCGATGTCGAGATACACCCAGCGCCGCCCGTCCGGCGCGAACCGCACGCCGACCACCTCGGCGTGGATCGTGCCCGCGTCGCCCACCAGCGCCCGGCCGGGTTCGACGATCAGGGCGGTCCCCGCGGGCAGGAACTCGGCGGCGGCCGCGCTCATCGCGGCCGTGATCGCGGGCAGCTCCGGCGCCGCGTCGGCATACGAGATCGGCAGTCCGCCACCGACATTCACTGCCGAGACGGTGATGCCCTTGTCCGCCAGCGCGCTCACGATCTGCCCGGCCTGCTCGATCCCGATCCGCCAGGCGGCCGGATCGAGCTGCTGGGAACCGACGTGGAAGTACGGGCCGCCGACGGTCAGGCCCAGATCGCGGGCGCGTACCAGCAGGCGCAGCGCCTCGGCGGGCGCGCAGCCGAACTTGGTGCCGAACGGGGTGCGCGACTGCGGCGCCGAGGACAGGAACCGGCACTCGACCTCCGTGCCGGGGGCGTGCTCGGCGATGCGCGCGAGATCGTCCTCGGTGTCGAAGGCGTAGCGGCGCACGCCCAGCGCGAAGGCGCGCGCGATATGGGCGCTCTTCTTGATCGGATTGCCGTAGCACAGCGTCGCCGCGTCGATCCCCAGCCGCAGGCACTGCTCGATCTCGCCGATGCTGGCGACATCGAACTCCGCGCCCTCGGCCGCGAGCAGGGTGAGCAGCTCGTCGACCGGTGCCGCCTTCACCGCGTACCTGATCCGGGTGCCCGGTGTCGCCAGTGCGGCGTCGAGGGCTCGGTAGTTGGCACGTACCCGGTCGGGGTAGATGACAAGGTACGGGGATTCGGGCATTGTTGAACTTTCGGTCGGCGGCCGGGAGAGAGTATCAGCGGCGCCTACCCAAAAACGAATCCGTCAAACATTCGTCATACGGGCCATGCCGAACCGGTATGACTCAGCCCGCCGCCACTGTGACCTCGTCGAACACGACCTCGCCCGCGGCATCGGACTCCTCGAGATCCACGATCGCCGTCAGCGCCCAGCCGTGGTCGCCCGCCGGGTCGTCGAGCACCTGGCGCACGTGCCAGAACCCGGGCCGCCGCTCCACCTGGAACAGCTGCGGACCGCGCGCGTCGGGGCCGGTGCCCAGGGTCTCGTACTCGTCGAAATAGGGGGCGAAATCCTCGGCCCAGTCGGGTCCGGGGCTCAGCTCGCCGAGGTCGTACCAGCGCTGCCGGGCCGCCAGCTCGACCCGGCGGAACATCGCGTTGCGGACCATCACCCGGAAGGCGCGTTCGTTGGCCGTGATCGGGCGCACCGCCTCGGCGCCGAAGGCGACCTGTTCGGTATCGGTCTCCGCGCCCGGGTTGGTGAGCTGTTCCCATTCGTCGAGCAGGCTCGAGTCCACCTGGCGGATGAGCTCGCCGAGCCACTCGACCAGGTCGTCGAGTTCCTCGGTGCGGGCGGCCTCGGGCACGGTGCGCCGCAGCGCGCGGTAGGCGTCGGCCAGGTAGCGCAGTACCACGCCCTCCGAGCGGGCCAGCTCGTAGAACGAGATCAGCTCGGCGAAGGTCATCGCGCGGTCGATCATGTCGCGCACCACCGATTTCGGCGCGGGCGCGAACTCCGAGACCCACGGGTGGCCCGCGCGATAGGTCTCGAAGGCGGGCTCGATCAGCTCGGCCAGCGGCTTGGGCCAGGTGACCTCCTCGAGCAGCTCCATGCGCTCCTCGTACTCGATGCCGTCGGCCTTCATCTCGGCCACCGCGGCACCGCGCGCCTTGTGCTGCTGGGCCATCAGCAACTGGCGCGGGTCCTCCAGGGTCGCCTCGATCAGCGAGACGACATCGAGGGTGTAGGTGGGACTTTCGCGATCGAGCAGCTCGAAGGCGGCCAGCGCGAACGGTGACAGCGGCTGGTCGAGCGCGAAGTCGCGTTGCAGGTCGACGGTGAGCCGGGCCATCCGGCCCTGCGCGTCGGGTTCGGCGAGCTGTTGCACCACACCGGCATCACGCAACGCGCGGTAGAGCCGGATGGCGCGCAGGATGTGCCTGCGCTGGGCCGGACGCGGCTCGTGGTTGTCCTCGAGCAGGTGGCGCATGGCGTCGAAGCAGTTGCCCGGGCGGGCGATCACATTGAGCAGCAGCGAATTCGTCACGGTGAAGCGCGAGACCATCGGCTCGGGCTGTGCGGCCACCAGCCGGTCGAAGGTCTCCTCGCTCCACGACACGAAACCCTCGGGGGGCTTCCGGCGCTGGACCTTGCGCTGCTTCTTGGGGTCGTCACCCGCCTTGGCGAGCAGGCGCGCGTTCTCCACCTCGTGCTCGGGAGCCTGCACCACCACCGTGCCCATGGTGTCGAACCCGGCGCGTCCGGCGCGTCCGGCGATCTGGTGGAACTCGCGGGCCTTGAGCCTGCGGGTGCGGACACCGTCGTATTTGGTGAGTCCGGTCAGCAGCACGGTGCGGATGGGGACATTGATGCCGACGCCGAGGGTGTCGGTGCCGCACACCACCTTGAGCAGCCCGTCCTGGGCCAGCTTCTCCACCAGCCTGCGATATTTGGGCAGCATGCCCGCGTGGTGCACGCCGATGCCGTGGCGGATCAGCCGCGAGAGCGTCTTGCCGAAGCCCGCCGCGAAGCGGAACTCGCCGATGGCCGCGGCGATCGCGTCCTTCTCGGCGCGGGAGGCGAAGTTCACACTGGTCAGCGCCTGGGCGCGTTCGAGCGCGGCGGCCTGGGTGAAGTGCACGACGTACACCGGCGCCTGATGGGTGGTGACCAGCTCTTCGAGGGTCTCGGTGATGGGGGTGCGCACGTAGGAGAACGTCAGCGGGACCGGGCGCTCGGTGCCCGCGACGACCGTGGTGGCGCGACCGGTGCGGCGCTCGAGATCGGTGGCGAAGAAATCGACCTCGCCCAGCGTCGCCGACATCAGCAGGAACTGCGCGCGCGGCAGCTCGATGATCGGTACCTGCCAGGCCCAGCCACGATCGGGGTCGGCGTAGAAATGGAACTCGTCCATCACCACCTGGCCCACCTCGGCGGCCGCGCCCTCCCGCAGCGCCAGATTGGCCAGGATCTCGGCGGTCGCGCAGATGATCGGGGCGTCGGCGTTGACCGCCGCGTCGCCGGTGACCATGCCGACGTTCTCCGCGCCGAACACCTCGCACAGCGCGAAGAACTTCTCGCTGACCAGCGCCTTGATCGGCGCCGTGTAGTAGCTGCGCTGCCCGTTGGCCATGGCGAACAGGTGCGCGCCGACCGCGACGAGCGATTTGCCCGACCCGGTCGGCGTCGCCAGGATGACGTTGGACCCCGAGGCCAGCTCCATCAGCGCCTCGTCCTGCGCCGGATACAGGGTGGTGCCCTGCTCGTCGGCCCACATCGCGAACGACTCGTAGAGCGCGTCGGCGTCGGTCCCGGGAATGTCGAGCAGGTCGGTCAGATCCACTCCGACCACCCTAGTGGGTCGGGTGCTCAGTCCTTGCCGTCGGCGGCGGTGTCGCCGTAACCACCCTGTTCGGCCAGGAAACGCTCGAATTCGGCGCCCAGCTCGTCACCGCTGGGCAGCTCGCCGTCCCCGGCCAGCAGACTCGACTGACCCTCCTGCGCGGTCACGAAGCTGTCGTACTGGCGTTCCAGCGCGTGGACCACGGTCTCGACCTCCTCGTTGCCCGCGATGTGCTCGGCGACCTGCTCGCGCACCCGCGCGGCGGCCTCGCCCAGCGCGGCCAGCGGCAGTTCCAGTCCGGCGTTCTCGGCGACGTTCTCCAGCAGCGTCTGCGCGGCCTCGGGGTAGTCGGTCTGGGCCAGGTAGTGCGGCACGTGCACCGAGAACCCGACCGACTCGTGCCCGTGCTGGGCCATCCGGAACTCGAGCAGCGAGGACGCGCTGCCCGGCACCTGCAGCTCACCGGGCCAGCGCTGGTGCTCGCCGATCAGCGACCGGTCCGAGGAATGCGCGGTCACGCCCAGCGGACGGGTGTGCGGAATGGCCATCGGGATGGCCGACAGGCCGATCGTGCGGCGCACGCCGAGCTGTTCGGCCAGCAGCCGCACCGCGGTGGTGAATTTCTCCCAGCGCAGGTCCGGCTCCAGGCCCGACAGCAGCAGGAACGGGGTGCCCGCGGTGTCGCGCAGCGCCCACAGGTTCAGTTCCGGCTCGGCGTAGTCGGAGAAGTGATCGGTCTTGAACGTCATCAGCGGACGACGCGAGCGGTAGTCGAGCAGCTCGTCGACGTCGAACGAGGCGACGAGCTCGGATTCCAGACTCTCGCGCAGATGGGTGGTCGCCAGGCGGACGGCGTGACCGGCGTCGGTGAAGCCCTCGAGGCCGTGCACCAGTACCGGGCCCGCACCGTCGTCCGAGGACAGCTGCGGCGCCGGGAACTCCAGCTCGTACATGTGCGACTGGTCATCCATCGCGGTTCTCCTTCCTGCGCGGTCCACCAACGCTCGCGGCGGGGGAGGCGTTCTCCATTGTCCCCCATACGAGCACTCGCCCCGCACACGGCCGGAGGACGGCTCGTCTGCGTGGCACAACAGCGCGCGGCGCCGCGGCATTCCCGGCGTGGCGCCCACGGCCGGATCCGCGTGGTGCGGCACAGTGGAGGGTGTGAACGTGGCGGAAGCGACACCGGACCGGGCGCTGTGGGCCGCGCGGACGCTGCTGTGCGGCGTGGCCGTCGGCGCGGTCGCGGTGCTGAGCGGCTGTGGGCAGAGCGTCAGCGGCACGCCGGTGGCCGGGGGAGCCCTGGCGGTGCAGCACGTCGAGGGCGCGCTCGCCGACCTGCTGCCCGCGCCGGAGCGGTTCCCGGCCCGGTATCCCGCGGTGGTGCTGCCCCCGCAGGCGGCCGCCGCGGCCGCGGGCGACCTGGACGGCGTGGGCGCCGGGGCGACCGTGCGACCGGCTTCGTGCACGCCGCCTGAGCCCGAACCGGGTGCCGAACCGGCGGCGGTGGCCGTCGGCACCGACGACGCGACCCGGACCTCGCTCACGGTGGAGCTGTCGCGCACGCGGGAATCGGTGGCGGATCTGCGGGCGCGGTCGGTCGGATGCGAGCAGATCCGGGTCAGCCGGGCGGGGGCGCAAACCGTGGTGTCGACCACGCTCGAACCGGCGGAGCCCGCGGGCGCCGACGACGCGGTCTCGTTGCGCCGCACCGTCGTTCCCGAGGTGGGCGGTGCCGGGCTGACCCAGACCATGCAGACCACGGTCGGGCAGCTCGGCGATGTGCGAATCACGGTGACCTCCATGACATTCGGCGAGGCACAGCCCGACGCGGCGGCCGTGGACGAGCTGTTCGCCACCACCGTGCGCGCGGTGCGCGGCGAGTGATCGCAGCGCCTAGCACGCCGGTCCGACAGATTCGTCCGCGCGCCGGGGCGCCGACCGGCATTGCTCCCCAGGCGAATCGCTGTCCACAGCCCCGCTGAAAGCCCAGGTCGCGTCCGCGGGGCCGGGGCAGCCGCGGTGGACCGTGGAGCCCATGACCTCTTCGACGAACTCGCCCCGCCGGACCACCCGCACCGGCCCCTTTCCCCGCGCGCTCACCTGCGCCGAAACCACCCCCGGCTATCCCGGGGAGGTACCCCGGCGGCTGCTGCGGGTGGCCGACGCCGGGGAACTGATCGCCGCCCTGCCCGCCATGCTGGGGTTCGTCCCGGAACGCTCGCTGGTGGTCGCCGTGCTGAACGGGCCCGGTCAGGTGGGTGGCGCGGCGATCGAGGCGGTGGTGCGCTTCGACCTCGACGGAGTGGGCGATCCACGGCACATCGAGCAGTTCACCGCGTGTGTGGGCGCGGTCGTCGTGCGGGAGCGGGGCACCGGCGTGCTGGCGATCGTCGTCGACGACCGCGCACCGTCCTCGGAGGCCGCCCTGCTGCGCACCGCGGTACTGCTGGACGCGCTCGGTGGCGAGGGGATCGCGGTGCGGGGAGCCTGGTCGGTGCCCCGGATCGCGGCGGGGCAGCGATACCGGAACCTGTTCGAACCGGGCGCGGACGGGGAGGTCGGCGATCCGGCCGCGTCGTTGATCGCGGTGTCCCAGGTGCTCGACGGCAGGCAGATCCGCCGCTCACGCGGCGAACTCACGGCCCTGGTCGCGGTCGACGAGCTGCGCTGCGCGCGGGTTCGCCCGCTGCTCGGCCCCGCGGTACGGCACTATCGCGAGCGGCTCGCAGCCGCGCGGCGGTCCGGCCGGGCACCGGCCTTTCAGCGCCGTGCGCTGGAGTGGGTGCTCTGGCAGATCGCCGACGCCGCGTCGGGGGAGCCGCGCGCCGAGCGGGAACTGGCCCGGCTAGCCGCGACCCTGCGCGACCGGCCGATCCGCGACGCCATGTACGGGCTGGCCCTGGGCGATCACGCCGAGGCCGCCGAACAGCTGTGGGCGCAGCTGGCCCGGGCCACCCCGGGGCCGGACCGGGCCGAAGCCGCCGCGCTGGTGGGCTTCAGCGCCTACCTGCGCGGCGACGGCCCGTTCGCCGGCATCGCGCTGGCCGCGGCCGTGGAGGCCGATGCCACCCATCCGATGGCGGTGCTGCTGGAGACCTCGCTACAGAGCGGGCTGCGGCCGGAGCGGCTGCGCAAGCTCGCCCACTGCGGTCACCAGATCGCCGCCGATCTCGGGGTCGACATCGGCCCGGTGCGGCCGTGAGGCCGGGGTGCGCTCAGCGGGCGCTGTGTGCCCGCTCGCCCAGCGAACGCAGGAATTCCCAGGCGTCGGTGACGATCTCGTCGAGATCGTTGTGCTCGGGCTGCCAGCCCAGCTCGGCCACGGCGCGCTCGCTCGAGGCGATCAGCACAGCCGGGTCACCGGCGCGGCGCGGCGCGTCGATCGCCTCGATCGGCAGACCGGTCACCCGCTCGCAGGCCGAGATCACTTCGCGCACCGAGAATCCGGTGCCCGAACCCAGATTCAGGATGCGGTGGCTGCCCGGCTGCGAGGAACTCAGCGCCAGCAGGTGCGCCTGCGCCAGATCGCGGATGTGGATGTAGTCGCGCACACAGGTGCCGTCGGCCGTCGGCCAGTCGGTGCCGTAGACGGAGATGGCCTTGCGGTGGCCGAGCGCCACCTGCAACACGAGGGGGATCAGATGTGTTTCCACGACCCGGTTCTCGCCGAGTCCGCCGTAGGCGCCTGCCACGTTGAAATAGCGCAGGCTGGTCGCGGCCAGTCCGTGCGCCACCGCGTAGGAGGTGATGGCGTGATCGATCGCCAGCTTGCTCGCGCCGTACGGGTTGGTCGGGCGGGCCGGCGCCGTCTCGGTGATCGGCACCTGCTCCGGCTCGCCGTACACCGCGGCCGTGGAGGAGAACACCAGGCGCGGGGTGCCGGTCTCGCGGATCGCCTCGAGCAGCGTCAGCGTCTTGACCACATTGCCGTGCCAGTACTTCGCCGGCTGTTCCACCGACTCGCCGACCAGCGACTGCGCCGCGAAATGCAGGACACCGTCGAAGGATTCGGCCCGCAGCAGCTCCGGCGCCGCGACCGCGATGTCGCCCTCGACGAACCGCGCGCCGACGGGCACGCCCGCGGCGTTGCCGGTCGACAGGTCATCGACGACGACCACCTCGTGGCCCTGTTCGAGCAGGACCGCGGCGCACACGCCGCCCACATAGCCGGCTCCGCCGGTGACCAGGAGTTTCACGACTCAGACCAGCCTCACCTGGACGGCGTGCGCCATCTCCTCGGACAGTTCGAAACCGTTGTGCCCCGGCACCGTGATCACCACCGAGCCCGGCTTGGTCTCCACGGTGACACGCGCGTCGGGCACCACACCCGCCTCGCGCAGCCGCCCGATGACCTCCGGGTCGGTCTGGATGTGCTCGGCGAGCCTGCGCACGACCACCGCGTGCTGCGCGTCGGCGGGCAGGTCCGACAGCCGCACCAGGGTCTCCTCCGCGGCCGGGGTATCGCCGAGGCCCAGTTCGTCGAGCCCGGGGATGGGGTTGCCGTAGGGCGAGGTGGTCGGGTGGTTGAGCACCTCGATCAGGCGCCGCTCCACCTCCTCGCTCATCACGTGCTCCCAGCGACACGCCTCGGCGTGCACGTTCTCCCAGTCCAGGCCGATGATGTCGACCAGCAACCGCTCGGCGAGCCGGTGCTTGCGCATCACCGCCACCGCCATGGCGCGGCCCTTGTCGGTGAGCTCGAGGTGGCGGTCGCCCGCGACGAGCAGCAGTCCGTCGCGCTCCATCCGCGCGACTGTCTGGCTCACCGTCGGACCACTCTGCTCGAGGCGTTCGGCGATGCGCGCGCGCAGCGGTACGACGCCCTCCTCCTCGAGGTCGTAGATGGTACGGAGATACATCTCCGTGGTGTCGACCAGATCCTTCACCTGTTACCCCTTCGTCGGCAGGAATTCTACCCGCGCGCGAACACCTGTTCGCCCGCTGGACCGGCGGCCCTATTTCTACTGCATGTCAACGCCGCACGGGGCCCGCTGCTTCCGGCTAGCGTGGCGGGCATGGTCACATCGCCGCGCAGCGTTGACCCGGGCACCGTCGTCTGGACCGAGCGATTCCTCGGTTACACGTGGAGTCCGGAGCACCCGATGAAACCGGCGCGCCTGCAGTTCACCATGTCGCTGGCCGAAAGTCTGGGCCTGCTCGACGGTGTCGAGCCGCTGGCCCCCGGTGCGGCGACCCGCGCGGAGCTGATGCGGGTGCACAGCAGTTCTTACATCGACGCGGTGCGCCGGGCCGGAGCGGGTCCGCCCTCGGCCGAGGACACCCGCTACGGCCTGGGCACCGCGGACAATCCGATCTTCCCGCATATGCACGAGGCGGCCTCGGTGATCGTCGGCGGCACGCTGGCCGCGGCCGCGGAGATCGCCGCGGGCCGCACCCGCCGGGCGGTGAGCATCGGCGGCGGAATGCACCACGCCATGCCCGATTCGGCGGCCGGGTTCTGCATCTACAACGACGCGGCGATCGCCATCTCGTGGCTGCTCGACCACGGCTTCGACCGCATCGCCTATCTTGATGTCGACGTCCATCACGGCGACGGCGTCCAGCGTGCCTTCTATCACGATCCCCGGGTGCTCACGATCTCGCTGCACCAGCATCCGGCGACGCTGTGGCCCAACACCGGCTGGCCCGAGGAGACCGGCGTCGGCGCGGCCGAGGGCACCTCGATCAATCTGCCGCTGCTGCCGGGGACGCGAGATGCTCAGTGGCTGCGCGGTTTTCACGCCGTGGTGCCCGGCGCGGTGGCCGCGTTCGGCCCGCAGATCATCGTCAGCCAGTGCGGCGTGGACACCCACCGTGAGGATCCTCTCGCCGATCTGGAACTGACGGTGGACGGGCAGCGCGCGGCATTCCTGGCCATGCGGGACCTGGCCGACCGCTACGCCGAGGGCCGCTGGCTGGCGATCGGCGGGGGTGGCTACGGGGTGGTGCGGGTGGTGCCGCGGGCCTGGACCCACCTGCTGGCCGCCGCGCTGGACCGGCCGCTGGCCCCCGAGACCCCGGTGCCCACCGACTGGATCGATCAGGTGCGCGCGGCCGCCCCGCGCGTGCGGCCACCGGCCACCATGGGTGACGGCGGCGACACCGCCTACCGTCCCTGGGACGGGCCCGGCGGCACCCCGGAGATCGGTGACGCGGGCCAGATCCGGGCCCAGCGCGCGGTCGACACCGCCATCACCGCCACCCGGCGCGCGAGTTTCGGCCTGCTCGGCCTGGACCCGGAGGATCCCCGTGACTGAGCCCCTGCTGCCCGACACCCCCGACACCCCGGCGCATCCGCCCGAGCCGCCGCCGCAGTGGTTCGGTGACGTGCTCGCCGCCGACGGCGGCGTGGTCCGCATCCGGCCGATCGTGCCCGCCGACGCCGAGGCGCTGGCCACCTTCCACGCCGGGCTGTCCGAGCGCACCCGGTACCTGCGCTATTTCGGCCCGTACCCGCGGATCTCGCCCAAGGACATGTACCGCACCACCCACGTCGACTACCACGACCGGGTGGGGCTGGTGGCGGTGCTCGGCGACGCGATCATCGGCGTGGCCCGCTACGAACTGCTCGACCGGCAGGGCCCCCGCGCGGCCGAGGTGGCCTTCGTCGTCGCCGACGAGCACCAGGGGCGCGGGCTGGGATCGGTGCTGCTGGAACACCTGGCCGGGGCCGCGGCCGAGAACGAGGTGGTGGCCTTCGTCGCCGAGGTGCTGGCCGAGAACGAGGGCATGATCACCGTCTTCCGGGAGGCCGGCTACCAGTTGCAGCGCAGCCGCGACGGCGCCGAGGTGCACCTGGAATTCGCCATCGATCCCACGGAAGCCCTGCGGACCGTGCGGGATTCGCGCGAGGCCGCCTCGGAGGCCCGCAGCGTCGGCAATCTGCTCACGCCGGGTTCGGTCGCGGTGATCGGTGCCTCGCCCGAACCCACCCGGGTCGGCGGGGCCGTCCTGGCCAACCTGCTGGCCGGGGGATTCAGCGGTCCGGTGTATCCGGTGAACCCGAACCGGCGTTCGGTGCGCGGGGTGCGCGCCTACGCCACGGTGCGCGAGATCCCCGGTGAGGTGGATCTCGCGGTGGTCGCGGTGCCGCCCGCCGCGATCGGCTCGGTGCTCGACGACTGCATGGCCAAGGGCGTCAAGGGCCTGGTGGTGCTCACCGCGGGCTTCGGCGAGACCGGGGCCGACGGGCTGGCCGCCGAGCACGAGCTGGTGGCGGCCGCGCGCGGGCACGGCATGCGGGTGGTCGGGCCCAGCGCGCTGGGCATCGCCAACACCGACCCGGCCGTCGGCCTCAACGCCACCCTCGCCCCGGTGCTGCCCGAGCGGGGCCGGATCGGGTTCTTCTGCCAGTCCGGCCCGCTCGGCGCGGCCATCCTGGGGGAGGCGGCGGCACGCAATCTGGGCCTGTCGACCTTCGTCTCGGCGGGTAATCGCGCCGATGTCTCCGGCAACGACCTGCTCCAGTATTGGGACACCGCCGCCGATACCGAGGTGATCCTGCTCTACCTGGAGAGTTTCGGTAACCCGCGCAAGTTCTCCCGGCTGGCGCGCCGGGTCGCGCGCGGCAAGCCGATCGTGGCCGTGAGCAGCGGCAGGTTGGCCGCAGGCGCGGACATGGACCGCACGGTGGTGCGGGACCTGTTCGCCCAGGCCGGGATCATTCAGGTCGACTCCATCTCCGAACTGTTCGACTGCGCGGCACTGCTGGCCACCCAGCCGCTGCCGCGCGGCGCGCGGGTGGCGGTGGTCGGCAACAGCGCCGCGCTGAACTGGCTGGCCATCGACGCCGCGCAGAGTGAGGGTCTGCGGGTGCACCGGCCCGCCACCCGGGTCGACCGCGGGCCGGGCGCCCGGCCGACCGAACGCGACGCGCACGCCGTCGCGGCGGGCGGTCCGGTCGACCTCGGGCCCGAGGCCACCCCCGCCGACTATCGCGAGGCGGTGCAGGCGGCGCTACGCGGCGACGAGATCGACGCGGTCATCGTCGTGGTCGCCCCGCCGGTCCCGGTGCCGATGGGGGGCTTCGCCGACGCGTTGCGCGCGGCCGCGGCGGCCGCGCCCGGCCACGACAA
This sequence comes from Nocardia sp. SSK8, assembly GCF_037034205.1. Classification (NCBI taxonomy): domain Bacteria; kingdom Bacillati; phylum Actinomycetota; class Actinomycetes; order Mycobacteriales; family Nocardiaceae; genus Nocardia; species Nocardia sp. SSK8. Next base: position 752,371 of record NZ_JBAGKD010000001.1, read on the forward strand.
GCCGGTGCTGACGACCTTCGTCGCCGAATCCGGGATTCCCCGCCCGCTGGCGGTGCGCACGACCGGCGCCGCCCCGGCCCGGGGTTCCATCCCGTCGTATCCGGATCCCGAGCGCGCCGCGCGGGCGCTGGCCCGGGTCGAGCGCTACGCGCGCTGGCGGGACCGGCCGGTGTCACCGGTGCGGCGCCCGCCGGGCATCGACACCGCGGCGGCGGCCGCGCTGGTGGCGGGCTGGCTGGCCGAATCGGGTGGCCGCTGGCTGACCGACGACGAGGCGGTCCAGCTGCTGCGCTGCTACGGCATCGAGGTCGTGGCGTTCCGGGCGGTCCGCAGCGCGGAGGAGGCGGTCGCCGCGGCCGCCGAGCTCGGGTATCCGGTCGCGGCCAAAGCCACCGGTGAGCTGTGGCGGCGCAGGCCCGATCTGCTCGGGGTCCGGCTGGATCTGTGGGGCCCGGAGGCGGTCCGGCAGGCCTACACCGATCTGGTGCAGATCTGCGGCGATCCGCTGCTGCACGTGCAGCAGATGGCCACCAAGGGCGTGGGCTGCGTGCTGCGGGTCACCGACGACCCGTCGTTCGGCTCGGTCATCCAGTTCGGGCTGTCCGGGATGATCATCGACCTGCTCGGCGACCGGGCCTACCGCGCCCTGCCGCTGACCGCCGAGGAGTCGGCGGCGTTGATCGACGCGCCGCGCGCCGCGCCGCTGCTGTCCGGCGGTGCCGCCGGTCCCGCGGTCGACAAGGCCGCGCTGGCCGAGCTCGCCCAGCGCATCTCGGCCCTGTTCGACGACCTCCCGCAGCTGCGCGAACTGTCCTGTGACCCGGTGCTGGCCGCGCCCGATTCGGCGGAGATCATCTACGCCCGCGCGCGCATCGGCCCCGAGCCCAGCCGCTTCGACACCGGGCCGCGGCGGCTGGCCTGAGACACGGCAACGCCGACCGGCTCGCGGCCCTGGAGGGGGTGGGTCGCGGACACCGGTCGGCGTTTCGGAAGACGACCCCGGGGGGCCGTCGGGTTCGGGATCAGCTGGCGTAGGCGCGCAGCCGGTCGGCGCGCTCGCCCTTGCGCAGCTTGGACATGACCTCGCGCTCGATCTGGCGCACCCGCTCGCGGGAGAGACCGAACAGCTTGCCGATCTGGTCGAGGGTGCGCGGCTGACCGTCGTCGAGGCCGAAGCGCAGGCGGATGACCTGCTGTTCGCGCTCATCGAGGGTGGCCAGCACGCTGCGCACGTCGTGGTGCAGCAGGCCCGCGATGACGGCGCTCTCGGCCGAGGTGGCCTCGGAGTCCTCGATGAAGTCGCCCAACGGGGCTTCCTCGTCGTTGCCGACCGGCATGTCCAGGCTCACCGGGTCGCGGCTGTGGTCGAGCAGGTCGGCGATCTTCTCCACCGGGATGCCCGACTCGTTGGCCAGTTCGGCGTCGGTGGCCTCACGGCCCAGCTGCTGGTGCAGCTCGCGCTTGATCCTGGCCAGCTTGTTCACCTGCTCGACCAGGTGCACGGGCAGGCGGATGGTGCGGCTCTGATCGGCCATACCGCGGGTGATGGCCTGGCGGATCCACCAGGTGGCGTAGGTGGAGAACTTGAAGCCCTTGGCGTAGTCGAACTTCTCCATCGCGCGGATCAGCCCGAGGTTGCCCTCCTGGATCAGGTCGAGCAACGGCATGCCGCGGCCGGTGTAGCGCTTGGCCAGCGAGACGACCAGGCGCAGATTGGCCTCCAGCAGGTGCGAGCGGGCGGCCTGCCCCTCGCGGACCAGGATCGCCAGATCGCGCTTGCGGGTCGCCGATAGCCGCTTACCGGTCTCGAGCAGGTGCTGGGCATACAGGCCCGCCTCGATACGCTTGGCCAACTCGACCTCGTCGGCCGCCGTGAGCAGTGCCGTGCGGCCGATCCCGTTCAGGTACACGCGTACCAGGTCGGCGGCGGGGCTCTGGGCGTCGATATCGGACTCGCTGGGGCGCACACGAGTAGTGGCGGGGCTTGTCATGACTTGCCTCCTGTCGGTGGTGTCTCACTCCGTTCAACGGAACCGACATAAGGAAAGTTCCCGATCCCGTCGTCGGTAAACAGCTCTGAGCTGCGGATTCCTACCCCGACGGCTGAGAAGTTCCTGAGAAGCGGCGCTACCGGGAACCGGTGGGCACGCGCACCCACCCACTCACACCGGAACCACCAGTCCGTGCCGCACCAGACCGCTGACCACGCCGAGCGCCTGGGCGGCGAATTCCGGGGTGACCTCGTCGGCGCCGTCGGCGAAGGCGAGGAGTTCGATCAGTTCGGACAACGGCAAACCGTCCGGTCGCATTCCCGCGACCAGCGCGATCGTCGATTCGTCGACCTCGTGCTGCCAGCGCGGGCCGTCGCCGCGGTGCAGGCGGGCCACCTGCTGGTCCCAGCCGGACTCGCCGCGCAGGTAGACCCGCTCCAGCGCGGTCGCCGGGCTGGGCGCGAAGCGCGCGTTCCAGGCGATCTCGGGGTCCTGGGCGACGGCGCGCAGCCAGGCCGAGCGGGCGAAGTACCGGTCGACTTCCTCGCCCAGCGGGTCGTCGAAGCCGTGGGTGAGGTCCTCGGCGAGCAGTTCGGTGGGTCCGTCGATCGACCGGAGGTAGACGAAGCCGAAGCCGATGCCGACCACGTCGGCGGCGGCGAACGCGTCGAGCCACTGTTCGGCGCGGGCCTGGGCGGCGGGGTCGCGCGGGTCAAGGCCCGCGTCGCGCAGCCAGGTGCCGACGTAGAGGGCCGGATCGGCCACGTCGCGCTGGACCACCCAGGCGTCCACCCCGTGCGCGGGCAGCCACGACGACACCCGCTGCCGCCAGTCCTGCCCGTCGACGTGCACCCAGGCGGCCAGCATGGCCGCGGTGCCGCCGGGGTTCAGCAGCTCGGCCGCCTGCCCGATGACCAGCTCGCTGGCGCCGTCGAGCGCCAGCCCCGAGTCCCGGTAGGTGTGCTCGATGCGGGCCGGGCCGACCACGAACGGCGGATTGGCCACGATCCGGTCGAAACGGCGGCCCGCCACCGGCTCGAACCAGGACCCCTCGAGCAGCTCGAACTCGAGCTCGTTGAGCGCCGCGGTGGCCTCGGCCAGCCACAGCGCCCGCGCGTTGACATCGGTGGCGGTGATCCGGTCCGCGTAGCTCGCCGCGTGGACGGCCTGCACGCCGCACCCCGTGCCCAGATCCAGCACCGTGCCGACCGGTTCCGTGGGCGTGGCCCGCAACAGCGACAGCGAGGCGTGGCCGACGCCGAGGACGTGGTCCTCGGTGAGCGTCCGCCTGCGCATGGAGTCGTCGAGGTCGGACAGGATCCAGCGGGTGCCCGTGCCGGTGTCGAGCGGGCGCAGATCCAGCGCGGCGCGGATCTCGTCGCCGTCCCGCACCAGCAGTCCCGCGGCGATCGCTTCGTCGACGCCCACCGGGGCCAGCGCCGCGCCCACCTCGCCCTCGGGCAGCGCGTCACCGAGCAGCAGCAGCCGGATGAGGGTGCCCAGCTCGCCCGCCGCCCGCGCGGCCCGCCGCACCGGCACCGGCTCCGACCGGCTCAGCGCCGCGTGCACATCCGGCCCCAGCACCTCCACCAGCGTGTCGGCGTCGTAGCCGACCCGCAGCAGCGCACTCCGCAGATCGGCGCACAGCGCGGTGAGCAGGGATTCTGTCGCGGTGGGGTTCTCAGGCACCCGCCTACTCTGCCAGCACCACGCCCGGCGACCTCCGTCGCCTACGTCCCGCGTGTGTGGGCGGTGGGCGCGGATCGGTGCTCAGCCTGTGTAGGGGTCGCGGGCGGTGACGCAGTAGTGGGTAGCGCCGGGGTCGCGGAGGACGATCCACTGGCCGGTCTCGGCGATGCGGGTGGCGCCCAGGGATTCGTGCCAGGTGGCGGTGGCGGCGATGTCGGAGGAGGCCAGGTCGGCGTGGGCGCTGGCGGGGCGGGGGTCGTCGAGGCGTTGCAGGAGCAGGTGTAGGGGCTGGTCGGGGCCGCGGAGGCGGGAGAACTCGGCGCGGCGGCCGGGGCGGAGGGTCCAGGCGGTGAGTGTGTGCCAGAAGTCGGTGTCGGCCGCGAGATCGGTGGGGGACAGGTCCAGGCACACCTGGTCGAGCCGGGTGACGGTGCCGTCCGGCGCGGTCGAGACCGTGACCGGCGGGACCTCGGGGCGCGCGGACGGGCCGCGGTCGGCCGGGGTGAAGCAGAACGTCTGCCCGGCGGGCGATTCGAGCACCGTGTAGTCCTCGGCGACGGTGATCACACGGGCGCCGAGCGCGGTCGCGGTGCCGACGGCCGCGGGGATGTCGTCGACATCGAGGTCCAGGTGGATGCCGCCCTCGCCGCCGACGCGCTGCATCTTGAGCCAGGCGGGACCGTCGGCGGGCAGCAGAGTGACGAATTCGCCGTGCCCGCCGCGGGGTTCGGAGACGGTCGAGCCGGTGACGGTCGCCCAGAAACGCACGCACTCGTCGAAACCGGTTGTGGGACGGTCGAGAAATGCCCAGGTCCAGCGAATCATGCTGTCTCCCTTCGCGCGCGGGTCACGCTGCCCGACGGTAGGCCGTGCGGCACGCGCTGTCGATGCTTTTCCGCGGGCCGAGTGAGTTGGCAGGATCTCGACGAAAGATGTCATCCCGGCCACTCGCTCGCATCCCGGTGATCCGGCACCCTGTTCCGGTGACCGATCTCCGCCCGCCCCTCGGCGACACCCCCGCCACCCCCGACGGACCACCGGCCGCCACCCTCGGCACCGGACCCGACGGCTCCGGAGCGGAACGCGTCGGCGCCGGTGGCCGGGCCGGGAAGACCGGCGCGCGCTCCACCCGTCTGCATCCCGCCTGGATCGTGGCAGGCGTCGGCTTCGTCGCGCTGCTCGGCGCGGCCGCGTTCCGCTCGGTGCCCAGCGTCCTGATCGAGCCCCTCCATGCCGAATTCGGCTGGTCGCACGCCACCATCTCGGCCGCGGTCTCACTGAACATGCTGCTCTACGGCCTGATCTCGCCGTTCGCGGCCGCCCTGATGGACCGCTTCGGCATCCGCCGGGTGGTGTGCGTGGCGCTGGTGCTGATCGCCGCGGGCAGCGGGCTCACCGTGTTCATGACCCAGGCCTGGCAGCTGGTCGCGACCTGGGGACTGCTGGTGGGCCTGGGCGTTGGCTCGATGTCGATGCCGTTCGTCGCCACCATCACCGGGCGCTGGTTCGTGCGCAGCCGCGGCCTGGTGACCGGCGTGCTCACCGCCGCGGGCGCGACCGGGCAGCTGGTGTTCCTGCCGCTGGTGTCGATGCTGGCCCACGAGCACGGCTGGCGGCTGCCCTCGGTGCTGGTCGCGGTCGTGGCGCTGGCGGTGGTGCCGCTGGTGTGGCTGTTCGTGCGCGACTATCCCAGCGATGCCGGGGTGCGGGCCTACGGCGCACCGCCCGGCTCGGACGTGGGTGTGCGGGTGGCCGTCGCCGGCGGGGCGGGCCGGGCGCTGCGGGTGCTCACCACCGCCGCCCGCACCCGGGGCTTCTGGCTGCTGGCCGGAGGCTTCGCGGTGTGCGGCGCCTCGACGAACGGCCTGGTCGGCACCCACTTCGTCACCGCCGCCCACGACCACGGCATGCCGCCCACCACCGCGGCCGGGCTGCTGGCGCTGATCGGTGTCTTCGATGTCGCGGGCACCATCGCCTCGGGCTGGCTGTCGGATCGCGTCGACCCGCGCTACCTGCTGCTGGGTTACTACTCGCTGCGTGGGCTCTCACTGCTGATCCTGCCCTCGCTGCTGGGCCCGCACACCCAGCCCAGCATGTGGGTGTTCGTGGTGTTCTACGGCCTGGACTGGATCGCGACCGTCCCGCCGACGGTGCTGCTGTGCCGGGAACTGTTCGGCGCCGACGGCCCGATCGCCTTCGGCTGGGTGTTCGCCGCCCACCAGGTCGGCGCCGCGATCGCGGCCACGGGGGCGGGTTTGGTGCGTGACCTGCAGGGCTCCTACGACCTGGCCTGGTACCTGGCCGGGGCGCTGTGCGGGGCCGCGGCGCTGATGTCGATCCTGGTGCGCCGCCCGGCGCGCTAGTCGATCGCCTTGCGGTGGCCCGATTCCAGGGCGATCTGGTTGTCGCGCCCGTCCCAGCGGCTGGGTTCGTCCTTGGCGCGCGGGGGCCGGTCGTTGGCGATGAGCACGGCGATCCACGGCAGCGGCACCGAGGCCACGATGATCAGGATCGAGATCAGCGGATTCTCGAACATGCTGTAGGCGATCGCAGCCAGGATCAGGCACGGGATCCGGAAGGCCATGATGATGGTGTAGCGGCGGACCCGGGCGCGGTGCTGCTCGTCGAGCGAGGGCGCCGCCTCGGTGATCAGGACCGGGTGCTTGGCGTCGGCGCCGGGAAAATACCCGCGCGCGGAACGGGCCGCGGCGGGCGTGGTCACCGCCGGGTCCGGGGTGGGCTCGCCGGCGCCGGAGGTGTCGCCGTTGGACTGCATACCCCGAGTCTTCCACTCGCGCCCGCCGGGCGCACACGCGGCTGGTCAGCGGCACGGGCCACGGATGCGGCATCATGGAAGGCGTGAGTACAGACACTCTGGTACGCCCGGACACCACCACCGACGAGACGACCGGCGACGACGTCCCCAAGTTCTTCCACTACGTGAAGAAGGACCGGATCGCCGAGAGTGCCGTGATGGGCACGATGGTCGTCGCCCTGTGCGGGGAGGTCTTCCCGGTGACGCGCTCGCCCAAGCCCGGCTCGCCCGTCTGCCCGGACTGCAAGAAGGTCTACGACGGTTTGCGTAAGGGCGGCGACTGAGCCGGTCGCCCGGGCGGTGATGCCGACGCCTCCGCCGAGGCGTCGGCCTGCGGCGTGCTCGCGTCGTCGTCGCCGCGCACCTTGTTCAGCCACTCCTTGACCTGCTCGATCCTGGTGGCCCGCGCGGGCCAGAACTCCTGCACGGCCGCGTTGAACTCCGCGCCCAGGATCACCGCGAAGCCAAGGAAATAGGTGAACAGCAGGAACGCGATCGGGGTGGCCAGCGCGCCGTAGCTCACCCCGGTCGCGGTGATCCAGGCCAGATACCGGCGCAGCAGGTCGCTGGCCCCCAGGAAGAACACCCCCGCCACCAGTGCCCCGCCGAAAAGCCGGTGCCAGGGCAGCGATTTGTGCAGGGCCAGCTTGTAGAGCGTGGTCAGCCCGACGATCAGCAGCATGCCGACGATCGGGTAGTAGAACGTGTCGATCAGCCGCAGCCCCGGTTCCCGCCACGAGTCCGGCAGCGCCCGCCCGATCCGGGTCGGCCCCAGCGCGATCACCGGCAGGATCAGCACCGCCGCCACCAGGAACTGCACATACAGCAGCAGCGCGAAGATCCGCTGCCAGACCGGATGCCGGGCGTCCTGCTGGTCGTGGGCCTCCACGATGGCGTCGACGAAGGTCGCCATGGCCGAGGACCCGGCCCACAGCGACAGCACGAAACCCACCGACACCACCGCGCCGCGGCCGCGGCCGAGCACGTCGTCGACGGTCGGTTCGATCAGGTCCGAGACCACCGACGGGCTGAAGAACTCGCGGCTGAAGGCGATGATCTTGGCCTCGACGATCTGCACCGTGTCCGGCCCGAACAGTCCGCCCACATAGCCCAGGCTGCCCAGCAGACCCAGCAGCAGCGGGGCCAGCGACAACGTCTGCCAGAAGGCCGCGGCGGCCGACTTGGCGAAGATCGAGTTGTCCCAGCATTTCTGGGCCACCCGGACCACCAGCCGCCACGCCGTCAGCAGCCACCGCACCACCCGGGAGTGTTCGCGGGGACGTTGCCCGGTGGCCCCGGCCGTGGTGTCCGGCGGCGCGCCGGGCTCCGCGCGCAGGGCGGCCTGCGGCGGGTGCGGCGCATCGGCTGCGCGGACCTGGTCGTTGCTCATCTCGTCTCCAGCATCCCGCACGAGAGTGGTCCGTGTGGTGCGGCCCGGGCATCGTGTCGGCGGGTAACAGGTAAATGGCCGGTGACCTCGGGCTCGTGTGTGACGCCGGTCGCGCACCCCGCGTCGGTTTGGCGACACGCCGCCTCGGGCGGCTAGGGTCGTCTGCGTGACTGGGTCGGGTGGCGTCGCAGCGGCGAGAGAAGCGGGTACACCGGGCGAGACGGCCGCGGGGGGTGCGCCGGGGGGTTCCCTGCGCGCCTGGCAGCGGCGCGCGCTGACGAAGTACCTGGCCACCAAGCCGCGCGACTTCCTCGCGGTCGCCACCCCCGGTGCCGGTAAGACCACCTTCGCGCTGCGCGTTGCCGCGGAGTTGCTGGCCGACCGCACGGTCGACCAGATCACCGTGGTCGCGCCCACCGAGCACCTCAAGCACCAGTGGGCCGCCTCGGCCGCCCGCTCGGGCATCCAGCTGGACTCGCGCTTCTCCAACTCCACCGGCGGTACCTCCGGCGACTACCACGGCGTGGTGGTGACCTATGCCCAGGTGGCCGCGCATCCCACCCGGCACCGGGTACGCACCGAGAACCGGCGCACCCTGGTGATCCTCGACGAGATCCACCACGCGGGTGACGCCAAGACCTGGGGTGAAGCCACCGAGGAGGCCTTCGGGGACGCCACCCGCAGGCTCGCGCTCACCGGAACCCCGTTCCGCAGCGACGATTCGAAGATCCCGTTCGTCACCTACGAGCCCGACGAGGCCGGTTTCCCGCGCTCGCGCGCCGACCACTCCTACGGCTACGCCGACGCCCTCGCCGACGGCGTCGTGCGCCCGGTGGTGTTCCTGGCCTATTCCGGGGACGCGCACTGGCGCGACAGCGCGGGCGAGGAGCACACCGCCCGCCTGGGCGAGCCGCTCAGCGCCGAGCAGACCGCCCGCGCCTGGCGCACCGCCCTCGACCCGGCCGGTGACTGGATCTCGGCGGTGCTGCGCGCGGCCGACACCCGGCTGCGCCAGCTGCGCGCCTCCGGCATCCCCGACGCGGGCGGCCTGGTGATCGCCACCGACCAGGAACGCGCCCGCGACTACGCCGAACTGCTGGAACACATCTCGGGTGAGCGGCCCGCGGTGGTGCTCTCCGACGACCCGCAGTCGTCGAGCCGGATCGACGAGTTCGCCAAGGGCACCCAGCCGTGGATGGTCGCGGTGCGCATGGTGTCCGAGGGTGTCGACGTGCCGCGCCTGGCCGTCGGCGTGTACGCGACCAGTGCCTCGACCCCGCTGTACTTCGCCCAGGCCATCGGCCGGTTCGTGCGTGCCCGCAGGCCAGGGGAGACCGCGAGCGTGTTCCTGCCCTCGGTGCCGGTGCTGCTGGATCTGGCCGCGCAGCTCGAGCTGCAGCGCGATCACGTCATCGGCAAGCCGCACCGCGAGAAGAACGCCCTCGACGACGAACTGCTGATCGATGCCAACAAGACCAAGGACGAGCCCGGCGAGGAGGAGAAGTCCTTCGTCGCGCTGGCCGCCGACGCCGAACTCGACCAGGTGATCTACGACGGCTCGTCCTTCGGCACCGCGACCATCGCGGGCAGCGACGAGGAGGCCGACTACCTGGGCATCCCGGGCCTGCTCGACGCCGAGCAGATGCGCGCGCTGCTGCGCGACCGGCAGACCAGGCAGCTGGCCGACCGCAGCGCCCAGGAGGCGGCCGCCCCGCAGCCCGCGATGGTGGCCGAGCGGATCGCCACCTCCGACAAGCTCGGCGAGCTGCGCCGCGAGCTCAACAGCCTGGTCGCCATGCACCACCACCGCACCGGCAAGCCGCACGGGGTGATCCACGGCGAGCTGCGCCGCGAATGCGGTGGCCCGCCGACCGCGCTGGCCACCGCCGACCAGCTCGGCGAGCGCATCGCCGCCCTGCGCAAGCGCTGACCGGTCGCGCTCAGTCCGCCGGGATGAAGAACGCGGCGGGATCGAGGGCGTTGATGCTGGTCCAGCGTGGTTCCTGGACCGGCGTCCCGGCCGCCTCGGCGGCCTCGAAGTATCCCCGCAATTCCAGTGCCAGGCGCGGATTCTCGTCCACCCGCCGGGCGATCGTGTAGAGCACGGCCAGCACGTGCAGGCAGCGGGCGGTCCGGGCCGAGCACGAGCAATCGGTGCTCGCCAGCGTCGGCGCGGGGGAGTGCCCGGCGTCGACCAGCGCCCGGTGCATGGCGTCGGTGAGCACGCTCGGATCCGGGATGACCGCCGCGATCGCGTCGATCTCCGCGCGCGCGAGCGGCGCCACCTCCACGTGGGTGACCGAGGCCTGACCGCCGCGATGCAGATGCGCCCGCACCACCCGGCGCTCGATCTCGGTCCGGACGCCGTCGTTGCGGGCGATGCTGCGAGCGCGCGGTAGCAGCGGTTCGGGCCGGGTCTGGCGCAGCGGTTCGGCCAGGCGCACCCAGTCCATGCCCCAGGGGGTGTAGCCGAATTCGTTGTCGGCCATCAGTTCTCTCGCTTCCGTCGCAGGATCTCGCCCAGGGCGTCGTCGTCGAGCCGGGCCAGTTCGGCGATGCCCGCGGCGTCGGACAGGTCGGTCAGCGCCGATTTGCGGCTGTGCATCGCGGCGATGTGTTCCTCGACGGTGGTCGAGCTGGTCAGTGTGGTGACGGTGACCGTGCGGGTCTGGCCGATCCGGTGCACGCGGTCGGAGGCCTGGGCCTCCACCGCCGGATTCCACCAGCGATCGAAGTGGATGACATCGGCGGCCCGGGTGAGGGTGAGGCCGGTCCCGGCGGCGCGCAGGCTCAGCACCAGCACCGGCGGGCCGTCCGGCGCCTGGAATTCGCGGACGATCTTGCCGCGGGCCTCGGCGTCGAGCCCGCCGTGGAAGAACGGCGCGGTGATGCCGAACTGCTCGGCCAGGTGACGTACCAGCAGCTCGCCGGTCTGCCGGTACTGGGTGAAGATCAGCGTCGGGTCGCCGGTGTCGAGATTGGTGGCCACGATATCGGTGCAGAGATCGAGTTTGCCGGAGCGGCCCGCGATCTCGCCCAGATCGCCGGAGACCAGGCCGGGATGATTGCACACCTGCTTGAGCCGGGTCAGCGCCGCGAGGACCCGCCCCTGCCGTTGCAGACCCTCGCCGAAGCCCTCGTCGAGCGCTTCGGCCAGCGCGGCGTCGTAGAGCTTCTCCTGTTCGGGCGTCAGATCGCAGCGCAGATCGCTGTGGATCTTGGCGGGCAGCGCCGCCGCCACCTGGATCTTCTTGCGTCCCAGCAGGACCGGTTCCACGGCATCGCGCAGCCGGGCGGCCGCGGCGGCCGAGCCCTCCTCGATCGGGCGGACGAAACGGCGCCGGAACTGGGTGCGGTGGGCGAACAGGTGTCCCACGGTGAGGTGCAGTAGCGCGAACAGTTCGTCGAGATGGTTCTCCACCGGCGTGCCGGTGAGCGCGACCTTCGCCGCGGCGGGCACCGCGCGCGCCGCCTTGGACACCTGGGTGCGCGGATTCTTCAGCGCCTGGGCCTCGTCGAACACCACGGTGACCCACTGCTGTCCGGACAGCGCCGCGCCGTGCAGCCGCAGCGCCGGATAACCCGTCACGACCACGGTGCCGGGCTCGGCCGGGACCTCTCCGCCGCGCCAGGCGAGGGCGGTCAGTCCAGGCGCGAACCGGGTGATCTCGTGCACCCAGTTGCCCACCAGCGAGGTCGGGCAGACCACCAGCTGCGGCCCGTCGGCGCGGCCGCGCAGGAAGCCGATGGTCTGCACCGTCTTGCCGAGGCCCATCTCGTCGGCCAGGACCGCGCCACCGTAGGCCGCGACGGTCTCGCGCAACCAGCCCACACCCCGCACCTGATACGGGCGCAATGTCGCCTCGAGTACCCCCGCGAGCTCGCGGTCGAGTGCCTGGGTCTCGCGCAGCACCCGTACCGCCCGCTCGGCCGAGACGATCGCGGTGCCCACCGCGTCGGGCACGGCGTGCGCGGCGGGCGGGAGCACGGGGACGGGATCGCGACCGGGTGGCGGGGGAGCGGCTGGCCCGTCCGGCCCCCGCCCTGCGGTGGTGGCCGGACGTGGCACGGTCGCCGCGTCGGATATGGCCGTGGCGTCGCCCAGTGGCGCGCTGTCGAGTACCGCGCGCCACGCCAGGGCCGAGGACGCGAGCTCCTCGACCTGGATCGTCGCCAGCTCGGCCGGGGTCACCACGGCCGCCGGGATCTCGACGGGCTCGATCGCGCCGCGTTCCCCCACCGGCAGCGCCAGGGTGAGCAGTTCCGGGTCGCCGAGCTCGGGCGCGGGGCCCGCAGACCGGCCGGTCCAGGTCCACAGCGCGAACAGGTGCCGGTCGGGCAGATAGGTGGCCTGGATGGCGGGCAGAGCGGTCTCCTCTGATCGGGCAGCGCGAACAACCGAACAACGTACACTGTACTGAGTTTGTTCCCGGCCGCCAGAAAGGCAGGTTCGTGCCCACCGACGACGTGACGTCTCCCGCGCAGGCCACCCGGATCCTCGAACTGCTGTGGCGCCACCACCTCCCGGCCAAGTCCAGTACCCGGGGCCCCAAACCCGGCCGCACGGTCGACGCGGTGGTGGCGGCGGGCATCGCCCTGGCCGATCGCGACGGCATCGGCAAGCTCACGACCCGCGCGGTCGCCGCCGAGCTGGGGATGCGTGCGATGAGCCTCTACACCTATGTGCCCAGCAAGGAAGCCCTGCTGGCGCTCATGGTGGACGCGGTGGCCGCCGAGGACGCGCCTCTGCCGACGAGCGCGCCGCCGCGCGAGCGGATGATCGCGATCGCCACTGGCGTGCGCGCCGAACTGATCGCGCACCCGTGGCTGCTCGAGATCTCGCCCTGGCGCCAGGTGCTCGGTCCCGGCCGGATGCGCCGCTACGAGAACCAGCTGGCCGCCGTCGACGGCATCGGCCTGAACGATCTGGCCATGGATCGCGCGATCGCGGTGCTCACCGATTTCGCCACCGGCAATGCCCGGCTGGCCGTCGCGGCGGCCGGGGCGGGGGCCCAGCTCAGCGACGCGGACTGGTGGGCCGTGTACGGCCCGGAACTGGCCCGGCTCGTCCCCGAGGACGCGTTCCCACTGGCCGGGCGGGTCGGCACGGCGGCGGGCGAACACCACCAGGCCCCCGCCGACCCCGACGGTGCCTTCGCCTACGGCGTCGCCACCCTGGTCGACGGCATCCTCGCCGACACCTGAGCCGCCCGGACGCCTGCGGACACGGCGACGGCGGGCGCCCTGTCCGGGTCGCCCGCCGTCGGGATGTTCTGTTGTCGGATGCTGTTGTTTCGGACGCGAGGAGGGGTCAGAGAGCGGGCGCGGATTCCGTGTCGATCACGGCTTCCAGCTCGCGCAGACGATCCATGTGTTCATTCGCGTGGTGCTGGCAGAAGAGCAATTCGCCACCCGCGGGAAGAACGGCACGCACTCGGGCAGCCGCCCCGCAACGATCGCAACGATCGACGGCGGTCAGTGGGGTGCTGGTCAGGGTTCCTGGCATGACTCCTCCGTCCCGGCTCCCGGCGCTTCGTGGCCGTTCGCCTAGGTGTGGGCCCCGTGGTCACTCCACGAGGCTCGCATCCGCTACTTCCCAGCAGTGGTACGACTACTCTGTCAGACGTTCGGGGTTCAGGCTTTGTTCCCGGAAGTGAATCTTTGTGTTTTCGATAACACGACCTGCGGTTTCGCTGAAAGCGAACAGATCAGGCCGCGAGATTCGAGCACTCGCCGAACACCTGCGGAGCCGTTGCGCCACCTCCCACTCGATACCGTCACTCACCGATATGTCGCTCGCTGCGGTGTTGCTCGTTACGCGCGGGTACGCGACCACCGAGACGAGCGCCGAGCGCGGTGTTGTGACAGCGTCTTCTTCGTCCGAACCTGTTGTCTACCCGGAGATTACCCGTGACCCCCGACACTCACACGCTGGTTCACCTGTGTACTTCCCAAGAATGGTTGCAACTGCAACACGACGGTGAACGCAGGCCCCCGTCGCTGGCCGAGAGCGGCTTCGTGCACCTGTCCACGCCGCGGCAGGTGCACCTGCCCGCCAACCGGCTGTTCGCCGGTCGCACCGACATGATGGTGCTGTGGCTGGACCCCGATCGTTTCGGCGCCCCGGTGAAGTGGGAGCCGGGCGTCCCCACCGACCCGGCCTCGATGCTGTTCCCGCACCTGTACGGGCCGTTGCCGCGCGCCGCCGTCCTGGCCGCCGAGCCCTATCCGCCCGGCCCCGGCGGTGAGTTCGGCACCCCCCGGCGCGGCACCGTGGCCTAGGCTACATCCGGGGTGCGCGCGACTACCCTGGAGGGGTGAACGTCGACGTCACAGCGCTACCGGGAATCGGAGTGCGCAAGGATTTCGAGGTCAGATCGGGACGCCGCGTCGGAGTCGTCGCGCACCGCGACGGTGACATCGACCTGATCGTCTCCAAGCCCGACGATCCGGACGCGATCGCCGCCCAGGTGCCGCTGTCCACCGACGAGGCCTCGGTGCTGGCGAATCTGCTCGGCGCCCCGCAACTGGTCGCCAAGCTCAACGACGACCATCGCGACCTGCCCGGCATCACCACCCGCCAGCTCGCCGTCCTCGACGAATCGCCTTTCGCCGGACGCACTCTCGGCGAGACCGGGATGCGTACCCGCACCAAGACCTCGATCGTGGCGGTCATGCGGGCCGGGCAGCTGCACCCCTCACCCGGTCCGGACTTCACCTTCACCGAGGGCGATCTGCTCGTGGTCGTCGGCACCCCGGACGGCCTGGACGCGGCCGCGAAGATCCTCACCCACGGCTGAGCCGTGAGCACACAGGCGCTGGCTCTGCTCGAGCTCGGCGTGATCCTGTGTGCGCTGGGGCTCTGCGGGCGGGTGGCGGCCCGGTTCGGGATGTCGCCGATTCCGCTGTATCTGCTGGGTGGGCTGGCCTTCGGGCAGGGCGGGCTGGTGCACTTCGACGCCGCCACCGAGTTCGGCCACCTCGCCTCCGAGATCGGCGTGGTGCTGCTGCTGTTGCTGCTCGGGCTCGAGTACACCGCCCCCGAGCTGATGACCGGTCTGCGGCGCTCCTGGGCGGCCGGAGTGCTGGATCTGGTGGCCAACGCGCTGCCCGGCGCCGCGGTCGCGCTGATCCTGGGCTGGGGTGTGCTCGGCGCGGTGGTGCTGGGCGGGGTCACCTACATCTCGTCCTCCGGGATCGTCGCCAAGGTGCTCGACGATCTGGGCCGCCTCGGTAACCGCGAGACACCGGTGGTGCTGTCGATCCTGGTGTTCGAGGATCTCGCGATGGCGGTCTACCTGCCCATCCTGACGATGATGCTGGCGGGCCTGAGCCTGCTCAGCGGCCTGGTATCGCTGGCGATCGCGCTGGCCACCATCACCGTGGTGCTGGTGGTGGCGCTGCGCTTCGGCCGGGTCGTCTCGGCGGTGCTCGACAGTGCCGATCGTGAGGTGTTCCTGCTGCAGCTGCTCGGTTCGGCGCTGCTGGTGGCGGGGGTGGCCTCGGCACTGAACGTCTCCGCCGCGGTCGGGGCGTTCCTGCTCGGCATCGCCATCTCGGGGTCCACCGCGCACGAGGCCACCAAGGTGCTCGAACCGCTGCGGGATCTGTTCGCGGCGCTGTTCTTCGTCGCCTTCGGCCTGTCCATCGACCCGGGCGCGGTGCCGCCGGTGTTCGGCTGGGCGGTGGTGCTGGCGGTGGTCACCGCCGTCACCAAGGTGGCGGTGGGCTGGTGGGCGGCGGGCAGGCAGGGCATCCGGCGGATGGGCCGGGCCAGGGCGGGCGCCGCGCTGGTGGCGCGCGGCGAGTTCTCCATCGTCATCGCCGGACTCGCGATCGGCTACGGCACGGTCGACGCGCGCCTGGCCGCGCTCGCCTCGGCCTATGTGCTGCTGATGGCGATACTGGGGCCGATCGCGGCCAGGATCGTGGAGCCGGTGGCCGAATTCGCCCGGCGCCGCACGGCTTCGGTGTCGGCCTGATCAGTCCACGACCCGGCGCGGCCAGCTGCCGACACCGTCGTAGACCAATTCCTCGGTGCGGTACTCGATCGGCTCGCGGACCGGTCCACCCGGCGCGGGCTGCGGCGCGGCGGGCGCGACGGGCGCCGGGGTGGGGCGCGGTCGCGGCTGGTGCCGGGAGGTCAGCCACATCCGCGGCAGCGCCTCCTCGTTCTCGATCTCGGTGAGGCTCACGCTGATCAGCACCAGCATGGTGACGATGCTGCTGGCCCCGATCAGCGGCGCGAGCAGATCCATCGCCCCGGCGCCGGTGGGCGGGGCGGCGTGGTGATTGGAGTGCGCGTGCATCGCGGCCATGCCCGTGTAGTGCATGCCGCACACGGCCACGCCCATGATCAGCGCGGCGCCGACCGTCGCCAGAAAACCCTTGACGCGCAACGTGAACCACAGCGCCACCACCGAGGCGACCACCGCGATCACCATCGACAGCGTGACCAATCCCGCGTCGTAACTCACTGTCGCGGTCGACTTCATCGCGTACATGCCGGTGTAGTGCATGGTGCCGACCCCGAGGCCGGTGATCGTGCCGCCGGACAGCAGCGAACGCACCGTCGGCTGCGGTTTGTTGACCATGAACAACCCGATCCCGACCACCACCATCGCCGTCACCGCGCTGAACAGCGTCAGCGGAATGTCGTAGCGGATATCGGCGCCCCGGATGCTGAAACCCAGCATGGCGATGAAATGCATGACCCAGATGCCGGTTCCGCCGATGGCCACCGCGGCGCCGATCAGCCAGCCCGTGCGGCCCTCGGTGGCATTGCGGCCGCGGGCGGCGCACTGCAGGCCGAGCAGGCATCCGGTGACCGACATGAAGTACGCGAGAACGGGAGTGATCCAGCCGTAGCTGAAGTGATAGATGTCGAGCACGCCGCGAAAAACCCTCAATGCCAGTACTGCAGACCTGGCAGCAGTAGAACGAAAAACTGCCTGTGACGATACGGTGAAGATCGCGAATCCGCGTCACTCGCAGCGCAATTGCGCACTGTGGGGTTGATCACGAAACGATTACCGTCGGGCGCGCCGGGAAATACGAACTGCTCGGAATGTTCATTCGGAAATAAAAAGAGGCCCGCGTCCACCCCGGAGGGAGAACGCGGGCCTCGCCGCGGGGGACCCGCTCAGTCGAGGTAGTCGCGCAGCACCTGCGACCGGCTCGGGTGGCGCAACTTGCTCATCGTCTTCGACTCGATCTGGCGGATGCGCTCCCGGGTGACGCCGTAGACCTGGCCGATCTCGTCCAGGGTGCGCGGCTGACCGTCGGTCAGGCCGAAGCGCAGCCGCACCACGCCCGCCTCGCGCTCGGACAGCGTCTCCAGCACCGACTGCAGCTGATCCTGCAGCAGGGTGAAGCTCACCGCGTCGACCGCGACGACGGCCTCGGAGTCCTCGATGAAGTCGCCGAGCTGGCTGTCGCCCTCGTCGCCGATGGTCTGGTCCAGCGAGATGGGCTCGCGCGCGTACTGCTGGATCTCGAGGACCTTCTCCGGCGTGATGTCCATTTCCTTGGCCAGCTCCTCCGGCGTGGGCTCGCGGCCCAGGTCCTGGAGCAGCTCGCGCTGGATGCGGCCGAGCTTGTTGATGACCTCGACCATGTGCACCGGGATACGGATGGTGCGGGCCTGATCGGCCATCGCGCGGGTGATGGCCTGCCGGATCCACCACGTCGCGTAGGTCGAGAACTTGTAACCCTTGGTGTAGTCGAACTTCTCGACCGCGCGGATCAGACCCAGGTTGCCCTCCTGGATCAGGTCCAGGAACGCCATGCCACGGCCGGTGTAGCGCTTGGCCAGCGAGACCACCAGACGCAGGTTGGCCTCGAGCAGGTGGTTCTTGGCCCGGTTGCCGTCGCGCACGATCCAGTTGAAATCGCGCCGCGTGGTGACCGAGAGCTTCTCGCCCGCCTCGGCGAACTCGCGCATCTTCTCCGCGGCGAACAGGCCCGCCTCGATCCGCTTGGCGAGTTCGACCTCCTCCTCCGCGTTGAGCAGCGCGACCTTGCCGATCTGCTTGAGGTAGGCGCGCACCGAGTCGGCCGACGCGGTGAGCTCGGCGTCCTTGCGCGCCTGGCGCAGCGCCTCGGACTCCTCCTCGTCCCAGACGAAATCGCCGGAGGCCTTGTCCTTCTCGGAGGGCTCCTCGGTCTCGGCCTCGGCGGTCTCCTCGGTGGCCTCCTCGACCAGCGTCTCACCGTCGGTGAGCTCGTCCTCGGAGACCTCCAGATCGCCGAGGTCGTCGAGTTCGATCGACTCGTCGTCGAGCTGCTCCTCGCCACCCTCGGCGGCGGTCGCCTTCTTGGCAGCGGCCTTCTTCGCCGGAGCCTTCTTGGCGGCAGCCTTCTTCGCCGGAGCCTTCTTGGCAGCGGCCTTCTTCGCCGGGGCCTTCTTGGCGGCGGCCTTCTTGGCCGGAGCCTTTTTGGCCGGGGTGGCGGCGTCGGCGTCGGCGTCGGCCGAGTCGGCGGTCTGACGGGTATTCGTGGCTACCACGTACGCCCTTTCGTGACGGTCTCGTGCGGCGTCACGCCAGAGTGATTTTCCGGCGGAGCGGTCGGTCGGGTTGCACCGGCGGTGCGTCGGTCGGGTACGGCAGGCGGTTGCACCGGCTCGCGCGCGACCGGCCGCGGCCGGAAGGTTTCACCGGCTCACCGCCGGACGTGTTCCATTGTAACGATCCAACCAGGGTACTCATGGCACGATGCCACCGAGGCGTTGCGCCACCTGTCGCGGCGGGTCAGGGCGCGAGGCCCGCGTCGATGGCCATGGCCGCGCCGACGATACCCGCGGTGTTCTTCAACACAGCCGGAATCACCGGAGTCCTGTTGGTGAGCAACGGGATCCACTGCTCGTGGTCGCGGCTGATGCCACCACCGGCGATGAACACCTTCGGCCAGAACAGGTCCTCGATGGTGGTCAGCACGGTGCTCACCCGGCGCGCCCACGCCGGATAGTCCAGCTCCTCGCGATCCTTGATCGAGGCGGCGGCCAGATGCTCGGCCTCGTCCGCGCCGACCAGGATGTGGCCCAGCTCGGAGTTGGGCACCAGGGTGCCGTCGTAGAGCAGTGCCGAGCCGATGCCGGTGCCGAAGGTGAGCATGATGGTCAGCCCGTGCAGGTCGCGCGCCGAGCCGTAGCGGTCCTCGGCCAGGCCCGCGGCGTCGGCGTCGTTGACCACCGTCACCGGGCGCCCGCCCAGCGCCGCGGAGAACAGCGCGCGGGTGTCGGTGCCGATCCAGGCCGGGTCGATGTTGGCGGCGGTCCTGGCGTGGCCGTCGAGCACCACGCACGGCATGGTGAGCCCCACCGGGCCGTCCCACCCGGCCTTCGCCACCAGCTCGGCGACGGCACCGGCCACCGCCTCGGGCGTGGCGGGATGTGGTGTGGCGATCTTGATCCGGTCGTGCGTGAGCAGGCCGGTGGCCAGATCGACCAGCGCGCCCTTCACCCCGCTACCGCCGATATCGATGCCGAATGCGTGCCCCCGAGCGGACATGGTGCAACCCCTTGCCTGACGCGGTCGATGTGCCTGACAAAGAGTAGCGGTAGTCACTCCCGGCGATCGGCGGCGCGACATGTGATCCGATGGAGTCGTGCCCGACTACACCGCATCCCGGACCCCGACCGTTCCCGGCGCCACCGACGGCGACGAGCAGCTGCGGCTGCTGGCCGTCGAGCTGGCCGAAGCCGCGGCCGCCCATGTGCGCGCCCGCAGGCCGCAGGTCTTCGCCGCGGACGGCCCGGTCGACGGCGCCGTGGCCACCAAGGGTCACGTGACCGACCCGGTCACCGTCGTCGACACCGAATCCGAACAGCTCATCCGCGCGCTGCTCGCCGAGCGCAGGCCCGCCGACGCGATCCTCGGCGAGGAGGGCGGCGGCGACGTGGGCGCCACCGCACCCGGCGCGATCACCTGGATCGTCGACCCGATCGACGGCACCGTCAACTTCCTCTACGGCCTGCCCGGCTACGCGATCTCGGTCGCCGCCGTGCGCGACGGGCAGCCGGTGGCCGGCGCCGTCGTCGACGTGGCCACCGCGACCACCTACAGCGCCGCGCGCGGCGGCGGCGCGCGGTCGGTGACGGCCGACGGCACCGCCACCACCCTGGCCTGCGCCACCGAGGACTCCCTCGACGTCGCGCTGGTCGGCACCGGCTTCGCCTACGGCCGGGCCCGGCGCGCCAGCCAGGCCCGGGTGCTCACCGAGGTGCTGCCGCGCATCCGCGACATCCGCAGGCTCGGCGCGGCGGCGATGGACCTGTGCCATGTGGCCGCGGGCAGGCTCGACGCCTACTACGAGCACGGCCTCAACGCCTGGGACTGGGCCGCGGGCGCGCTGATCGCCGCCGAGGCGGGCGCGGTGGTGCGGGTCCCCGCGGTCACCGTCGGTGGTGCCGAGGGGGAGCTGACCGTGGTGGCCGCCCCGGGTGTCGCGGCCGAACTGACCGCGCTGCTGGACCGGGCGGGCGCGTTCACCCCGCTGCCGGACTGAGCCCGCTCAGCAGGAGACGGTGCGGGCGGCCTCGAGTAGGTCGGGGTCGATGGACGACGATCCCGACCCCGGCGCGAGGTTCTTCAGCGAGCGCAGCACCTCTTCGGCGTCGGCGCCGGGCCGCAGCGATTCGCCGAAGGCCACGCCGAGCACCAGATCCACGGTGTCGTCGGTGCGCGAGTCCTCGATCAGCTCGGCGCACGGGGCGACCAGCTGGACCGAGGCCGCGGCGGGCCTGCCGTTGACGCCGAAGCGGATCTGCCCGGTGCAGGTGAGGTCGCCGTTGACGTAGACCGGATCGTTACCGACCTGTGTCCCTGGCGCGCCGGCGAAGCCGAGGTCGCCCAGCGCCGAGGCGATGTGACCGGCCTGGCCGCTCTGGCCGTTGGCGTTGAAGACGCGCACCTTCGAGTCCGACAGGGCCGCCGGGTCGACGTCGTCGAGGCGCGACGGGCTCACCCGCGACCCCAGCGGCGCGGGCTGGGGCGCGCTGGTTCCGGTGGGCGTGCTCGGTGCGTTGCAGGCCATCGGCTCGTTGCTGTCGTCATGGGTGCGAAACGCCGTGATCCAGACGAACAGGCTGAGCAGAGCCAGCACCAGGACGAGCACGAGCCAGAGCTCGGGGCGCCGCCGCGGGAAGGGATTGCCGTCGCGATCGGTCGCGCTGCCTTCGGTGATCAGTGAAACCACGCGCTCACTCTACGAGTCCGCGGCGGGTGCGTGAGTGCGGGATGTCTCGGCGAGTTTCCCGCGAGGTGAAGATTCGTCGTCGGTTTCGACTCGGCCGGGTTTTGATTGCGACATTTGTCCGTAGGTCCGCTATTGTCTGGCCGCCCAGATCGAATAATCACCGGTGAAACGGTGGTCGGTCGCGGGAACAACAAGGGCATGTCCTGCGTTAACCGAACGCTGTCGGAGTTGATCCTCGCAGATCGGCGCTGATAGGCGGCCGGTGTACGTGTGAGGTGCACCACCGGCGGGGCGGTACGAACGCCGGACCCTCACGGGGAACGGCAATCGCACCGATCCGGGATATACGGAGTAAGGACTGAGGGGAAGACGACATGGCAACCGACTATGACGCACCGCGGCGCACCGAATCCGACGAAGTGTCGGAGGATTCGCTCGAGGAGCTGAAGGCCCGCCGCAACGAGGCGCAGTCCGCCGTCGTGGACATCGACGAGTCCGATACAGCGGAATCGTTCGAGCTTCCCGGCGCGGACCTGTCCGAGGAAGTACTCAGCGTTCGGGTCATCCCGAAGCAGGCCGACGAGTTCACCTGCTCGAGCTGTTTCCTCGTGCACCATCGCAGCCGCCTGGCCACCGAAAAAGGTGGGCAGCTGATCTGCATGGACTGCGCCGCCTAGACGAAGACGACGGGTCAGCCCGCGCTCGGAAGCCCGAGCGCGGCCAGAACCCGGTCCGGCCTGCGCGTACTGATCAACCAGTACGGCGTCGGGTCGTCCGGGTCGTCGAGGACCAGCAGCGCCATCGGCCCGATCCAGGCCCGGTGCTGCACATAGGCGGCGGGGTCGAGCTGACGGCCCAGCGCCGCGCTCTTGGCCGTCGGCGCGACGGCCGCGGCCCGCGCGACGAAGCTCACCGGCAGGTGGGCCCGATCGACCCGCAGTTCCGCGGCACCCTCGGGCGAGACGGTGACCTCCAGGCGATGCCTGCTCATCCACAACAGAATCCACACCGGCACCGGTGCGAGCAGCACATACGGCAGCCAGGCCCGCAGGCCCGGCGCGCCCATGTGGATCTCGGCGGCCAGCAGACCGGCGATCGCGAAGCCGATCGGCCACCACCACAGCGGCACCCACAACCGTTCCCGGTAGGGCGACGGGCGCTGCGCGGACGGCGCGGGCCGGTCGGGGTCGGTGGTCGCTGCGTGGGGCTGGTCGGGCACCTGTCCAGAGTAAGCCACCGCGCCGGGGCGCTAAGCGCAAGGTCGGGCGCACGAACGCGTAGGCTCGACCGATGTGAACGCACTTGCACCGATTCCGCTGCGGCGGCTCGATCCCGGCATCCCCGTGCCGACGCGTGCCCATCCGGGTGATGCGGGCGTCGATCTCTGTACCACCGAAGACGTGATCATCGAGCCCGGCGAGCGAGTGCTGGTCGGCACCGGGATCGCGATCGCGTTGCCGGTCGGTACGGTCGGCCTGATCCATCCCCGGTCCGGTCTGGCGGCCAAGGCGGGGCTGTCGGTGGTCAACACCCCGGGCACGATCGACGCCGGCTACCGCGGCGAGATCAAGGTGTGCCTGATCAACCATGACCCGCGCACCGCCGTCGAGCTGCGCCGCGGCGACCGCATCGCGCAGCTGCTGGTGCAGCGCGTCGAGCTGGTCGGCTTCACCGAGGTCGACGATCTCGACGAGACCGCCCGCGGCGCAGGCGGATACGGTTCCAGCGGCGGGCACGCGAGCCTGACCGATGAGGAGGCGTAATGGGTCTTTTCGGTAAGAAGAAGCGCGGCAGGCGCGAGGACGAACCCGTCTACGACGAGGCCTACGACGACGACGGCTACCTCGACGACGGCTACGACGAGGACGAGTACGACACCGACGAGTTCCCCCGCCCGGACTTCGCGCACCTCGACTTCGACGACGCCCCCACCGACGAGCGCATCTACGGCAACTTCGACCACGAACCCGATGCCGCCGCCGGTCCGTACGACATCAGCGAGGTCTCCGACGAGGTCGTCGCCCAGCGCCTCGACCTCGGCTCGGTGCTGATCCCGGTGCCCCAGGGCGGCCAGCTCCAGGTGGAGATGAGCCCCGACGGCACCCCGCAGGCGGTGCACCTGGCCACCGAACACGGCAGGCTCACCGTGGCCGCCTACGCGGCCCCGAAATCGGCCGGGCAGTGGCGCACGGTCGCCGCGGATCTGGCCGAATCGCTGCGCGGTGACGGCGCGAGCGTCGCGGTCGAGGAAGGCCCGTGGGGACGCGAGGTCAAGGCGATCACCGAGGGCGCCGATCTGCGCTTCATCGGTGTCGACGGCCCGCGCTGGATGATCCGCCTGGTCGCCGCGGGCCCCTCGGGCGCCGTCGACGACCGCAGCCCGCTGATCACCGCCGCCCGCGCGGTGCTCGCCGACGCCGTGGTGCGCCGTGGCAGCGAGCCGCTGCCGGTTCGTGACCCGCTGCCCGTGGTGCTGCCGCAGGAACTCGCCGAGCAGCTCGCGGCCGCCCATCAGCAGCAGGTGCTGGCCCAGCAGCAGGCGATGGCCGCCCAGGCCGCCGCGGCCGCGGCCCCGCCCGCCTCGGCGTTGCCGCCGCAGCTGCCCGACGAGCCGCGCCGTGGCGCGGACGGTTCGGCCATGCAGCAGCTGGGCCTCAACTAGCGGACCGGCGCGGTGGTCAGCCGATCGAGGGCGGCGCAGCCGGTGTTTCCGAGGATCGCGGGGTTCTCGCCGAGTTCGTCCAAGCGCACGCGGGCGAGATCCGCGTGGGGGAGGGCCGCCGCCCACTGTTCGGCGACGGTGATGGGGTGGACCGGGTCGTCGGTGGCGCCGACCACCGCGACCGGGGTCCGGGTCCGCGCCAGCCGGTCGAGTTCGGGCCAGCGGTAGGACGCGGCCTCGTCGAGCGCGTCCGGCAGGTGCGGCCACTGGCTCCGCCAGGACTGGGTGAGCGCGGCGGCCAGCCACGGCGGGCTCGACGCGCGCATCCGCTCGAGCACCGCGTCGAGGCCGTCGGCGCGCAGTTGCTCCGCGGTAACCGCGGCGCTGAGGGCGGCGGGGCAGGCGGCGGTTTCGGCACCCGTCCAGGCGGGTAATGCTGCGAGAACACCGACCACCGCGGCCGGGTGCCCGGCTGCCCAGTCGAGTGCCACCGCGGCGCCGAGGGAGATGCCCGCGGCCAGGACCGGACCGCGCGCCGCGGCCGCGTCCAAAGCCGCGGTGTAGCTCGCGATCACGGCCCGCGGCTCCGGTTCCACGGCGTGCAACGCCCATCCGCGCGCGGCCGCTGCCGGTCCGAAAGCGCGGGCGGCGAAATCGGCGTCGGAACCGGTTCCGGGCAGGGCGACCACGGTGACCTGGGGTGGGGTGCGCAACACAGGCCGAGCGTAGCGGCCGACCGTTTGCCCATCTACAGTGGCGGTGTACGGCCAACTAGCGGGAGAAGCGTGTCATGTCGTCAGCCAAGTCGGGATCCGGTCCGGACTCGGGATATTTCCGTCGGCTGGGCCGCCGTCTCACCGCCGATATCGACGAGCTCGACGCCGAGGAACTGGCGGAGACGGCCGACGCCTCCGGTGCCCGGCGCGCCGCGGACTGTTGTCGTGGCGAGGAAGCCACCATCGTCGGCAGGCTCCGCAGTGTCGAGGCGTGTCCGAAGGCGGCGGGCGCGACCGTGCAGGCCGAGTTCTTCGACGGCACCGATGCGATCACCCTGGTCTGGATCGGGCGCAGGCGCATTCCCGGGATCGAACCGGGCAGGCGCATCATGGTCCGCGGCCGGGTCGGCGATCGCGACGGCCGCAAGGTGATCTTCAACCCCTACTACGAATTGCGCGGGAACAGCTGACGTATGCCCTCCAGCGACGAGTACCGCGTGCCCGCGGACCCCGAATCGACCGTGGTGCTGCCCGTGGCCACCGCTGATCCGGTCGACCCGGACACCGACGCCGAGGTCGAGAAGGCCGAACAGACCCTGCTCGAGCAGCTGGGCGGCTTCAGCGGCCTGATCTACTCCACCCTCCCGGTCCTGGTCTTCGTCCCGGTGAACACCCTGGCCGGGCTGACCGCCGCAATCTGGGCCGCGCTCGGCGTGGCGGCGGCCGTGCTGATCTGGCGCCTGGTGCGCCACGACCCGGTCCAGCCCGCCATCTCCGGCTTCCTCGGGGTCGGCGTGTGCGCCTTCATCGCCTACCGGATGGGCGAGGCCAAGGGCTTCTTCCTGTTCGGCATCTACACCAGCCTCGTCTACGCGGGCGTGTTCGCGCTGTCGATCCTGCTGCGCCGCCCGCTGGTCGGGGTGATCTGGGGCGCGCTCAACGGCCACGGCAGCGCCTGGCGCACCGACGCGCGCGTGCGCAAGCTCTACAACCTGGCCACCGTGGTCTGGGTGGTCGTCTTCGGTGCCCGCTACCTGGTGCAGTCGCAGCTCTACGACACCGACCACACCACCTGGCTGGCCGTGGCCCGCATCGCGATGGGCTGGCCGCTGACCGGGGTGGCGCTGGTGGTGACCATCTGGGCGGTGCGCCGCGCCGGGCACCTGCCGGTCGACACCTCCGGTGCCGGAACGGATTCCGCTCCCGCCACCCGGTAACCGGATCGCCGCCGGAGGTGGGGCAGTACCCACCCTGGGGTGCCTGGTTCCGGCCGTCCGACCGGCGCACGATCAATGCGTAGGACATACGCACTGATCGTGAGAGGACCGGCGACCATGACGGCTTCCGAGCACCGACCCTCCGGCGCGCCGAAGAGCACCGCCCCCGCGCTGTCGGAGAGCAAGCGCATCGCCGCCCGGCTCGACGCGCTCGTCGGCGCGGCCGCGCGTGGCGACCGCGACGCCGTCGCCGAGATCGTGCGCCTGATCCACCCGCTGGTGCGGCGCTACTGCTCGGCGCGGATGGGCGCCACCGGCCATCTCACCGTCACCGCCGACGACGTCACCCAGGAAGTGCTGATGGCCACCGTCACCGCCATCCCGCGCTACCGCGACCAGGGCAAGTCGTTCCTGGCCTTCGTCTACGGGATCGCCGCCAACAAGGTCTCCGACGCGTTCCGCCGGGGCAAGCACGTCGCCTATCCGATGGCCGACCTGCCCGACACCGCCAGCGCCGCGGCGGGCCCGGAGGAGTGGGCGATGGCCTTCGAACGCCGCGCCGCCACCCACGAACTGATGAAGGTGCTGGCCCCCAACCACCGCGAGGTGCTGGTCATGCGGATCGTGCTCGGCTGGAGTGCCGCGCAGACCGCCGAGGCCATCGGCACCAGCCCGGGCGTGGTGCGGGTGATGCAGCATCGCGCGCTGAACAAGCTGCGCGCCGAGCTGAAGACGGCCTGAGTCAGGACCCGATGCCGTGGGTGGCCAGCGCCAAGCGCAGGTCTTCCTCGGCTTCCACCGAGGTGACGAACAGCAGTTCGTCCTCGCCCTCGAACGGGTCGTCGGGCTGTGGCACGATCACCCGCCCGCCGCGCAGGATCGTCACCAGCGCGGTGTCGCGCGGCATGCGCAGGCTGCGCACCGGCTTGCCCGCCAGCTGGGTGTCGGCGGGCAGGGTGATCTCCACCAGATTGGCCTGGCCCTGACGCAATGTCATCAGCCGCACCAGATCACCCACCGACACCGCCTCCTCGACCAGCGAGGCCAGCAGCCGCGGCGTCGACACGGCCACGTCCACGCCCCACGACTCGTCGAAGAGCCACTCGTTGCGCGGATCGTTGACCCGGGCCACCACCCGGCGCACCCCGAACTCGGTCTTGGCGAGCAGGCTGTGCACCAGATTCGCCTTGTCGTCGCCGGTGGCCGCGATGACCACCTCGTAGGTCTCGAGCTCGGCGTTCTCCAGCAGCGCGAGCTCACAGGCATCGGCGTGTACCCAGACCGCGTCCGGGATGGCGGCGGGGTCGATGTGGTCGAGCTGACGCTCGAGCAGCATCACCCGATGCCCGCCGCGCAGCAGTTCCCTGGCGATCGAGCGCCCCACCGCGCCCGCTCCGGCGATGGCCACCTTCATGTTCAGTCCTCGCTCACGGGGGGCTTGGCGGCCAAGGCGACGACCTCGCCGACACTGCCGGAGGTGGCGGCCACATAGACGACGTCGTCGGCCTGCACGATCGCCTTGGAATCCGGCAGCACGCCCCGGCCGAAGCGCAGCAGGAAGGCCACCCGCACCCCGAGGTCGCGTTCCAGATCGCGCACGGTGCGCCCGAACCACTCCTCGTGCAGGGTCAGCTGGGTCACCGCCACCGCGCCGGTGGGTTCGCGCCAGGTGGTGGTCGAGTTGTCGCCGATCAGGGTGCGCAGGAACCGGTCGGTGGTCCACGGCACCGTCGCGATGGTGGGAATGCCCAGGCGCTCGTAGACCTCGGCGCGCTTGGCGTCGTAGATCCGCGCCACCACGCGCTCCACGCCGAACATCTCCCTGGCCACCCGGGCCGAGATGATGTTGGAGTTGTCGCCGGAGGACACCGCCGCGAACGCGTCGGCCCGCTCGATGCCCGCGCGGGTCAGCACATCCCGGTCGAAGCCGACCCCGATCACCTCCTGGCCGGGGAAGCCCTCACCCAGCCGCCGGAACGCACTGGGATCGCGGTCGATCACCGTCACCTCGTGCCCGACCCGGACCAGGGCACGCGCCAGCGACGAGCCCACCCGCCCGCACCCCATGATCACTACGTACACCGCGCACCCTCGTTCCCTCGCCACCGCAGTGGCACGTCCGGCAAGGACCGTACCCGCCGGTCCTCCCTTCGGCATTTTCCCCTCGCCGCGACGGCGCAAACACGCGCCACGCCGCCGTCGCGCCCGGTGAGCGTGCGCGCGAGGGGGCCGATGAACTCCTCTATGCTGAGCCCGGTGTCCAAGTTGACGACGGCAGCCAAGCGCGTGCTGCTGGGCAGGCCGTTCCGCAGCGATTCGCTCGGCCACACGTTGTTGCCCAAGCGTATCGCCCTTCCGGTGTTCGCCTCCGACGCGATGTCCTCGGTGGCCTACGCGCCGGAGGAGATCTTCCTGGTGCTCTCGGCGGCGGGGATCTCGGCCTACGTCTACGCGCCGTGGGTGGGGCTGGCGGTGGCACTGGTGATGGCCGTGGTGGTCGCCAGCTACCGGCAGAACGTGCACGCCTATCCCTCCGGCGGCGGCGACTACGAGGTCGCGACGAAGAACCTGGGCCCCAACGCGGGCCTGACCGTCGGCAGCGCGCTGCTGGTCGACTACGTGCTCACCGTGGCGGTCTCGATCTCCTCGGCCGCCTCCAACATCGGCTCGGCCATCCCGTTCGTGGCCACCCACAAGGTGCTGTTCGCGGTGGTCGCCATCGCCGTGCTCACCGCGATCAACCTGCGCGGGGTGCGCGAATCCGGCAAGGCCTTCGCCGTGCCCACCTACGCGTTCATCATCGGCATGGCCGTGATGCTGGGCTGGGGCCTGTTCCGGATCTTCGTGCTCGGCGACGACATCCACGCCGTATCCGCCGGTTTCGGGCTGGAGGCCGAGGACGAGCACCTCTACGGGCTGGCCTTCGCCTTCCTGATCGCGCGCTCGTTCTCCTCCGGCTGCGCCGCGCTGACCGGTGTGGAGGCCATCAGCAACGGCGTGCCCGCCTTCCGCAAGCCCAAGTCGCGCAATGCCGCGACCACGCTGCTCATGCTGGGCGCCATCGCGATCGCGCTGCTGATGGGCATCATCATCCTGGCGCAGAAGATCGGCATCGTCTACGCCCACGACACCGCGCACCTGATCGGCGCCCCCGCCGACTACCACCAGAAGACCCTCATCGCCCAGCTGGCCGAGGCCGTCTTCCACGGTTTCCCGATCGGTTTCTTCTTCATCACGATCGTCACCGCGCTGATCCTGGTGCTGGCGGCCAACACCGCCTTCAACGGTTTCCCGGTGCTCGGCTCGATCCTGGCCCAGGACCGCTACCTGCCCCGGCAGCTGCACACCCGCGGCGACCGGCTGGCCTTCTCCAACGGCATCCTGTTCCTGGCCGGCGCGGCGATCGCGTTCGTGGTGTTCTTCGGGGCCGAGGTGACCAAGCTCATCCAGCTCTACATCGTCGGGGTGTTCGTCTCATTCGTGCTGAGCCAGACCGGCATGCTGCGGCACTGGACGCGGCTGCTGCGCACCGAGACCGATCCGGCGCAGCGCGCGAAGATGAAGCGCTCCCGGGTGATCAACGCCATCGGCCTCACCGCCACCGGCGCGGTCCTGGTGATCGTGCTGATCACCAAGTTCTTCGCCGGTGCCTACATCGCGATCTTCACCATGGTGGCGATCTTCGTGGTGATGAAACTCATCCGCCGCCACTACGACTCGGTCTCGCGCGAACTCGACGAATCCGACTGGGACGGCGTGCTGCCCAGCCGCACCCACTCCATCGTGCTGGTCTCCAAGCTGCACCTGCCCACCCGGCGCGCGCTGGCCTACGCCAGGGCCACCCGCCCGGACACGCTGGAAGCGATCACGGTCAACGTGGACGACGCCGACACCCGCAGGCTGGTGCGCGAGTGGGAGAACAGCGAGATCAATGTGCCGCTGAAGGTGATCGAGTCGCCGTATCGCGAGATCACCAAACCGGTGCTGGAATACGTCAAGCGGGTCCGCAAGGACGCCCCGCGCGATGTTGTCACCGTGTTCATCCCCGAGTACGTGGTCGGGCACTGGTGGGAGCAGGTGCTGCACAACCAGTCGGCGCTGCGGCTCAAGGGCAGGCTCCTGTTCGAGCCGGGCGTGATGGTGACCAGCGTGCCGTGGCAGCTGAGCTCGTCCACCCGGGCCAAGCAGGCCGCCGAGGGCAACGCGCCGGGGTCGGTGCGGCGCGGATTCGAAGAACCGGGGCGTCGCGGATGAGCCGCGCGCACATCGAGACAGTGAGCAGGTGCGCCGCGTGAGCGACTGGCGTGGACAGGAATTCGAGATCCGGCTCGGCCCGCCCGGCCACGGCGGATTCTGCGTCGGACGGCACGAGGGCCGGGTGGTCTTCGTGCGACACGGCCTGCCCGGGGAGCTGGTGCGCGCGCGGGTGACCGAGGACCGCGGCGGCTCGTTCTGCCGCGCCGACGCGGTGGAGGTCATCGAGGCCTCCGCGGACCGTGTCCCCGCGACCTGCCCGGTCTCCGGTCCCGGCGGCGCGGGCTGCTGCGACTTCTCCTTCGCCACCCCCGCCGCCCAGCGCGCGCTCAAGGCCACCGTGGTGGCCGAACAGCTGCGCAGGCTGGCCGGAATCGACCCCGAGTTCGCGGTGGAGCCGATCGCCGGGGACGACCCCGAGATCACCGGCGGCTGGCGGACCAGGGTGCGCCTGGTCGTCGACGAGCACGGCCGCGCCGGTGTGCACCGCTACCGCAGCACCGCCGTGCTGCCCGACCTGCGCTGTCCGCAGCCGGTCGCGGGCGCCCTCGACGGTGTCGCCGAACGCCGCTGGACCCCCGGCAGCGATCTGGTGGTGGCCGTCGACGGCGACGGCGTGCGCCATATCGTGGAACTGGCCGCCGACGACACCACCCGCCCCGGCGGCCGTCCCGCCACCCCGCGCGGCGCGACCCGCGGCCGCGGACACCACCCCGCCCGGCGCAAGCATTCCGGCGCTCCCGTGCGCGACGACCGCGGCGCGATCCGCGACCGCGCCGCTGCCCGCAAGTCCGCCACCAACGCCCCCCGCGAGGAATGGGTGCTGGCGGGCACCGGCCGCGCGGTGGAATACGTGGCGGGCAGACGCTGGGAACTCGCGGCGACCGGCTTCTGGCAGGCCCATCACCGGGCCGCGCAGTGCTATTCCGATCTCGTGGCCGACTGGTCGGGTCTGGCCCCCGGTGGGTCGGGCTGGGATCTCTACAGCGGTGTCGGCGTCTTCGCCGCGCGCCTGGCCGAGCAGACCGGCCAGACCGGCGCGGTCGCCGCGGTCGAGTCGGCCCGGGGCGCGGTCGCCGACGGTGTCGCCGCCCTGCGCGACCTGCCCTGGCTGGAGCTGCGCGCCGACCGCGTCGAACGCTGGGCCCGCTCGGCCACCGGCTCACCCGAGATCGTCGTCCTGGACCCGCCGCGCGCGGGCGCGGGCAAAGAGGTCGTCGCCGCCATCGCCGACGCCGACCCCCGCCGCATCGTCCACATCGGCTGCGACCCGGCCTCCTTCGCCCGCGACCTCGGCCTGTACCTGGACGTGGGCTACCACCTGGCCGACCTGCGCGCCTTCGACGCTTTCCCCGGCACCCACCACGTCGAATGCGTCGCCCTGCTCGACCGCTGACCAGCGCCTACTGCCAACGCGCCGCGCGACTGTCTGCTGCGCCGCGCGACTG